>CP070693.1:1111140-1121908 GCA_020353235.1 Dehalococcoidia bacterium | reverse complement strand
AACTCACTGTTTGACCAAGGAATCACCTAAACGTCCTACTTTAACGGGGTAAGATAGTACTAGGATACGTTAGTCCGGTGAGGCGGGGGCATCTAAAAAGATTTAGGAGGCAGTCCATCAGATTGCAATAAAGAAAAAGGGGAGCAGCAATGCCCCCCTTTTTATGATATCCCCAAAATTTATTACCACTGAACAAACATTGGCATGATGACGTGGATATAGTTGTCCACGCCTACCGGGCGGAGGACGCCGGGACTGGAGGGGTTGGTGGTCTCCAGGGCTACCTTTGGCTCGTGAAGCACACTCAGCGCCTCGGTCAGATACTTACCGTTGAAGGCAATCTTGGCCTCTTCACCCTCAACGGTGGCGTCAATCTCGCCGACATCGTCGCCGATTTCTTCCGAGCGGGCCGAAATGGTTATCTTGCCCGCTGCCGTTTTCCCGCCGGAGGCAATCTGCAACCGGACGATGCCGCTACCATCACGGGCGAAGATGGCGGCAGTCTTGGTTGCCCTCAGGAAGGAGGCAACATCAACCACCGCCCGGGTGGTGTATTTCTGGGGAATAAGCTGGCTATACTGGGGGAAAGTGCCCTGAACCAGCTGGGAGACCAGCTCAGTATTCTTCAGGCGGAATAGCGCCTGGCTCTTCCCCGGGTTGATCGTTATCTCCACCGCTTCTTCCTGCTCGGCGGCGAGGCGGCTTAACTCTGCCAGCGTCCGGGCGGGGATGATGACCTCGGTTTTCTGACCGGCGGCGGTCGCTATCGGTAGCTTAAATACGGCTAATCTGAAGCCATCAGCAGCCGCTAGGGTGAGCAGTTTGCTGTCAAACTGGGCGTCAATGCCGGTGAGCACCGGGCGGGATTCCTCGGTGGCGGCGGCAAAGACGACCTGATTAATTCCCTGGTGGAGGGCGTCAACTTCAACCTTGGTCTTAATACCCCCCTCAACCTTGGGGATGGGGGGAAAGTCCTTGGCATCGGTGCCGCTGATTCTGGCTTCAAATCGGGCACATCGCAGTTCCAAGGTCTTCGTCTTGGGGAAGAGGCTTATGTCAATCTTCTCGCTGGGCAGGGAGTTAACGAATTCAATGAGCAGCCGGGCGGGAACGGTAATCGTCCCTTCTTCCTCAACCTTGGCGCCCAGCCAGTAGGTGGTCGCCATCTCCAGATTGGTGGCTACCAGCTTGAGGCGCGACTGGTCGGTGGATAAGAGAATATTATTGGTAATGGGCAGGGTGGTTCGGGTCGCCACCGCCCGGCCCACGATACCCAGTCCCCGGTTCAGGTTCTCCTGAAGACATGATAGTTTCATGCTACACCCCCAAAGAAAGTATTTCCTGGTAGTGAAGTAGTATATACTAATATTTAATTCTACTCAAGATTAATTACTCCGCTTTTGCCCCCACTTTTGCTCACCAGGCGAATATTCTCTATTTTCATGCCCCGGTCAACCGCTTTACACATATCATAAATAGTCAGCGCCGCCACCGCGGTAGCAGTCAGCGCTTCCATTTCTACGCCGGTCTTGCCGGTGCTTTTCACGGTGGTGGTAATCTCTATACGGCTACTTTTCTCATCCAGGCTGAACTCAAGGTTAATTTCGCCGATGAGAATGGGGTGGCAGAGGGGAATTAACTGGGGGGTCTGTTTGGCGGCCATGATGCCAGCCAGCTTGGCGACATCAAGGACATCCCCCTTGGCGACCTCTTTTTTCTGAATCAGCTCAAGGGTGGCTGGCTTCATCCAGAGCGAGCCTTTGGCGACCGCCTGGCGCGGGGTGTCCGGCTTGCCGCTGATATCCACCATGCGGGGTTTACCTTCGGCATCAATATGGGTCAGCTCTTCCATCACTAACCCCCTATTTTAGAGAAGGGCTGGCCTTTGGGCAGGTAGCCCTCCGCCAGATAGTGGCGGAGGGGCTTGCTGGAAACCGCCTTCTCAATCAGTTTTTTCAGCTCAGCTAGAGATATGCCACTGCGCAGGGGCTGCTTCAGGTCTATTGCCTCTTCAGCCAGAAGGCAGAGGCGGAGCTTGCCATCGGTAGTCAGGCGCAGTCGGTTGCACTGGAAGCAGAAGTGCTCGCTGACCGGGGTGATGAAGCCGATGCTGCCTTTAGCCCCGGGAAGGCAGTAATACTTGGCTGGGCCGTTGCCGACGCGGGGCGGGCAGGGTTCTAATTTGCCCAGCGGCTCCAGACGCTTCTTAATATCACTGACGGATATAAATGGCGAGGTTACGCCATCATAGCTGGTAATCGGCATAAACTCAATAAAGCGTACATGCCAGTCATCACTAATGGTCTTGGCAGCAAAATCGGTGATTTCATCATCATTGATGCCGGCCATAACCACCATGTTGAGCTTGACCGGATTGAGCCCGACTGACCGGGCTAGCTCAATGCCTTGCAGAACATCACTTAAATTATTATCAGAACGGGTAATGAACTCGAATTTAGCCTGCTTGAGGGTATCCAGGCTGACATTGACCCGCCTCAGTCCGGCTGATTTCAGTTCCGCGGCATACTGACCGAGCAATATGCCGTTGGTGGTCAGGGAGATGTCATCAACGCTTTCGATGCGGGCTATCATCTTGATTAGCTCGGAGACGCCGGAGCGCAGTAGCGGTTCACCGCCGGTAAGCCTGATTTTGTTTATGCCCAGTTCGGCAGCCGCCCTGACGATGGTGTGGATTTCCTCGTAGGTGAGAATGTCCTGGTGGGGTGAAAGCAGCACCCCCTCGGGGGGCATGCAGTAGATACAGCGCTGGTTACAGCGGTCAGTTATCGATATGCGCAGATAATTTATGGGACGTTGAAAGCAGTCAAAGAGTCCGGTCATAAATTCAGCCTCTCTAGCAATTGGCACACTTTACGGGCGGCCTGAGCGCGATGGCTAATCTGGTTTTTGGCTTCTAACGGCAGCTCAGCCATGGTCTTACCCAGCTCGGGAAGGTAGAAGATGGGGTCATAACCGAAGCCGTGTTCCCCTTTCGGCTCCAGGGTGATGATTCCGGCACACTCGCCGGAGCGGGTCTCCACCCCGCCCCCGGGCACCGCCAGGGCAATAACACAGCGGAAGCGGGCGGTCCGTTTCTCCCAGGGCACCCCCTCCAGCCGTGACAGTAAGTAATCAATTCTGTCTCTATCCGAGGCACCCTCACCGGCATAGCGGGCCGACAGGGGGCCGGGCTCACCACCGAGGGCATCTACCTCCAGCCCGGAGTCATCGGCCAGGGCTATCATTTGGCTTTCGGCGGCATAGAAGGCTGCCTTTAAGCAGGCATTTTCCTCCATACTGCCGCCGCCTTCACTAGCTTCCGTGGTGATGCCCAGTTCAGCCAGCGTAACCACCTCACCGCTAAGATTGGCGAACAGGCTCTTATACTCCCTTACTTTAGCCTTATTACCGGTCGCCAGGAGAAGCTTACCACCCATATTTATACCTGGGGCTACTTACCAATTTCATCGACAGTCATGGCGGCCATGGTCAGGGTCTGGAGGGTGCCCCTTGAACCGAGTTCCAGAGCGACTTTGGCTATCGCCTTGTTATCTGGAGCTTCCAGAATGTTAACGAAGTCATACGGACCGAGCAGGGCATACTGGGCAAGTATCTTGACCCCCATGGTTTCCACTTCCTGATTGACTTCTTTCAGTCTATTTGGGTTCTGCTTGATGGTTTTCCTTCCCTCGTCAGTCAGAGTGGTGAGCATAACATAAACAGCCATTTGTTCCCTCCCCCTAATCCTGGTTTGTGTTATCAGTCAGCTTTAGTGAATCTTTTGGCCAGTTTCTTGGCTACCTGGGGCATGGTGGTGTATTCCATTTCCTCCAGGGGCAGGCGGTGTGGCTCAAAAGGACCGTGGCGGCGCATGTATTCGGCGACTTCGTTGGCCCACTGGCGGGTTCGGTCAAAGGACTTATCGGCAAACATGTCGCGCGGCCCTATCAGCTTGCCATCGGCAAGTTGGAAGCCGGCGGCGGTCACCCGGGGTGGTCCGTCAAAGCGGGTGGGAGTGGCGTCATCAATGGCGACCGGCATCAGCGGACCGTGATGTGAGCCCCGCATCCAGCCCTCTACCAGATGGGGCAGGCTGAAGGGCTCGAGCACCTCGCCCACCGCCGGGAACTGCGATTGGGCGCGCACGATACACACTGGGTCGTCTTTACCCACATACCGC
This sequence comes from Dehalococcoidia bacterium, assembly GCA_020353235.1. Classification (GTDB taxonomy): domain Bacteria; phylum Chloroflexota; class Dehalococcoidia; order Dehalococcoidales; family JAUYDJ01. The sequence continues at coordinate 1,117,728 of CP070693.1, read as the reverse complement.
CCGGCGATTAGCGACAGGCGCTGGGTAGAAGACACGGCGGCTATTTCTTTGGTTTCGCGGCTGTAAACCGCTTTCACGGCGTAGCGGGAAGGGGCACCGATGAAAATCAGCAGGTCATAAATCTCCTCCGGGGTATTCAGGGTTATCTTGGTATGCTCCTTGACATCGTGCACTTCAAAGGCAAAACCGGTGTGCATATTGGGGGCAATGATCAGCCCGATGGTATTAAACGGGTCGGCAAACATCTTATAGAGGGGCATGTTCCAGGCGCCGGCAGAGGTCTTATCGGCCATAAAGACAATTACCGGCTCCGACGGTCGCTCCTCGATCTCCATCTCGGCGACCCCGGGCCCCATTCCCTTGACGTTGCCGGAGAAGGCGTCGGAGAGCAGGTCCTGCCCGGCGCCGTAGAGCTTCAGGGCTTTGGCCAGCTTGGTACCCTCAACAAAGGTATCCCAGGCCAGCTTGTGTATTCTCTCGTTCTCCTCACCCTGCTGGTGGGTCATAATCAGCTGCAAGTCATCACCGCACTGGGTGACATGATAGTCGATAAGTAAGCCCGTCTTTTTCGCCTTGGTCAGTGATTCCCCGGCTTTAGCCAGAATGTCAGGGTGGGATGCGGAGTGCCCCACGTAACCACCAATGTCAGCTTTGATGACACTTAATGTGAGCTTCATTGTTGCCTCCTTGTTAGCGGGATGTTTAATCTCTCTCAGGCTAGCTTAAATTGACCGGGTTGGTCAGGCGTCCACAGTTTAGCAATCCGACCTAGCCATGTCAAGGAATTAGTCCGGTTCGGAGAGTTGCACCCAGAGGGGCTAAAACCTATAATGGACAGTCTGGAGGCATAGATTGAACTACCCCGCTGATATATTATATCAGGTTACCAAGCCCGCCCGCTATACCGGCGCCGAGTGGAACAGCCGGCTCAAGGACTGGGAGCAGACCTTTATCCGGGTGGCTCTGGCCTACCCCGATTTATATGAAATCGGCATGTCCAACATGGCGCTGCCCATTCTCTATGACCTGCTCAATGGCCAGCCTGATATCCTCGCTGAAAGGGTCTATGCCCCGTGGCGGGATATGGAAGCGCAATTGCGCAAATACGCAATTCCCCTGCTCAGTATTGAATCCAAGCACCCGCTAAAGGACTTTGATATTATCGGTTTCTCCCTGGGCTACGAGCTTACCTACACCAATGTGCTCAATATGCTTGACCTGGCCCAGATTCCGGTACTGAGCCAAGCCAGAGATGATAGCCATCCCCTAGTTATGGCGGGCGGCACCTGTGTCTTCAACCCGGAGCCGATGGCTGATTTTATTGATTTTTTTGTCATTGGGGAGGGGGAAGAAGTTTTACTGGAGCTAATTAATTGCTTTCGGGGGGGTAAGCAGACTAAAGCATCAAAGAGAGAGCTGCTGCTCAAGCTGGCCACAATACCCGGCATCTATGTGCCCGCTTTGTATCAGGTGGTATACCAGGCTGACGGTCTGGTTAAAAGCGTTACCCCGGCGGTAAAACAGGCCAGCCCGGTAGTGCGGCGGCGGGTGGTTGATAAGCTGCCGCCGGCGGTGACCCGGCCGGTTGTCCCCTATATTGAGGTGGTTCACGACCGGGGGGCGATAGAGATTCAGCGGGGGTGCTGTCGCGGCTGCCGCTTCTGCCAGGCGGGAAATATCTACCGCCCGGTGCGTGAGCGTACCCAGGAAGAAGTAGTCAGCGCGGTAGGCGAGCTCATCGCCGGCTGTGGCTATGATGAGGTCTCGCTGGTCTCGCTGAACACCGGTGACTACACCGGCATTGCTGAGATAATCAGCAGCCTTGCCCAGCGTTACGCCGACCTCACCCTTTCCCTGCCTAGCCTCCATGTTGACCAGTTTTCGGTAAAGCTGGTTGATGCTCTGTCCACCCGCCGCAAGGCGGGGCTGACCTTCGCTCCTGAGGCGGGCAGCGAGCGGCTGCGCAAAGTGATTAATAAGCGAATATCGGAAGACGAGCTTATGGAGACGGCGGCGACCGCCTTTGCCCGGGGCTGGACCAGCCTCAAGCTTTATTTCATGCTCGGCCTGCCTACCGAGACCAGTGACGATATCGAGGACATTATCCGGCTCATCGCGGCTGTCAACTCGCTAGGCAAGCAGGCCAAGGGGAAAAGACCGCAGATAAGGGTCAGCCTGTCCACCTTTGTGCCAAAGCCCCACACCCCCTTTCAGTGGGTGGCTCAGGAAAGCGAGGTGGGGCTGAGCGCCAAGCATGAGCTTCTAAAGCAGGGGCTGCCCCGGCGGGGTATTAGACTATCATGGACGGAGCCTAAGCTCAGTATGCTTGAGGCTGCCCTCTGCCGCGGGGACCGGCGGCTGGGTAAGGTCATCCAGCGTGCCTGGCAGCTGGGCTCAACCTTTGACGCCTGGGATGAGTGCTTTAACTACGATAACTGGCTTCGTGCCTTTGCCGAGAGCGGTCTTGAGCTCAGCTTTTACGCCCACCGCGAGCGCTCCCGGGGTGAGGTGCTACCCTGGGCTCATATTGATGCCGGGGTATGCCTTGCCTTTCTGAAGCAGGAATATGAGCACGCCCTAGCTGGTAAGGAAACCTCGGACTGCCGGGCGGAAATCTGTAATGCCTGTGGACTGGAGCGCTGGCAGGCCGATTGCCAGCAGAAATATATCAGTCAAAGCAGGCAATCGCCACCACCCTGTCCCCGGGGCTGATATTCATCAGCCTGACCCCCTGGGTGCGCCGTCCCTGGACTGAGATACCCTTTACCGGAGTACGCTCGACAATCCCTTCCGCCGATATTATCATCAGCTGCTCGGAGAGGGTGACTATCTCGGCGGCAGCTACCTCACCGGTCTTGGGCATGGTGTTGAATGTCCTTACCCCGCTCCCTCCGCGGTGCTGGCGGGGGTAGCTATCCACGTCGGTAAGCTTGCCGAAGCCGCCTGAGGTAATCACCAGCAGGAGGGTCTTGGGGTGGGCAATATCCATGCCGATGACGCGGTCGTCAGCCGCCATACGGATGCCGCGCACCCCGCCGCTGGTGCGGAAGGTTGCCCTCAGGCTGGAGACCACGAACCTGATTGCCTGTCCCTTTTCGGTTATCAGCAGGGTATCGTCTTTATCATTAGCGATGCCGGCGGCAATCAATTCATCGCCCTTCTCTAAATCCATGGCAATTAGCCCGCTACCGCGCACGGCGGCAAAGCTGCTGAGCGAAGTCTTTTTTATCTCGCCATAGCGGGTCGCCAGCAGCAGATAGGTATCCGGCTTGAATTCACTCACCGCCACCATGGTGGTTATCCGTTCGTCCTCAGTGATGGGGAAGAAGTTGACAATGGCCATCCCTTTGGCGGTACGGGAGCTATCGGCCGGAATTTCGTGGCACTTGAGGTTGAAGACCTTGCCGCGGTTGGTGAAGAAGAGCAGGCTGTCATGGGTATCGGCCACCGCCAGTAATCTGACCGCGTCAGCCTCTCGGGTTATCATACCGATAATTCCCTTGCCGCCGCGATGCTGCGGCTTGTAGGCTTGAGCTGGCACTCGTTTGATAAAGCCACGCTGACTGAGGGTTACCGCCACCCTCTGGTGAGGGATTAGGTCTTCCTCGCTGAATTCAATTGCCTCCTGCCCGCTTATCTCGGTGCGCCGTTCATCACCATATTTTTCTTTTAATTCGGTCAGGTCTTGCTTGATTAAGAAGAGAATCCGCTTGGGGTTGGCCAGCAGGTCTTCCAGATAGGCGATGGTCTTGACCACCTCGGCATACTCATCCAGTATCTTCTTTCGCTCCAGGTTAGCCAGCCGGCGCAGCTGCATATCCAGTATGGCCTGCGCCTGGGCTTGGCTTAAGTTGAAGTTGGTCATCAGCTTCTGACGGGCATCCTCAGCCGTTGCCGCTTTGCGGATGGTGGCGATGACCTGGTCAATATGATCCAGGGCAATTTTGAGCCCCTCCAGGATATGGGCCCTTTCTTTGGCCACTTTCAATTCAAAGCGGGAGCGCCGGGTGATGACCTCATGGCGGAAGTTAATATAGTGCTGGAGCGCCTCCTTCAGGCTGATTACCTTGGGCTGTCCGTTGACCAGCGCCAGCATGTTGACGAAGAATGCGGACTGCATGGCGGTGTGTTTGTATAGGTTGTTGAGCACCTGCTCGGGCTGAGCACCCCGGCCCAGCTCAATGACGATGCGCATCCCTTGGCGGTCAGACTCGTCGCGCAGCTCACTGATGCCGCTGATTTTCTTCGCTTTGACCTGCTCGGCGATTCTTTCCACCAGGGCTGCTTTATCGGTCTGGTAGGGGAGCTCGGTAACCACTATCTGGCGGCGCCCGCTGCCGGCACCGTCGGTGGCATGAGCCTTGGCTTGGACCACGATGCGGCCGTGACCGGTGGCATAGGCATTCTTGATGCCCTCCTGCCCCAGGATAATGCCGGCGGTGGGAAAATCGGGTCCCTTGATGAACTGGATGAGCTCATCAACGGTGGCTTCCGGGTTGTCAATAAGAAAGCCGAGGGCGTCGCAGACCTCGGTGAGATTATGCGGCGGGATGTTGGTCGTCATGCCGACGGCGATTCCGGAGCTACCATTGACCAGCAGATTGGGCAGCCGGGCGGGCAGCACGGTAGGCTCATTGAGGCTGGCATCAAAGTTGGGCATGAAGTTGACCGTATTCTGGTCAATATCAAGCAGCATCTCCTCGGAGATGGACGCCAGCCGTGCCTCGGTATAGCGCATCGCCGCCGGCGGGTCGTTGTCCATACTACCGAAGTTGCCCTGTCCGTCGATTAAGACATAACGCATGGAGAAGTCCTGCGCCATGCGCACCATGGTGTCATATACCGAGGCGTCACCGTGGGGGTGGTATTTACCCAGCACCTCACCGACGACACGGGCGCTCTTTTTGTGCGGGCTGGTGTGGGTCAGCCCCAGCTCGCGCATGGCAAAGAGAATGCGCCGGTGCACCGGCTTGAGCCCATCGCGCACATCGGGCAGTGCCCGGGAAACGATGACGCTCATGGCATAGTCAAGGTAGGAGCTTTTCATCTCCTCTTCGATATTAACTGGTCTGGTATTACCGGAAACCACTAGCTAGACCTCCTCTTCTTCCGGTTTTTCTTCTTCCTCATCAGCCTCTAGGGACTCCTTGAGCTTTATCTCCATCCCATCCTCGTCGACATCAATGATGGTATAGCTCGGTTCCTCCACGGCTGATTCTTCATATTCCAGTTCCCGCTTGATTATCATATCGCCCACCGAAATACGGGGCTCCTCAAACCCCCGCGGCGGGAAGGAGAGGTGCCCGGCCTGGGACGGGTCCTGATAAGTCTCGCGGATAATGACCACCACTGCGCTTTCGGTGGTGCGGACGACGGCGGCGGCATACTGGTTACCGCCGTCCATTAGTTTAGTCAGGCGCTGGGCATAGCGTGGCTCGACCTCACCGAGGTACTCACCACGGCCATTTTCCACCTTCAGACTGCCCTCGTCTCTCTTGAGATATACCTTGTCGCCGGCCACCATCTTGGCCAGTACGTTGGGGGGAGCCGGCTGGCGCAGGTTGACCATCCCCGCCTTGCCTACCTCCTCAATAAAAGAGTGTGGCTCGGCGGTGCGGGAGTCAGCCTCGGTGCCGACCATGGCCTCGGCCAGGTGGGACAAGCGCTCCAGGTTCTTCTTGGCGATGATGTTGTAGGGGTCAAGCTCAACCGCCCGCTGGTAGGCTTTCTTGGCGTGGGCATATTCCCCCAGCTCCATATGGGCGCGGCCCAGGCGGTTATAGGCGGCGGCATCATTGGGGAAGTTGTCAATGATGCTCATATTGGCTACCACCGCCTCCCGCCACCGCCCCTGCATCGCCAGGGCGACAGCGTGCTTGCTGGATTGCCGTTTCAGTCTTACTTCTTCATCTTCATGGTAGGTCATTCTGCCTCCTGACCCCCAGCCTCACCAGCCATCATTTTAATCTAGCCAAAGTAGCCCCAAAAGTCAAAGAAAAATTGGCCACCTTTGGCAGCTTTTTTTCGGGCTAGAGAAAAGAATAAAAAAGAGGGGCTTCACCCCTCTTAATCTGGCTATTTAAGACTTTATTATTAAGCTATTCAGCGGCTACCGGTAGGAACAGGGAGCCGTCAAGCGGGTAGATGAGCTCCAGAAAAACGGTCTGCTTTTTGCGGTTCTCGCCGCTGTTGCTGAAGGTGAGGGTGTAGGTATTCCCTTGGGACTGGGTGGCGACAAAAGAGAAGCGCGCCGAGTTGATTCCCTCCGGGGTGAGCGCGCCCTGCTCGCGGGCGCTGTAAATCGGCGAATTGCCGCTTATCTCAAAGTCGGTGATACCACCGTCCTCAATGTAGAAGTAGCCATCAACCTTGTCCTGCTCGGATAATCTCAAGAGTATCTCTATCTCTTGGTCAGCGGCGACCTGAAGCTCTATCTGGTTCACCGCCCACTTTGCTTCCAGTGTAGCCGAGCGGGCTATCTTCGGCTCCTTCGCCGTCGGCTGGGTTAAATCCTCCCCCAGCCCCCCCAGCTCCTCACACCCCAGGAGCAAAACCAGGGGCAGCACCATCATCCCCATCACCACCGTT
>CP070693.1:1105261-1111040 GCA_020353235.1 Dehalococcoidia bacterium | reverse complement strand
TGCCAGGTATTGCCGGCCGGATAGAGTAACCAAGTTCTCCGAGTCAGCCTGTCTCAGCGGGGGACTGGGGCGACTGCCGGCGACTCAAAGTATGCCCTTGGCGATGGCTAACGCCCTGAAGTTAAGCAAATTTGGTGCCTGAAGAGTAACTGTAAAATGCGAGTTCCCTTAACTGCCGGAAACTGGAAAATGAATACTACCCTGAGCGAAGCCACCGCGTTGGTCAGGACAATGCGTGCTGAGCTTGACCGGATAAATAATGTTGACAAGGTGCTCTGTCCACCCTTTATTTCACTGGCGGCGGTAGGCGAGCTCATCAGGGGTAGCTCAATAAAGCTGGGGGCACAGAATATATACTTTGCCGAGAAGGGGGCTTATACCGGCGAGATTTCGCCCCTCATGTTGGCTGAACTCTGCGAGTTTGTTATCATCGGGCACTCAGAGCGGCGGCGCTATTTTAATGAAACGGGCGAGATAGTTAATCAAAAAATTCAAGCCGCGCTCAAGGTCGGCCTGAAGCCAATCCTGTGTATCGGGGAAAGGCTGGAGGAAAACGAGACGGGGAGAACCGAAGAGATAGTCACCGGGCAGCTCCAGTCGTCTCTGGCGGGCATAGACCAAATTAATAGCCTGGTAATCGCCTATGAGCCGGTCTGGGCAATCGGCACCGGTCGGGCGGCTAGCGGCGGGCAGGCCAATGAGACCATCGGGCTTATCCGCCGTAATATGGCTAAATTGTATGATAAAGAGACTGCCCAGAACACGCGTATCCTCTATGGCGGCAGTGTCACGGCGGACAATATTGCTGAGTTTATCCAGCAATCCGAGATAGACGGTAGCCTTGTCGGCGGGGCGAGCCTGAAAGCAAACGAGTTCTTGAGTATTGTCAAGCAGACCGCAGAAATTAAAGCATAGTATGAATCGTCTGGTAGCCATCGTTGGTCCCACCGCTGTCGGCAAGAGCCAGCTAGCACTTCACCTAGCTCAGACTTTTCACGGAGAGATAGTCAGTGCTGATAGCCGACAGGTATACCGCTATATGAATATTGGCACCGCCAAACCCAGCCCGGAGGAGCTATCCCTCGTCCGGCATCACCTGATAGACATAGCCAACCCCGATGAGGACTTCAGCCTGGCCCAGTACCAGCATTTAGTCACCCAGGCGATTACCGATATCGGTCAACGCCATAAATTACCGATACTGGTCGGCGGCAGCGGGCTGTATGTCTGGGCAGTGCTGGAGGGCTGGCAGGTACCGTCAGTCCCCCCTGACCTAGAATTCAGACGCCGTCTGGAGGATAAAGCGGCTAAAATGGGTGTGGAAAGGCTCTACCAGGAGATGGTCAGGGCTGACCCCATCGCCGCCCAGCAGATTGACCCACGTAATGTGCGGCGGGTAATAAGGGCTCTGGAAGTACTGAAGCATATTGATGCCCCCTTATCCCGGCGGAAGCAGGCACTACCTTATCCGACGTTTATCATCGGTCTGACCATAGATAGGACTGAATTATATCGGCAGGTTGACTCCAGGGTTGATGAAATGGTACGGCGTGGTCTGGTTGAAGAAGTGAAAAAACTGATGGCGATGGGCTATGACCTCAGCCTGCCGGCGATGTCCGGCATCGGCTACCGCCAGATCGGTCAATATCTCAGGGGTGAGATGACATTAGAGGCGGCTGTTGAGCAAATTAAGACGGAGAGCCACCGCCTAGTCCGTCACCAGTATAACTGGTTCCGCTTAAAAGATGATAGAATTAGGTGGTTTGAGGAAAAGGCTAAATCAGAAATAACCGCCATAGTAAATAAATTCAGGGGAGCCGAGCAAAGTGGACTTCACCAAACTACAGGGTGCCGGGAATGACTTTATCCTAGTAGAGACCGGTAAGACCGGAGGTGACTGGGCAGCAGTCGCCAAAGCAATGTGCGACCGCCACTACGGCATCGGCGCTGATGGCTTATTGCTCCTATTACCCTCAGCCAAAGCCGATTTCAGGATGCGTATGTTTAACCCGGATGGTGGCGAGGCCGAATCCTGCGGCAATGGACTGCGGTGCCTGGCCAAATACATTATTGATGAAAAGCTCTCACCCCAAAGCCAGCTAAAGATTGAAACGATGGCGGGCATAAGGGCAGTCAGGTTTAATAAAACGAGAAAGTCGGTTGAAATCCAGACCAGTATGGGGGTGCCCAAATTCGATGCCGGCGATATCCCGGTGGCGATAGGGCCTGGGAGCCGGAAGCTAGTTGACATAAAATCAATGCTAGGCTACACGGTGGTTATTGACGGCAAAGAGCTTCAGTTAAACCTCGTTTCGATGGGAAACCCGCATGCGGTTTGTTTCTGCCCGCAGCCGGTAGCCAGATTTTTGCTATCCCAGATAGGCCCCAAGGTAGAACACCTAGCAATATTTCCCCGGCGGACTAATTTTGAAGTGGTCAACATCATCAACCGGGGGCAAATAGACGCCCGAGTCTGGGAAAGGGGCGCCGGGGAGACATTGGCCTGTGGCAGCGGTGCCGGCGCCATAGCAGTGGCGGCGCAAAAGAATGGCTATGTTGATAATAAAGTAGCTATCGCCTTGCCAGGAGGAGTACTCAAGGTGGAATGGGATGGGGTGGGGGAGGTATTCCTCAGCGGGCCGGCGGAAAAAGTATTCACTGGAGTATGGGAAAAATGAAGATGTCAAAACGGATGTCCAGTCTAGCCCCTTATCTTTTCGCCGAGATCAACCAGAAAATAGCTGAGAAAAAAGCCAAGGGTGAAGAGGTAATCAGCTTCGCCGTCGGTGACCCCGATATGCCGACGCCAGCCCATATAATCGATGCCCTTTGTCAGGCAGCACAGGAGCCGGCAAATCACCGCTATCCCGAAACCGAGGGCCTGGTAGAACTCCGCCAGGCTATCGCTGGGTGGTATCAGGGGCGCTTTGGCGTCCAGCTCGACCCGGACAGCGAGGTGCTGCCTCTGATTGGCTCCAAAGAGGGGATTGCCCACGTTGCCCTCTGCTTCATTGACTTCGACGATGTTGCCCTAGTACCGGACCCGGGATACCCGGTCTATGCCATAAGCACCAAGCTCGCCGGCGGCCAGCCTCACGCCATGCCCCTTAACGAAGCGAAGGACTTTATCCCCGATTTAGCGGCTATCCCAGCCCATATTCTGAAAAAGGCCAAGCTAATGTGGCTCAGCTATCCCAATAATCCCACCGGGGCGGTGGCCAGCCCTGAGTTTTTCCAGAAGGCAGTCGATTTCGCCCAGCAAAACGACCTGGTGGTATGCCATGATGCCGCCTATACCGAGATTGTCTTTGATGATTACCAAGCGCCCAGCATCCTGCAGGCCGATGGTGCCAAGGAAATCGGCATTGAGTTTCATACCCTATCCAAGAGCTACAACATGACGGGGTGGCGCATCGGCATGGCGGTGGGCAACGCCAAAATAATAGATGCACTGAAGAGAGTCAAAACAAATCTGGACTCGGGGATTCCGCAGGCAATTCAATATGCCGCCATTGAGGCTTTGAACGGACCGCAGGATTATCTGGCTAAGAAAAATGCTATCTACCAGCGGCGCCGCGACTTGCTGGTTGATATCCTAAATAACATCGGTGCTCAAGCCAAGCCACCCAGGGGGGGTATCTATATCTGGGCTAGAGTGCCGGAGGGCCATACCTCGACAGAGTTTGCCACTGAGTTGCTCGACAAGCACGGGGTGGTGATTACTCCGGGGACCGGCTTCGGTAAAAACGGGGAGGGCTACGTGCGGTTATCCCTGACTGTCCCTGACGCCACCTTTGTCAAGGGCTTATCCCGGCTGGCCGAGTGGCGCAGCAGCAAGGCCCGGTTAAAAAAGCGATAGGGTTTACTTTACATAACTTTTAGGAGTACGGCAATTAAAGGTGCACTTAAAAGTACCCTGCTCAGCGAGAAAGCCCTGGAGCGGGCGGTGCTGGTAGCCGTAGCCTCCAAGGGCAGAAGCGACCGGTGGGCGGTGGAGGACTCGCTGGATGAGCTGGCCCAGCTGGCGGATACCGCTGGCGCCAGTGTGGCGGGGCAGCTTTTCCAGAGGCTGCTGACACCTTCCAAAACGCACTACCTAGGCAAGGGCAAGCTGGAAGAGCTAATCTCATTAAAGCAAAGCACCCCTTACGATGTGGCCATCTTTGATGATGAACTATCACCATTGCAGCAGCGAAACCTGGAGGAAGCCCTTCAGGTGAAGGTGATTGACCGTGCCGCTCTAATTCTGGACATTTTCTCGCGGCGCGCTCAGAGCCACGAGGGCCAACTGCAGGTGGAACTGGCCCAGCACCAATACTTGTTACCCCGGCTTGCCGGGCAGTGGAGCCACCTGGAGAGGCTGGGGGGTGGTATTGGCACCCGGGGTCCCGGTGAATCGCAGCTGGAGACAGACCGGCGGCTTATCCGCCAGAAGATACACCGCCTTAAGGCACAGATTGAAGAGGTGAGAAAACACCGCCGGCTGCATCGCCAGCAACGGCAGAAGACCGGCATCCCCATTGTGGCCATAGTCGGCTATACCAACGCCGGGAAGAGCACTCTGCTCAATGCCATCAGCAATGCCGAGGTCTTTGTGGAGGATAAGCTTTTTGCCACCCTTGACCCCACCATCCGCCGCCTGACCCTTCCTGACAAAAGTGATGTCCTTATTACGGACACGGTCGGTTTTATCCGTAAGTTGCCACCGACACTGTTAACCGCATTCCGGGCAACCCTGGAAGAACTGAACGAAGCCAGCGTCCTGCTCCATGTCGTTGATCTGTCCTCCCGCAACGCTGCTGAGCAGTGCCAGACGGTGGAAGAAATTCTGGCTGACCTTAACCTTGACGATAAACCAAGAATCACAGTACTGAATAAAATTGACCGGTTACTTGACCGGAGTCAGGTACGGGATGAGCAAAGTGCCCTGGAAGACCTCTGTCAGAAGACGGGCACCGAAAAAGAGAACACGGTATTAATTTCGGCCATGAAGGGGTGGCGGTTGCACCGGCTGCGGGAACTAATCAGCCAGAATTTAACCCAAATTTTGTCCCCAGTTTAGCCCTCTCAAAATGACGCTCTCAAATCAAAATCTAGGCCCCTAAAAAATCATTTGAATGCTTTACTACCTGTAAATCTTTGGGGGTGGTAATAACCACCCCCAACCCCGCATTTTGGGGGTAGAAAGACAAGGTCAGGAAAATAACCTAATAATGCCGCAAGCTGGGGGTAAGACCATTATTACTTTGGCATAGCTTAATACATATCTTAATAATAGAAGTTTTGATAAACAAAGTAGGGGCTTTCAGTAGAACAGGTAATTAATATAAAGATATATATTTCATAAACCAAAAAATAAATAACGAAAACAACCGGAGAATTAGGTCTAATAAAAGGCGAGGAATTTGGCTGCCATAGATGCCAGGGAAGGGCTTCTTTCGGGCAGAATAATTATGTTAACCCGTGCGGCTGGTGTATATTGGGGCGCACTATATGTGTTATGTGAAGTTACGAGTGAAAAATAGGAATTAGATTCCCCCTACTGATAAAAAATTTGCTGACATAAAAGGATGGGGTATGGTTGTGATTATTTTTAAACATATGCTATTTTTAAATAAAGGAATGGAAAAATGGAAGAGGAAAACGAAATTTGAAGGAACGTGTGAGAGAAGAAGATACCTACCCTATGTTACCTCTTTTAGATTGTAAGGTTTACGTCAAAACTTACACTTTAGATGACGAACTTTACAAACCTGCGATTTATGAATTGGAGTTTCGG
>CP070693.1:1097902-1105161 GCA_020353235.1 Dehalococcoidia bacterium | reverse complement strand
TATTGCTGATGGTGACGCTGATGGTCACTATTTGCCCTGTTTCCGCCTCTTGGGGAGTTATGGTTAAATCGCTGGCGGTAAAAGCTGCCGGGCGGGTTGATGATAGAACGGTGAAAGCGGTGAAGTGGCTCACCTCGGCGGTGATGGTGTTGCTCCCGGTGTCAGCGGTGCACGGGCATTCCACCCACTCGTCGTTATCTTCATCCCAGAAGGCGACCACTAGGTTTTCTTCGCTGACGCCATCGGGAAGAAGGGTCGGACTGTATTTAACCGTCATGCTTATCGGCGGGTCAAAGGTGGCCCCGTCCGGCTCAATGTCGTAGACCAGCCCGATAACTTCGGCGTCATCGGGCGGTTCGGGGGGGTAATTCATCTCGTTTATTCTTATGGTGCGCAGTGCCTGTCCCCCCGCCTGCTTGCCGATGGTGTCTTCGCTTATGGTGAGCTTGACCTTGCCATCCCCGGACCGGGCGGTGACCTGTTCGGTGAACCGGCCGCTTGAGGTTACCGAGTCAACCACGATGGTAAAGCCGGGCGTGCCGCCACTGCTGCCGCCTCCGCCGCCGCCTCCCCCGCCGTCGCCATCATCGGACGAATCGGAAAATATGGCTACCGGGTAGGGCTTACCCAGCAGCGCGGCTATGGCGTAGGCGGTCATCCACTCCGGATTGGACCGCTGTGTCGCCGTCCACTTGAAAGCGCCGTCCGTATCCTGCAGGCTGAGCAGGTGCTCTATCGGGTTTTTACCGCTTTCCTGCCATTCATCACCAACCGGACTTTGCCCGGCAGCGGCAATGGCGTTAATTACCCAGGCATCAACACCGGAGTTGGTGAATCCCTCTGAGATAAAGCCGCCGTTGCTTTGCTGGAGGGTTTTGAGGTAGTCCAGAGCAGTGTCAATTACGGTTGAGGTGGGGCTCTCCCCGGCGGCTATGAGCGCCATTATGGCGGCGGCGGTGTTGTCGGCATCGCTATCGCCGGTAGGGGTCAATCCCCAGCCGCCGTCGCTATTCTGGTTGGCCTTGATGAAAGCCACCGAGTTGGTGATAATCGTCGAGCTCTGGCTCTCCCCGGCTGAGATTAAAGCCAGCACCCCCCAGAAGTCGTCGTTGATGAGCGATGTCGAGCCAATCTGGTTGCTCTCATAGTAGGACTTCAGCTTGGCAACATAATCAAAGCCGCCGAAGCTGGTCGGGTCTTCGCCGGCGGCGGTGATGGCCAGTACTGACCGTGCCCAGTCGGTGGCAATATCGCCCAGGCTGGCGCGGTTGTTGCTCAGGTAGTCGATAATAGAAGTGGTGCCTGCCGCCCAGTCATCGGGGTCTTCGCCGGCGGCGGCGATAGCCATCACTATCCAGGCATCGACACTGAAGCCGCCGATGCTGCCAGTGGACTGCTGTGCCTCTCTCAGGTAGTTCAAGGCACTGGTTATCTGAATATCACTGGACTGGAGGGGGTAAACCCAGGCGGTTAGATTAAGCTCTCTGGATTCACCGGGTTCGTATATTGCTGTCTGGTCAGTCGGCGAGCCATTTACCCAGAAGGTTATTGTCCCCGCCCGGTCAGCCTCTTCACCGGAGACAATCAGCCGGGGGTCAAACGTGCCCGAGCCGCCGTATTTCCCGGCTTCGGTGGTGGTAAAGCTACCCTTCTCCACCCCGCCTATCTTGGCGACAATTGCGGTGCCTGCGGGTGCGTCCACCCCGTTAGCGGTAATATTTCCGTAGAATTCCTCGGGTTGGGTCGTGTCAGCGGCGAGAGCCGCTGCCGGGAGGAGTATTCCCGGCAGGCAGACCAGGAAAGCGGTTGCCACCAGACCAAGTTGCTTAACACATCTAGTCACGTTCATATCATGAGCCTATACTGGCCAGCTCCCCGTTACTGGTCATATAGAACCAGTAGCCCTTCCAGGGATACATCGGTCTGCTTTCACTGTGATTATCACTGGCCGGGGCATTGTTAATTATCGACACTTCATAGGCTTGAGCAACGGCATCGTAACCGATAAGGGTAGCCCACTCATCCTCAACAGAGGTCAGGGCAGAGTTGGCTGAGGCGGCTGTGAAATCAGAGAACCCGATGGCGTTCCACCCCGCCGATAGCTGTTTCGTCGGCGGTACCTGGCGTGGGTCGGGGTCGAACAGGGGACGCAGGTCCTTGGTGGTGGCAGAGTATATCCAGATGCCTTCCAGGGGTGAGACGGTGGTATCGGCAGTCATAGCCGCCCACCCGCTCGAAGTATAGTAGAAGATAGAGTGGCCGTCAGTATTGACGCCACTGAATACCGCCGACGCCGTGCAATTATCGCTGGCTAGCTTTTTGGGCATCGATATGAAGTTCCAGCCCGGTTGGAGGGTAAGAGTAACGTGCACAATGACCGTCTCCTGGTTTGACTTGGTATATTCGGTGTAATCCCCCCTGTCGGCATAGACGGTATAAACCCCGGGCGGCAGGGAAATGTTTACCTGACCGCTGGCATCGGTAGTGTAGATTCGCGAGCCGGCATGGAGGGTGGCATCGGCGAGCGGGGCAAAGCTTGAAGTATCGTCGTTGTAGTATTCTACGGTAGCTGTAAAGTTATCGGTGTGGGGGAGGCTGGTTTCATCTGCGGTGAGGCGTAGCGCCAGCGAGCCCCCCCAGGTGCCGTAATACCATAGAACCGTATCATTTTCGCCGAGAGCAAAATCAACCGCCGGAATATTAGCATCGACCCAGTTAACCCGGTATTTCCATCCGTCTAAGTCGGCATAGGTTTCACCGTCTACACTCTCCACAAAACCTAACGTGCCCCAGGCACTGGATACCACGTAGCTGAAGCCACCTTGGCTGGCGGCTTCGGCTAGGGCTCCCAGCGCCGTGGGGTGGTCGATATTATGAGTGGTGCCCTGCTTGTCGGTTATGCTCGAGGTGCTGAAGGTCACGCTACCACTCCATATTGTTGAGGTCGCGCCCTCCACCCTCACCGTCACCGTTATCGGGGTGAGTTCGGCTACACTGATGTTGCCGGTGAGCTCATTATTCGTCTCATTTGTCTCGGTGACATAGCTGCCCGGGTCGACCGTTGCTCTCAGCGTATAGTCTCCGGACGTTGACGGAGTCCAGTCAAACTTCACCTGGGTATCGGCATACCAGGCGTTGTCTTTGTCAAGGATTGAGTTGCCAGTTATGTTGTCTACAGTGGTATAATCCCCTGTCCCATATTTCGCTTCTAGCAATACACCGAAATTGTCGCTGGCCGTATTCTCATTGTTTTTTACGAGTACCGTAACCGTATTGGTAATGCCGGTATAAGCCGTGGCGATAATCTGGCTCGGCTCCAGGTCTGGCTGACCAGTAGCCATTGCCGGTACTGCGTTCATTGCCAGGATGGTTGAAATTAGCAGAAAGCCGCCCAGAAGCCTAAATATCTTGCCCATCAGACACCGCCTATTAAAAGTTAACTTGTCTAAAAACAAGTTTACTTGATTATAGAACTTGCTAACAGGGGGGTGTCAATGGGGTAACGGGCATTTTGGGTGGATTAGCGGCGGTATCCGGTTGATGGTGATTAAGTACCGGCGCTATGGCCACTTTTTCGCAGGTCGATGAGTTCGTAGTCTATGCTCTCGGCTTCCAGCCGCCGCACCAGACTGGAGATTTCATCATCAACACAGACGATGAGGGAAGCCAGTCCGCTGTTAGCCGCTTCAATGGCGGCTTCGGCCACGCCGTAGCGGTAGCTAGACTTGGTGTTGAGTTTTTTCAGGGTGACAATAGCTTCAATACCGATGGCGCCGGTCAGTTTTCGGCCCGCCAGCTCTTGCTGCAGGCGGTCGCGGTCAACCATCCCGGAGCCGCCGCGCTGGATGCCGGGCACCTTCAGGATGGTCACTTTACCCCGGTCCAGGCTGACGATGCCCTCAATGTTGGCCACACCTACATCTTCACCGGCTCTGGCATTGTTAGCCGCTATGCCCCGGGCGCCGCCAGCCGCCTTTCGGGTGGCAAAGAGCAGCCCGTCTTTCATTTCCAGCCCGACGGTCTGCCCCTGAGTCAAATCGGCATCGGCGACGGCGGCACAGACCGAAATATTAGTCACTGCCTGCTCAATAGTGGTGTGGTAGCCTCTCAGCTCGCGCAGTGTCTTGATTATCCAGTTGACGCCTTCGGTGGTTACCCGGTATCGGGAGCGCCCCTCGGCCCGCAGCAGGCCCTCCCTGATCAGCTGGCGGGTATAGTCTGATATTGCCTGGGGGGTAACCGCCAGCTTCTGGGCGATGTCCCGCTGCTGGATACTGGGTCCGCGGTTGGCAATCTCGACCAGTATCTGAAATTTGGTAGCCAGGTTTTTATTGCGCAATATCTCTACCATCAGAGCTCCCGAATTTCGCTAGTATTATAGCAGTTTTTGCACCCGACAAGGGGTTGTTTTATGATAGGGGTGAGGTATAGCTGGCGTGTTTTTCTTTCCCATAGGCTGTCTGCTTCTGGTTTTATTCATATTATTCCTGCCCGTCCTGTTTCTGTTAATCTTCTTCAATGTCACCACCTTCAGCCTGGGAAGGCTGGGCGTCTCTCCGGAGACAGCGTTACTGATTCTGCTCTTTATCCTGATTGGCTCGATAATCAATATCCCCCTGACCAGAAAGACGACCTACTATGCCCGGCGGCGCCTTTTCGGCTGGTTCGATGTGCCAGAGCGCTATGAGTCAGGGCTGGCCATAAATCTGGGTGGCGCCATTATTCCGCTCATCTTATCTATCTATCTGCTGCTGCGGGTGCCGCTCTGGCCGGTGGCGGCCGCCACCGTAGTGATGATTGTTATCTGCAAGTTCATGACCAGAGCGGTGCCGGGGCGGGGGCTGACGATTCCCATGTTCATACCACCGATACTGGCGGCGCTGCTGGCCATTTTGCTGGCGCGGGAGTTTGCCGCCCCCTGTGCCTATATCTCGGGGGTTCTGGGCACGCTGATTGGCGGTGACCTCTTGAACCTGGGGAAGGCGAGGAAGCTGGGGGCGGGGATGGTCTCTATCGGCGGGGCCGGTGTCTTTGACGGCATCTTCTTGGTCGGAATTGTATCGGTGCTGCTGACCGCCTTCTTCGGCTAGCTCGGCAATTTTAAGCTGCCCAAAGAGATATATAGAGGTATATATAAAGGTAGTATAATAAAAACAGGGCAGTTAGCCATCATAGGAGGGAAGTGAAATGAAGACATTTGGTGAGCTCTTTCAGGCCGCTGACTGGAAGGCGGAAAAGCATGTCCCGGTAATAGAGTGTCCGGATGGGGTGAAAGCGGGCGAGCCATTTTCGGTGAAGGTTAGCGTGGGCAAGGAAATCGCCCATCCCAACACCACCGAGCACCATATCCGCTGGATTTCGGTCTATTTTCACGCCGAGGGGGAGAAGTTCCCCTATCAAGTAGGGCACTTTGAGTTCTCCGCCCACGGGGAATCAGCCGCCGGACCGAACCAGGGACCGGTCTACACCAATCATGAAGTGACGGCATCGCTCAAGATTACCCAGCCGGGCACTATTTATGCGGCGGCCCAGTGCAATATCCACGGGCTGTGGCAGTCAGGCCGGGAGGTCAAGCTCGGCTAGGGCGACTTGGGCTGGGGCAGGTTGGTAACTTGGAGGAGAAAGATGAATAATCCTGAGTTCAGGACGATGGGGCAGCAGTTTGGCCGCCGTTCCTGGGCGGAGCCCTGGAAAATCAAGATGGTGGAGCCAATCAAGATGACCACCCTGCCGGAACGGCGGAAGGCAGTAGTTGACGCCGGCTATAACACCTTTCTGCTCCGTTCCGAGGATGTTTATATCGATTTGCTTACCGACAGTGGCACCAGTGCCATGAGTGACCGGCAGTGGGCCGGTATGCTGCTGGGGGATGAGGCTTATGCCGGCAGCCGTAATTTCTACCATCTGGAAGAGGCAGTGCGGAAGTACTACGGCTACCGCCATATGGTGCCCACCCATCAGGGGCGGGGTGCCGAGCACCTGCTCAGCCGGGCATTAATCAAGCCCGGACACTACATCCCGGGCAATATGTATTTCACCACCACCCGCCTGCACCAGGAGCTGGCCGGCGGCACATTTGTCGATGTAATCATTGATGAGGCACACGACCCGGCCAATCTCCATCCCTTCAAGGGTAATATTGACCTGGACAAATTAAAGTCGCTGATTAAGCGGGTCGGTGCGGCTAATATCCCCTATGTCAGTCTGGCCGGAACGGTCAATATGGCGGGTGGGCAGCCGGTGAGCATGGCCAACCTGCAGGCACTGCGCGAGCTGTGCAATCGTTATAAAATCCCCATCTATTTAGATGCCACCCGTATGGTGGAGAACGCCTTCTTTATCCAGGAGCGGGAGAAGGGTTATGCCGGCAAGTCCATCGCCGTCATTCTCAAGGAGTTCTGCAGCTATACCGATGGTGCCTGGATGAGTGCCAAGAAGGACCACCTGGTCAACATCGGTGGCTGGCTGGCCGTTAACGACAGCGAGCTTTTTGACATCCTGCGCAATATGGTGGTCATCTATGAGGGACTGCACACTTACGGTGGCATGGCCGGGCGCGATATGGAAGCCCTGGCCATCGGTATCACCGAGTCGGTGGCTGATGACCATGTGCGCTCCCGCGTGGAACAGGTTAGATACTTAGGCAGCCTGCTCATCAACTGGAATATCCCCATCGTGCAGCCGGTGGGCGGTCACGCCGTCTTCTTGGATGCCAGAAGTATCTATTCTCATCTGTCCCAGGACAAATTCCCGGCGCAGACTCTGGCTGCTGAGCTCTATCTGGATTCGGGCATTCGGGGTATGGA
Source organism: Dehalococcoidia bacterium (assembly GCA_020353235.1). Taxonomy (GTDB): domain Bacteria; phylum Chloroflexota; class Dehalococcoidia; order Dehalococcoidales; family JAUYDJ01. The sequence continues at coordinate 1,098,355 of CP070693.1, read as the reverse complement.
GCGGGGCATCGTCAGCGCCGGGCGAGACCCGGAAAGCGGCGGCCATCGCTATCCGGCACTGGAGCTGACCCGTCTGGCCATCCCCCGCCGGGTATATACCCAGGCTCATATGGATGTCGTCGCTGAGTCAGTCAAGGCAGTGTATGATAACCGGGAGAAGACAAAGGGCTTAAAGATGGTGTATGAGCCCAAATACCTGCGCTTCTTCCAGGCACGCTTTGAGCTTATAACTTAATAGCGCTACCGGTATAAGAGATTAAATATGAGGAAATTGAGTGTAGGCCGTGCAGGTCTCGAACCTGCGACACCCTGATTAAAAGATACAAGAGGTTTGTCCCTAAGCGTGGAAACAAGTAATCCCTGATGCCTATTTATTGCTCATTTAGCTTCAAATTGTACTTTTTAGTACCAATCTATAATTTATAGTGGTGAAAAGTGCGTTAGCAAAAATGT
>CP070693.1:1093841-1097802 GCA_020353235.1 Dehalococcoidia bacterium | reverse complement strand
TGGGCAATGCCGTCCCTCACCTCCCAGGTGAGGTTGAGACCTTGGCCGTCTTTTTCAAGTATTTCCACTACGCGCCGGCTCTGTTCGTTGTGCCTGAATCCGCTGGGATAGAGCTCATTGAGCACTTCCTCGCCGACGTGACCGAAGGGGGTATGTCCCAGGTCATGCCCCAGAGCAATGGCCTCGGTCAGGTCTTCATTCAGGTTGAGGGCGCGGGCAATAGTGCGGGCAATTTGGGACACCTCCAGGGTATGGGTGAGCCGGGTGACATAGTGGTCACCCAGTGGGGCAATGAAGACCTGTGTCTTGTGCTTTAGGCGGCGGAAAGCCTTGCTGTGGATAATGCGGTCCCGGTCACGCTGAAATTCAGTGCGTACCGGGCAGGGCGCCTCGTATTTTGACCTGCCCCGCGACAGTCTGCTTTTGGTGGCATAGGGGGAGAGGCCTTCCTCCCTCTCCTCAATCATCTGGCGGATATTAAGCCGACCAATCATTAAGGCTTAATGCTCAACCTCTCTTCTGCCTTGGCAATTATCTCCCTGGTCTTACCAATCATATCCGGGCTGATGGATACCGAGGTTATGCCCCACTCCACCAGTTTTTCGGTGAGTTCGGGGTATACTGAGGGTGCCTCTCCGCAGATAGAGGAGGTTACTCCCCTGCTCTTGGTGACCTTGATTGCCCTTTCCAGCGCGGTGAGCACGGCATCATTACGCTCGTCAAACTCTTCGGCTAGCTTGGGGCTATCCCGGTCAATGCCGAGGGTGAGCTGGGTCAGGTCGTTGGAGCCGATTGATATGCCGTCAATACCGACCTCAAGGAATTGCTCCATAATAAAAATGTTTGACGGCACCTCGACCATCATCCACAGCTTGAATTCATCGGAGCGCTTGAGCCCCTCCGCTTCCATAATCTCTTTACATCTGGTCAGCTCGTCAACAGTTCTAACGAAGGGGAGCATTACCCAGAGGTTCTTGTATTTCTGCCTCACCTTCTTGATGGCGTCCAGTTCCAGCTTGAATACTTCAACCTCTCTGATATAGCGGGAGCAGCCGCGATAACCGAGCATTGGGTTCTCCTCTTGGGGCTCAAACTTTTTGCCACCGGTGAGTGACCGGTATTCATTGGTCTTGAAGTCGGTGGTGCGGTAGACCACCGGGCGCGGGTTAAAAGCCTTGGCAAAGGCGGTGATGCCCTCAGCCAGTTTGTGGGTGAACTCACTGCCCCGGTTCTGGCTTATCATGTAGGCGGGGTGTTGGCCAATCTGGGCGACGATGAACTCGGCTCGGGCCAGCCCCACCCCGTCAACATTGCGCGCGGCTACGGTCTCGGCCAGCTCGGGCTGAGCCAGGTTGACATAAACTCTGGTCTTGGTCTTTATCTGTTCTCTCAGAATATTGGCGACGGTAGCGGCCGCTTCTTTGGCCACCTTACCGGCGTAGACCTTGCCCCGTGAGCCATCCACGGTGATTACCTGCCCGTCTTTCAGCTTATGGGTCGCCTCCCCGCTACCGACGATGCAGGGAATGCCCAGTTCCCGGCTGACAATAGCGGCGTGTGAGGTTCTACCACCCCGGTCGGTGACGATAGCCACCGCTCGTTTCATGGCGGGCACAAAATCGGGGGTGGTCATCTCGGCGACCAGAATATCGCCGTGGTCTACCTTGTCTATTTGGGAGGCTGCAGGCACTACCTTGACTGGTCCCGAAGCCATGCCCGGGCTGGCGGATACCCCGGTGAGGAGGGTAGGGGCTTTAATTTCAGGGGCAACCTCAGCCACTTCTTTGATGGTGGTTACCGGGCGAGTCTGCACAATAAAGAGCTCATTATTCTCTTTGGCCCACTCAATATCCTGGGGGAATTTATAGTGCTCTTCCAGCTGCTTTCCCAGCCTGGCCAGTTGTAGTATGTCCTTATCGCTTATTTTTTGTTTGCTTCGGCTTGAGGAAGGGACCGATGCCTGAATATTGGCCTTAGCCCCGTCCCGCTTGGGATTCTTGGTTAGCTTCCACTCCTGGGTGCCGACTTGCTTGTTGCTAATCTTGAGCCCCTTTTTGTCGATAATATACAGGTCGGGGGTTACCTCGCCACCAACAATAGTTTCACCAAGCCCGAAGACGGCTTCAATGATAATCTTGCTCTGGTCGCTGGTCACTGGCTCGAGGGTGAACATAACCCCGGCGGCTTCCGATTGCACCATCTTCTGCACGGGCACGGCGATATGTACCTTAAAGTGGTCAAAGCCGTGCTGCTCCCGGTAGAAGATAGCCCGTGGTTCAAAGAGGGATGCCCAGCACTTCTGGACTGCAGTTACCACCTCTTTCTCACCTTCAACATTGAGGAAGGTGCTTTGCTGACCGGCAAAAGAGGCCTCGGGCAGGTCTTCGGCGGTGGCTGAGGAACGGACGGCGACCAGTCCCTTGCCCATCTTCTTATAGGCTTCTTTAATCTCGGTGGCTAGCTCCGCTGGCATCGGTGCATCCAGAATTACCTGTTTAATCTCACCGGCAGTCTGCTGGAGCTTTTTACTGTCATTGGCATCTAGCGGCTTTAAGAGTTGCCTGATTTTATCGGTAATTTTGGTCCGGTTGAGGAAGTTAATGTAGGCGTTAGCGGTAACAATAAAGCCAGGGGGCACCGGAATATTTGCCCGGGACATCTCGCCTAAATTGGCGCCTTTCCCGCCAACGGTAGGCACATCGTCTTTGGTGACCTCATTGAACCAGACGATAGCCTTTTGACCCTTGTTCACAATGGGGCCTCCTTTCCCAAACGAGGTCAAAAATTTATACCTGTATTATACCATACAGGCCTGTTGGTAAGTAGTCAATCACTAAATTATCTGGTTGACAGTAGCTGTAGTTTAGAGTAAAATTGGCTACGAGTGGGGGGTTGGCGATATGATAGAAATGACGATTGAGAGTATCCGAGTCAGTCTGATGAATTACCAGCGGGTAGTCCTCCTGAGGGAGAAGGCGGAGGAAGGGGAAGATGAGAACGCACCCAAGCGCTATCTACCCATCTGGATTGGTCCGGCTGAGGCAGATGCCATTGCGGTCAAGCTTCAGGGCGTTAATGTGCCGCGCCCCCTGACCCATGATTTGCTCAGCTCAATCATCGGTACCCTGAAGGCCAGTATTGATTCTATCATTGTTAATGACCTTAAGAATGATACCTTCTACGCCAAGATTATTTTAAATACCGAGGGAGAGCAGACTGAGATTGACTCCCGCCCCAGTGATGCACTGGCGCTGGCGGTAAGGCTGGAAGCGCCCATTTACGCTGATGAGTCAGTTTTAGATAGAGCTGGCATCCTGCTTGATAAAGAAACGGGCAAGCCGATTATGGAAGAGGCGGAAACGTCTGAAGGCAAGGGCAAAGGCAAAGCGGTTAGCGAAGAAGAGATGAAAAGGATGTCGGCTTTCTATGATTTTATTAACACCCTTGATTTAGAGGACTTTGACAAGCGTAAATCTTAGCGCTTTTGGCTCAGGAGTACGGGTGCTCTGAAGCGAATCGGTATGGTAAGGTTACTCATTAGTCCCACTTATGAGTTAAAATAAAACCCTAGAGTGAATAATTCTAGGGTTTTTAGTAACTGAAGGGGCGGGCATGGATACGTGGGCTGCGGCGCTCAGGCTGGCCGGTGTGGGCTTTTTTATTGGCAGTTCAATCTTGCTGGGGATATTTGCCGGTCACTGGCTGGATGGAAAGCTGAATACTGCGCCGATTCTGGTAATCGTTGGTTTATTTTTGGGGTTGGCAGTCGCCTTTTACGGCGTGTATCACATGCTGCTGCCTGTAGTTAGTAGCGACCGGAACAAGGAGAATAGCTAGTGCCTAAAAACGGCCGGCTGGTGGGAAAACTCCCCGTTTTGGCGGTAGTTACGGTTGGCTTCCTTGCCCTCTTTGCTATCGGCTTTGCCAGTGGTCCTCTCGGCAAGAGTATGCTCGGTGACCT
>CP070693.1:1089330-1093741 GCA_020353235.1 Dehalococcoidia bacterium | reverse complement strand
GCCGCGAGAAAGAGCGTGTTCTGCGCGAACAGAAAGAAGCCGTTGCCGCCACCCAAAAGCTGCTGGAAGAAAACCGCAGACTCAAGCAAACCCTGTCGCGGGGGGAGCAGGACCTGCTGGAGACTTACCGCACGGCTGCGGAATATGAACAGCAAGCTGCAAAACGAGCGTATCGTGAAGCATACGAGGCCGGAGATACCGATAAAGTTATCGAAGCCCAAGAACTGCTAAGCAACGCAGCATACAAGATACAGCAAATAAATAACTACAGGCCGACTTTACAACAGCCGGAAGAAACTGTAGAATTGCCACAACAGGTGCAAAAGCCTCAGTTGGACCAGAAAACTATTGCGTGGCAAGAGCGCAATACGTGGTGGGGTTCAGATGACGAGATGACCGCATCTGCGTTAGGGCTTCACCAGAAGCTCGTTAGAGAACGTGGCCCCCAATATGCGGGCACCGACGAATACTGGGACGCTATCGACAAAACGATGCGTCGTCGCTTCCCTGAGTACTTTGGGGAAGAACTTGAAACGGAAACACGCGCAGCCAAGCCTGCGTCTGTTGTCGCTCCCGCCTCTCGCAGCCGGTCCCCCAAAAAGATCGTGCTAAAACAGTCTCAACTGGCGATTGCCAAGAAGTTGGGTTTGACCCCCGAGCAGTATGCACGGGAACTTATGAAGGTAGGGAAGTAACAACATGACACAGACTAGGATCACACGTGAAGCTGAAACCCGCGCTACGCGGGAGCGCCCCAAGAGTTGGCAACCGGCATCGACTTTGCCTGAGCCAGATCGTGAACCCGGATACTCCTACAGGTGGATTCGAGTTTCTTCTTTGGGGAAGGCCGACGCCCAGAATGTATCGAAGAAGATGCGCGAAGGGTGGGAGCCGGTCCGAATCGAAGAGCAGCCCAAGTTTGAGCTACTCCGAGACGAGAACAGCCGTTTCAAGGATAACATCGAAGTCGCAGGTTTGTTGCTGTGCAAGATTCCGACTGAGTTTATGGATCAGCGTCGTGACTACTACGCTGGCAAGAACAAGGCCCAGTTGGATTCCGTGGACAACAACTTCATGCGAGAAAACGATGTCCGTATGCCGCTCTTTAACGAGAAACGCTCTACGACATCATTTGGCAAAGGCAGATAAGCTAGGAGCTTATTAACATGGCATATCCTTCTGTAGATGCCCCTTACGGGCTTCTGCCGATCAATTTGATCGGTGGACAGGTGTTTGCCGGTTCGACTCGCCAGATTCCCATCAATTCGGGTTCCGCTACCGCTATTTTCTTTGGCGACGTAGTCAAGCTCGGTTCGGATGGTACTCTGTCGAAGGACACCGGTACTGACGCCGCAACTCCGGTTGGCGTTTTCATGGGCTGTTCGTACACCGACTCAGTCTATGGCAAGACCTTCCGTCAATACTACCCCGGCGCAGTGACTGCTTCGGACATCAACGCTTTCGTGGTTGATGACCCGGACACGCTGTTTAAGGTTGCTGTCGTTTCGAGCGGCACGACCGTGGGCTACGTCAACCGCACCGCCGTTGGCAACAACGCTGTGCTGGTCCAGAACGCTGGCAATACCGCCACTGGCAATTCGAAGGTCGCTATCGACGACACCACTGGTACAACGGCGACGTTCCCAGTGCGTATCATTGATGTCGTGCCTGAGACCCACACTGCTGGCAACCCCGGTTCTTACACCGAAGTTGTCGTCAAGTGGAATGCCGGTCTACACCAGTACAACAACGCTACTGGCGTATAAGGAGACTGAACAATGGCAATTTCACGCGCACAACTCCTTAAGGAGCTTCTGCCCGGACTGAACGCCCTGTTCGGTCTTGAGTACAAGCGTTACGGCGAAGAGCACAAGGAAATCTTCGAAACCGAATCCTCGGAGCGCAGCTTCGAAGAAGAAACCAAGCTGTCGGGCTTCTCGGCTGCTCCGGTTAAGAACGAAGGTTCGGCGATTTCCTACGACAACGCTCAGGAAGTCTTCACGGCTCGCTACAACCATGAGACGATTGCCCTCGGGTTCTCGCTCACGGAAGAAGCCATCGAAGACAACCTGTATGACAGCCTCTCGGCTCGTTATACCAAGGCGCTTGCTCGTGCGATGTCGTACACCAAGCAGACCAAGGCTGCTGCGGTCCTTAACAATGGCTTCGACACCGACTATGCCGGTGGCGACGGTAAGCCGCTGTTCTCGGCCTCGCACCCGCTGGTTTCGGGTGGCGTTAACTCGAACATCCCGGCGGTTGCCGCTGACCTCAACGAAACTTCGCTTGAAGCCGCTGTCATCCAGATTGCTGGGTGGACGGACGAGCGCGGTCTCTTGATTGCAGCCAAGCCGCGCAAGCTGGTTATTCCTTCGGACCTTCAGTTCGTTGCGACTCGCCTGCTTGAAACGGAACTTCGTGTTGGCACTGCTGACAACGACATCAACGCAATCAAGTCGAACGGTGCGATTCCGGAGGGTTACACTGTTAACCACTTCCTCACCGACTCGGATGCTTGGTTCCTGACGACTGACGTTCCAAACGGTCTGAAGCACTTTGTTCGTACGCCGATGGCTACGGGCATGGACGGTGACTTCGACACCGGTAACGTACGTTACAAGGCTCGTGAACGCTACAGCTTCGGCTGGAGTGACCCACTGGGCATGTACGGTTCCGAAGGCGCTGCCTAAGGAAACAGGGGGGAGGGGAGGATTAATTTCCTCCCCTTTCTTTTTGGGCGTATAAATGGTACTATACGCTTCTAGGTAAATAACTCGTACCGACTGACCTAGCAGACGTAGTAGAGACGGTACGGGGATGTGCTACTACACGGAGTATTTATAATGGCGCAGACTACTTTTTCGGGTCCGGTTACTTCTGACAACGGCTTTTCTGGCGGACCGACCACCACGACCAACCTCACCGCTACTGGCAGCGTGATTATCCTTTCGGGTCTCCCGACTTCGGACCCCACGGTTGCTGGCGCTCTTTGGTCGAACAGCGGCGTCGTCACGGTTTCGGCTGGTTAATAGCTTCATAGGGAGGGTCTTCCTATGGCTCAGCAGACAGACGTTCTTGCTACCAAGCCCCTAGGGGCCGGTACGGCAAGTTTCAAAGATCAGGCGAACAACGACCTCGGTCGCGTACGCATCAAGGGCATCCACATCGAATGCGGCGCTAGCGCTGGTTCGGTAGTCCTAACGGACGGAAGTGGTGGCAGCACGCTGCTTACTATTAACACGCCCACGGTTGCTAACGGTGGCGCTTACGATGTCGTTATCCCAGACCAAGGCATCCTTGCAAAGACGGGCCTATATGGTACGATTACTAACACAGCGTCAGTAGTCGTATTTTATGGGTGATCTATGCAGAATGAACAGGGCTTCGATCTAGCTGGACGGAGCGTATTTATTGCGCTCCCCGCATATGACTTCAAGGTATCCTTGAAGCTGGCAGTATCGCTTGCCCGCTTTGCACAAATAGCGCCGCGCCACGGAATCAGTTTGCAGATCGGTAGTATTTGCGGCTGTTCCGTGGTTTCGCGTGCGCGCAACCTGCTTGTTCGGGACTTCCTTGACTCCGAGTGCACGGAGCTTCTTTTCATCGACAGCGACATTAACTTTGAGCCGGACGCTATTCTGCGCCTTATGGCTTGGGGTTCTGACCCTGATAAAGGTATCGTTGCTGCTCCTCCTCGCGTCCGCGACACCAACCTCCGGTACATTGCCGACCTAGACTACGACGATAACGGCAACATCACCAAGAATGGGATGGGGCTGGTTCGTGCTGAGCGCGTAGCTACGGCGTTTATGTGGGTTAACCGCAATGTATTCACGGATTTGATCGGCGCTCACCCTGAGTGGCAGTACTACGACACCCGTGCAGATAAGCAGCTAAGTGCTGTGTTTGATTTTAAAGTAACCCCTGAAGGTTACGTAGGGGAAGACTTCCTGTTTTGTGACCGCGCAAGAGAAGCAGGCTACGAAGTCTGGATCGACCCAACAATTACTTTAGGCCACATGGGCGTGCAAGAATATGTCGGTAATTTCGGCGAAGATGTGCTATACCGTATGGTAGAGCCAGAAGAAGGATTAGTTTGATGAGTATTAAACTTGGAGATGTTTCACCTCTTGGCGGTGCGATTACCGGCAGAGGCATGTTTGGTAAGGGTCTGGCCAAGATAGCGGACTCGGGTTTGGGCTTTCTCGTCCCCTTCTCATATCTAGCCCAGTCGCAGCGAGACAAGAGGAGAAAGAAGAAAGCTGGCGAACCGAGCGCCGAAACGATGGACGGCGGTATGACACCTAGTGCCGAACCCACCATGCGCAGGGGCGGCAAGGTCAAGAAGATGGCCAAGGGCGGCAAGGTCAAGAAGATGGCCAAGGGCGGCAAGGTCAAGAAGATGGCCAAG
>CP070693.1:1085447-1089230 GCA_020353235.1 Dehalococcoidia bacterium | reverse complement strand
CCGATTTTTGAGCGGGAACATCCCGAAGTCCAGGTAAAGTGGTGTCGGGCCGCTACCTGGGAGTTGACCGATAAGATCTTGGTCGAGAAGAGCAATCCCCAGGCCGATGCCATCTGGGGATTGGCCGCTACCGCTACGCTGCGAATTCAGGCCGAGGGGATGCTTGAGCCCTATGCCCCGGTCAGCCTGGGACGCGTTAGCCCCAGAATGCGCGACACCCGGGCTGACCCGCCATATTGGATTGGGCACGATGTGTGGATGTCGGCGTTTTGCGTCAACACTGTAGAGATGGAAAGGCTGGGATTGCCAATGCCTACTTCCTGGGGTGACCTGACCGACCCCGTCTACAAGGGTTACTTGGTGATGCCCAACCCAAATTCATCCGGGACCGGTTTCCTGTCGGTATCGGCCTTGCTGCAACTATTTACCCGGAAAGATGAGAGGGCGATGGAATTGATAAAATGGGCTGATGAGAAGGGTGTAGAGGGCGAGGAGGCGGCCTGGGCTTATATGGATGCCTTGCACGAAAACATAATTCTATATACCGATTCTGGATCTAAACCGTGCAAGCTGGCCGCCGCTGGCAAAATTCCTATCGGGATTTCCTTCGGTTCCGAGGCTATTGAGCAGAGAGCCCTGGGGTACCCGATTGTGGCGGTATTTCCAGAGGAGGGGTCCGGCTGGGAGGTGGAAGTGGTTGCCCTGATAAGAAAGCCAGAAATCAAACCCGCTGCCAGAACTTTCATTGACTGGGCCATCAGCGAGAGCGCGATGGAAGCCTACGCCTATTTCTATCCCGTGACGTCGGTGTCAACCGACGTCACGCTACCAGAGGGCTATGTTGCCGAGCCGGCCCAACAGTTGATTAAGAATCGATTCCTGTGGGCCACCGCCAATCGCGATAGAGTTATGGCAGAGTGGCTCAAGCGATATGAGAACAAGACCGAGTCAGGGGCTGATGTTCCGGCTGGATTTGAATGAGGGGTAGGGGCAGTGGCAAAATCCTACCCCAAGATTTCCTCTAACCTGGCAATGATAACGTCTGTCGTGCGAAGATATTTCTCAAAGCTTGCTTGCCTGCCTTCAATGAGGTCTGCTGAGAGCTTCCTTGATTTATAATCATAATACCGTGTGGAGCAATGTAACCCGTATTGTAATAAGTACAATGGTTCTTTTAAGTTAAGCCTGGCCTCAAGAGCTGGATCTTCTCTCAAGGACTGGTATGTTTTGATAAATAACCTTTTCTGTTCCTCTGTTGGGGGGGCATCCAAATCCCACAGACTAAAGGCTTTTGACATAAAAGCCCAAATATCAAAGACGGGATCACCAATCATGGGTGTTTGCCAGTCAATGAGGAAGATCTTTTGTCCTACAATAAAGTTGCTGGGAACAGGATCGGCGTGGATAAGTGATTTGGGACAAGCTTTAATCTTTATTTCAGCCGTGCGTTTCTTGGCTTTATCAATGAACTCTCCAAAGCGATCGAGGTAGGTTGGGTCTATATCGGCCCTGTTTTCATAATGCGCGAAGCTTTTTTCGATATCAGCCAATAACTTAGTGGGGGTTTCACTCCTTTTCTTGAGAAAATCAATCTCTTCAATATCCAGTGAATGAATTTTACTGTAAATTCTGGCAATTTCAGCCACAGCATTGCTTGAAAAAGCTGCCAGTTCTTTTCCCTCTACATACTGATAGATTAAAACTGGATATCTGGAAAATTGGCTAGCATCGGCAAAAAGCACTGGTTTTGGCGCTATGCCTAAGCCTTCTACTAGCCTTAAGGCCGAGAATTCAATCCAGCCTGAATTCCCGATCATGCCTTCAACGCTGCTGGAGCCGGGAGGACATAATTTGAACACAAACCTTTTTTTATTTATCCCAACTAGATAATTAAAATTCCAAACACCCTTAGGAAGAATGGATATTGTGATGCTCTCTATTTTATCAACACCTAGGATATGAGGGTCTAAACTTTTAACAAATTTCCTTAATTCTGCTTCCTTCTCGTTATTCATCTTGAATTATCTTTCCTCAATCCCGCTCCCACAAAAGTAAAGATGCTCGGCATCGGATACTAGTATACCAAAATTTGCGCTTTTTGAAAAGATGCTGTTGACTACATTTGGAGAAGATGCAGATGGGTTTGCTGAACAAACTGGCCCCGGTCTTTAACATCCGCTCCGACGAGGGCCGACTGGTGGTGTTGCTGTTGGTACACTCCTTTTTTGTTGGGATGACCCAAATTCTGGTCTCTATCACTGCCAGCGCTCTGTTCCTGGTCAAGTTCGATTCCCAGAGCTTGTCGTATGTCTATATTGGGGCGGCGGTGGTTGCCCCTCTGACTGGATTCCTCTATTCCAAACTGGAAGGACCGCTTTCATTCACCAAGCTCTTGGCTGCTAATCTTGGTCTCCTTTTGCTGGCTCTTGTCACTTTTCGCCTCTTTTTTTTCCTGATGCCCGAAGCCAGATGGCTGGCAATGGCTCTTTATATCTGGTACTATGTACAAGATGTGCTGATCAACCTTGAATTTTGGGCATTGGCTGGTCGCCTGCTCGATGTGCGACAAGCAAAGCGACTCTTTGGGCTGATTGGCGCCGGCGAGATGGTGGCCAGGAGCATCAGTGGTTTTTCGGTCCGTCCACTGGTCAAGATCATCGGCACACCTAATCTGCTGTTTCTGGCTGCCGGCGGAATTACAGGTTCGCTGGCCTTGATGCTTTATATTGCCTGTCTATACCAGCCGGGTCAACCCCGCCATGAGCGTAGTCGAGGGGCCACTGGCCAGACCCGAAAAGAACAGGTTCGAGACAAGCTATCATACGCTGACCTTGTTCAGAACCGTTATATCGTTTTGATTGCAGCCCTTTCTTTCCTGGCTTTGCTTGGGTATTTCTATGTGGACTTTGCCTATTTGGACCAGACCCAGACACGATATCCTGATCAAGATGAGTTGGCTGGCTTTTTGGGAGACCTTCTCGCGGTAATTGGTGTCCTAGCCCTGATGAGTAGGCTCTTCCTCACCAGCCCATTAATCAGCAAATATGGTTTGATGACCGGCTTGTTGGCACTGCCGGTCATGGTCTCCATTGGGGTTGTGCCCATGGCGGTGAGCGGGACGATTCCCAGTGCCACGACCGTTGTCTTCTGGCTGGCTGTGATGACCAAGCTTTTGTGTGCTACCTTTCGAAAATCAACTGACAGGTTCGCTTCGCGAATCCTCTATCAACCCCTATCGAAGGACCTGCGTGTACGCGCTCAAACACTCATCGGAAGTATCGTGGAACCGGTCGCTATTGGTATTGCTGGTGCTACTCTCTTGCTCTTGTCTTTTTTCCCCTTCGGCACGGTTCAACTTTCTTATGTTTTACTTGTTATCTTAGCTGCCTGGATCATCGTGGTGATCCTGCTCAGCCGGGAATACACAGCAGTTCTCCTGCAAGCTCTGACCAAACGCAACCTGGGTGAACTCTCTTTTTCAGTGTCCGATGCGTCAAGTATGGCTATCTTGGAGAGAGGGCTGGAAAGCTCTCATGCCGGGGAGGTTATTTATTACCTGGACGTGTTGGAAAGGAGCGAGCATGAATCGCTTGAGACCTTTCTGAAGAAATTGCTGAGGCACCCGGCTCCTGAGGTGCGTCAGGATGTCCTGCACAGAATCGAACGGCTCGGCATGACCTCCGTTTTGAAGCGAGTCAGCACCAGTCTGAGATTAGAAGCATCACCCCAGGTGCGAGGGACTGCTTTGAGTACCCTGGCTGCCTTGGGTGAAACCGAGGTCCT
>CP070693.1:1067812-1085347 GCA_020353235.1 Dehalococcoidia bacterium | reverse complement strand
TACGTATTCCCCTTACGGGTGCTGTCATAGCATCACCTCCTTTCCACATTAATTATTATGTAGGTTAGTATATATTATACTCAGCTTGTCAACACACTGGGTGGTAAGATACAGGAGGTTTGTCCCTAAGCGTGGAAACAAGTAATCCCTGATGCCTATTTATTGCTCATTTAGCTTCAAATTGTACTTTTTAGTACCAATCTATAATTTATAGTGGTGAAAAGTGCGTTAGCAAAAATGTTAGCAATTGAGGTAGGGGTTGAGCGTAGGCCGTGCAGGTCTCGAACCTGCGACACCCTGATTAAAAGTCAGGTGCTCTGCCAACTGAGCTAACGGCCCACTGAGGTCTTAATTTTACCACGCTGCCGTCGGGTTTAACAACACTCTGAATTCCGTAGTCCGGCTAAGCCGGGCTTGTTGATTGGGGCAGGACTATAAGCCTTCTATAATGCGGTACATATTCTGGTAGGCGCGGACAAAATCGGGCTCTTCTTTCTCCAGCCTATCTTTTAGCCGGCTCATCCGGTGTATAAATTCCGGCTCGTCTTTGTTCTTGACTAAATCAGCCCAGCTTTGGGCCGTTTTCTGGAAGAGTTCCTCAATATTAGCCATGTGGGGGAGGGACATCTGCAGGCTGGCGTAAAACTCCGGGTCTCGAGAAACAACCCCTTCGACCAGTGTTAGCAGCATCTTGTAGGTAGTCCCGGCGATGTTTCGCATCTGTTCCAGCCTGTCCAGGCTGAGCAGGGTATCGGCGGAAACGATGGCGATGAAGTGGGTCAGTCCGAGCACAACCGCCACCATTTCATCGTGTTCCTGGGGGGACATCAGGGTGACCCGAGCGTCTTTGGTCTCCAGATACCGCTTTATTTTTTGCGCCAGCATGGTTTCATCCTGATTGGTTGGCGTCAGCACAATGTTCTGGTTTTTGAGACTGCTCGCCCCGGGACCGAACATGGGATGGGCACCGAGCACCAGGGCGGTCTTGAGGTATTTATGCATTGTTTCCACCGGGGACACCTTGACGGAGGTAATGTCAACGACCACCTGCTTCGGCGGGATATGAGGGGCAATCTCCGCGATAACCTCCTGGAAGCTGGTTATCGGCACCGACACCAGAATGGCATCGGCACTCTTGACCGCATCCGCGTTGCTGGCTACGGTGATACCCGGCTGTTTGATGGCGGGGAGCTTCTTTTCATCCCGGTCGGTTATGATTACCTCTTTGCCTTCCTTCAGCAGGAAGTGGGTAATCCACTGCCCCATCTTGCCGGCACCACCAATTACGGCGACTCTCATTGCTTTAGCTATAGTCTCCTTACTTTGCTTTCGGATATGAACCAAGCACCTTGACGAAGATGGAGACCCTCTCGAGGCTCTCCAGGACTTCTTTAGATAGCTTGTCCTGGTGATGACCTTCAAAGTCGAGGTAGAAATTGTATTCCCACGGTTTCTGTCGGGTTGGTCTGGATTCAATCTTGGTCAGATTTATATTTCGGGCGGCCAGTTCACTCAGGAAGCTAAACAGGGTGCCCGGTTTGTGCTTTACGGCAAAGACGATAGAGGTCTTGTCATGGCCTGAGGGTGAGGCGTCCTGTTTGGACAGAATAAAGAAGCGGGTGAAATTATTGGGGTTGTCCTCAATCTCTCTGGCCAGAATTTGCATGCCGTAGATTTCAGCAGCTCGGGCGCTAGCCACAGCACCGCCGTCAGTCATTTTCCGCTCCTTTATCATCTTCACGCTGGTGGCGGTATTATAGGTTGGAATTAGCTCGCTGCCCAGCTGCTTCAGGAAAGCCCGGCACTGTGCCAGCGCCTGGGGGTGGGAATAGACTTTTTTAATCAGACCCAGGTGTGCCTCGGGATTGGCAATCAGGCAGTGGCTAATTCTGAGCTCGGTTTCCCCACACACCTTGAGGCGGGAATCCAGGAGCAGGTCATAGACCCGGCTGATACTCCCCTCCAGTGAATTCTCAATGGGCACGACGCCATAGTTGGCTTCGCCCTGCTCCACCAGCCGGAAGACATTGTCCAAACTTTCACTGGGCTTGACCTGAATTGAAGGTCCGAAGAACTGGAAGGCAGCCTCTTCACCATAGGCGCCGATTTCACCCTGAAAGGCAACGGTGGCTTCCTGAACACTCTTGGACAGGGTCATTATCTCTTTATATACGCTCTCGATATCGGCCTCATTCAGGCTCTCGTCGCGGGCGATACGGCGGGCACTCTCCAGGACTCTTTCTTCCCGGACGGTGTCCTCAACCGGCTTGCCCCGTTTTCGCTTCTCCCGGCCGATTTCGCGAGCAATTCGCAGCCTTTGCGCGATAAGCCTGACCAGCTCGGTATCGGTCTCGTCTATCTTCTTTCTTAAATCTTCCAGGCTCATTTTATTACCCTCGGTATCAGTCCCGCCCTCAGGGCGAAGTCACAGAGGGTTACCGCCATCATGGCGGCAACGGCGGGAACAGCTCGGGGCACAATGCAGACATCGTGCCTGCCCATGACGCTGATGGTCGTCTTTTCCATTTTAGCCGCATCAACCGTTTCCTGGCTCCGCGGGATAGACGCCGTCGGCTTAACGGCCACCCTGACCACCACCGGCATACCGTTGCTGATGCCGCCTAAGACACCGCCGGCATTATTGGTGGTGGTGACTATCTTACCATCTTTTAGGGTGAAGAGGTCGTTATTCTCCGAGCCCCGCATCCGGGCAGCATTGAAGCCAGCGCCGAATTCAACTGCCTTGACCGCCGGGATGGCAAGGAGTGCCTTGGCTAGTTCTCCGTCTAAATTGTCAAAGACCGGCTCACCCAGCCCGGCGGGCACATTGAGGGCAATGCCCTCAATAATACCGCCAATGCTGTCCTGCTCCTTTTCTGCTTTCTCAATCAGCTGGGCCATTTCAGCGGCCGCCTTCGGGTCGGCACAGCGCAGGGGACTGCGGTCAACGTTTCGTTTTATTTCGGCGATCTCCTTCGGGGTGGCTTTGATGCCGCCAATTTCAACGGTATGCGCCAGCACCTCAATGCCGCTCAGACCGAGCAGTTTTCGGGCAATAGCCCCGGCCATGACCAGGGCCACCGTGATTCGCCCCGAAAACCGCCCGCCGCCCCGTAGATCGTTGAAGCCCCCGTATTTCACAAAAGCAGTATAGTCAGCGTGCCCCGGTCTTGGGGCAGACTTGTTCTTTTTGTAGTTGCCGGAGTCGACATCCTTGTTCCAGGTCAGCATGCCGATGGGAGCGCCGGTGGTGAAGCCGTTATAAACACCGCTGATTATCTCTACCTCGTCTTTCTCGCCTCTGGTGGTGCTGCCGGTAGTCTGGCCGGCGCGGCGCTTGTCCAGTTCGGCCTGGATATCGGTCTGGCTGAGGGGTAGTCCGGCCGGGCAGCCGTCAACAAGGATACCCAGGCAGGTCCCGTGGCTCTCGCCAAAGCAAGTAATAGTAAAGATTTTGCCCAAACTATTGCCCATTGATTTTCACCCTCCCCCCTAGACTCTCTAGTTTATCCCAGAAATCGGGGAATGTCTTGGCGACGCACTCAGCGCCGTCTATTATCGTATCTCCGGCCAATGAGCCGAGTAGGCTGAAAGCCATAGCGATGCGGTGGTCACCACGACTATCGATTAATGCCCCCTGCGGTACTGAGCCGGTGATAGTGAGCTTATTGCTTGTCTCATTAACGGCTATGCCCATTCTCTCTAAGCCTTCTTTTACCGCCGCCACCCGGTTTGATTCCTTGATTACCGCCCGTTCTATGCCGGTTAATTCGCTAGTGCCCTCGGCTACGGCCGCTAGTATGGCCATAGTCGGCAGCAGGTCGATGCAATCGGCTAAATCGGCTCGTATCGCCTTTAAACTCGATTTTTTCAGTATAACCGAATCCGGGTTTACGGTGACTTGAGCCCCCATATCCGGCAAGAAGTTTAGCATTATCTTATCACCCTGCAAACTCTCCGGGTTTAAATTATCAACTTCTATCCCTCCCGAAATTGCCCCCAGGGCAAGAAAATATGAAGCTGAAGACCAATCCCCCTCAATTTCATATTTAGCCGGCTGGTATGCTTGTCGGCTTATTTTAAATTCATCAAGCTCCTTGGAGAAGCCTGTTTTGATGCCGAATCTACTTAAACAGTCGATGGTCATCAGCACGAAGGGCTTTGACTGCAGAGGGGTGGTCAGTTTGATACTCAGCCCGTCTTCAGTGAAGGGGGCGATGAAGAGCAGGGCGGAGACGAACTGGGAGCTGATGTCGCCGGTCAGCTCAACAGTGCCTCCCCTCAGCTCCCCGCCTTTCACTGTTATCGGGGCAGTCTCACCTTGGTGGGAGGCATTCACCCCCAGCTGGCGGAGTGCCCGGATTAGGGGTTCAATCGGTCTCCGGGCTAGAGATGGGGCGGCGGTCAGGCGGCACTTACCCGGCACTAGGGAGCAGATGGCGGTCATAAACCTCAGGGTAGCCGCCGATTCGCCACAGAATAGCTCTCCCTCGGCCTCGCGGAAACTCCCCCCGCTGACGCGCCAATTATCTTTTTGCGGGCTGATATTAACCCCGATTTTGCCCAGCACTGCCCGGGCGGCACCGGTGTCATCCGAGATTAGGGGATGAATTATCTCACTTTCCCCTTTGGCCAGGGCAGCGCCCATCAGGGCACGGATGGTGTAGCTCTTGGAGGGAGGGGCGATTAGGCTGCCTTCCGGCTCACTTTTTTCAATGAAAACTTTCATCTTTTAATTCGCCTATTACTTGCTTTACCACAGAGTTAATATTTAGCTCGGAGGTGTCTATGGTGATATCAGCAGCTCGCTCGTAAAGGGGCTGGCGCTGTTTCAGTAGCTCTCGGACGCGCTGCGCCTTATCGGCTACCTCAAGCAGTGGTCTCTCGTTTTTGGCGCCTACCGTCCGCTTCAGGATTATCTCTGGTGATGCAGTCAGGTAGACAATGACACATTCCTTTTTTAGATACTCAATATTTATATTGTTGAGGACAATGCCGCCCCCGCCGGCAATAACCGCGTTTTTGCGCCCGGCGACCTGCCCAGTAACTTTAGTCTCCAGCCTGCGGAAGGCTGGCTCGCCATCCTGCTGGAATATCTCGGGAATACGCTTCCCCGCCTTCTCTTCAATTAGAGAGTCAAGCTCAATAAATTCTTTATTCAGCCTCCGGGCAAGAGCCTTAGCCACTACTGTTTTGCCTGTGCCCATAAAACCGACCAGGGCGAGACTAGTTTTCATGTTTCAGCGCCTTGATTGCCTCTTTTTTCATCAGTTCAATGGGGGCTTTCTGCCCGGTCCACATCTCAAAGGCGAGTGCTCCCTGCCAGACCAGCATGTCGATACCGCTGATGGTCTTAGCGCCAGCTGCTTCCGCCTCTTTGAGCAGTTTCGTTTTTGGGGGATTATAGACGATGTCAAAAACGACCAGCCCCCGTTTCAGCAGTTTAGCGGGGACCGGGCTTTCTTTTTGGTTGGGCTTCATACCGACACTGGTCGCGTTGATTAAAACATCGACCCCCTTCAGTGCAGAGGCCAGATTTTTATCATTTAGCACCACCGCTTTAGCCTTCTGGAAAAGCCGGGAGAGCCGGAAGGCCAGCTCTCTAGCCCAGTCAAATTCCGATTGCTGGTTAAGGATGGTCAGGCTGGCTTCATTCTGGGCAAGGATGAAGGAAATTGCCCGGGCGGCACCGCCGGCACCGATAATGACCATATTTTTGGCCGCTGGCTCAACCCCGTTCTCCTTCAGTGCCTGCAGAAAGCCGGTAGCATCAGTATTGTAGCCGGTTAAAATACCGCCCTTGTTGACCACGGTGTTAACTGCACCGATATTTTCGGCAAGCGGGTCCAGTTTATCCAGGAAGCGCATAATGGCTACTTTGTGCGGCAAGGTGACATTAAAGCCCCTGACATTGAGGGCTTTCATCCCGGTGACTGTTTTACCCAGTTCCGCTTCCTTCACTGGAAAGGGAGCGTAGAGGTAATCCAGCCCAAGCTCTCTGAAGGCGGCATTGTGCATTGCCGGTGATGCAGTGTGCTCTAGCGGGTCACCGATTATGCCACAGAGTTTGGTTTTCCCGGCATCACAGCTACTCATTTTTTAACATCCGGTAAATCTTGCTTAAGTCGGCTGCCGTTATCTGGCCGGCGGCGGACTCACTGCCTTCTTTAATAGCGGCGTAGCTGAATTCGCCGCCGAGTAGCGGGCAGAGAATCCGGCTCACCGTGCCCAGTCCGCCCATGGCAAAAGAGACTATTCTGCTCTGGGGAAAGTCGGCGATAAGCTGCAGCACAGTCAGATTGTCCTGGAATTTTTGGGCGGTGGTGACCACCTTGCCGATATCGGCACCGGCGGCTATTTCTTTCTTCACTATCTCCCGCAGCCTCTCTAAAGGGGGCGTTTCCTTAAAATCGTGGCAGGAGATAAGGCATTTTGCTTTTCTTTTAATCATAGCTACCATCTCTTTCAGGTTGCCGGTGATGAGCTCGATATCAACCATATCTGCCCCTAGCTCCACTGCCCGGAGTAGCTCTTCCCTTCGCCGGGCTTCGCTCCCCGCCCAGCTGCCTCCCTCTTCGGCGCAGCGGTTGCAGGCTATCCAGGGTTTTTTCAGCTGTTTAGCCAGTTCAGTCCATCCGGCGCCGATAAGGTCGATGCGGACTTCAAACAGGTTGACTAGCGGCTCCGCCCTCTTTACCGCCTCAATTTCATTATTTACGATAACGGCACAGATTCTAGGTCTCTTCATTGGCTAAAACCTCGGCCACCAGAGAGGGGCTTACCTCATCGGTGATGAAGGCATCGCCGATCTCCCGGAGCAGGACAAATCTTAGTTTATCCTGCCTGACTTTTTTATCGTGTTGCATCGTCTGGATTAACTTTTTCTGGTTAAGTTTGGGCATTTTGGTGGGTAGGCTGGCTTTCTGGATTAGAGCCTTCAGTCTGGTGGCGGCCCCTTTATCCAAAAAGCCCATCTTTTTGGAGATTCGGGCGGCGGCGAGCATGCCCAGGGCGACGGCACCGCCGTGTTCTATCTTGAAATCAGAAACGGCCTCAATGGCGTGTCCGATGGTATGGCCGTAGTTCAGGATGCTTCTCAAGCCAAAGTCCCTCTCGTCCTGGGCCACGACTTCGACTTTAATCTTGGCGGTCTGGAAGACTACTTCCTCCAGCGCTTCGTTGTCCCGTGTTTTTATTTGCTCGATATTTTCCTCCAGAAAGGCAAAGAATTTTTTATTTCTTATGGCGGCGCTTTTGATGACCTCGGCCAGCCCGTTAGCTATTTCGGCGGCGGGGAGGGTTTTCAGGGTATTAATGTCGGCGATGACCAGCTGGGGCTGGTAGAAGGCACCAATCTTGTTTTTCAGCTGGCCGTGGTCTACAGCCACCTTGCCGCCGATGCTGCTATCCACCTGTGCCAGCAGGGTAGTAGGCATCTGGATGAGGGGCACCCCCCGCATGTAGCTGGCGGCGACGAAGCCAGCTAGGTCGCCGATAACCCCGCCCCCCAGAGCCAAGATGGGGGTGGTCCTTTCCGCATGGCAGTCGGTCAGTTTATGGTATAGCCGGCCGGCGGTCTCCAGCGACTTCTGCTCTTCCCCTTCCGGAACCAGCAGGGTGATTACCTGGAAGCCATCTCTGTCCAGCGTCTGCTTCAGCCCTTCGCCGTAGCGCTTTTTCAGGGTGGGGTTGGTGATAATCACCAGCTTGCCGACGAAGCCGTGCTTTTTTAGCCAATGGCCGGTTTTGGCCAGCAGTCCCGAACCGATGTGCATTTCATAGCTACTGGCGCCCAGTTCTAGGTTAACTTTTCGCATCATATCACTCATCTTTGGTTACTATGGGCAAATCGCGGCGGATTCTCTGGCAGGCATCAATGATGCTTTCCAGTTCATCCGGGGTTATCGTCTGTTGCCCGTCAACCCATGCATCCTGGGGGTTGTAGTGCGTTTCCAGCATTAGACCGTTGGCGCCGGCGGCGATAGCGGCACAGCTCATGTTCAGGATGAGGTCGTGGCGGCCGGTGGCATGGCTGGGGTCGGCGATTATGGGTAGATAGGTCTCTTTCTGAATTGCCGGGATAGCCGCCAGGTCAAAGGTATATCGGGTGTAGCTTTTGCCTTTACCGATGGGTATTATCCCCCTTTCGCAGAGGATAATGTCCTTGTTGCCCTCGGCGGCGATGTATTCGGCAAAAGATAAGAATTCCTCAATGCCGGCCCCGAAATGCCTCTTGAGCAACACCGGTTTCTTTTTGCGAGCAACCGCGGAGAGCAGGTCCTGGTCATACATGTTTCTAGCCCCGATTTGAAGTATATCCACATAATCGGCAATCAGGTCAACCTGGGTTTCCCCTCTCACTTCGGTGATTACCGGCATTTCAAATTTTTCCCCGGCTTCACGCA
Source organism: Dehalococcoidia bacterium (assembly GCA_020353235.1). Taxonomy (GTDB): domain Bacteria; phylum Chloroflexota; class Dehalococcoidia; order Dehalococcoidales; family JAUYDJ01. Next base: position 1,076,942 of record CP070693.1, on the reverse strand, counting down.
GCCAGCTTAAGGCCTCTTCGGCACCTTCCCGACCATTAGCCCCCAGCCCTTGGAAGGAGTGCACCGAGCTCCGTGGCTTAAAAATACCGCCCCTCAGCATATGGGCTCCCGCCTTCTTTATCCCCTCGGCAATCTTGAATAGCTGCTGCTTGTTTTCCACGGCACAAGGTCCGGCGATAAATACCGGCTCATCGCTACCGATGCTGGTGTTCTTTACCTTGATTAGCCGGCGCTCTCCATTTTCACCGGATAGTTTACTATATTCCCGGCTGATCAGTTTATACGATGTTTCCACCATCATGGCTTCTTTCACCCCGGGGAGGACGGCGAAATGGGAGAAGGGGATTTTGCGCTCATCTCCCACCAGCCCGATTACCGTCCGGAATTCGCCCCGGGAAACATCAGCCTTGAGCCCGTATTTCTGGACTTCTCGCACCACCCTGGCAATTTCGACATCGGTTGCCCCAGTTTTCATGATTATCATCTTTCCCCTCCTGACCAGTCTTCTAAATGAGAAGAACCCTCCGCCGGGGAGGGTTCTTTTTAAATTTAGCTTAGTTTATTGTTATCGCGCTGTTTTTAGACCAATGCCCCCCCAGCGCATCCTATGCGCTCCGAAAAAAAGTAGTAATACCAATAGGGGGCAAAGTAAATTGACATATTCTTTACTCTATATTTAGTTTGGGTCAATATAGCACAGGCGATATTGTTTGTCAACCTTTGCGGTATTTGGTCTAGCCCTCGACTACATCACCGGTTGCGGGGTCGACCCTTATCCCTTTCTGGGTCAGCCAGGCGATGCTCCGTTCGATGTCTTTCTCGTCACCCTCCAGCTCCAGTACTACCCAGCCCTTATCCTCCGAGATGTCAGCCCGGCGGATATTGGTCACCACCTTGAACTGCAGGCTGAGGTTATAGATAATGGGCTCCCGGACCAGTTCCGGAGGGAAGGTGAACATTACCTGTCTCTTCGCCATCTTAGTCCCCCCTGTCTTTATTAGCGTAGCCTTTAGTATCGGTTTGGCCCGGTAGGCTGAGCACTTTCTCCAGTGATTCCAGATTGGGCTCAGTGGCTACGGGCTGGACCGTACTGGCTAGTATATCCTGTGTTCTCGGCCCGGCGCCGGTGATAAAGGCTACGGTAAGTTCTTGGTGCTTGATTGCCCCGGTGGCAGCCAGTTTTTTCAGGGCACTCACTACCACCCCTCCCGCCGCCTCGGTAAAGATGCCCTCGCTCTGCGCCAGTAGCTTCATGCCAGTGATGGCTTCGTCATCGGTGACGGCACAGGCGCCACCGCCTGACTGCCGGGCCACCCGCAGGGCATAGTAGCCATCGGTCGGGTTGCCGATGGCGATGGACTTGACAATTGTGCTGGGCACTACCGGGTTGACATGGTGGCTGCCGGCTTCAAAGGCGTTGACAATCGGGGAGCTACCGGCGGCTTGGCTGACGAACATATGAGTATTGGCTGGCTCAATCAGCCGTAGCATAGCTAGCTCGTCCAGCGCCTTCCAAATTCGGGTAAAGAGCAGCCCGGAAGCGGCTGGTGCCACCACGCAGTCGGGGGCACGCCAGCCTAACTGCTCGGCGACCTCATAGCCCAGCGTCTTGCTACCCTCGGCATAATATGGCCGAAGATTGATATTGATGAAGCCCAGCTTGTATTTCTGGGTCACCTTAGCACAGAGGCGGTTGACGTCATCATAGCTGCCATTGACCGTGATTAATACCGGGTTGTAGATGGCGGCCCCCACCAGCTTGCCCGGCTCAACATCGGCCGGGACGAAAACATAGGCTTTCATCTTCGCCTTGGCGGCATGAGCGGCGACGCTGGCAGCCAGGTTACCGGTTGAGGCGCAGGCGAGGGTATCAAAGCCGAATTCCCGTGCCTTGCTTGCTGCTACCGAGACCGGACGGTCCTTGAAGGAATAGGTCGGGTTGAGGCAGTCATTCTTGATGTAGAGCTGTTCCAGCCCCAGCTCCCGCCCTAGGTTATTGGCTTTGACCAGAGGGGTGAAGCCAGTGCCAATATCTACCTCTTCGTCTTCGGCGGGCAGTAAATCACGGTAACGCCACATACTCCGCGGTCCCTGACTCAGCTTATCCCGGCTTATGGCTTTAGCCATCGCTTGGTAGTCATAGCTGACCTCGAGCGGGCTGAGGCAGAAATCGCAGACGTTCATGGGCTGCAGGGGGTATTCCTGCCCGCACTTTCGACAGCGCAGAGTTTGGGCAAAAGACATGTCTGGCTCCTTCAACTAGACTTAAGCGCCTGGCCTAAATCGTCAATTAAATCATCCGCGTTTTCCAAGCCCACGGATAGGCGGACTAGCTCATCAGTGAGGCCTACTTTTTCCCGGTGCTCTTTCGGCATTGAGGCGTGGCTCATTGTCGCCGGGTGTTCCGCCAAAGAAGCAACCCCGCCCAGTGATTCCGCCAGCGCAAATATCTTGATTCTTTTCAGAAAACGGCTAGTGGCGCTGGCGCCCCCCTTTAATTCAAAGGAGACTACCCCCCCGAATCCCTTCATCTGCCGGCGGGCGATTTCATGACCGGGGTGGGATTTCAGCCCGGGATAGAATACCCGCTTTACGGCGGGGTGCTCGGCGAGATAGTTAGCCACCCGGCTGGCGTTGGCCTCATGCTGTTTCATCCTTACTGGCAGGGTCTCAATGCCGCGCAGCACCAGCCAGCAGTCAAAGGGGGCGGCACAGGTCCCCATAGCGTTTAAAAGAAATTGAACCCGCTCACTGAGCTCATCATTGCTGGTTACCACCACCCCCCCGACCACATCACAGTGACCGTTGAGGTACTTGGTGGTGGAGTGGACGACTAGGTCAACCCCGTATTCAATCGGCTTCAGGAAATAGGGGGTAGCAAAGGTATTATCCATCACCGTCAGTAGTTTATGCTTGCCGGCGATATCAACCGCCATCTCAATATCGGTGATATTTAATAGGGGATTGGACGGCGTCTCCAGCCAGAGCATCTTGGTATTGGGCTTGATGGCGGCTTCGATTTTGGAGCGGCGGTCCATTCTGAGGAAGGTGAACTCCAGACCGAAGTCTTGCATCACGTTCTGAAACAGGCGGTAGGTCCCCCCGTAGATATCATCCCCGCAAATTATATGGTCACCCGCCGTGAGCAGGTGGATTACGGTGGTTTCGGCCGCCATGCCGGTGGCAAAGGCAAACCCCGCCTTGCCCCCCTCAAGCTGGGCAACGGTATCTTCTAGAACCTTGCGGGTCGGGTTTGCCGTACGCGAGTAATCGTAGCCTCTGCTTTTGCCCACATCGGCAAAGGCAAAGGTTGACGTCTGGTAGATGGGCACGGAGATAGCCCCGTAGGTCTTATCCGGCCTCTCCCCGGCATGAATGGCGATGGTCTCAAATCTCCTCTTCTTGGCCACCAAAATCACTCCCCGGTTTGGCTTTCTTTTTTATCTGCTGGAGAAGTGCCACTTGCCTCCTCCAGTTTCTTCAGGCGCTCTTCTAATTTATCCTGCTCCTGCAGGACATGCCTGATGGCTTCGGCTACCGGGTCAGGCAGCTTGCCGTGTTCCAGGTCCAGGACCGGTTTATGGCGGTCTTCGACCACTCTCCCTGGGATACCAACCACGGTTGTCCCGCGGGGGACCGACTTGACTACTACCGAGCCCGAGCCGATGCGGGCACCCTCGCCGATAGTAATGTCGCCCAGGGCTACCGCCCCGGTGCCAATGATTACATTATTGCCGATGGTCGGGTGGCGCTTGCCCTTCTTCAGGGTGGTGCCACCGAGGACCACCCCCTGATACATCAGTACATCATCGCCGATTTCTGAAGTCTCTCCGATGACCACCCCCGCCCCGTGGTCAATGAAGAAGCGTCGGCCAATTTTGGCGCCGGGGTGGATTTCAATACTGGTCAGAAAGCGGTTGACATGGGAGAGCAACCGGGCTGGAAAATAGAGCTTGCCCCGCCATAGAAAGTGGGCGATGCGGTGTAGCCACAGGGCGTGCAAGCCGGGGTAGCAGCAGAGCACCTCCAGTAAACCTCGCGCCGCTGGGTCTTTGTCAAATACGGTGTGAATATCTTCTCTCAATGTTTTAAACATAGTTAAACATAGTCCGCTTTGGTAATGATGGAATTTTACCACAAACGAGGCAAACGACCAAACATTGGCTTTTAACCCAGGAATCTGGTCGGGAAGGTAAAGCCGGGCAGCTGGGTTAAGGCGTAGTTTGACGGCAGCACCCCGGTGGGGCAGATGGAAAAGCACTCACCGCCACACTTGGCGCACTCCTCAACGGCTATCTCTGGGAAGAACATTACCTGTCGCCGGATACCTCTACCGACAAAGCCAAGGGCATTCTTCTTCTTTACCTCGGCACAGTAGCGGACGCATTGCCCGCAGAGAATACAGCAGGTCGGCCCGATGTCAAACTTAGTCCGGTCGATGCCGTATTTTATGCCGTAGTCCCTCAGCGCTTGCACTCCGGGGGCACGGGCCCAGAGTAGCTCCAGTAGCAGCTTGCGAATCCGGACTACTTTTTCCGACTCTGTTTTGACGGTGATGCCGTCTTTAACCTGGTACACGCAGGAGGTGACCAGGCGGGTGCGTCGGCCATCGTTCACCTCTACGGTGCACAGCCGGCAGCCGCCGTAAGGGGCTAATTTATCGTGGTGGCAGAGGGTGGGGATGTCAAAGCCGGCCTCTTGGGCTGCCTCCAGAACGGTCATCCCTTCTTTGGCTTTAACCTCTTTATCATCAATGGTCAGGGTAACTTCACTCATAACCGGTCTCCTTTACTCCGCTTTAACCTCGGCCCACCACCGCCAGCATCTGACAGACACCAGTCGGGCAGCGTTTTTGCTCAATATGAGCCTCGTATTCTTTGCGGAAGTGTTTGATGGTGCCCAATACTGGGTTGGGGGCGGTCTGTCCCAGGGCACAGAGGGAGGCGTCCATAACCACCACCGAGATTTCCGTCAGCAGTTCAATGTCGCCTTCTCTACCCTCGCCCTGGCAGATGCGGTTCATTATCTTGAGCATCTGGTAGACCCCCTCACGGCAGGGGATACACTTGCCGCAGGATTCATCAGCCAGGAAATTAAGGAAATAGCGGGCGAAATTGACCATACAGTTGGTCTCGTCCATCACAATCATACTGCCGGCACCGATGGGTGCCCCGGCTTCCCACAGCTCATCAAAGTCCACTTTGAGGTTAAGCTGGCTCTCCGGGAGGCACCCGCCCAGCGGCCCACCGATGTAGACCGCTTTCAGCTTTTTCTTGCCGGGTATGCCGCCACCGATGTCATAGACCAGCTCCCTCAGGGTTACTCCCATCGGGACCTCAACCAGTCCGGTATTATTGATATTGCCGGCTAGGGAGATAATCTTGGTCCCCTTGCTCACCTCGGTGCCGATGCCGGTGAACCAGGCCACGCCTTTGCCGATTATCAATGGCACATTGGCCCAGGTCTCGACGTTGTTCAGGTTGGTCGGCCGCTGGTGGATACCGCTTACTGAGGTATGGATGTACTTCGGTCTCGGCTCGGGGACACTACCCTCGATAGAGGTCATCAGGGCGGTGGACTCGCCGGAAACGAATATGCCGATGTCGCGGTGCAACTCAACATTGAAGTCAAAGCCGGAGCCGAGTATGTTTTTACCCAGCAGCCCGTAGTGCTCAGCCTGAGTTAGCGCCTTGTTGACCACGTCAATGGTCTGGGGGCTGTCATGGCGCAGGTAGATATAGCCCTGGCTGGCGCCGATAGCGTAGGCACCGATTATCAGCCCCTCCAGCACGCTGTGGGGGTTGCCCAGCAAAATAGCCCTATCCATAAAGGCACTGGGCTCACCTTCATGGGCGTTGACGATGGCGTACTTTATTTTACCGGGGGCGTTGCGGGTGGTCTCCCACTTTCGGCCTGCCGGGAAGCCACCGCCACCCCGCCCCTTTAAATTAGACTCTTTAATCTGGCTAAGCACATCTTCGGGGGTCATCTTGGTCAGTGCCTTGGCCAGCGCTGAGTAGCCGCCTAGGGCAATATAGTCGTCAATGCTTTCCATATCAATAAATCTGTTGTTGCCCAGAACGACCCGGTTCTGGGCTTTATAGAAGGGTATCTCTGATTCTTTGCTGATTCTCTTTCCGCTATTGGGGTCTTGGTAGAGGAGGCGCTCAATAATTTTCCCCTGAGCCAGGGTCGCCGAGACAATCTCGGGCACGTCGGCCGGTTTTACCTCGACATAGCATATTTCTTCTGGGAAGATAACGACGATGGGCTCTTTTTCACAGAAGCCGTGGCAACCGGTGCTCTTCACCAGGACTTTGTCTTTCAGGCCTTGCTTTTCAATCTCTTTGACCAGCGCCTGGACTACCTCTTGACTGCCCCGGGCGCGACCATCTGCGCCATTGGTTACCGAGACCACCTTCTTTCCCTGGGCCTTATTTTGTATCTCTTGCCTCAGCTTTTCCAGGTCGGCGGCTGATTTCAGTTTTGGCATATACCTCTCCTTTTGGCGACTTACTTACAGGCAGCCATAATCTGCTTGATTTCCTTGGCGGATGGGTTGCAGTAGTAGATACCGTCCACCACCATCAGCGGGGCGAGGGCACAGCAACCGGGGCAGTTCTCGGTATCTAAGCTAAAGCGCATGTCCGGTGAGGTCTCTCCGGGGGCAATCTTGAGCACCTCGGTGACCCTGTCCAGCAGGGCTGGTGCCCCCCTTACCTGGCAGGCACTGCCCATACAGACCGATACCGAGTGCCTTCCCTTGGGCACCAGACTGAAGGCTTTGTAGAAAGTAGCCACCTGGTAGACTTGGTTCAGGGGAACATCAAGCTTCTGACTGAGCCACACCAGGGCTTCTTTGGGCAGCCAGTAGTTTTCATGCTGGATATCAATAATCATCTGGACTAGTTCGGAGCCATCACTGCCGTAGCGGGCTAGGATTTTATCGGTTTGCGCAATCTGCTTAATCACCTGTCTCATCACCCCTTCGGTTTTGTTTTTGGTCTGCTGCAGGACGCTGCGGTACTGCTGAGCTTCCACCTCAAGCCGGGCCAGCTCTAGGCTGGTGGCGGGCTGGCTGCCGCTGGGCATATCCGCCGCAAAGGTTTCCAGGGCGGCGCTAGTTTCGTCAGGACTTAGCTGGGCGAGGAGCTCCAGCCCCTTGAGCAAGACCTCAGTCTTGGTTCCCGATTTAAGCTGCTCCTGCAGTTTGGCCAGCAGAGCTGCCTGTTCGGGAGTAGCTTTGATGCCAATAAAGGTGGACTTGGTCTTTTTCTTGGCCATGTTCGGTTTTACCGTTAAACCATTTTATGGCGGTGGTGACGGCTTGTCAAGTGGTCGTTGGGGTAGCCTTTACTCGTCCTCGACGACGGCGGGGGCGAGGCTTTCGGCTTTTTTCTCCCCCCGGTAGACGAGCTTGGCCAGCCAGATGCTCATCTCATAGAGGACAATCAGTGGTGCCGCCACCAGGGTCTGATTGATGGGGTCAATGGTGGGGGTAATGATAGCGGCCAGAATAAAGGCGAAGATAAGGGCCAGCTTTCGTTTGGAGGCGAGCCACTTCGGGCTGACCAACCCGATTCTAGCCAGGAAGGTGGTCACCACTGGCAGCTCGAAGACAAGACCAGTGGCTAGTAGCAGCCTGGTTACGATGTTGATATAGCTCCCAATCCTGGGCTCAATGGAGGCTATATCCCCGCCGAAGGTCATCAAGAAACCTGTTATCCGTGGTAGCAGGATGAAATAACCAAAAGTGACGCCGCCGGCAAACATTAGTGTTATCCAGGGGAGTATTAGATAAACATACCTTTTTTCCCTGGGGGTGAGGGCGGGAAAAACAAACATAAGGGCCTGGTAGACCAGATAGGGCATGGCCAGTATGATACCACTGAACAGGCACACCCTCATGATAGTACCGATCATCTCGGTCATCTCGATGGCTTGGAGGTTGAGGTTTGGTGGGGCGGGAGTTTTAAGAATGTTAAATATTTGCTCGTAAAATATGAATGCAATTAGTGAGGTAATAACTACGGCGATGAGGCACCTGATTAAGCGCCGGCGCAACTCCCCGAGGTGCTCAAGGACGGGTGATTTTTGGTTTTCACTCATTTTTACTATGCTTATGCCAGCCCAAGGCTAGCCAGTTTGCCGGGGGTTGGGTGGTGGCTTCTTTGACTGGTTTTCGGGCTTAAGCAGGGCCGTTTTCTCCGGCGGAGATGAAGGCTTTTCCGGTTTAATATCTACTTCTTTGCTCACCGCGCTGGTGAGGTCGTAGCTGGCTTTGCGCAGGGTGCGCATCATTGTCCCCAGCTTCTGAGCAATCTCCGGTATCTTCCCGGGACCAAAGATAATCAGCGCAATCGCCAGAATGAGCAGTAATTCCAGTGGTCCAATATCAAGAAAACCCATTACCCTACCTTAAAGCATAATTAACAGGGGTTAAGCATGGGGTAAACGAGGCTTCGGGAGGCTTAACTTGCCTCAGTTTTTGTTTTCTTGGCTTTCTTCTTGGCGGTCTTTCGCTTGGGTTTGGCGGGTGCCTCCTCCTCTTCTGCCTCTGCCTCGCCGCTCTGCCCCTTACGGAAGGCGCGCAGCCCTTTACCGAGGGCTTCGCCAGCCTGGGGGAGCTTGCCTACCCCGAAGACAATCAGGATAACCACCAAGATGAGGATTAATTCCCATCCTCCAATATGAGGGAACACCATAATTTCCTCCACAAGATAGTGAGCTTACTGGCCTAATTATAGTTTACTTCGCCGGTCATTTTCAACCGACGGGCTTAGAAGCAAAAAAACGCTAGCCTTAAAAGGCTAGCGTGAATTTTCTGGTGGAGACGGGGGAGGCCCCAACTACATCACACCGAAATCAATTCTCCGCAGGACTCCTTGCTATATTGCATGTAATTTAGTATTATTCCTCAAACCTATCTTTCAACAAAAGTAATCTTGGAGGAATACTTATGAAAGCGGTAGTATGCACAAAATATGGACCACCGGAGGTTCTTCAGCTCAAAGAGGTGGCCAAACCCGTCCCCAAGGATAATGAAGTGCTGATAAAAATACATGCCACAACCTGCCATATTGGGGATGTGAGAATTCGAAGTTTCAATGTCCCTTTCTGGCAAATGCTC
>CP070693.1:1063903-1067712 GCA_020353235.1 Dehalococcoidia bacterium | reverse complement strand
GCTTCAGGAAACTGTCTAGCGCGGTTGAACAGTTCGTCGTGAACAACTGGCAGCATGTGCAAACAGAGCTAGGCGAGGTTGCCGCTAACATGGACTTGCCTGAGCTTCTTGCCAGCCACAAGCGTGGGCAGGTGTTGGGCCAAGCGCACCACGACAGGCGCGGCTGGGTTGTCTTGGCACAAACCAACGGACGCTACATTACCAAGCGGGATGACCTTGTCATTACTTACACAGACGCAGACCTGCCAGACCGGCTGAGACTGGGGCTTGGCCTACTCAAGATGGTGGACGCTGACACTGGCATCGACGGTATCGGTGTGCAGTGCGGGGACAATGTGTTCTTTGTGATGGATGAGGTGCGCGATGAAACCACCACCTAATAGCTACTTGCGTATGTTTAACGAGCGAGTATTCCAACACATACACGAGCAGAACGTGAAGAAATTTTTAGCTAAGGAGATGGGAGATGGCGAAGACAACGGTAGGCAGGATTATCCTTAACGATACGCACCGCAAGGGCACGAGTATCGGGCGCGGCAAGATCAAGCGTAGCACCATGAACAAGCACAAGAAGCGCAGCTTCAAGAAATATAGAGGACAAGGCGGATGACTGACAAACAAACAGGACGAAGGACTAGAGGGCCGGGTAAGAAGCCAGCTAAAGTGCACGTTACCATGCGTGTGCCGCGCTACGTGTTCGACTACTTCCAAGGGGACAAGGTGGAGATGCGCGATGCACTGCGGGAGCACGTAGATAATAAACTTGCTGGGGGTGTTGACAGGCTGGGGACATAATCCTAGCTAGAGTTTGGGGCAGGCGACCTTTCCTTTCGTGTGATTCTCTACGCCTGCCCCACCCTAGGAGACGTAACAGTGTTACGCTAAAAACTGGAGCAAACCATGGCGCAAACGCCAGAGAAAAAAGTCAAGGACAAGGTGGTGGGCGTCCTCAAAGCCGAGGGGGTATACTACTTCTTTCCCGCTACCCATGGCTACGGGCGTAGCGGCGTTCCCGATATCGTCGCATGTGTAAGCGGACACTTCCTTGGCATCGAGTGCAAGGCTGGGAAGAACAAACCCACCGCACTGCAAATCCGAGAGATCGAAGGTATCCGGGCCAGCGGCGGCGTAGCCATCGTTGCCAACGAGGAGAATTGGGATTCCGTGCGCGAGCTTATCCGCAAACTGCGGGGACTATCATAATGCAAGTCCTCACCGTAGACTTCGAAACCTACTACGACAAAACCTATAGCCTGTCCAAAGTCACGACCGAAGAATACATCCGTGACCCGCGCTTTGAGGTTATTGGCGTAGCCGTAAAGGTCGATGGCGACGAGGCTGAGTGGTTCAGCGGGACCAAGGCTGCTACGGAAAAGTTCCTGCACAAGTTCGACTGGTCTAGTTCGGTGGCGCTGGCGCACAATGCCATGTTCGACATGGCTATCCTAAACTGGGTATTTGATATCCGACCCAAGAAGATCGCCGACACCTTGGGTATGGGCCGCGCACTAGACGGACCAGATGCGGGTAATAGCCTAGCAGCAATGGTCAAGAGATACTAAGTGGTCGCGAAGGGCCACGAGGTAGAGAATGCGCTGGGCAAACGGCGGCTGGATTTTACCAAAGAGCAGATGGCTAGATACGCTGAGTATTGCCGCAACGATGCAGACCTGACGTACAAACTGTTCACCAAACTAGCGCCGCAGTTCCCCATATCCGAGTTGAACCTGATCGACCTGACAATCAGGATGTTTAGCGAGCCAGTGTTGGGGTTGGATAAATGTGTACTAGAAGATCATTTGACCTCAGTGAGGCAGAAAAAAGAGAAGCTGATGGCCGCAGTAAGCGCGGACAAGTCGGTGATTATGAGCAACCCGCAGCTTGCAAGTCTGCTGGAGAAGATGGGCGTAGAGGTGCCCATGAAGGTAAGCCCTACGACAGGGAAGGAGACGTTCGCGTTTGCTAAGTCGGATGAGGGCTTCAAGGCGCTACTAGAGCACGACGACCCTAAAGTGCAGGCGGTTGTAGCTGCTAGGCTAGGCGTAAAAAGCACCCTTGAGGAAACACGCACCGAGAGGTTCATCGGCATAGCCGACAGGGGGACACTACCCATACCGCTACGCTACTATGCGGCGCACACCGGACGCTGGGGCGGCGATGATAAGGTGAACATGCAGAACCTGCCGAGGGGTTCGCAGCTAAAGAATGCCATACTTGCGCCAACCGGACATGTGCTGGTGGACTGCGACTCCTCGCAGATCGAGGCGCGGACACTTGCGTGGCTAGCTGGGCAGGATGACTTGGTGGGCGCGTTCGACAAGGGCGAGGATGTCTACAAGATCATGGCGTCCAAAATCTACGGCAAGCTGGTAGAAGATATCAACAAGGACGAGAGATTCATCGGTAAGACTACGGTGCTAGGTGCAGGCTACGGCATGGGGGCGGCAAAGTTCCAAGCGCAGCTAAAGACTATGGGCGTCGAGCTTACTGAGGGCGAATGCACACACATCATAAACGTATATCGCGAGCAGTATACCAAGATACCTGCGCTGTGGTCACAGGCGGGACGCGCACTAAACACCATGGTGAACAACAACGCCATGCCGGACAAAGCACCCAAGACATCTAAGGTAGGTAAGAAGGATGTCCTCATCGTCAGGAAGAGCGAAATAGAATTGCCTAACGGCCTAACGCTAAAGTATCCGAACATAAGAAGCGAACTCGACCCGAAAACCCAACAGTATGAGACGGTCTACGACACCAAGAAAGGTCGGGCCAAGATCAGGACGCGCATATATGGCGGCAAGTGCGTAGAGAATATCTGCCAAGCGCTTGCTCGTATCATCATAGGCGAACAGATGCTGATGGTTTCGCGCCGATACAAGGTTGCGATGACGGTTCACGATGCTGTCGTAGCCGTAGTGCCAGAGGATGAAGCCGAAGAAGGCCGAGCGTTTGTCGAGCAGTGCATGAGGATGCGCCCAAAGTGGGCGAGTGGCTTACCGCTGAATTGCGAAAGCAAAATAGGAGCGAGTTATGGAGGATAAGAAAAAGTTTCTGGCTGACCTGCGCGCCATATGGCGCGGGATCATCGGTGACGAGGGTGGACATTGCCCCTGCTGTGATAGGTGGGGTAAGATTTATCCGCGCAGTCTCAACGAGACCATGGCCCGGTCGCTTGTCTGGCTGGCACACCACAGCGCCAACGGTGACTGGGTTGATGTGCCTAAGCGCGCACCGCGCTGGCTGGTTCGGTCCAACCAACTGCCGACCCTACGTTGGTGGGGACTGGTCGAGCGCCTCGACACCGAGGACACAACCAAGAAACATTCGGGCCTATGGCGAGCAACCAAGCGCGGCCTACTGTTCGCGCAGAACCGCCTACAGGTACCGAAAAAGGTCTACACCTACAACGCCGAGGTTGAACGCTTCAGCGACGAACTGATAGCAATCGAGGATTGCGTTGGTAGCTTCGACTACAGCGCAGTGATGGAGAGCAACACATGACTGAGTATCAATTCACAAAAGACTGGTTCAGTTGGGCACCGCAGGTGTGGGAGCAGCTTATTCCTATGCTGCCGGGAGAGCCGGGCAAGCGTAACTTCCTTGAGATCGGTTCGTTCGAGGGCCGCAGCATGACTTGGATCGTCGAGAACATGATGGCCAAGGACGATTGGCTGGGGTGCATCGATACGTGGGAAGGCGGCGAAGAACACGGCGCAGAGGACATGTCCGAAGTCGAGAAGCGGTTTATCCATAACCGTGCGTTGGCATGGGAGAAGTTCCCCCTCCGCGATGTTAAAATGCTC
>CP070693.1:1049644-1063803 GCA_020353235.1 Dehalococcoidia bacterium | reverse complement strand
CACCTCACTGCCCACTAGAACGGCGGCTAATTCTTCACCCAGCTCATCAGCCAGCTTTCGGCCACCGCCCAGCGCCTCGGTAGCCATTGTGGTCAGCTTGCCCGGGGTAACTTCGGCATAGATTAAAACGCCTTTTTCTTCGGCCATAATCTTAAATCAGCTTTGCCTCTCTCAGCCGGAGGGCAAGGTTAACCCCGGCCTCTTCGGCGGATTCCCCTTCCATCATCTCGCATTTAACGCCACGGACGGTTTGAAATAGCCTGGATATCTCGGTGCGCCGACCGGCAGTACCAACCTGGGCTGGTGCTAAGCCAATATCAGCCGGTTTCCAGATAGTAGGCTCAATCTTTTTGGCCGCCAGACTCCTCTTGATGGTGGGGTAGCGGGGCTCGCCGATTTCATTGCTTACCGTGAGCAGGGCGGGCAGGGCTACCTCGATTACCTCATAGCCGTCATCGGTAACCCTTTCTACCTTTGCCTTGTCTCTGCTGATATCTATCTTTTTGGCCAGGGTTATGCTAGGCAGCCCCAGCATCTCGGCGATGCCGGAGCCTACCTGACCGGCATTTGTATCGGCCGCCTCTCTACCACACAGTATCAGGTCATAGTCACCTATTTGCTTAATCGCCGCCGCCAGGGCGTCGGCGGTGGCGTAGCTATCGCCGTCGGCAAACGCCTCGTCTTCAAGCAGGACAAGCCGGTCGGTGCCCATCGCCAGTGGCTTCTTTACGATGTCGGCAATCAGGTTGACGCCGAGGCTTATCGTGGTCACTTCGCCGCCGAGGGCATCTTTGATCTTGAGCGCGGCTTCAACGGCATACTCGCTGTAGGGGTCAATTACCGCCGGCACCCCCGCTGAGGGCACCACCTTGTGGCCGGACGGGTCAATCTTGAAGCTTGAAGGTGGGGCTTCGGGGTCGGTTACCTGTTTGACGCAAACGATGATATTCATATTATCTTGGTGCTCTAGTTTTTGGGGTGAACTAAATGAATAATTTAACAATTCAGGTGGCTCGCTGTCAAACTCAAGGGGGTGGGGTGGTGAGGGACAGTAGCACCACCCGCGCGATACCACTCAGGTCGGGAAAGAGTTCTATCTCGGCTGAGGGGAAAAGACTACGCAGAAGGGCGGTCACCGCTTTCTCTTGCCCCTGCCCAATCTCAAGCAGTAAAAAACCTTGGGGGCGAAGTTTGCCACTTACCTGCTGGCATAGCTTCTCTATCTGGGCCAAGCCGTCGGCGCCCCCGTTCCGGGCAAGCTGGGGCTCAAAATCACTCAGGCGGGACAGCTCGGCTTGGCTCACGTAGGGCAGATTGGCTACCATGATGTCAACCGCTTCCGGCAGCGGCTCAAGCATATCACCCTGAAGAAGGTAGATTCTATCGGCTACGTCGTGTTGCTGGCAGTTAAAGCAGGCAACTTTCAGGGCTGCCTCGGAGATATCAGTGGCGTAGATGTTAGCCTGGGGCAGGTTCAGAGCCAGGCTGATGGCAATCGCCCCGCTGCCGGTGCCGATTTCGGCAATAGCGGCGGCGGGGTGCGTCTGCGCCAGGGCAAGTGTTTTTTCCACCAGCAGCTCGCTCTCCGGTCGGGGGATGAGGACGCGAGGGTCAACGTAGAAGTCCAGGCCGTAGAACTCGCGGTGCCCGGTGATATAAGCAGTGGGCTCGCCGCTTAGGCGGCGCTTGACTAGGGACCAGAATTTTTCTTCTTGTGCCGGCTTTATCTCACGCTCGGGGTCCTGGTAGAGCTCAACCTGGCTTATCTGGAGGATATGTCTTAACAGCAGTTCGCTTTCCAGCGGGGCATCTTCAATATTAGCTTCAGCCAGCATTTCCCGGGCGCGGTTAAGAGCCTGTCGGCGGGTCACACCAGTTGTGCCTCCAGCTGTTTCGCCTGTTCACTGGTGGCGAGGGTATCGATGAGTTCGTCAAGCTCCCCGTCCATAATTCGGGGCAGGTTGTGCAGGGTCAAGTCAATGCGGTGGTCGGTAATACGGTCCCGGGGATAGTTATAGGTTCTGATTTTTTCGGCACGGTCGCCGGTGCCCACCTGGGAGCGGCGCTGAGCCGACATTTCCTGTTCCTGTTTGCGCAGTTCTATATCCAACAGTCGGGCGCGGAGCACCGCCATCGCCTTGGTCCGGTTTCTCAGTTGCGAGCGTTCATCCTGGCAGGTGGAGATAATCCCGGTGGGCAGGTGGGTGAGACGTACCGCGGTGGCTACCTTGTTGACATTCTGTCCCCCCGCCCCCCGGCTGTGGAAGAAGTCAATCTTGAGGTCGTCGGGGTTAATGTCAACCTCTATCTCATCGGCTTCGGGGAGGACGGCCACGGTGGCGGTTGAGGTGTGAATCCGGCCTGAAGACTCGGTAACCGGTATCCGCTGTACCCGGTGCGTCCCCCTTTCATACTTAAAGCGGCTGAAGGCACCCCTCCCCTTTACCTCAAAGATGACTTCCTTGAAGCCGCCGATGCTGCTTTCATTGCTGCCAATGACATCTACCCTCCAGTGCTTGTTTTCGGCGTAGCGACTGTACATACGGAAGAGGTCAGCGGCAAAGAGAGCCGCTTCATCACCGCCCGCCCCACCCCTGATTTCCACGATGATGTCCTTTTCATCATTGGGGTCTTTGGGGAGCAGTGCCAGCTTCAGCTCCTGAAGCAGGTTTACCAGCTTGGCTTCCAGGCTGTCTATCTCCTGCTTGGTCAGGGCTTTCATCTCTTCATCCGGTTCGCCGCTGAGCATAGCCCGGGTTTCCACCAGTGCCTTATCGGTGGCTTTATATTCCCGATACTTGGTGACCACCGTTTCCAGGTTGGCTTTCTCCTGAGCCAGCCGTTGCAGCTGCTCCAGGTCGGAGGCTATCTCAGGGCTAGCCATCTGGCGGTCTATTTCCTGATAGCGCTTCTCAATTTTGGCCAATCGGTTCAACATGACCCTGTTCTCCGAGACTAATTTTAGCCCTCGCCTCTGCGGCTTGTCAAAGTGATAACCGGGGGGTGAACAATGCGAGTACTATTTAGTTATCTTCTTTTACGGGCAGCGGCGGCGGCCAGGGGGGCTACGGCTAGCCAGAGCGTGATTGTTATCAGCATGGCGGTGGGATAGTTTATATCGGCCACCCCGATTTTGGGGGCAATAACGCCCCAGAGAAGCATGAGCAGCAAAGAACTTAAAAAGAAGCCCGGAATAGCGGCCAGTATGGTAAAGTAGCCCATAGATTAGCCCTCCCTTTGCTTACTTTCTCTTCTTAAATCCGCTGGGGTTACACTGTGGTGTCCGGCTGGATTTTGCTCCCCGGCGCCAGTCTGGCGCCTCTGGTTACGGTGACGTTATCCCCCAGCACCGCGTCTTGGATAACACAGTCATCACCTAGCTGGCAGTGGTTAGCCACAATAGAGTTCTTTACTTTAGCCCGGCGTCCTATCTTGACCTGCTGCCAGATAACCGATTGTTCAATCAGGGCATCTTCCTCGATGGTGCAACCGCTGCCGATAACGGCCGGCCCTTTTATCTGGGCCTTGGGGTTCAGGCTGGTCTTATCACCAAGTAGCACATCTATGTTGGGGATGAAGCCGTAGTTCCGGCTGCTGGCTTTGCCCGCCAGCAGATCCTGGTTTAGCTGGAGGTATTTCTGGGGGGTGCCGATGTCTATCCAGTAGCCGGCAGAGGGGTAGGCATAGATCGGCTCATCCTGTGCCAGCAGTTGCGGAAACAGCTCGCGTTCAAAGCTGAAGCTGGTCTGGAGGGGGATGCGGGCGAGGACATCGGCTTCTATCACATAGATGCCGGCATTTATCAGATTGGTGGTTATCTGGTCGGGGCGGGGCTTCTCCAGAAAGCGGGTAATCCGGTTCTCATCATCCGTTTCGACCAGACCGTAGCTGGTGGGGTCATCTACTGGGGTGAGGGCAATGGTTACCTTGGCCCTTTTTTGGCGGTGGAAGCTGACCATAGCGCTGATATCGACGTCGGTCAGGACATCACCATTGAGCACCAGAAAGGCTTCATTGAGATATTTTTCGGCATTTTTGACCGCCCCGGCGGTGTCCAAAGGCGCATCTTCGTTGGTGTAGTCAATCCTGATGCCGAACTGGCTGCCATCATCGAAGTAGCCGGCAATAGGCAAGCGGCGGCTCTGGGCCAGGATGATATCCCTTATCCCATGCTGGCTGAGGTAGCGGAAAACAAGCTCCAGAAAGGGGGTGTTGAGCACCGGCACCACCGCCTTGGGTATATTCTGGGTAAGCGGGCGCATTCTGGTCGCCTCACCACCAATCAGGATAACTGCCTTCATTGTTGCTCCTTAATCTGGAAAAATTGTTTTGATTTACATTGCTATCTATGTTAGCAAAGTTCAGGCGTTATCACAATCAAGTAATATTGTTAGCTCCCTAGCCATAGTGATATAATACAGCAAATTCATAAATAGAGGTGAAGCTAGAATCGAAATAATTCCGGCGGTAGACCTGAAAGAGGGCCGATGTGTCCGCCTCTATCAAGGTGACTTTAATGAGGAGGTCGTCTACTCGGAAGACCCGGTGGAGGTGGCTCTAGAGTGGCAAGCGCAGGGGGCACCGCGGCTGCATGTTATTGACCTTGATGGTGCCGCCAGTGGCGAGCTCTGTAATCTGGACATCATCAAGCAGATAGCCAATGCCATGCTCATTCCCACTCAGGTGGGTGGGGGCATTCGCCGTTTGGAGACGATTGAGCAGCTGCTTAAAGCCGGCGTGGAGCGGGTTATTCTGGGCACGGTAGCGGTGGAAGACCCCGAGCTGGTTAAAGAGGCGTGTCGCAAATTCAGCGAATCTATTATTGTCAGCCTGGATGCACGGGAGGGGTATATCGCCACCCATGGCTGGCTCAAAGATACTGAGCTGGCGGTGGTAGGCATAGCCCAGTCGCTGGCCGATTTGGGGGTGAGGCGCTTTATCTATACCGATATTAGTCGCGATGGCACCCTGACCGAGCCCAATTTTGCCAGCATCTTTGAGCTGCTCAGTGCCCTGAGGCAGCCGGTTATCGCCTCCGGCGGCGTGGCCACGCTGAATCACCTCAAAATGCTCAAATCACTCGGTGCGGAAGGGGCTATCGTAGGCAAGGCACTCTACACCGGGGATATCAGATTAAAGCAAGCCATACGCGCCATTTGCTAGTGGAGATAGGGACAGGATGGACAGTATTTGGTCAAAGCTAAAGTTCAACGAAAAGGGGCTTATCCCGGCGGTAGTCCAGGATGCGGACAGCGGTGAAATGCTTATGCTGGGCTATATGAATGAGGAGGCCCTGCGCCTGACCCTGTCCGGTGATGACGTCTGGTTTTTCAGCCGTAGCCGACAGGCGCTCTGGCACAAGGGGGAAACCTCGGGCAACCGCCTCAAGGTGCGTGAGGTATGGCTGGATTGTGACGGCGATGCCATCCTGGTTAAAGCCCACCCCACCGGTCCGGTGTGCCATACCGGCAATAGGACCTGCTTCTTTCAGCAGTTCAAACGGGAAGACGCCGGGCCGGAAAAGAAAGACTAGTCTTTCTCCTCAGGCTGGTCAGCTTCGGTTACCCTCTTCAGTGAAGCCAGCGCAACCTCTAGCTGGCTATCATCTGGCTCTCTGGTCGTCATTGCCTGCAGCCACAGACCGGGCGCCAGAATGGCTCTGATTAAGCGGTAGCGGTGGTAGCGGTTGCTCCAGTAAATGAGTTCATAGCTGAGGGCGGCAATTACCGGGATGAGCAGGATTCGGGACAGTACCATGAGCCATATTGAGGGCAGACCGACCAGGGTGAAGACGATGATGGCGATAACCAGCACCACAAACAGAAAGCTGGTACCACAGCGGGTGTGGGCGGTGCTGTGGGCTTTGACTGCGTCTACTTCTAAGGGCACCCCGGCTTCATAGGCGTTAACCGCCTTGTGCTCCGCCCCGTGATAGGCGAAGACGCGCTTGATATCGGGCACCAGCGTGATCAGCCAGAGATAGGCGATGAACATACCCAGCCGGATAAAGCCCTCTACCAGGTTGAAGACTACCGCTGAAGTGATAAAAGAGTGGAGCAGTTTGGTAATAAATAGGGGAATGAGAAAGAAGAGGGCAATGGCAAGGCTCAGGGTAAAGATGAGCATGAGCCAGACCCACCTCCCCGAAATTTCCGTTTCCTCTTCCTCCAGGGCGACATTAGCCGAGTAGAGCAGGCTCTGCATACCTAGAACCAGGGCTTCAATCAGGACGACAATCCCTCTTAGTAGCGGGGTTTGCCTCATCCGGTTGGTGAAGATAGTGGGCAGTGGTCTGGTCTTAATGGCCAGCTTACCGTTGGGGCGACGCACCGTGGTGACCACTGCCTTCTGCCCCCGTATCATCACCCCCTCAATGACTGCCTGCCCTCCGTAGTTAAATCTCTGCGCCATAATAAATAAAAAGGAGCAGTCTTAGGTGCTGCTCCTTCCCTGTTTTATTGCTAGCTATTTCATTTAGCCCTGTAGCTTGTAGCGGCGTCGGAACCGTTCCACCCGCCCGGCGGTGTCCATTACCCGGCGCTCGCCGGTGAAAAAGGGGTGGCACTGGCTGCACACCTCGACCTTTAGCTCCTTCCTGGTGGAGCCGGTAGTAAAAGTATTGCCACAGGCGCAAATTACCTTGGCATCAGTATAGTAGTTAGGGTGAATCTTGTCCTTCATCTTACTTAAGCGTAAACGCTGACCTTTCGGCGGTTATTAGTGGTCGGCTCAAATTTGACCACGCCATCAATCAGGGCGTAGAGGGTATAGTCTTTACCGACACCGACATTATCGCCAGGGTGAATGCGGGTACCCCGCTGCCGGACCAGAATCGTCCCGGCGTTTACCTTCTGTCCGGCGAATCGCTTGACGCCTAGGCGCTTGGCCTGGCTATCCCGACCCAGGCGGCTGGAGCCGCCTGCTTTCTTATGCGCCACTCTTGGTCACCTCTTTCTTCCGGCGTCGCGCAGCCTTCTTAACCGGTTTCTCTTCTTTTGCCCCCGGCTTGACTATCTTGTCGATAACCAGCCGGCTGTAGAGCTGGCGGTGCCCAGTCTTTTTGCGGTAGCGCACCTTGGGCTTGTACTTCAAGACGATAATCTTATCGCCCTTGCCTTCCCCCTGCGCCGTAGCCACTATCTTGGCTCCGGCCACGGTGGGGGTGCCTACCGTTACTTGGTCACCGTCACCAATGAGCAGAACCTGGTCCAGTTCCACGGTATTGCCCTCAGCGACATTCAGATGGTCAACATCTAAGGTTTGCCCCGGCGTTACCCGGTACTGCTTATTGCCAATCTCAATAATAGCGTAAATCGGAAGCCTCCCAAACCTACATATTCTACCAATTACGCTGGTGAGGTGTCAAATACCCGCCCTCTCCGACCACTGCTGGGCGACCCTGGCTTGGAGCTCATCCAGACTGCAGTCGGTATCGATGACCACATCGGCGTGCTTTATTCTGTCTTGAGTGGGCATCTGAGAGCCAATGCGGGCTGAAGCCTGCTTAGCCGACAGCCCGACCTGCTGTTGCAGCCGCTTCAGCACGGTCGCCTCCGAGGCGACGGTAACCCAGATTTCATCAGCCAGCGCCATCCAGCCGGCTTCAATCAGCAGTGGAACTTCCAGGATGACCACTACTGCTTTCTGCTGGCGGTAATTTTTCAGCTGTGCCCGGACCATTTCATAAAGCCGGGGGTGCATTATCCGGTTGAGCCGGGCTAGGGCATCGGGGTCGGTGAAGACGATTTCCCCCAGCCTTTCCCGGTCAATCCTGCCCTCGGCGGTGAGAATCTGATCGCCGAAATCGGCCACTATTTCCTGCTGAAGCTCAATGTCTGATTGCAGGGCTTCATGGGCTACCTCATCGGCGTTAATAATAATTGCCCCCATCTTAGCCAGAAATCGGGACACCGTGCTCTTACCGCTCGCTATGCCCCCGGTAAGTCCGATAATTTTCATGCTAACTTTCAGTGTAGCTATTTGGTGGTCAAGTGGTCAAGGGAGCGGGGGTAGGGTGGTGGGGTGAAGTTTGCCTTATGCCGTCCATAGTGTAAACTAGGGGATTGGGACTATTATGCTGATTGATTGGGCTAGCCTAGCTGTCTTGAGTGCCGCCCTGCTGGGGGTGGTCCACGTTGTTGATAGCCACCTTATCACCCGACGGATGCCGAGCTTACGGGCTTACCTGCTACCGGTGGGCTTGGCGGTTCTGGTTTTTGGCCTGGTGGTAATTTACCTCTTTTCCTTGCCAGAAAGTTTGGCCGCCGGGGCATTAACCGCCGCCATTGTCTCCGGCATACTGCGCACTACCTCGCTGGGCATCGTTTTCTACACCCTGAAAACCGAGGAGGTTTCACGAGTTATTCCGGTGGTCCATACCTATCCCGTTTTTGTGGCCATTATGGCGGTACCGCTGCTGGGGGAGGCGTTATATTACTTGGAGTGGCTGGCCATCGTTGTTGTCGTCGCTGGGGTGGTGATGGTCTCGGTTAGGCTGAGCCCGGGGAACTTAGTGGCCTGGTTCAGTAAAACATTCTTTCTGCTCGTCGGCTCTAGCCTGTTTATGGCTATGGCTGACGTGGCTAGCAAATACGCTTTAGGCTATCTTTCTTTCTGGAATATGTTTGCCATCAACAATTTATGCTTGGCTGGTGTTTTCCTGCTCATCTCACTGCGCCCCTGTGTTTTAAAAGAACTGGCTAACCTCAGGCAGGGTAAAGCGGTGGTCTTGGTTGTTTTTAACGAGATGCTGGCCGCGTTAGGCATGCTGCTGTTATTCTGGGCGATGCAGCGGGGGCCGGTGTCGCTGGTTTCCACCATTGTCAGCAGTCGTCCCATATTTGTCTTTATCTACGCCCTTGCCCTCAGCCGTATTTCCCCTGCCTTTCTGCTAGGGCACGCTGACCGCGGGACGCAAATAATGCGGCTCATCGGGATTATGATGATTTTCGGCGGGATAACCATAATCTATCTGAGTTGATGAACTGGCTATTAAGCCAGAGGCTATAATTGCCCATAGGTGGGTGATATAATTAACCCTGAGGGGCGCAAATGCATCAGGCAATGCTCTCCGAGAAGTTAGCCGACTCAAGAGTAAGGTGCCACATCTGCCAGTGGCGCTGCTGCATCGGGCAGGACAGGTTTGGGGTTTGCGGGATGTATCAGAACCAGGGCGGCGATTTATATAACCTGAACTACGCCATTGCTTCCTCGGTAGCCGCTGACCCGATTGAGAAAAAGCCGTTGTTTCACTTCTTTCCCGGCAGCCTGGCTTTCTCCGTGGGTAGCCTGGGCTGTAATTTCCACTGCAAGCACTGCCAGAACTGGGAGATTTCCTCAGTTGATGAGAAGACGATGTGGCGTGGCTGCCGGGAGCTACCACCAGAAGAAGCCATTAAAATAGCCAAACAATACCGGTGCCAGGGTATTTCCTGGACTTATAACGAGCCGACCATCTGGTTTGAATATACCCTTGACTGCGCCAAGCTCGCCAAGGAGAGCGGGCTTTATACCGTCTATGTGACCAACGGCTACGCCACCCCAGAAGCACTGGATACCATTGGGCCCTATCTTGATGCCTGGCGGGTGGATATTAAGGGCTTTTCGGACGCCTTCTATCGTGGGCTAGCCAAGGTGCCCAAGTGGCGGGAGATACTGGCGGTGGCCAAGCGGGCGAAAGACAAGTGGCAGATGCACATTGAGGTGGTGACCAATGTCATCCCCACCATGAACGATGATGACGAGCAACTTGAGGGTATCGCTAGCTGGATAAAGAATGAGCTGGGCGAACTGACCCCGTGGCATGTCACCCGGTTCTATCCCCACCACTACCTGATGCACCTGCCCTCCACCCCGGTGGCCACTCTGGAGCATGCCGGCGAAATCGGACGCCAGGCTGGTCTGAAGTTTATCTATGTCGGCAATGTCCCCGGTCATAAGAGTGAAAGCACTGTCTGCTTTGCTTGCGGTAAGCCCGTGGTGCAGCGGTTTGGCTATCAGACGGAAGTAGTCGGTCTGGAGGACTCAAGGTGTAAGTTCTGCGGCGCCGGACTTAATTTTAGGACACTTGAGGTGAAGGGGGGTCGTCATGGTTAGGCATCCTGCGGTTGCCGGGCAGTTTTATCCTGGCTCGGCGGCAGAGCTTAAGGCAATGATTGAGATGATGGTTGATAAGAAGGCAGCCAGGCAGGAGGTGGTCGGTCTGGTCTCCCCCCACGCCGGTTATATCTACTCGGGACCGGTGGCGGGAGCGGTTATCTCCAGGGTTAAATTCAAAGACACCTTTATCATTATGGGGCCCAATCATACCGGAATGGGTAAGCCGCTCAGCATCATGACCAAGGGCGTCTGGCAAACCCCGCTGGGGGAGGTGGTGATTGATGCCGAGCTGGCGCAGCAGATTCTAAAAGCCTCCCCCCACCTGGCGGAGGATGATATCGCCCATCAGTTTGAGCATTCTATTGAAGTCCAACTCCCCTTTCTGCAGTATTTCCAGCCGGATATCAAGATAGTGCCCATCGTGCTTGCCCACTCCGACGGCGAGGTTTACAAGCAAATCGGGCAGGGGATGGCCCAGGCCGTCAAAGAGTCAGGCAAGGAAGTGGTCATTATGGCTTCCAGCGATATGACCCACTATGAGCCGCAGGACTCGGCGCAGCACAAGGATACTCAGGCCATCGAAGCCATACTGGAGCTGAATGAGGATGAGCTATTAAGGCGGGTTGAGGAGCTGAAGATATCAATGTGCGGCTATGCCCCCACCGTCAGCCTTATTGCCGCTGCCAAAGAGCTGGGTGCCACTGGTACTGAGCTGGTCAGATACCAAACCAGTGGTGATACCACTGGCGATTATGCGGCGGTGGTCGGCTATGCCGGCATAATCATCACCGCCATGTCGCCGCTGGTAAGGCTGGCCAAGGAAACGGTGGAGACTTATATCACGCAGGGCAAAGTTGCTGAATCGCCCAGGGAGCGTACCCCGGAAATGAAGGCAAAGGCGGGTGTCTTTGTCAGCATTCATAAATTGGGCGAGCTACGGGGCTGTATCGGCACCTTTGAGCCACAGGAGGCGAATGTGGCTGAGGAGATTATGGCTAATGCCATTCGCGCCGCTACTCAAGACCCCCGCTTCCCCCCCATTGCCCACGATGAGCTGAGAGAGCTTGACTACAGCGTGGACGTACTGACCAAGCCCGAACTGATTAAAGACGAGAGCCAGCTTGACCCTAAGAAATACGGGGTTATTGTGGAGTGTGGCTACCGCAAGGGACTGCTGCTGCCTGACCTGGCCGGGGTGGACAGTGTGGCGCGGCAGATTGAAATCTGCTGTCTTAAGGGGGGCATTGCCCCCGATGAGCCGATGAAGCTCTACCGTTTTCAGGTGAAGCGGTATAAGTAAACGAAAGGAGAAGCCGTGCTGAATGAAATACTGCTCTATGCTGGCTCCGTTGTGATTATCCTGTGGGGGGCGGCTCATGTTGTCGTGACCAGGTCGGTGGTTAGCGGTTTTGGGGAAATATCAGCCGACAACCGGAGGATTATCACCATGGAGTGGCTTGACGAGGGGCTAACACTGTGCTTTATTGGCTTGCTGGTGCTGTTTACCACCCTTTGGGGAGGTGGGCCAGGCCCGGTCTCCTGTATTGTCTATACCATGTCCACGGCCATGCTCCTCGTTTTAGCCGTGGTGTCTTTATTTACCGGAGCGAGAACATCAATTATACCGATAAAAATTTGCCCGATTGTAAAAACGACAGTGGCGTTATTGTTTGTCCTGGGTAGCCTGTTATAAATTAGGGAAGGCATATAAAGTAAAATAAGCGCAGGAGGTCAATAATATGGGTGTGATTTCGCCGACGCTGGCGGTAAGGGACGTGAGAAAAACGATTGATTTTTACCAAAACTCCCTTGGCTTTAAGTTGGGAATGGTCTTTCCCGATATCAATAACCCGGAGTATGCTGACCTGGCCAAGGATGGGATGGTGCTGATGTTTCTCCCTGCCAAGAATCTCAGTATTGCCGAGAAGGCAACGCGGGGCATCGGCGTCAATCTGTATATGCAAATTGACGGTGACATTGACCAGTATTACCATGAGCTGAAAAAGAGAGGCGTCAATATTGTCATTGATATAAAAGACGAACCCTACGGCATCAGGGACTTCACTGTTGCCGATATTGATGGCTACCAGCTGACCTTCAATCAGGTCTCCAAGACGGCGAAAAAGTGCCTGAGCTGCAGTATGCCGATGACCAAAGCGGAGGATTTTGGTGGTGGCAACCCGGCTAATTTATACTGTGTACACTGCTCCAACCAGGACGGCAGTCTTAAAAGCTATGATGAAGTTTTTGAGGGTATGGTCAATCTGATGATAAAGACACAGAGTATGACCCGGGAGAGTGCGGAGGAAGCGGTCAAGGGTTACATGGCTAGGATGCCGGCGTGGAGCGGTGATTAAGGGGTGTACGATGAGTATGGATATGTTTGAGCAGCAGGCTGATGAACTGAAGGCACAGAAGGCCGAAGAAGAAAAGACTGAGGAAGAAAAGGCGGCGCCGGCTGAAGAAGAAAAGACACCGAAAGCTGGAGAAGAGAAGGCTGAGAAAGAGAAGACGCAACCGGCACCACTGGCCACCCGGATGAGGCCGGCCACGCTCGATGATTTTGTCGGCCAGCAGCACCTTATCGGCGCCGGGCGGGTGCTCAGGAAGGCGATTGAGGCCAATCGGCTATTTTCTATTATCCTGTGGGGGCCACCGGGCAGCGGTAAGACGACCCTAGCTTATATTATCGCCGGTGCCACCGAATCGCACTTCAGCCCGATTAGCGCGGTTAGTGCTGGCGTGAACGACCTGAGGCGGCTAATAGAGGGAGCCAAGGGGCGTCTCCAGATGACCCAGCAGCGGACGATATTGTTTATTGATGAGATTCACCGCTTCAATAAGGCGCAGCAGGATGCCATTCTGCCTTTTGTTGAGGACGGCACCGTCACCCTTATCGGCGCCACCACCGAAAACCCCTCTTTTGAGGTTATCTCGCCGCTCCTTTCCCGCTGCCAGGTACTCACTCTGAATCCCCTTAATGAGGATGAGCTTAGGGTTATCGTTACCCGCGCCTTAAAAGACAAGATGCGTGGTCTGGGCAGGCTCAGTGTGGAGCTGGACGCTGATGCCTTGAACCACCTGCTCACTATGTCCAACAATGATGCCCGGATTGCCCTCAATGCCCTGGAGATTGCCGCCCTAGCCACGCCCCCCGATGAGAATGGTAAGCGCCGCGTTACGCTAGCCACTATTGAGGATGCCCTTCAGCACAAGGCAGTCCGCTATGATAAAGGCGGTGAGAAGCATTTTGACCTTATCTCCGCCCTGCACAAGTCGATGCGGGGCTCCGATCCGAATGCGGCGCTATACTGGCTGGCGGTAATGTTGGAGGCGGGGGAGGACCCGCTTTATATTGCCCGCCGTCTGGTGCGCTTTGCTTCTGAGGATGTCGGTATGGCTGACCCCCAGGCACTGGTCATCGCCATGGCGGCTCAGCAGGCGGTCCACTTTATCGGCATGCCCGAGGGCAACCTGGCTTTAGCCGAGGCCGCCGTCTATCTGGCCACTGCTCCCAAAAGCAACTCCCTGTATCAGGCGTACTCCAAGGTTCAGGAAGAAATCAAGCTGAGCTCGGATAAGTCGGTGCCGCTGCACCTGCGTAACCCGGTAACTTCCCTGATGAAGGAAATGGGCTACGGTGAGGGGTATAAGTATGCCCATGATTACCCGGGGCACTTTGTCCCGCAGCAGCACCTGCCCGATTCTCTTCAGGGTAAGCAGTATTACACTCCCAGTGAGCAGGGATATGAGAGGCAGGTTATCAGTCGGCTGAAGGCGTGGTTGCGAGACTTCGGCAAGCCCAAAGAGCATAAGGGCAAGCCGCCCGAAGCCCAGCCCGATGTGAAGTAGCTTGACACCCCTCTCGGCGGGCTTTATACTAAAATCTACCGCGGGGTGGAGCAGTGGAAGCTCGTCGGGCTCATAACCCGAAGGTCGTTGGTTCGAATCCAACCCCCGCTACCAAGAAATCAAGAGGCGCAGGTTACAGTTCTGTGCCTTTTTTGTTTGGCAAGCCCCGTTTCGCGGCGAGGTGCTCCTGGGCGAGCCTGGGGAGGTAT
>CP070693.1:1020438-1049544 GCA_020353235.1 Dehalococcoidia bacterium | reverse complement strand
TACCGATATGGCGCTGTGAAGCCTGTCCTAGTTTTGATTGTGTCGGCAGTGTTGCCGAGCTGAAAGGCAAGCCCGGATTTGCCGGCGTGAAAGAGCCTCTGGATTTACACCGCCCCTATGTTGACGGGCTGACCTATGATTGTGCTCAGTCCGGGGCCAAGTTGAAGCGGGTGCCCGAGGTGATTGACTGCAGGTTTGATTCCGGGGCAAAGCCGGTAGACCAGTGGCACTACCCCTTTGAGAACGATACCCTGCTTGAGGACGGGCGCTTCCCGGCCGATTATATCAGCGAAGCGGTGGACCAGACCCGCGGTTGGTTCTACAGCCTCCATGCCATCTCTGTTCTGCTCTTTAACCGCCCCTGTTTTGAGAATGTCATCTGTCTGGGGCACATCCTGGATGCCAAGGGAGAGAAGATGAGCAAGGCCAAGGGGAATGTGGTTGAGCCGTGGGCGGTAATCAATAAATACGGTAGTGATGCCCTGCGCTGGTACTTCTTCACCGCCTCACCGCCGGGTAATGTGCGCCGTTTTGATGAGAAGATGGTGGCTGAGGTGACCCGCCACTTCCTGCTCACCCTGTGGAATGTCTATTCATTCTTTGTCACCTACGCCAATATTGATAAGTTCACCCCGGAACAGGGCGGGGAGCCGGCATATTCGGAGCTGGACCGCTGGATTATCGCTGAGCTCAATCAGCTTGTCGCTGATGTGGATAAGGCGATGGCTGGCTACCAGCCGACGGAGGCGGGGCGGAAGATAGAAGATTTTGTTGATGACCTGTCCAACTGGTATGTGCGCCGCAGCCGGCGGCGTTTCTGGAAGAGTGAAAACGATGCCGATAAACTGGCCGCCTACACCACTCTCTACCAGTGTCTGGTAACCGTAGCCAAGCTGCTGGCGCCGTTTATCCCCTTCGTGGCCGATGAGATATATCAGAATCTGGTCGGCTCGGCTTTCCCCGATGCTCCGGAGAGCGTGCACCTGACCGACTTCCCGGTAGCTGATGAAAGTAAGATTGATAAGCACCTGATGGCGGACACCCGCTTGGTGATGCGAATAGCCAGCCTGGGCAGGGCTGCCCGGAGCCAGGCCGGTATCAAGATACGCCAGCCTCTGGCCGGGGTTATGGTCAAGGTCAGCTCTAGCCGGGAGAGGGAAAGCCTGAAGCGTCTGGAGCCTCAGTTACTTGAGGAGCTCAATGTAAAAGGTTTAAACGTGGCTACGGAAGTGGTTACCAACGAGGTTAAGTCGCATATGCCTGATTTCGTAGTGGCTACCGAAGGCGGCTATACCGTAGCCATAGAGGTCAAGCTTTCTCCTGAGCTTGAGGCGGAGGGCATGGCGCGGGAGATTGTGCATCGGTTGCAGACAATGCGCCGCTCGGCGGGGTTTGATATCGCTGACTATATCACCACCTGTTATCAGGGCGATGATTATATCAGGGGCGTAATGGCCGATTTTGCTGACTATATCAAGCAGGAAACGCTCTCCCGAAAGCTTATTGAAGATACCCCGGAAGAGGGCGCCTTTACCGAGCAGTATAAGCTAGGCGGTCATGAGGTACTGCTGGGAGTAAAAAGACTGGCTTAGGGGGGCGGCGTCTCAGCCAGGGTGGCGGTGGTGGTATACTTCTCATTTCCCCGCCAGAAGGCTATGTCCACGGTCTGTCCAATTTGACTGTCGTGTATCGCTTCTATCAGGTCATCAGCACTGGTGATTTCAGTCTCATTCCAGCTGACAATGACATCACCCGCCTTGATTTCGGCCTTATCGGCGGGGCTGCCAGGGGCAACCTGGGTGACAAATGCCCCCTGCGCCACGGCCAGTTCATATCGGTCTATCAGCCATTCGTTCACCGTGCCTACTACCACCCCGAGCCAGGGTCGGACCACATAGCCCTTCTGAATCAGTTCTTCAATAATTGGTCGGGCGGTGTCACTGCTGATGGCATAGCCCAGACCTTCCACGCCGACAGCAGCCCATTTGGCACTG
The DNA here is from genome assembly GCA_020353235.1 of Dehalococcoidia bacterium. Lineage (GTDB taxonomy): Bacteria > Chloroflexota > Dehalococcoidia > Dehalococcoidales > JAUYDJ01. The sequence continues at coordinate 1,047,550 of CP070693.1, read as the reverse complement.
GTAATGCCGATGACCTCGCCGGCCATATTGACCAGCGGGCCGCCGCTGTTGCCCGGATTGATGGCGGCGCTGGTCTCAATCAGGTCGTGCATGGTCTGTCCGGCGGCTACCGGGACGGATACCCCCAGACGGCTGATGATGCCCTCTTTGGCGCTTATTCCCATCCCCAGGGCGTTGCCGATAGCTAGTGCCCACTCACCGATATTTAACTCAGTGGAGTCACCAATGGCGAGCGGGGGCAGGTCGGTGTTCTCCACCTTAAGTACGGCTATGTCGGAGAAGGCGTCAGCACCGACCACACCGGCGGAGAGGGCGCTCTCGTCAGAGAGGGTTACCGTGATACTTCTTGCCCCGGCAATGACGTGGTTGTTGGTCACAATATGTCCGTCTTCATCAATAATCCACCCCGATCCTGAGCCCTGTTCGGTAGAGGGCCGGTTGAAGATATCATAGGTCACTACCTCGGTATTGATGGCGACCACTGAGGGCTTAACTATAGCCACTACCGAGGTGAAATTGGGTAGCGGTGGGTGCTCGCTGATCCGGGGCGGTAGCGTCCATTCGGGGGAGGTCGGCGCCGATATGTCAGGGGGTGGCGGGCTGGGTGCCGGTGATGGCTCCTGCACATAGACACAGCCGCCTAGGCTAAGGGACAGGATTAAAACAAGGCTGAATAATAAATAGATTAGCTTTGGCTTCTTGGACATCAATAATATTATAGCACAGGGCTACCGCGGGCTAAAAATTATCAGCACCCCTAAACAGGGGCGAAACGGGCGGGAATAACCACCCCCTCCCCGTAATTAAAGGGAGGGGGTGGTTGGGGTATTTAGCTATTCCTTTACCTCGGGCAGTTGGGCCAGTGCTTCTTTGACTTTGGCTTCGGGATAATCGTAGTCCTGAAGTTTACCCGAGAGGTAGGCGTCATAGGCAGCTAGGTCAAAGTGGCCGTGCCCGCTGTGGGCAATCAGAATGGTCTTGCTCTCGCCGGATTCTTTACAGCGCAGGGCTTCGTCAATGGCTACCCTGAGGTCATGGCAGGGCTCGGGGGCGGTAATGATGCCCTCGGTGCGGGCAAAGGTCACCCCAGCCTCAAAGGTAGCTACCTGGGGCACAGCTTTGGCTTCAACCAGCCCCAGCCGGTACAGGTGGCAGATGATGGGTGACATGCCGTGATAGCGCAGTCCGCCGGCGTGGACGGGTGGGGGGATAAAACCGTGACCCAGGGTGTACATCTTGACTATGGGGGCAAGCCCGGCGATATCGCCGAAGTCCCAGGCATAGGGACCCTTGGTCAGAGTGGGGCAGGCTTGGGGCTCAACGCAGATAATGCGCATGTCCGGCTTCTTCCCACTTAGCTTGTCCCTAATCCAGGGCAGAAACTGACCGGCAAAATTGGAACCGCCGCCGATGCAGCCGATGATAATATCGGGATAGGCGCCGGCCATCTCCATCTGCTTTCGGGTTTCCTCACCGATGATGGTCTGGTGGAGCAGGACGTGGTTGACGACACTGCCGATAGAATACTTGGTATCATCGTTACCGAAGGCATCCTCACAGGCTTCGCTGATGGCGATGCCCAGGCTGCCCGGGTGCTCCGGATTTTCGCCCAGATAGTGGCGCCCGACCTCGGTGTCCTGGCTGGGGCTGGGGACCACCTTGGCTCCCCAGGTCTCCATCAGGATGCGCCGGTAGGGCTTCTGATTGTAGCTTACCCTGACCATATAGACCTTGCATTCCAGGCCAAAGAACTGGGAGCCCATTGCCAGGGCACTGCCCCATTGCCCGGCACCGGTCTCGGTAGCCAGGCGCTTGTACCCTTCCTTCTTGGCGTAGTAGGCCTGGGCAATGGCGGTATTGGGTTTGTGGCTGCCGGCCTGGCTGGTGCCCTCGTATTTGTAGAAAATCTTGGCTGGCGTATCCAGATACTTCTCCAGGCGATACGCCCGGTGCAAAACAGTCGGCCGGTAGGTGCGGTAAGCCTCCAGTACCTCGTCCGGAATCTCAATGTAGCGCTCCGTGCTGAACTCCTGCCGGTTTATGGCATCAGGGAAGAGGGGAGGGGGCAGAGGCATATCCAGCGGCAGGACCTCCTTGGTGCCCGGATGGCGCAGTGGCGGTAGTGGCTCGGGCAGGTCGGGCAGGACATTATACCAATGAGTTGGCATGTCCTTTTGGTCCAGAAAAAACATCGCTTTTTCCATATTTCCTCCTTCTATTGTTTGTTAACTCAAAACTGTTTTTACATTATGGCCCCCATCGGGGCCATCTCCGTGAGATGGTGAACATTTTTGCCCCCTTAAATCAATAAACCTTCTGCCCAAAGGGGCAGAAGGTTTACTTCCGCGGTGCCACCCTTTTTAGTCAGCCCCAGCCGTTAGCGCCGGGCGACTATCTCGCTAAGGTACGGAGATTAGCTACCTCGATACCCCGGGATGTGGTAACGCTTCCCTGGCGACAAAGCCTACTTGTCCGGAGACTTTCGGTTTGCGGCTCCCAAGTCCATTCCGCTTCCGCGTTAGCATCGGCTCACACCTTACCCGACTCTCTGCGCCTCGCTGGAAGCCTACTAGTCTTGTTCGCAGCCTTTGCAATATTTAATTACTGGTCAATTTAGCATTATTGGGCCGGCTTGTCAAGGACTTACGGCTAGAACCAGTGTAGACTGGGGGTGTTGCGTTATTATATAATTACTCAGGGAGACTATAAGAGGGGTATTAATGGCGTTACCCAAAAGGATGAATCCATCCTCAGTGACCTCGGCCGCTAAGCACAAAGCCGAGGTTTTTTCGTCATCAGCGTCACTGAAAGAGATGGAGGCTTTAGCCAGAAGAATAAGGCGCCATATTGTTACCATGATTGGGAAGGCGGGCAGTGGTCACCCCGGCGGCTCGCTGTCGGCGGTAGAAATTGTCAGCACCCTTTACTTCAGAATACTAAAGCATAAGCCCCAGGACCCGCAGTGGGCTGACCGGGATAGATTTATCCTGAGCAAGGGGCATGCCGCGCCGCTGCTCTATACGGTGCTGGCTGAGTGCGGCTACTTCCCGGTAGCCGAGCTGGCCACGCTGAGGCAGCTGGACAGCCGCCTTCAGGGGCACACTGACCGGAACCTTACCCCCGGTGTGGAGATGTCGGCCGGCGCCCTGGGGCAGGGGCTTTCTTTTGCCATCGGCGTCGCCCTGGCCGGGCGCCTTAATGCGCAGTCATACCATGTCTATGTCCTGCTCGGCGACGGGGAGTGTAACGAGGGGCAGGTATGGGAGGCGGCCATGGCGGCGGCGCACTTCAAGGTGGATAACCTGACCGCTATCGTTGACCGCAACCGGCTGCAGCTGGACGGCTGGTGCTGCGAGGTGATGGACTCGGAGCCCTTTGCCCAGAAGTGGCGCTTTTTTGGCTGGCAGGTAATTGAGGTTAATGGCCACGATTTCACCCAGCTCGGCCGCGCCTTTAGCCGGGCCAGGAAGATAAAGGGAAAGCCCACGGTTATCATTGCCCATACCACCAAGGGCAAGGGGGTCAGCTTTATGGAGAACAACCCCGATTTTCACGGCAAAGCCCCCACTGCCGAGGAGGTAGAGATGGCTTTGAGGGAGCTGGCGTAGCCATGACAGAAGCAGTTTCCCTGCGGGAAGCCTATGGCAAGACCTTGGTTGAGCTGGGCAGGGAGAATCCAGATATTGTGATGCTGGATGCCGATTTATGTCGCTCAACCATGACCCAGTTTTTTGCCGGTGAGTTCCCGGAGCGCTCCTTTGACTGCGGCATTGCCGAGCAGAACATGATCGGTATTGCCGCCGGTCTGGCGGCTGCCGGCAAAATCCCCTTTGCCAGCACCTTCGCCGTTTTTGTCCCTGGACGCAGTTATGACCAGATTCGCATGTCAATCGCCCAGCCCGGGCTCAATGTCAAGCTGGTCACCACCCATGGCGGTATCACCGTGGGCGAGGATGGCACCTCGCATCAGTCAGTAGAGGATCTGGTATTGATTACTTCCTTTCCCGGCTTTACCGTAATTGTCCCCGCCGATGCTATCGAAACCGTCCAGGCGGTAAGAGCCGCCGCGATTAATTGTGGGCCTTTCTATATCCGGTTACCCCGCCCCAAACTACCCCTGGTCTATGACCGGAGCTATCGCTTTCAGCTGGGTAAGGCGGTAACCCTGAAGCAAGGCGGTGAGGCAACTATTATCGCCATCGGGGTGATGGTCACCGCTGCCTTGGAGGCGGCGGCTAATCTTAAGCGGGGAGGCATAGACTGCCGGGTGCTCAACATGCCTACCCTCAAGCCGATTGACAAGGCGGCTATTATAGCGGCGACCGAGACCGGGGCGATTGTTACCGCTGAAGAGCACCTGGAGCATGGCGGATTGGGCAGTGCTGTGGCTCGGGTGGTTGCCAGGCATCATCCGGTGCCGATTGAGTTTGTGGCGATCAAAGATACCTATGCTAAATCAGGCAAGCCTGGCCAGCTTTTGGAGAGATACGGGCTGACCGCTAAAGATATTGAGCAGGCGGTTCGCACCGTACTGAAAAAGAAGGGTGGCTAGGTGCTGCCTGCCCCGGAGATGCGAACCGGTAGCCTTCCCTTAACGTAATCAGTGATACCGACTAAACAGGGTAGGGTGATGCCGTAGCCAATGAGTATCCCCGGTACCTCCAGCCACCAGCAGACTAGTGGCAGTGGCATAAACAGCACACAGCTGGTCAGAATTACATTTCGCTTGATAAGAAGGCTGGCTAGCGCCGGTCCGGCGACAATTAGCATCGGTTGGGTTATTAGATTGAGCAGGACGCCGATGGTGGTGCTTTCCCCCCGTCCTCCTCGGAAGCCAATGAAAATTGACCAGTTGTGGCCGATAACGGCGGCCACGCCGGCAAGCAGAGCGGTCATCAGCGGCAGACTAGCTGTCTGGGCAAGGAGGATGGCTAGGAATCCCTTACCGGCATCAATAATGAATACGGTGATTCCCACCTTTGCCCCCAGATGACGAAAGGCATTAGCCGCACCGACATTTCGGTCACCCAGTTGGAGGATATTCTTCCCCTGTAGACGCCCAGCGATATAGGCGGTGGGGATAGCGCCCAGAAAGTAACCCAGTAGTATTACTATCCAAGGCATTTTATTTTGGCTATTATAGCATACTTTTAAACTATGGCAATATTGAGCTTATTGCGAAACTAATTAAGGTTCCTTTTGTTTGACTATTTATTTTTTGACCATACCGAAATAAACCACATTAAACCACAACCAGCAAAAAAGATACCTAAAGCACTCAACGCTTCCATATTTTAACCTCCAGCATAAACATTTTGGTGCCGGGGGTGGGACTCGAACCCACAGGGACCAAGGTCCGGCGGATTTTAAGTCCGCTGCGTCTGCCAGTTCCGCCACCCCGGCGTTATTATTGATGCTATTGTAAGCATTAGTGTTATAGGCGTCAAGATTCTGGGAGGTGGCTTCATGCAGCTGGGGTTGATGGGTTTGCATGTAGTTGCAAGGTCTTGACATTAACGGCGCTAAAAGCTACACTCAAAAACAGCATGTGAGTTCCTGTAAAGGTCACTTAGTGCTACTTTAGGAGGCTGCTAGAGATGAGAAGGGCACTGGAAACTGCTGAAAAAGGTGGTTGCTGGCGCCCTTTTGATTTAGGTCTGGGAAGGTGAACCGGGGTTTATAGGAGATAGGTACATGGAGCTTGTTCCTAGAGAAATTGAGAAGTATCTTAGCAGAGATGAAGCCTTTGAAAGACAGTATAACCTGCAGGACGCTACGGTTTATATTTTGAGCAAGAAACTGTTAATAAAGAAGGGTCATTTAATCAGAGATATTGAGTACAGTCATATAAAGAGCATTAAATACGAACAGGAAAGGCGAGTCATAGCGCTATTTAGCGGTATCGTTTTCCTGATACTCGCCGTGGTGGTTACCCAGTTTTTTGGTATCGGCTGGTTAGACCCACCGAGCTTGGGTCTGGTATCAATTGGCATCATTATGTCCATCGTAGGCCTCATTCCCAGAGAAAGAGTTGAGTTGAAAATAACGGGACAGTCTGTGCCCCTGAAGCTACGAGCCGTGGACAAAATTGCGTTAGACTCACTCTTTAAACTGATTATGGAAAGAAAACCCTAACCAGATATACTCCCCTTCGGGTCGCTATCAGTTTATAATGGCAGTCAATAGGCAAAGTATCAGCATGGGTAAAAACAGTTTGGACTTGGTCGTGGTTCATAAAGTTCAGGGTGAACTGGTGGCTCATGCCATCAAGTCAAAGCTGGAGAGCCAGGGGATACCGGTGTTATTAAAGTATGAGAGCGCCGGTCCCATCTATGGTATTACCCTGGATGGTCTGGGACAGGTCAAGATACTGGTGCCGGGTGAGTTTGCCGAAGAGGCGAAGCAGATAATCGGGGCGTGAGAGTTTAATTCAAGAATAGAAATATGGAAGTTTACAGTGATTGGTACTACGGTATCGAGAAGCGGATTACCTGGCAAAAAGATACCTTAAGCGAGAAAGATTACCAGAAGTATAAATTAGACCTGCTGCTATGCCTGGCGCGAAGAGTTGATAGTTTCTCGGCGCTTTGCACCGAGTGTCAGAATCGTAAACAGGAAATAACCGCACTGACCAATGACTTAGCCAACCTTTCCCTGATGTCCAAAGAAGCCAAGAAGAGTTACTTTAAGGCAATTGGTGACATTACCAAGCATCTTCAGAAACAGCATAAGTTGGTCACCGAGGGACAATACATCGGCATAGGAATGGCAATAGGTTCGGGGGTTGGGGTAGCGCTTAGTGCTGCTTTAGAAGGTGCCGGGCTACCCATTGGTATCGGGATTGGAGCCGCATTCGGATTTTATCTGGACGCCAAGGCTAAAAGAGAGGGCCGGGTTATTTGCCCTAAAAAGAAGAAAACGGCGCTGGCTTCTAGAAAGATCTTTATTGCCGTAATCCTCGGCGTTCTCATGCTGGCTGGTCTTATCGCATTTATACTTGGTGAGCCATTCGGTTGATATCGTATTTACCTAGCTCTTCTTCGGCTTCCAGCCCAGCATGGCCAGCAGTTCTTTGGCTGCGGTGCCACCGTTTGTTCCCTCTTTCAAGGGTACTTCCGGGTGCACCTGATATTCATTGCGCCGGCCCATCTTGAGCTTGGTGACATAGCCGGCGGCTTCCAGGTCATTGATAATCTTATGCGTCGCTCTCTCGGTGATACCAACCACATCACCGATTTGGCGGGCAGTCTTGCGGGGGTGCCTGGCGACCGCCGCCAGCACCAGACCGTGGTTGGTGATGAAAGACCACTTATTCATTTTAGAAATCCAGCCGAAATTGCCTGATAAACTACTTGACAAAAAAATTATGATATGATTAACTTGAAATATAATTCATGTAATATTAGTATAGTAACATATATTAAGTAATAGATATCATGATTTTGTATAGCACAATTCGGTTATCATGTCAATATCAACCAATTGCCGCGTTAATGGTGGGAGAAGGGGAGGCGTGGTTGTGTCCGCAGTGAAGTTTTTAGGATAAGAAGCATAAATGACTCAATGTGTTCTTACCGGCCGGCGTTCATTGAGTAACTACACCCCCCTGTTGGGAGAAGAATACATTGAGCAATTGCGGGCATCAGCCCGACCGCTGGCTGGAGCCAGGGTGCTCCATCTCAATGCCACCGCTGCTGGTGGCGGGGTAGCCGAGCTGTTAAAGGCTTTAGTCCCATTGCTGGGTGACCTGGGTTTACATGCCGAGTGGCGTATCCTGCGGGGGGCGGATGAGTTCTACAAGGTCACCAAGGCGATGCATAACGGGCTCCAGGGAATGCCGCTGCCATTCACCCAGGAAATGAAAGCCGCCTGGTTAAAGTACAATAGTATTAACGCTGATCTGCTGAGTTCCAACGGGAGCCATGATTTTGTGGTCGTCCACGACCCTCAGCCGGCTGGTGTTTTGCACTTTCTGCGTCAGGGAAACGGTCATCAGAAGGGCAGCATCTGGATATGGCGCTGTCACATTGACCTCACTACCCCCCAGCCCCATTTCTGGGAATTTTTGAAGCCCTATGTTGAGCTCTACGACGCGGCTATCTTTACCCGGAAGCAGTATTTCCCCCGGAATTTTAGGGGTCCGCGATGCTTCACGGTAGCGCCAGGCATAGATCCTCTAGGCTCTCAGAACCGCCTGCTCAGTGATGAGGAGGTACACCGCATCTTATTGCGCTACGGTGTTGACCCAGCGTGCCCCTTTATCTTCATGCTATCCCGTTTTGACCCGTGGAAGGACTTTTGCGGGGTAATTGACGTATTTGACGTCTTGAAGCGGGAATTTCCCGACCTGCAGCTGGTATTAATGGGGGGTGGGGCTGACGACGACCCGGAAACCCAGTCATGCTATCAGAAAGTCGTCACCTATGCTGGTGACCGCAGCGATACTCTTATCCTGTGGGGTCAAAACGGAGTGAGCAGCCCGGAGATTAATGCCTTTCAGCAGGAAGCCAGCGTCGTCGTCCAGAAATCAATACGCGAGGGCTTCGGGCTGGTTGTTTCCGAGGCACTGTGGAAGGGCTGTCCGGTGGTGGGGAGTGATGTCGGCGGGATTGCTCTGCAGGTGTTGCACAACAGAACCGGATTCCTGGCTAAATCACTAAATGAGTGGGTGGCGTCCATTACCGGCTTATTGCGGGACAGGCAGACGGCATATCGGCTCGGTAGCGCCGGCCGGCGCCGGGTGCAAAAGCGGTTCCTGGTTACCCGATACCTGCACGACTATCTGCGCATTTTCCAGACCCTGGCGGACCGGGTTCAGTAGGGTTTCCTCAAGGATAACCCTTTTCTCTAATCCCCAAATAAAATGGAGGCGACGACCGGATTCGAACCGGTGAATAGGGGTTTTGCAGACCCCCGCCTTATCCTCTTGGCTACGTCGCCTCGCTCCGCCCACCCGGTTTTGACACCGGGCAATTGAGCTTTCTTATTTTAGGGCAAAACTAACCGTGATGCAAGCAAAAAGCCAGCCAGTAGGCTGGCTTAACTTGGCTGGAGCGGAAGACGAGATTCGAACTCGCGATCTCCTCCTTGGCAAGGAGGCATTCTACCGCTGAACTACTTCCGCATTTTGGTGCCGAGGAGGAGATTTGAACTCCTACGAGCCAAAGCCCACTAGCCCCTCAAGCTAGCGCGTCTACCGTATTCCGCCACCTCGGCATGGCAGGAGTGGAGGGACTCGAACCCCCGACCGGCGGTTTTGGAGACCGCTGCTCTCCCTAACTGAGCTACACTCCTACGCTACTTATATTAACATAATTTGGGGTAAAAATTAACCTCTAGGCGTGCCTTCAGTCATAGTTTGATTGATAGCACCGGGACGCTCACGGTTAAATAGAGGGCTTATTTTTGACCAATAAATATTCCGTAGCCCAAGTACTGGAAAAATTGGTGGAATATCTTGAGAGACAGCCCGGCGAGATACGTATCTTTTATTATTCTGCGGAAATCTGAGCTTCTGGTATATTGGGATAGCAATATATACCAGGCTCTGAAAAAAGCGTTGGCATCAAACTGCCTGACCTCGTAAAGCCATTGGCTTAAGGCATTGATTTTATAGCTTCTCACTATCATGTCTCTCAAGCCAGCGCCGGCGAGTAATTCCCGCCAGCCATCAGTAGTGAAAAAATGGCCCCCCGTAGTGCGAGACATGTATTCGTCTAATTCCGGCGGCGGTTTTTTCAGCCAGGCGCACTCATTAAGCCCGACATATCCGCCTGGCTTTACCACCCGCACATACTCGCTGACGGCTCTCTCTTTATCGGGGGGAAAGGCGGTTACCGATTCGCTGATGACGGCATCAAAGAGGTTATCGTTGAAGGGGAGGTCCTGCACATCGGCGAGCATAAATTCAGCCCGGTCGGTGACACCCGCTTTGCGGGCCCTTTTCCGGGACCACTCAATCATCTTTGCCGAAATATCTACGCCGAGCACCCGGCAGCGGTATTTTTTAGCCATGTAGCTGGAGGTAAGGCCAATGCCGCAGCCGACCACCAGTACATATTTATCCGGGGTGATATGGCATAACGCAAGAAGTTCATCGGTAGCCTTTAGGCCCCCCATATGTTTGGTGATGCCCCAGTAGGCTTGCAACTCAAAGTAAATATTTTCGGCTGAAATCTCTTTTGCTGAATTCATCTGTCCCGAAGTTAGCCATAAAAAGTACCCCTGGCGCGACTCGAACGCGCGACACGCGGTTTAGGAAACCGCTGCTCTATCCACCTGAGCTACAGGGGCACGGTTTTAAATAGTGATAGTTTGGCGAGTTTAGCTTACCATTCGCCAACTTTATAGCGCACGATAGCCATAGCTATAAAACCGACACCCAGACCACCGAAAAGACCGGCGGGAATGTTCCCTGTTAGAAAGCCTATGGCAAAGCCAATCATCAAGCAACCTGCGAAAACCAGTCCACTGATTCCCTTTTTCTTAGGTTCTTGCTCCCCGCTAGCCATTACTATCACCTCTCTGAGTATTTAAATCTGGTGGAGATAGGGGGATTCGAACCCCCGACCTCTGCGATGCGAACGCAGCGCTCTCCCAGCTGAGCTATATCCCCATCTCGCAGTAAGATTATAACATATAACATAAACCAGCGCCTTGGTTGAGACCCGGCGGCTCTCCGTCAGCTAGACAAGGGTAAGCCAAATAGGCTAATATTTAACCGATTGCGTCTCTAGAGAGCCAGGCCAGCGATGAATTTTGAGACTGTTATCGGGCTGGAGGTACATGCCCAGCTTTTGACCAGGAGCAAGATGTTCTGCCGCTGCAGTGCGGACTATGCCAGTGCCCCGCCCAACACCCATGTCTGCCCGGTCTGTCTGGGTATGCCCGGGGTGCTGCCGGTGATTAACCGCCAGGCGATAGAATTTACCATCATGACGGCACTGGCACTGAACTGTACCATTGCCGAGCGTACCCGCTTTGACCGCAAGAACTACCCCTACCCCGACCTGATGAAGGGCTATCAGATTTCACAGTACGGTGCCCCCATCGGCGCCGGGGGCTATCTTAATATTGAGGTTAACGGGGTCAGAAAAAAGGTGGGCATAACCCGGGTTCACCTTGAGGAGGACGTCGCCAAGCTGGTCCACCACACCGAGCCGGGCGGCAAGTCCCACAGCCTGGTGGATGTCAACCGCTCCGGGGTGCCGCTGATGGAGGTTGTCGGCGAGCCTGACCTGCGCTCCCCGGAGGAAGCCCGACAGTACCTGATACAGCTGCGCAGCATACTGCGCTACCTGGGGGTATCTACCGGCAATATGGAAGAGGGCAGCTTCCGCTGTGATGCCAATATCAGCATTCGCCCCGAGGGCGGCCCCGATGCCAAGGCCAAGGTTGAAGTCAAGAATATGAACAGCTTCAAGGCAGTCTATCTGGCACTGGAATATGAAGCCAAGCGGCAGCGCAGGCAGGCCGCTGAGGGCAAGAGGCTGGTTCAGGAGACCCGGGGCTGGGTGGAGGAGAAGGGGAAGACAGTCGCCCAGCGCAGCAAAGAGTACGCCCATGACTACCGCTACTTCCCTGAGCCAGACCTCCCCCCGCTGGTGTTGAGCCGGGAGTGGGTGGGGGAGATAAAAGCAAAGCTCCCCGAGCTGCCTGAAGCCAGGCGCAAGCGTTTTATAGACGAATACAACCTACCGCCTGATGATGCCGATTTGCTTACTAGGTCTAGGGAAATGGCTGATTACGAGGAAGACATGGTGGCTGCGGCTACACTTACGCTGCCGAATCTACCAAAAGCCGAGGCTGCCAAGATAGGCAAAAACTGGCTTCTGGGCGGGGTTAGCCGTATAATGAATACTAAAAGTATTCATATCGTAGAATTTAGAAAGCTGGTAAGTCCGGACAAACTCGTCAGACTGGCCGTTCTCAATTCCGAGGGTAAAGTCAGCGCTGCAACCGCCAAGTCTATGCTTGAGGAAATGTATAGCACTGGCAAAGACCCGGATACCCTTTTTAGGGAAGGAGAACGTGGTCAAATTAGTGATGCCCAAGAGATTGAGAGTGCCGTCGGTGAGGTGATTAAAGCCAACCCCAAGGCGGTGGCTGATTACAAGCAGGGTAAAGAGCAGTCCCTGAAGTTTCTGCTGGGGCAGGTGATGCGGCTTACCCGGGGGCGGGTTAACCCCACGCTGGCAGAGAAGGAATTAAAGAAAAGACTGGAAGGGTAGTATGCAGACCTATTTAAATGTGGCACAGATTGTATTGGCGCTGGGCTTGATAATGGCGATTCTGCTTCAGGTCCGCGGTGGCGGGCTGGGGGGTATCTTTGGTCAGCCGGATACAGTCTACCGCACCAAACGGGGTGTGGAAAAAACCCTGTTTCAACTGACCGTCGTCTTGATGGTTCTGTTTGTCATTGTGGCGCTGATGACGATCAAGCTTACCTAGGGCGATGCCGGGTTGGAGAAGAGGCTTTTGAGGCTAAAGATATGGTTTTTGGAGACCAGACCGCAGTTCCTGCTGCTCTCGGTGGTGCTGGCCTTTCTGGGCGCTAGCATTGCTTGGTATGACGGCGCCTTTCACCTCGGTTTTGCCCTGCTTGCCATGGTCGGGCTGCTTCTGGCCCACACCAGTGTCAATGTGCTCAACGACTATTTTGACTACCGCAGCGGCATTGATCTGGCTACCCCCAAGACCCCTTTCAGCGGTGGGAGCGGCATCCTGCCCGCCGCTCGGCTCACCCCGACTCAGGTGCTCTGGCTGGGGGTGGTCTCTCTACTACTGACGGTACCGATTGGAATTTACTTTGTGCTTACCCGGGGCTGGCTTCTGCTGCCCCTAATTCTGGCCGGTGCTCTGTGTATCGTGCTCTACACCCCGTTTATACTGAAGACAAAATGGCCGGAGTGGGCCGCCGGGCTGGGCTTGGGGACGCTGCCGGTGCTGGGCGCCTACTTTGTCCAGACGGCAAGCTATACCTGGCCAGCAGTTATCGCCTCGGTGCCCTCCGGTATTCTGGTGCACAACCTGCTCCTGCTCAATGAGTTCCCCGATGTGGAAGCTGACCGGACGGCGAACCGCCAGACCCTGCCCATCATTATCGGACGGGAGAGGGCGGGCATAGTCTATTCGGCGCTGACGATAATGGTCTATCTGTGGATAGTCGGTGGGGTGGTGGCGAGGGTAATGCCCGCGTTTGCCCTGGTCGCCCTGCTCACCCTTCCCTTTGCGGTAAAGGCAATCAGAGGCGCCCTGAAGCCAGCGGGAATGGAACAGCTGATGCCGGCGATGGCCAACAACGTGCTGGTGGTGCTGCTGACCCAGTTGCTGCTCGGCATCGGCTATATCCTGGCTGGGATTTTTGAGGGATAGACCAATTGACCACCAAGATAAAATCAGAGTCAAAGAAACCGCTGCAGCGCATTTTTACCGAGGTGCCACCCCGCTATGACCTGATTAACCACGTGATAACTTGGGGGCTGGACGGGTGGTGGCGGCTTAAGGCGGCCCGGGAGTGCCTCAGCTCGGCGCCGCAGCGAGCCCTTGACCTGGGCTGTGGCACCGGTGACCTGGCCGTCCAGCTGGCTAAAATGGCCGCTGATATTGAAATTATCGGCCTTGACTACAGCCCGCCCATGCTGGAGATAGCCCGGCAGAAGGCGGCGCGTTCCGTCAAAGAGAAAAGAATTACTTTTGTCTATGGTGATGCGGCTCACCTGCCTTTCCCCGATGGCTACTTTGACTTTGTGGGCATCTCTTTCGCCTTTCGCAATCTGACCTACCAGAACCCGCTGGCCGAGCGCTACCTGGCTGAGGTGCTCAGGGTGCTGGCTCCCGGGGGCCGGTTTATCATTGTGGAGACCAGCCAGCCGCAAGCGGGGCTGATACGAAAACTCTTTCATCTGTATCTGCTCTCTTTCGCCTTCTGGCTGGGCTGGCTGATTTCCGGGCAGCGGGGTGCCTATCACTACCTGGCTCACTCAGCGTCCCGCTTTTACACCGCTGAGGAGCTTAAAGAATTGCTGATAAGAGTTGGCTTCGGGCAGGTAAGCTATCGCCGGCTCTTCTGGGGAGTTAGCGCTATTCATATTGCCGTTAAGTAGGAGTCAGTATGTCGCTTGATTTGATTCTGCTTCATGCCCCCAGCGTCTATGACTTTCGCCAGCAGACGATTCTCTACGGGCCGGTCAGCGACCTGGTGCCGCCGTCACCGGTCTTTGAGATGTATCCCCTCGGCTTTACCAGCCTGGCCGAGTACCTGGAGCGGGCCGGCTACCGGGTGCGTATTATCAACCTGGCGGTGCGCATGCTGCGGGATAGAAATTTCAGTGCCGAAGAGATGGTTGCCCGGCTGGAAGCGCCCGTCTTTGGCATTGACCTGCACTGGATGGTGCACTGCCACGGCGCCATTGAAGTAGCCCGGCTGGTGAAGAAATACCACCCCCAAGCCAAGGTGGTGCTGGGTGGCTTTTCCTCCTCGTATTTCTACCGGGAGCTAATTGACTACCCCGAGATAGACTATGTCATCCGGGGGGACTCGGCGGAGGAGCCGCTGCGGCAACTGATGGACACCGTCAGGAGGGGAGGGGAGCCGGAGTCAGTACCCAACTTGGTCTGGCGCGATAGCCATGGTAAAATCAGGGAAAACCCCCTCTCCCATGTGCCCACCGATCTGGGCGATATCATGCTGGACAACTACGGCACGGTTATCCGCTCGGTCATCCGGCACCGTGACCTGATTAGCTGCCTGCCCTTCAGGGACTGGCTGCGCTATCCGGTGACCGCCATCTTTACCTGCCGCGGCTGCACCCAGAACTGCGTTATCTGCGGCGGCTCGGCAGATACCTTTCAGCACTGCTATAACCGTGGTCAGGCCGTGTTCCGCTCCCCGCAGGCAATTATTAACAATGTAAAGCAAATCGCTCGCTTCAGCGGTGCCCCCATCTTTATTCTGGGTGACCTGTGCCAGGCGGGGGAAGACTATGCCGAGGAGGTCTTGCGCCTCATCAAGCAGAGTGGGGTGAAGAACCAGTTTATTCTGGAGCTGTTCACCCCCGCCCCGACCCGAATCATACGCCAGATGGGTCTGGCCTGCCCCGATTTTGTTCTGGAGATGTCCCCCGAGTCCCATGACTTCGAGGTCAGAAAGGCATCGGGCAGAAACTACTCCACCGAGGCGCTGGAGCGGACGCTGGGCGATGCCCTTGAGGCGGGCTGCGGCCGACTGGATGTCTTTTTTATGCTCGGCGTGCCCAAACAGACGACGGCGTCGGTGATGGCTACGGTTGATTACAGCGAGCACCTGCTGCAGCGATTCAAGGGGGACAGGCGGCTTTCCCTGTTTATTGCCCCCCTCTCCCCCTTCATTGACCCGGGCAGCCCCGGCTTTGAGCATCCGGAGCGCCACGGCTACCGTATTCGCTTCCTGACACTGGCAGAGCACCGCCAGGCGCTGCTTTCACCAAGCTGGAAGTATTCCCTCAACTACGAGACGGAATGGATGGACCTGCATCAGATTGCCGAGACCGCCTACGAAGCCATCCTCCGCCTCAACCATCTCAAGGCAAAATACGGGGTTATTCCCCCCAAGCTGGCTGATGCCAGTGAGTGGCGCATCAAGTCGGCACGGGAAATGATGCACCACCTTGATGATTTGAAATCTCAGGGCAGGCTTGAGACGCAGCTACCCAGTTTGAAAACGGTAATTGACGAGATAAACTGGCTGCCGGTAAGCGAGAAGACCCAACTGGAGCTGCCGGTGGGGCTGATTAAATTAAAGCCGTGGCGCTACCTCTGGGCGCAGTTGATGAAGCGGTGGTAGTTGTTTTATCTATTCCACTATCACCGCCGTCCCGTAGGCGAGTATCTCAGCGGCGCTGGTCATTACCATTGAGGTGGTGAACCTAGTGCTGACGATGGCATTGCCCCCCTGATTCTGGGCATCCTCTATCATTCGCTGGATGGCTTCTTCCCTGGCTTCAGCCATCATCTTGGTGTACTCGGTTATCTCACCACCCACCACCCCCCGGAACGCCGCCATGATGTCCTTGCCGACATGTCGGGCCCGGATGGTGCTGCCCTTTACCAGTCCGATGGTCTTGGTGATTCGCTTGCCTTCTATCTGAGCCGAGGTGGTGATAATCATTTTTCAATCTCCTTGAAGTTCTCTTTTTTAGCTTTGGCGATCCGGTCTTTAATGGCGATACCGATAAGAAACAGTATGCCGACACTGATGGCACCGACAGCTATCCGCAGAATCAGGGGGATTTCGCTGGCCGTAAAGAAGTCTTTAACCGCCCAGCCGAGCAAGACCAGTATGCCGATGCCAATCAGGGCAAAGGCGATATTCTGCCACATAATTCACCTCCAAAAGGCTACCGCTTGCGCCGCCACACCGTACCCTTAGGAGTATCCTCAAGGGTAACGCCTATTTCTTCAAGTCGGGAGCGGATTTTATCGGCATACTGCCACTGTTCCTTATCCCGCAAGGCGCTCCGTGTTGCCGTAATGAGCTCCATCAGGGCGGCAACATCATCGGGGGTTTCTTTAAGGGGTATCTCCTTCAAACCAGCAAGCTGACGCCACTTATTAATTGAACTCAGTAGCTCTCGTAATGGCTCCACATCAAGCGGGGGCAACTCTCTTTCTTTCAGGGTCAGGCCTAGCACTTCGGCTAGTTCTGTGAGCGCCCGGCGGGCTTCTTTAGCCTCGTAGCCGGCTTCGTCAGCCCGGTTAATCTCGCGGGCTAAATCAAACAGGGTGGCTAGCGCCTGGGGGGTGCCGAAATCGTCGTCCATGGCTTCAGTAAATCTATCCCGGTAGGTCTTGATGTCTATCTTTGCTTGTTTGGCACCGCTGGCGTAGCCGCCGTGGGCTGTCTGCCTCAGCCTCTCGGCGCCGCTCTCGGCAGCTTCCAGGGCTTCATCGGCGAAGGTGAGGGGGCTGCGGTAGTGGGAGCTCAACACGAAGATGCGGATGGCGTCGGCGTGGTACATCTCCAGGGCTTCCTGGATGGTAATCAGGTTGCCCAGCGACTTGCTCATCTTCTCCTCGCCGAGCTGGAGCAGCCCGTTGTGGAGCCAGTATTTAACGAAGGGCTTCTGGCCGGTGAAGCTCTCCGACTGGGCGATTTCGTTCTCGTGGTGGGGGAAAATCAGATCCTGCCCCCCGCCGTGGATGTCAAGGGTCTCCCCTAGGTATTTCAGCGACATGGCGCTGCACTCAATGTGCCAGCCCGGTCGGCCCTCCCCCCAGGGGCTGGGCCAGGACGGCTCGCCCGGCTTGGCGGCCTTCCACAGGACGAAGTCCATCGGGTGCTCCTTCTCTTCCCCGGCCTCGATTCTGGCGCCGGCCATCATTGACTTCAGACTGCGGTGGGCCAGCTTGCCGTAGTCGTCCTTGCTCCTGACCCGAAAATAGACGCTGCCCTGTGCGGCGTAGGCATGCCCCTTATTAACCAGGCCCTGTATCACCTCAATAATCTTGGCTATCTCCTGAGTCGCCCGGGGGTAGATATCAGCCGGGGCGATATTGAGGTCAGCCATATCCTTGAAATAGCCGCGGGCGTATTTCTCCGCCAGCTCACTGGACGAAATGCCAAGCTGGTTGGCCCGGTTGATAATCTTGTCGTCAACATCGGTGACATTCTGCACGTATTTCACTTTGTAGCCGCGAAACTGAAGGTAGCGCCGGATGACATCAAAGACGATATAGCTCATGCCGTGACCGATGTGGGAGTGGTCGTAGGGGGTAATGCCGCAGACATACATCTTGACCTCATCGCCCTGGGGCAAAAATTCCTCTTTGTGGGCGGAGAGGGTGTTATATACCTTCATCCTGGCTCCCTTCAATCAGAACCACGGCCGCCACCGCCATTCCCTTCCCCTGACCGATAAAGCCCAGTTGCTTGGCGGTGGTCGCCTTCACGCTTAACTTATTAATTTCAATGCCCAGCGTCTGGCTAAGCTTCTGCCTCATCTCTTCAACAAAGGGGCTGAGTCGGGGCTGCTCGGCGACGATGGTGGCATCAATGTTGCCCACCCGCCAGCCCTCGGCGGCTAATTTATCTTTGACCTGTTGCAGCAGGGTGAGGCTGGAAATATCCCGGTACTGCGGCTCGCCGGATGGGAAGTGGCCACCGATATCGCCCATCGCCGCTGCCCCGAGCAAAGCATCAATAACGGCGTGGGTGAGGACATCACCGTCACTCCAGCCGCTGAGCCCCTTGCTGAAGGGTATCTCCACCCCGCCCAGCACCAGTTTCCGCCCCGCCACCAGGGGGTGGACATCACTGCCGATGCCGATACGCATTTTCACGCCTCTGCCATAGAATTTCCGCCAGGGTCAGGTCATCGGGGGTGGTTATCTTTATATTATCATAAGCGCCCGGGTAGAGCCTGACCTTATGGCCCAGCTGCTCCACCAGCGCGGCATCATCGGTCACCTCCGCCTTTATCCGGCGGTAGGCTTTATTGATGATGTCAGCGCGGAATACCTGCGGGGTCTGCACTGCCCATAATCGGCCCCGGCTCAGCGTCTCCTGAACCAGCCGGTCACCCCCGGCGGCCTTGATGGTATCAGTAACCGGAACCGCTGCCACCGCCGCCCCGGTGGCTCTGGCTTCTGCCAGCCCCTGCTTGATTAATGCCTCGGTTACCAGCGGTCGGGCGCCATCGTGGATGACCACCCACTGGCACGGTTGGATCTGGCTTAGGGCACTGGCGACCGAGTCCTGGCGCCGTTTCCCACCTTCACAAAAGATTACTTTGTTCCAGCCCTGCCCGGCGGCCAGCTGGCGGCATTTGTCCAGTATAGATTTATTGACGGCGACCACTATCTGGTCAATGAGACGGCAGTTCTGGAAAGTGTCTATCACCCGGACTAAGACTGGCTTTTCGCCCAGCGGGGCGAACATCTTGTCCACCCCGCCCATCCGCTCGCTGCTGCCGGCGGCGGCAATGACCGCCCCCACCTGCTCTTGACTAGTCATTTCAACTGTCTAGATTATAAAGCAAATCCGGCGTTATATCTACATATTGCTCAGCTATAAGGTGTTATAATGGGCTAGTTTTATTGAGGTAGGCACTGATGAGGGTTAAGAACTATCTTGAGGTCAAGGCAACACAGGAGCTACCCGGGGTACTGAAGCGGGAGGTTATTACCGCTCAGGACGGGGCACCCAATTTCAAGATGCGTGTCTTTGAGGTTGAGCCGGGTGGCGCCACACCAAATCATACCCACGCCTGGGAGCATGAGGTATTTGTCCTCGCCGGCGAGGGGATGGTGGTCGGGGAGGGGGGAGAGACGCCCGTTGCTGAGGGAAGCGTCGTCTTTGTTGCCCCCGATGAACCCCACTGCTTCATTAATAAAGGCGATGAACCCCTCCGCTTTATCTGCCTGATTCCGTTGCCTAAATGAAAGATTAGCTTTACATAAAGTAATTGGCGGGATTGCTGAGGTGGCTAAGGATATTTAATTGGGGCTGGTTTTGCTTCTGACCAGCCCTATTTTTACGGCTTCGGGCAGGGTGCTGACCGGGACGAGTTCAATTTTTCGGGGGCTGATTCCGGCACCGGTTTTGGGTACCAGGCAGCGCTTGAAGCCCAACCGGGTGGCTTCGGTTACCCGCCGTTCCAGCTGGGGCACCGCCCTTAGTTCCCCGCTTAAGCCTATCTCGCCGATGGCAATCAGCTGCGGGTCAACGCTGACATCGCGGAAGCTGGAGGTAATGGCTAGGGCAATGCCCAGGTCAGCCGCTGGCTCGCCTATCTTGAGCCCGCCGGTAACATTGACGATGATATCCTGGCTGCCCAGCTTCAAGCCGAGGCGCTTGCTCAGCACGGCCGTAATCAGCATCAGCCGGTTGAAGTCAACGCCGTTGGCGGTGCGCCGGGGCAGTCCGAAGCTGGTGGGGTTGGTCAGGGCTTGTATCTCGACCAGCAGGGGGCGGCTGCCCTCAAGGGTGGGCACCACCACCGAGCCCACCGCTCCCCCCCAGCGCTGGGCGAGGAAAGCCTGTGAGGGATTATCCACCTCAACCAACCCCTGCTCTTTCATCTCAAAGACGCCCACCTCGTTGGTGGAGCCGAAGCGGTTCTTCACCGAGCGCAGCAGCCGGTAGGCGCTGAACGGCTCGCCCTCAAAGTAGAGGACGACATCGACAATATGCTCCAGGACCTTGGGTCCGGCAATCGCTCCGTCCTTGGTGACGTGCCCGGTGATGAAGATGGGCACTGCCTTTTGCTTCGCCCAGCGCATCAGCTGCAGGGTGCATTCCCGCACTTGGGTGACACTGCCGGCCCCTGTATCCAATTCTGGGTGGCTCACCGCCTGAATGGAATCAATGACTACCAGACTGGGAGAAAGCTCCTCAATCTGGCTTAGAATAACGCTGAGGTCGGTCTCCGCCAGCAGGTAGAGGTTCTCCCCACTTACCCCCAGACGCTCTGCCCTGAGCTTGATCTGATGCAGCGTCTCCTCGGCGGTAACATAGACCACTTTGTCTCTGAGCCGGGTTATCAGCGCCGAGACCTGAAGCAAAAGGGTGGATTTGCCGATGCCGGGGTCGCCACTGATGAGCACTAGTGAGCCGGCGACCAGCCCCCCGCCCAGCACCCGGTTGAACTCAGCCATGGGGAGGGCGAGGCGGTCGGTAGCCTCCAGGGAGACGCGGGACAGCTCCTGGGGTGGCTGGAGGGGGGAGAGGGGTGGGGGAGTCGAGACGGCTATCGTGGTTTCGACAAAGCTGTTCCACTGCTGGCAGTTAGGGCAGCGTCCCAGCCATTTGAGGCTCTCCTTACCGCACTGCTGGCAGACAAAGATGGTTCTACCCGCTTTCTCTTTGCCCACAGGTTGACTTTACCTAATTTCAGGTCGTTATGCAAGAAGAGGGGGTACCAGCCTTCGGTTGATACCCCCGAAACCAGACTATATCCCTTATCAGCCGGATAAGGTCAAAGTTTATTAAGTTCAGCTATATAAACGCCCCATCAGGCGAAAGGAAAAACCCAGAAGATAAGGGTCAGCACGTATTGAATCGCCAGGCTGATAAAGACGAAAGGCGCCGAGTAGCTCAGGAACTCCTTCAGGAAGACTTTAACCTTATCCTCACCTTCGGCCAGATTCTTGGCCACGAAGAGGGCCGGGGCACCGGCAATGGTCAGATTGCTGCCCAGAGTACCCGCCCAGACCAGAGCCCACCATAGCGGCCAGGGGTTAATACCAGTGGTCGCCGCCAAGTCCTTAATCAGCTTCAAAAATACCAGAATGTAGGCGTCGTGTTCCACAAAGGCGACGATGGGCGAGGTTACCCAGTAGAGCAGGCTGGTGCCCAGAACCACGTTGTGGGCAAAGTAGGGTGCCATGGCCGCCGCCACCATTTCAATGACGCCGACGTGCTCCAGACCACCAACCAGTATGAAAAGCACTATGTAGAATAGCAGTGCGCGCCAGTCCAGTTCTTTCAGGACATCCTCAACGGTCGGGCTTTCCAGTTTCTTGGCAAAGAGCTCATTGGCGATGACCAGGGCTACCATGCCCATCAGGGCAATGAAACCGAGATGGTAACCGAGCACCTGGCGGAAGGACATTGCCAGGATGGTGAGCAGGAAAAAGCCCACCGAGACGATGGCGAAATTTTTATTCTTAATATATTCCGTGGGCTTGGCCGATAGCAGTTCATCAACGCCGGTGGCAGCTATCCCGGCATAGGTTTTCCTGAACCTGATTTGGTACATGATAACGGCGGTAATCAGAAAGGTTATGGTGAGCAGGATGAAGGAAGAGGGTCGGCCAAACTGCCAGATGAACTCAGGGAACTCAATTCCGGCCACAGAATGGAGCATCTGTGGCGGTAGGTCTCCCAGGAGTAAGGCGGTGCCCATGAAGTTGGCACAGAGCCCGACAAACATCAGAAAGGGAAAGGTAGCCAGCTTCATCTTGCGGGTGATGTGAAAGATGACCGGTGCCATCATCAGGATGACGACCACGTTGTCGACGAACATGGAGAGGAAGCCGGCCAGGATGCCGATAAGCATCAAGAAGAGACCGATGTTATTGCGGGAAAGCTGGAGCATCTTGATGGCGAGATACTCCGGGATGCCCGATTTGCCGAAGTAGATGGCAATTATCCAGATAGAGAAGAGGATGGCAATAACATTCCAGTCTACCGACAGAAAGGCGGTTGCCTCATCCATTACCCCTAACACAATCATTACCACCACGCCGATAAGGCCGACTATGGCACTGTCGTACTTACCCCAGATGACGAAGGCGATGGTGATGCAGAAGACGACCACGGTGATGAGTGCCAAGGTTTCCATAGTTCTTTCTTACCTCCTTCTTGAGATATATTTAGCTCTTCGGCTTAACTCACTGTTCAACTAAACATGGGCACCAGCATCAGCATGGCACCACCGGCGACCACTGAGGCAATCTGCCCGGCGACGTTGGCGCCAGCGGCGTGCATTAGCAGGTGATTATAGGGATTAGCCTCCAGCCCCAGCTTTTGCACTACCCGTGACGACATCGGGAAAGCCGATATGCCACAGGCACCAATCATGGGATTGACCCTTTTGCGGGATAGGACGTACATCGACTTGCCCAGCAGTACACCGGCCACGGTATCCAGACTGAAGGCAACTATACCCAGCACAAAGACCAGAATCGTCTCCGGTCTCAGGAATTCAATACCGACCATCATCCCCCCCACGGTAACGCCGAGCAGGATGGTGACGATATTGGCCATCTCATTCTGGGCAGCCTCGGAAAGCCGGGTGACCACCCCGCTTTCGCGGAGCAGGTTGCCGAACATGAGGCAGCCGATAAGCGGCGTGGCTTTGGGAACAATCAGACCGACTACCAGGATGGTAATGATGGGGAAGAGAATTTTCAGCCGCTGGGAAATGGCTCCGGCAACGACGGGCATTTTGAGAGCCCTTTCCTCATGGCTGCACATCGCTTTGATGATTGGTGGCTGGATGATGGGAACCATAGCCATATACGAGTAGGCTGCCACTACGATGGCAGCCGCGTATTTGGATTGTAGCACAGAGGCGACATAAATGGAAGTGGGTCCATCAGCCGAGCCGATGATACCGATGGCGGCGGCATCGTTCAGGCTGAAGTCGAGCAGGTTAAGCCCCCCCGCCCCCAGCCAGTAGGCCAGGAAGAAGGTGCCGAAGATGCCAAACTGGGCGGCGGCACCGAGAAAGATAGTATACGGTCTTTGCAGAAAGGGCTCGAAATCAATCATCGCCCCGATACCGATAAAGATGAGCAGGGGGAATATCTCGGTATGGATGCCGGCGTCCCTGAGCACCGCCAGAAAGCCGCCGGATTCGGTGGTGCCCCCCAGGGGTATGTTGGCCAGCATACAGCCGACACCGATGGGAATCAGTAACACCGGCTCAACCTTGTGGGTAATGCCGAGCCAGATGAGGATGCCGGCAATAAGCAGCATAACCACTGCTTGCCAGCTTAAATTGAGGAAGCCGAGGAAATCACTGGTGGCGATATCCATTATCTATTCTGGCGCTTCTTTTTTCTCCCTGGAACAGAACAGTCTGTCCACCATGGTAATGGTCAGAAACAAAAGGCCCAGTACGGCAAAGATGATTGCCATTCCCAAGAGAACTATCCATACCGCATTGAGCATTTGGTCACCTACTCACTGGTTTCGCGCTATCAGTATTCAATAGTGGCGATTAAATCACCGGTCTTAACCACCTGTCCCTCGGTGACGGCTATCTCGGTAACGGTGCCGCTCACCGGGGTCATCACCGGGTTTTCCATCTTCATTGACTCCAGTATGCAGAGCGTATCGCCTTCTTTGACGCTGTCCCCGGCTTTGACACTGACCGAAATAACCTTACCGGTTAGGGGAACCTCTATTCGTTCTTGGGCCAACTTTAATTTCCTTTTTGACAAACTAAAAGGGCGGTCTTTTCATCTTAGCTTGTTCCCCGCCCTGTATCTTCAAGCTGGCTTGAGGCTGCGAGGCTATACTTTATCCTCCCCCAACAGGGCACTCACCTTGGCGGGATAAACCACAATCTCATCATCTTTGACATCAACCACGGCCGTGTCTCCCTCCTTGATTTCACCCCGGAGTATATCCTCAGAGAGCTTGTTCTCAAGCATATTTTGAATTACCCGGCGCAGCGGGCGAGCCCCGAAGACCTCATCATAGCCCTTTTCACCGAGAAAGTCTTTGGCGGCTTCGGTTACCTCCAGTTTTATCTCTCTCTCAGCAAGTTGGCTGGCTACGATACCAAGCATCAGGTCAACAATCCTGCGGATATGCTCTTTGTTCAAGGCATGGAAGACAACCACGCCGTCAATACGGTTGAGAAATTCAGGGCGGAATGTTTTCTTCAGTTCACCGAGCAGCTTCTCCTTCATCTTCTCATAGGCAAGCTGCTGGGTCTTGGCCTCGTCAACGTGAGAGGTGAAACCGATGGTACTGCCCTTCTTGATGAGCTCGGCGCCGATATTGCTGGTCATGACAATGATGCTGTTGCGGAAGTCAACGCGGCGCCCCTTGGCGTCGGTCAGGTGACCATCGTCAAAAATCTGAAGCAGTATATTAAACACGTCGGTGTGGGCCTTTTCAATTTCATCAAGCAGGATGACGCAGTACGATTTCCGCCGTACCGCCTCGGTCAGTTGTCCCCCTTCTTCATAGCCGACATATCCCGGCGGGGCTCCCACTAGTCTGGCTACGGTGTGTTTTTCCATAAACTCGGACATATCAAGCCTGATGAGGGCGTCCTCGCTGCCGAACATAAACTCAGCCAGAGCTCTGACCAGCTCTGTTTTGCCCACCCCGGTGGGTCCCAGAAAGATGAAGTTACCGATGGGGTGTCGCGGGTCCTTGAGCCCGGCTCGGGCTCGCCTAACTGCCTTGGCAATGGTATTTATCGCCTCGTCCTGCCCGACGATGCGTTGGTGGATTACCTCTTCCATGTGGAGCAGACGGCCGGTTTCCTCTTCGGCTAACTGCACCACTGGCACTCCGGTCCACATGCTGACCACTTCGGCAATATCCTCAGCCTTTACCACCACCTCTTCTTGTTGCTGCTTAAGCTGCCACTCGGTTTCTAGTTGCTTTATTTTGTCCTGCACCTGGAGCTCCTGTTGACGCTTTTCGGCAGCCAGCTCATACTGCTGAGAAGCCAGCGCCTCGTCTTTGTCCTTGCGCACTGCCTCCTCAAGCTGCCTGGCTTCCTTCAGCGTAATCGGCACCGCCCGGTGTCTGATTCTTACCCGTGAGGCGGCCTCATCAATAAGGTCAATCGCCTTATCGGGGAGGAAGCGGTCGGGTATATATCTCGTCGCCAGTGTGGCTGCCTTGTTCAGGGCTTCATCACTGATGGTTAGCCGGTGATGCTCCTCATAGCGTTCTTTAATGCCGTGTAGAATCTCCAAGGTTTGCTCTATGGTCGGCTCTTCTACCAGAATCGGCTGGAAACGCCGCTCCAGGGCGGCGTCCCGTTCTACGTGCTTGCGGTAATCATCTAGGGTGGTCGCCCCGATGCACTGTATCTCTCCTCGGGAGAGCGATGGTTTCAGGATGTTGGCGGCATCAACAGCTCCCTCGGCGGCGCCGGCACCGACCATAGTATGAAATTCGTCGATAAAAAGGACACAGTTGCCCGAGGTTTTTATCTCTTCAATAACCTTCTTCAGGCGCTCTTCAAACTCACCGCGGTATTTGGTTCCGGCCACTAGTGCCCCCATGTCTAAGGTAACCAGCCTTTTCCCCTCTAGAGTCTCGGGGACATCACCGGCGACAATGCGGTGCGCCAGGCCTTCTACAATGGCGGTCTTACCAACTCCCGGCTCGCCGATAAGGGCGGGGTTGTTTTTGGTGCGGCGGCTCAATATCTGAATTACCCGCTCAATCTCCTTGACGCGCCCGATGACGGGGTCAAGTTTCTCGGCGCGTGCCGCCGCGGTAAGGTCAATGCCTAACTGGTCAAGGGCTGGCGTGCGGCTGGTACTGCGGGCAAATCGGGAGCGAGGTATCCCTTCGCTGAGGATATGGAGGGTTTCGGTGCGTGCCCGTTCCAGGGTGACACCAAAGTTATCCAGTACCGCTGAGGCTACACCGCCGGTTTCGCGGAGCAGTCCCAGGAGCAGGTGTTCGGTGCCGATGTAATTATGACCGAGGTGGCGGGCTTCATCTATGGCCAGTTCAATGACCCTCTTGGCTCGGGGAGTAAGCCCGGTCTCACCGGTGATTGGTTTCTGGCCCTGCCCGACAATGAAGTCTACGGCGGAGCGCACCTTGTTCAGGGCTACGCCCAGATTGGTGAGCACCTTGGCGCCAACACCCTCTTCCTCTCGCACCAGACCGAGCAGGATGTGCTCGGTATCAATGTAGGTATGGTTAAGGTGCTCTGCCTCTTCCTGGGCTAAGGTGAGAACCCGGCGAGCCCGCTCCGAAAATTTCTCAAATCGGCTAGTCATCTTTGCGCCTCGTTTTATTCCCAAATATTATAGTGTAACTTAGGGCAAAGGTCAAAACTAGGCTCGAGTGAGCCCCCTGGCAGTGGCATATTTTCCACAAAGAGTTGCCTCTCAAGTATCGTCTGCGCTGGGGCGTTTCACTGCCGTGTTCGGGATGGGAACGGGTGGTGCCACCCCGCTCTAACCACCAGAGGACTCAAAACCTATTCTAACACACTGTTCCAGAAAAGAAAAGAACCCGGGCTCTCACTCTGTCTCTTCTACCTCACCCCCTGTGTCCCCCTCTCCTTTGAAGGAGAGGGGGAGAGAAAGAAAAGAGGGGCTTTAGCCCCTCTTTAATGACTCAAAATTGAATTGGCCTAATATCAACCCTGAAGCAGGTCAAGCCCTCGACCATTAGTACGGCTTAGCTCAACATGTTACCATGCTTACACCTGCCGCCTATCAAGCAGGTAGTCTACCTGCGGTCTTACTCCCTACAGCCGAAGCCGTAGGGATGGGAGATCTAATCTTGGAGTAGGCTTCGCACTTAGATGCTTTCAGCGCTTATCCCGACCAGACCTAGCTACCCAGCGATGCCCCGGGCGGAACAACTGTTACACCAGAGGTCTGTCCCTCTCGGTCCTCTCGTACTAGAGAG
>CP070693.1:1007380-1020338 GCA_020353235.1 Dehalococcoidia bacterium | reverse complement strand
TCTGACACCGGGTACATTCTCATTGATTACGGTCATCACAACGCAGGACAGAGGATAAATGGCACCACCCGGACCAGAGCCGACGATTAAGATGTCTACCCGTGCAGCTGCCGCTGGTGCGGCTGGTGCTGCTGGCTCTTCCGCGGCACAAGCGGCGGCAAAAGGCAGAGCGGCCAATACCACAATCAAACTTAAAAATAATAGGGTTCGTTTCATTTTCCCCTCCTAAACCAGTGTTCTAAATTTATTTTTCGTCACCTTTTCTGCTATTCAAGACATATGCCACCTCCTAAAATTGCGACTTAGAATTCTATTGGAAGCCGGTGTTAAGATGCCAAGATAACCGCATATTCAATCTATATCGTATACTACTGTAATACGATGTCGCACACGAGTTCCCGTAATTATATAATAAACTTTTATACCTTTTGTCAAGCCCCTTTAGCTTGAATTTGGGCAATTTTTTTGCCAAAAATTTAACGGGGCTACTCTTTTGTGGGCTTTTGTGCTAGAATTCGGTGGTTTATCCTATATTATTACTATTTACACGTCTGATGTCTACATGGAATGGCAATGGGTAAAGCGGAATTTAGGTCTGATAAAGACTACAACACCTGGATGTTGCTGAGCCAGATATATAAGCTGGTGCATAAAGCTAGGGTCCAGGAGTTGTGTAAGTATGATATTACCCCCGAGCAGGCTGGAATTCTATTCAGTATTAAGGCTGCCGAAGCTTTTGGTTATGACCAAACATTGACCACTATATCACGATTTACCGTTCTGGAGCCCCACTCGGTTTCGGAAATCCTTAGCCGGATGGAAAAGAATGGGTTGATAGAAAAAACTAAGGGTACTCGAAATGTGCTCTCAGTCAGTATAACGGAACAGGGCCAGCGTGCCTATGAATTGTCTACCAAAAGAGAGCCGATGCATAATGTAATGTCCTGCCTGTCTGAGGTAGAGCGCCGGCATCTGGATAGTTTATTGAAAAAATTACTGAGGGTGGCGATTCGGGAAACCACCAAGCCAATCGGTCCACCGCCGGTAAGCGATATCCTTTCCGAGCCAGAATAGGTTAGCCCCTCTCCGGCCCTTTGTTTGTGGAATACTATAATACATTATGTCTAGTGACACAAACGACATTAAAAGTCTGATTTAGCTTCAAAAATGCACTTCGGAGGGGTGTCCGAGTGGTCTATGGTGACGGTCTTGAAAACCGTTGTTCCCGCAAGGGAACCGTGGGTTCGAATCCCACCCCCTCCGCCACCCCAAAAAGAAAAAGAGAGGCTTACGCATCTCTTAAACTTTCTAATCTAGCCTCTCTTTGACTCCCTCCCATTAATCAGTGGGGCGTGATTGAGACTTTGTTAAGTTTGACAAGGCCCTGCGGGTCAAGTTCGTAGTCATTAACGTAGGGCTTGACCAGTATGTAGTTCTCACCGAAATAGAGGGGAATGCAGGCGGCATCATCAACTATCTTCTGCTCCGCCTGCTGGTACAGGGAGTAGCTGAGCGCGGTGTCCAACTCTATCCCCGCCCGGACCAGCAACTGGTTTACCGCCGGGTTGTTATACTCGCCGTAGTTATTCTCGGAATTGCAGTGGAACAGAACCTCAAGGAAGTTCTGGGGGTGGGGGTAGTCGGCTACCCAGCCGATGTCGTACATCTCGTCTTTCTCCTGTTTGAGGTAATAGAGAAAGCGCGGTGGCTCAAGCTGCCTGATGGTTACTTCCACTCCCAGGTTCTGCCGCCACTGGGAAACGATTGCCTCTAATTCCAGGGAGACCTGGCCACCCCAGCCGGCGGTGGTGAGGGTGATGGGGGGCAGATTGGCCACACTGCCGTACCTTGACCGGGCGATGAGCTCTTTGGCTTCAGCCACGTCGTAATCAAGCCCGGAGAGATTTTGGTTGAAGCCGGGCATCCCCGGTGGCAGGATACCGTCCGCCCGCTGGACCATATCGCGGAACACCAGGGAGACGATTTTATCTTTATCTATCGCCATGGAGAAGGCACGGCGCAGATTAATGTCATCAAAGGGCGGTTCTTTGGTGTTGAAGCCGATGTAGTAGAAGCTGATTTCGGGGGCTATTTCCAATTCTCTATAAAAAGGGCCGGCGCTATCGGTAGCCTTATCAATATACTGAATATAGACATCGGCGACATCAATCTCACCGGTCTCATAAAGGTTCATCTGTATCCCTGCCCAGAGGTGAAACTCAACCGAAGCCAGCTTGGCTACCTCGCCATAGTAGAGCTCGTTTCTCTCCAGAACCAGCAGATTATTCTCCTGCCACTCTTTAAGCTTAAAGGGGCCGGTGCCGTTGGGACTGCGCCACCACCCCCCACCCGAGGCAACATTCTCTTTATCGACAACAAAGGCAGTGGGATAGGTCAGCTTGGCTAGAAAATAGGACTTGGGGGCGTCAATGGTCACCTCAAGGGTATAGTCATCAAGCACCCTGACGCCGCTGATTTCTCCAGCTTTCCCAGCCAGCACTTCAGCTACGCCGATAATATCCCCTAAATAAGTAGCGGCGGTGGTTGAGCCAGTGGCCGGGTGGCAGGCTCGCTCCCAGGCATACTTGAAGTCCTGGGCCCTGACCTCGCGGCCATCATGAAAGCTGACACCCTTATTGAGATAAAAAGTATAAGTCCGCCCGTTATTGCTGACATCCCACTCTTGGGCGATGTCCGGCGCCGGCTGAAGGTCATCACCGAGGCAGACCAGACCGCTGAAGAGCTGCACGACATACTGGTGGGAGGTAGTCTCCCCGGAGATGGCCGGGTCAAGGGTGAGCGGGTCAATGCCGTAGAGATGGAGCGTCCCACCCTCGGTAGCCGAGGGTGAAGAACCACCAATCTGGCAGCCGCCCAGCAGCAGGCTGGAGAACAAAACCAGAGCCAGCAATATATATTTTGCTTTTCTCATCGCCTATCTCTTAAAACAAGCCTTCCCGCTTCAGGCTGAGGAAGCTCTTCTCACCGACGATGATGTGGTCCAAAATATCTACGCCCATAATTTCCCCCGTCTCAGCTGGCGCCGTCATATAGTCCCGCCAGCGCTGGTTAAGCCCGTCCATATCAAAACCGTAGACTTTCTTCAGGGCATCATCATAGTCACTGCCCTGCCCGAAGGTATCGAGTAGCTCCAGCATCTTTACCTGCCCATAACGGGTAATCAGAAATTCAACCAGACTGTAGCTCTGGGCATAGGCAATGGTCGCTTCCTGAGCATGGGCTGAAAAGGGGCTGGACAGGCTGCGCACCGATGTCACCCTATCTTCGGCAATCGCCTTGCTCAGAGAAGACAGCAGCCCCGGCTCCGGCTCCCCCTCAGCATACATCGCCAGGCCTTCATCAAGCCAGACGGGTATGTCACCGTAGGGGTTAAGGGTCACCTGATGGACCACCAAGTGGGCCAGTTCGTGGGCAATCGCCCTTTTGCCCCAGTCAAGCTCACCGGTGGAGATACCGATGGCGATGGTGCCGAAGCGGGTAAAGGCGACTCCCCCCGTCCACTCCTGGGGGAAAATCATCGCCCCCCGCAGGTCGCGGGCGCTATCATATATATACAGATTAACCGGCTTCTCGAGATAAGCCCCGGTGTCCTCCGCCAGCCGCACCAGTGTCTGCTGTGCCGTTGCCATCAACTCGCGGGCAAAGGACTCTTTCCCCTGATACCAGTACAGGGTCACCATGCCCTCGGTCAGGCTCTGCCAAGAATAGCGCAAGTCATCAAACTGGATCAGAGCCGGGTTTGTCTCCACCTGAGCCGCGTTAGCATCGGTTACTGTCCACCAGTACTCGATATTGGCCCCGGGAGGTATTCCACCGATGCGGCGCAAATCAAATGTCCAGCTGACCTCAACGCTAGTCGCCGGTGTAAATTCAATATAGACCTCGCTGATTACTTCAGCAAAACTGAACCGGTCAGTAGTGTAATGCAGGCGAATATCAGTAATATTGACATCACTTTCTGCCGCCAGACTGAAGTGAAGATAGAGGGGAAAATCAACCTGGGCTGAGCTCTGGTTTACAGTCAGGCCACCCTGAGCCTGAACCAGCACTGGGCCCAGCAACACCAGCAGGCAGATAACCAGAGCTAGAAGACCGCTCTTTTTAATCATTCTTTCCTGCTCAACTCAGACCTGAGATAGGCGGTGACAAATTCATCTATCGCACCGTCTAACACCGCCTCAGCCTGGCTGGTCTCGTGGCCGGTGCGGTGGTCCTTTACCATTTTATAGGGATGGAGGACATAGCTTCTAATCTGATTGCCCCAACCCGCATCAATGCGCTCTCCCTTGAGCTTGGTCCTCTCCTGTGCCTTTCTCTCCAGCTCCACTTCCAGCAGCCGGGCGCGCAGTATCCTTAGGGCAATCTCCTTATTCTGGTACTGAGAACGCTCGCTCTGGCAGGTGACCGACAGCCCGGTGGGCAGGTGAGTCAATCTGACGGCACTGCTCGTCTTCTGCATGTGCTGCCCCCCCGGCCCGCTGGAACGGAAAACGTCAACCTTTAAGTCATCGGGGCTGATTCCAACATCAACATCGGTTTCAGCTTCAGGCATAACCTCAACCAGGGCAAACGAAGTATGACGGGCATGGTCAGCATCAAAGGGAGACAGGCGCACCAGACGATGAACGCCATGCTCTGATTTGAGGTAGCCAAAGGCATGTTCCCCGCTAATGCCCACGGTGACACTCTTTACCCCGGCTTCTTCGCCCGGGGAGACTTCCAGAGTCTCCGCCTGATAACCGCGACGCTCTGCCCAGCGCAGATACATACGGAGCAAAATTTCGGCCCAGTCCTGGGACTCGGTACCGCCGGCACCGGCATGAATCGCTAAAATAGCGTTTCGGGCGTCATACTCACCGCGGAAAGCCGTCCCGATTTCCAGCTCATCAAGGCGGGAGGCAACCGTTTCTACCTCAGCGAGGAGCTCGGCTAAAAGACTGGCATCTTCCTCAGCCAGGGGGCTTAATTCAGCCATATCGGTCAGCCGTTTCTTCAGCTCCCGCCAGGGCTGAACTATCTTTTTCAGCTCCGCTAGCTGGCGCATAAAACCCTGTGCTTTAGCCGAGTCCCGCCAGAAATCGGGGTGCGCCGACCGCTTTTCCAGGCTGGCAATCTCCTTTTCTTTAGCGGCAACGTCAAAGATGCACCAGCGCTATAGAGATTCTGGACTGCAGGTCTTTTAATTTATCTCTTAGTTCCTGCATTTCATATTGCCCCAAATTGCTTATTCAAAGAGCCGGCTCTGAAAGCCTGGCCTAGACTCTGACTTATACTGTCCCGGCGCCAGGTTTCCCCCGGCGGCGAGATGAGCCAGCCGGGCGGGCTCAGGCAGGCGATGGCCACGGCAGCAATTCAGTACCCACTGGATGGCGCTCCCCAGGTCAACTTTGTGACCGATGGAAACATAGACCGGTTTTATCCCCAGTTTGGTGCGCAGGGTTGCCCCGATAACCTTCCCCCGGTCGACTATTTCGGTATAGCTACCCGCCTCATCTCCCGGCATCTCACAACTACCACAAAGCAGCGACTTGGCGCAACCAATGGTCGGCTTATCCAGAAAGAGCCCCAGGTGGGAGGCGAGTCCCATTCGGCGCGGGTGGGCAACCCCCTGACCGTCAACAAAGAAAAGGTCAGGGGTAACCGAAAGCTCGCCGCAAGCTGCCAAGGTCAGCGGTGCTTCCCGGAAGGACAAAAGCCCGGCAATATAGGGAAACTTAAGCTCACCACTGACTACCCTGGTCTCGACTAATCTCAGCTCAGGATAGCTCAGCACAACCACCGCCCCGGTGGCTACTCCCCGCTCTCTAGGCGCAGATATATCCACCCCAGCAATTAAATGGGGGCTGGTAACCTCGCTTATCCTGGACACCTCTCCAGCCAACCGGCGCTGTATATCCCGTGCCTCAGCGGGGCTAACCTGCCAATCGTGTCGCCTTTTAACCTCCACCCCCCGATTATAGTCACAATGGCGATTTCTGGCAATAACACAAGGATGTCCCGCGACAAAGTAAATTAAACACGGCGCAAGCTTAAGCCGCTATTGACAGTCAGGCCCTAATCAGGCATAATGTCAACAAACTGGACTAGTTACACATGGTAAAAATTAGACTGCGCCGAGTAGGTAGCAAAAAGAAGCCGAGCTATCGATTGGTGGTAGCGGATAGTCGTTCACCCCGTGACGGAGCCTTCATCGCCACTATTGGACACTATAATCCCCTGACCGACCCAGAGACAATCGTTATTGATGAGGAACTGGCTTTAAGCTGGCTCAAGCAGGGGGCTCAACCAACGGAAACTGCAGCTAGACTACTAGCTAAGGTTGGCATTATCCCAAAATCCAAAACACTTAAGGAGAAGTCATGAAAGAACTAGTGGAGTACATCGCCAAATCAATTGTCAATGTGCCTGATGATGTCGTCATCACCGAAGAAGAGACCGAGAATGGCCTAACGTTGAAGCTGCAGGTTAACGACGAGGACAAAGGGAGAATTATTGGCCGGCAAGGACGGGTAGCCCAGGCTATGCGCACCCTGCTGCGGGTAAAGGCAGCTAAAGCCGGTACCAGAGTCAATCTCGAAATCATCTAAATCATCTGACTTCCCACACCAGGGATGAAATTGCCCGAACTGGAATTTATCACTATCGGTCAAGTCCAAGCTCCGTGGGGTAATAAAGGTAAGTTAAAGGTAAAGGTACTCACCGACTTCCCCCAGCGTTTTGCCCCATCTTCCACCGTGTATATCAACCGGCAACCGATGACGATTGCCCAGGTTGAATGGCAGAAGGGGAATGCCATTATCAAGCTCAACGCGGTTGACAGTGTTGCCGCCGCCCAAGGACTAAAGGGGCAACTGGTCGAAATACACCATAGCCTGCTTAAATCTCTGCCCGAAGGGCAATATTACCACTTCCAACTCATCGGCCTGGAGGTGTGGACTGCTCAGGAAGAGCTACTGGGCACGGTGACCGAGATTCTAACCGCGCCAAGCAATGACATCTATATCGTCCAGGGCAGCAAAGGCGAGATTCTGATTCCAGCCATCGGGGATGTGATTAAATCCATCGAGCCTAACAAGGGACGTATCGTTATCGAGCCTATTGAAGGGTTGCTGAGTTAAAAGAGGTGAGTTAGCTTCCCGGTCTCCTCCGCCGCCGCCTTATCCTCTCCACCGCACCGAGGCGAACCAAAGCACGCCTTAGTGCCGCTTCAGCCCGCGCCCTGTCTACATCGGGGATACCCTCTTCAAGCCATTGCTTCGCCCGCTGTTTGGCTTCCTCGGCTCGAGCAATATCAATTTCCTCGGCTCTTTCCGCAGTATCCGCCAGGACGATTATCCGGTCAGGGCGCACCTCAAGGAAGCCACCCGATACCGCCATTAAGAACTCCTCCCCACCCTTTCTCACCAGCAGTTCCCCCGGCTCCAGTATGGTCATCAACGGGGCGTGGTGGGGCAGCACTCCCAGCTGTCCCTCAACACCGGGGGCAAGCACCACATCTACGTCTTCCGAAAAGACGACTCGTTCTGCGGTAACAATATCAAGCTTTATCATCTTCCCCTTGACCTTTGGCTGCCTCTGCCTCGGCTGCTTTCTCCTGGTCTTCGGCCGCCTCTTTCTCCTGGCCCTTGGCCGCCTCTACCGCCTCATCGATGGTACCCACCATATAGAATGCCTGCTCGGGCAGGTCATCATGCTTGCCTTCCAGAATTTCCTTGAAGCCGCGCACTGTCTCGGCTATGGACACATACCGGCCCTCTCGACCGGTAAAGACCTCGGTAACAAACATTGGCTGTGATAAGAACCGCTGAATACGGCGCGCCCGGGTTACGGTAAGCTTGTCCTCATCACTCAGCTCTTCAATGCCCAAGATGGCGATGATATCCTGCAGGTCTTTATAGCGCTGCAGTACCTTCTGCACACCACGGGCCACCTGGTAATGCTCCTCGCCCACAAAACGGGGGTCGAGTATGCGGGAGGTTGAGGACAGGGGGTCAACCGCCGGGTATAAGCCCTGCTCGGCAATAGACCTCTCCAGAGCGACAACGGCATCAAGGTGACCAAAGGTGGTGGCTACCCCGGGGTCGGTGTAGTCATCAGCCGGCACATAGATGGCCTGGAAAGAGGTAATTGAGCCCTTCTTGGTTGAGGTAATCCTCTCTTCCAGCTCCCCAACCTCGGTAGCCAGTGTCGGCTGGTAGCCCACTGCCGAGGGCATGCGCCCCAGCAAAGCAGACACCTCCATACCGGCCAGGGTGTAGCGATAGATATTGTCAATAAAGAGCAGCACATCCTGCCCTTCAACATCGCGGAAATACTCCGCCATCGTCAGCCCGGTCAAGCCGATACGCAGGCGGACACCGGGCGGCTCATTCATCTGACCGAAAACGAGGACGGTCTTATCAATTACGCCCGATTCTTTCATCTCATACCACAGGTCGTTTCCCTCACGAGACCTCTCTCCGATACCGGCAAAGACAGAAAAACCACCGTGTTCCGTAGCAATATTGCGGATAAGCTCCATAATAATAACCGTCTTGCCCACCCCCGCCCCACCATAGGCACCTACCTTACCGCCCTTGGTAAAGGGGGTAATCAGGTCAATGACCTTAAGCCCCGTCTCCAGCATCTCGGTGGTTGTCTCCTGCTCCTCAAAAGAAGGCGGGGTGCGGTGAATGGGCCAGCGTTCTTTGGCTTTGACCTCGCCCATGTCATCCAGAGGCTCCCCGGCTACATTAAACAGCCGACCCAGAGTCGCCGGGCCCACCGGGACGGACAGCGGTGCCCCGGTATCGACGGCTTCAGCCCCCCGCTGCAGTCCATCGGTGGGGGCCATTGACAGACACCTCACCCAGTTATTGCCAATGTGCTCCTGGGCTTCAAGCACAATCTTGCCACCGTCCACCGGGATTTCAATGGCATTAAATAGCTCCGGCAGTTTATCGGGAGGGAACTCAATATCAACTACGGTACCGATTACCTGGGCTACTTTACCCTTTGCCACGATAAGCCTCCTTTACTAAGCCAAAGCCGCCGCCCCGCCAGCAATGTCCAGAATTTCTTTGGTGATTGCCTCCTGGCGGGCTTTATTATAGGCCAAGGTTAAATCCTGAACCAGCTCAGTGGCGTTGTCGGTGGCATTACGCATCGCCACCATCCGAGCTGATTGCTCGCTGGCAATAGCCTCCAGAATAACGTGATACACCTGCATCTCAACAAAGCGCGGTAAAAGCTCATCCAGCACCTCACTGGAGCCTGGCTCATATATGTAGTCCACATTCCCCCCGGTGAGTACCGTCTCCGGTTCAACAGGGAGTAGTGGCTGCAGAACTGCCTTCTGGGTCATGGTTGACACAAACTGGGTATAGGCTAAATAGACCAAGTCAATGGCCCCTTTCTGATACTCATCAATAATGATACGGGAGATGGGCAGGGTATCAAGCAGGCTGGGCCAGTCACCGATTTGACTAAACTCGGCGTAAATCTCCTGCCCGTGGCGGCGCATAAAATCCCACCCCTTGCGCCCCACGGCAATAATACTGACCGGCACCTTCTGCGCCACAATAAAGCCGGCCGTTTTCCGATTTATATTGGCATTAAG
Organism: Dehalococcoidia bacterium; assembly: GCA_020353235.1. Classification (GTDB taxonomy): domain Bacteria; phylum Chloroflexota; class Dehalococcoidia; order Dehalococcoidales; family JAUYDJ01. The sequence continues at coordinate 1,010,719 of CP070693.1, read as the reverse complement.
CCCCCCGCACAGACCGCGGTCAGGGGCGATATGCACGATGGCTATTTTATTTACCTCCCGGCGCTGCAACAGGGGGTGCAATACCCCCTCTTCCTGGGGCAAAGCGGCCAGGTCACTGATTACCTGCCAGATTTTCTCGGCATAGGGACGCCCCGCCAGACCACGCTCCTGGGCGCGCCTCATCTTCAGGGTGGCGATCATCTCCATCGCCCGGGTAATCTTGGCGGTGCTCTGAACGCCGCGAATACGGCGGCGAATTAGGCGAATATCAGCCAAATTTCAACCTCACTCAGCAAAGCTCTTCTTAAACTGCTCAATGGCTTTCTTGAGCGCTTCTTCAGTTTTGTCGCTAATCTCTTTTTCCTCAATAATTTTCTGGGCTATCTCGGCGTGTTTTTCGGCCATAAATTCGTGGAATTTGGACTCAAACGAAGCTACTTTGTCCACGGCGATATCGTCCAGATAACCGTTAATAACGGCATAGAGAATCATAACCTGCTTTTCCACCAGCATCGGTGCATACTGGAGCTGCTTCAGCACCTCGGTAATACGCTGACCACGCTCCAGCTGGGCCCTGGTGGTCTTGTCCAGCTCAGCCGTGCCGAACTGGGCAAAGGCAGCCAACTCCCGGTATTGAGAAAGCTCCAGTCTGAGTTTACCGGCTACCTGCTTCATCGCTTTAATCTGAGCGCTACTACCCACCCGGGATACGGATATACCAACGTTCAGGGCTGGTCGCTGACCGGCATTGAACAGGTCTGTTTCCAGATAAATCTGACCATCGGTAATGGAGATAACATTGGTCGGAATATAGGCGGAAACATCACCCGCCTGGGTTTCAATAATGGGCAAGGCGGTAAGCGAACCGCCCCCCCGCTCCGGAGCATACTTGGCTGCCCTCTCCAGAAGACGGCTGTGCAGGTAGAAAACATCACCGGGATAAGCCTCCCGCCCTGGCGGACGGTGCAGTAGCAGTGACAGCTGCCGGTATGCCCAGGCATGCTTGGAAAGGTCATCATAGATAACCAGGGCATCCCCGCCCTGTTCCATAAACTCCTCACCCATGGCACAACCAGCGTAGGGGGCCAGATATTGCAGGGCGACGGAATCAGAGGCATTGGCCACCACCACAATGGTGTGCTCCAGCGCCCCGTATTCTTCCAGAGTAGCCACCACGCGGGCTACCTTGGATACCTTCTGTCCAATGGCAACATAGATGCAGATTAAATCCCCGCCCTTCTGATTGATGATGGTATCAAGGGCAATCGCCGTCTTGCCAGTGGAGCGGTCACCGATAATCAGTTCTCGTTGCCCCCGACCGATGGGAATCATGCTATCTATGGCCTTAATCCCACTCTGCACCGGGGTATCAACTTTTTTGCGCATGGCGACATTAGGCGCAATCCGCTCTATAGGCAGGCTCTTTTTCGCCTTTATCGCCCCCTTGCCATCCACCGGTCTGCCCAGAGCGTCAACTACCCGACCGATGAGTGGCTCACCAACCGGCACCTCAGCAATGCGGCCGGTACAGCGTACCTCATCTCCCTCCCTGATCTGGGTGTAGTCGCCCAGGATAACGGCCGCCACCCCCTCCTCCTCCAAGTTCAGGGCGATGCCCATAATATCATTGGGAAATTGCAGTAGCTCGTTATACTTAGCACCGGACAGCCCATGAATGCGGGCGATACCATCGCCAATCTCAACCACACTGCCCACCTCTACCATGGTTACCGCCATGCCGAATTGCTCAATCTGCTTTTTGATAACCGAAGTAATATCCTGTCCTCTAATGGTCACCGCACTTGCCTCCTTGCTAGCTTTGCCGGCTACCTTCTTGTCCCACTCAGCTCTCGCTTTAATGCCGTTAGTTTGCTACGGGTGCTACCGTCAAGCAACTTGCCGCCAATTCTGGCGACAAAACCACCCACTACCCCCGAATCCACCTCGGGCTCAAGTACCAGCTTCTTGCCCACCATCGCCTCAAGGTGTTCGGTCAACTTCAGCTTACCTTCCTCATCCAGCGGAATAGCCGTAGTAACCTCAGCCCGCTCTATGCCACGGTGGCTATCCACCAGCTTCCGATACTCAATGGCAATCTGACCGATTATGTCCAGCCTGCCCCTGGCTATCAAGAGATAGGCTAGATTCAGCACCAGGGGATTTAGCTCGCCCGCCGCCGCGGTAAGCAGTTTAACCTTCTCCTTAAAAGGGAACTTGGGGCTTTCCAGCGCGGCAACCAGCGCGGTATCTTCAACCAGTCGGGCAAGCTTGGCCAGCTCCGACTGCCACTGGTCTAATTCGTTTCTCTCTAGCGCAATCTCTAAAACGGCTTGAGCATAACGCTTAGCCCGTATTCCTCTCGCCAATCTCCCCTCCCCCGATAAACTATTTCTTCTTCAGGGTTTTACCCTCTTTCAGCACCTCATCAATAAGCTCACGGTGGGCTTTTTTATCCAGGGAACGGTCAATGACCTTCTCGGCGGCTTTTATGGTCAGGTCAGCAAACTCCCGACGCAGTTCATCAACCGCGTCATTTCGTTCCCGCTGGATTTCACCGCGCGCCCTGGTGACGAGGGCTTCGGCCTCCCCCTTTGCCTGCTGCTGTGCCTTCTGCCTGAGCTCTTCGCCGGCTTTGGCGGCCTGGGCGATTACCTTTTCTCCCTCTTTACCCGCCTGCTCAATCCGCTTCTTGGCCTCGTCCTCGGCTCGCTCCGCCTGCTCTTTGATATACTCGGTCTGCTCCATGCTCTCCTTCACCCGGCGCGAGCGCTCATCAAGCATCCGCATAATCGGCTTGTAGGCAACCAGATAGAGAAGACCGAACAGGATAATAAAGTTTACAATTTGCGCCACCAGTGTGGGCAGATTTATGCCCAGCCCGGCTAGACCTTCCATTTTTCCTCCTACGGTTCAGGCCCTCTAAATTTCCAGGGTATGCTTAGCCGAAAAGTATCGCCAGAAGCACCATCCCACTGACAAACGTTGCCCCCAAGATTGAGGCGGCAATGATAAGACTTATTGACAGAGGTATACCTTCTTCTCCCATAATAACCCCCTTAAAAATAACCCCCTTAAAATCGCTACACAATCATCGCCAGAATAATGGCTATAATCAGGACATAGATGCCGATAGCCTCAGCGAAGGCGGTAACCAGAATCATATTGGTCATAATCGGTCCCCTCGCATCGGGATTACGGGCTATCCCCTGCAGGGCAGAGTAGCCAATAAGCCCGATAGCCAGCGCCGGACCCAGCATGCCCAGCCCAGCTGCTATCCCCACTGCCAGCATCTTCATTACTTCTGGTTCCATTCTTTACCCCCTTTAGACTAAAACATTT
>CP070693.1:1002997-1007280 GCA_020353235.1 Dehalococcoidia bacterium | reverse complement strand
TCGGGCCTCCACTCCGATTTTATCGAAGCTTCACCCTGGCCATGGGTAGCTCACCCGGTTTCGGGTCTAATCCCGGCGACTAGGTGCCCTGTTCGGACTCGCTTTCGCTACGGCTCCACAACTAAAGTTGCTTAACCTGACGCCACCGAGATTAACTCACCGGCTCATTCTTCAATAGGCACGCCATCACCCGCTTAAAGCGAGCTCTGACTGCTTGTAGGCACATGGTTTCAGGTTCTATTTCACTCCCCTCCCGGGGTACTTTTCACCTTTCCCTCACGGTACTACTTCGCTATCGGTCATCAAGGGTATTTAGCCTTAGATGGTGGTCCACCTGGATTCCCACAGGATTTCCCGTGTCCCGTGGTACTCAAGGACAGGTAAGAAGCCTACCTCTTTCGTCTACGGGACTGTCACCCGCTACGGTGGTCCTTTCCAGGCTCCTTTGACTAGAGTTCGGTTGATAACTTCTTGACCTATTCTGAACTAGGTCCTACCTGCCTTACAACCCCTGATAGGCATAGGCTCCAGAACCACTGAGCCTATCAGGTTTGGGCTGCTCCCCTTTCGTTCGCCACTACTCAGGGAATAATCTCTTTTCCTTGGGGTACTGAGATGTTTCACTTCCCCCAGTGCCCTCCACCCAGCCTATGTGTTCAGCTGGGGGTGCTCAGGTTTTACCTGAGCGGGTTGCCCCATTCGGGAATCCCCGGCTAGGCTTGCTTGACAGCTCGCCGAGGCTTATCGCAGTCTAGCCACGCCCTTCATCGGCCCTTGATACCAAGGCATCCGCCATGTGCCCTTACCCGCTTGACCTGCTTCAGGCTTGACATTAGGCTTTATTCAATTGTTAAGGTACAAGACATAAAAAAGTGGCTTGGCGACTAATCACCAAGCCACTAGCTTGGTCGCTAATCACCTTTGTTTCAGGTTATGTCTCCGTGCTTATCATCGTAGTGTATAGTAACATAACCCAAAATCTTTGTCAACAAGAAAGTAGCCATCTTTTTCATCTGACCGGGCAAAATTTTAGGGGGGTGGCTATTTTATCAGCGGCGGCAATCCTTCTATACTCAAAATGGCTGGAAAAACCGAATGAATGGCTATTAAGTGGGGTGACAAAGGTAACCGTTGCCCAGATTGCCCCAATCAGGACTTGACGGCTATGAATAGTCGGTTGCTATACTGGGTTATGCTTGAGGGTAAGTGCCCGAAGTGCGGTGTCTATTACACCGGTTGGGCGTTACGCAATCCAAGATACCAGAGCTGCACCTACTGCGGGGCAGCACTTGAAATAACCGAGAACGGCCGAAAAGTTACCCCCGGTTACTCACCGTTTACGGCTGAGGAGCACCGTATCAATCAGCCCAGCAGCACCCCTCCCGCCCCTCATAAAGAGAAGGAAGACGTATCAACGGACAAACCGGCCTGAAGCTGAAATTTAGCCAGCCTGCTTTTCCGCCCGGTCACCTGCCCAGGGCAGCTTATATTTTTCACCCTGATAGGCTTTTACCATCAGGATTATCCACAGTACAAGCCCAAGTAACCCGAGGAGCGGTCTGAGCACAAAAGGCCCAATAACCGGAATCCAGCCAAAAATAATACTGGCGACGGTGATGGTACCGAAGACATAGACTGACTGTATGGCATGGAAGCGGACAAAGTTGCTCTGCTTCTCAATCAGGATAAACACCAGCCCGCTCAACCAGCCCAGGACATAACAGAGCAGCCCGGCAATGTTGGCTTCCAGTCCGGTGGAAGATTTCTCCATAAAACTACCTCCTTGAATGAATATAGTGTAAGGTCGCTAGACCGGTGCTAGCTGATTTTCTCCATATCCTCCCCGCAGCAGACAAGGGTGCCACCACCCGCCTTGGTTACGGTTACTTCATTGCCGCAGATATTGCAGCGATACTTTTCACCAACCTTTTTCACCGCCATTACCCTTCTCCTTTCCCTGAAATTATAGTTAATGTAGTGGCTAACCCCTTTAATTGTCAAGCCAGCGATGAATTAATCTTTCTCTCCGGGTGGGAAGGGATATAATGAGCCGGTGAGATGAAGCTAATCAGCGCCTGTTTACTGGGAGTAAAGTGCGCCTGGAGCGGTGATGAGCGCTATCAGGACGAGCGGGCTCTGGCGCTTGCCCGGCAGGAGAGCCTGGTCCCGGTCTGCCCGGAGCAGCTGGGCGGTCTGTCCACCCCCCGCCCGCCGCAGGAAATTCAGGGTGGTGGGGGGGAGGGTGTCCTTGACGGCAGGTGCCGGGTGTTGAACAAAGAGGGGGTGGATGTTACCGGGGAGTTTATTAGTGGGGCGAGAGAAACACTGAAGATTGCCCAGCAGTTGAATATCAGGGAGTTTATCGGCAAGGCGAGGAGCCCGTCCTGCGGCTGCGGTCAGGTCTATGATGGCTCATTTTCGGAAAAGCTGGTCTCCGGTGACGGAGTGACCACGGCGCTGCTGAAGAGAAACGGCATCAAAGTGAGCAACCTAGAGGATTTAATGAAACTAGGGTAAAAAGGTTCCTTTTTATTCGCTTTCATGGTTTCGGTCCCACGACCCGAAGGTCGCTGGTTCGAATCCAACCCCCGCTACCAAGAAACTAAAGACACAGCTTGAATGTTGTGTTTTTTTGTTTTAGCAAGCCCCGTTTCGTAACGTGGTGCCTCTGGGTGAGCCTGGGGAGGCGTCGTCACAGAAGTATTGACAATTGCCATGAGGGGGCTAGAATAGTACCAAAACAGTAACCGCAACAAAAAATTTAAAGGAACCTAAAATGTTCCAAAGGAGGAAAAAGTGGAAAAGGATGCTAACGAAATAGAAAAACTGCGCGAGAAAGTATTTAAACATATTTTTTTGCCTATGAGGTCAGTGAAGTGGTACCAGGAAGTAGGTCGTCTCAAGATATTAGTAAAGGGCGAGGGCATTCGTGTAACTGATATAGAAGGAAATACTTACATAGATGGGGCTGCTGCATGGCAATATGGAGCTGTTGGCCATGGTCGAACAGAAATAGGGGATGCAATAAAAAAACAGATGGAGGTATTGGCCTTTGCTGCTCCAGAATATGCCAATCTTCGTGAGATTGAACTCGCGGAGAAGTTAGCCGAGCTTACCCCGGGGGGTCTTACCAAGGTATCTTTTTGTAATTCGGGCTCTGAGTCGGTTGAAACAGCGATGAAAATCGCAAAGCAATATCACGTTTTGAATGGACAGCCCCGAAGGCACAAAATTATTACCAGAAGAGGTTCATATCATGGAGCAACTTGGGCAACTATGAACCTAACCGGCGTTTATAGAAATGCACTTTCCTTCTTTGAACCTGCAATGCCTCAGGTAGTACGTGTTTCTAATCCGTATTGCTATCGTTGTGATTTTAAGTTGACATATCCAAGTTGTGATCTGCTGTGCGCCCAAGAGATTGAAAAGGTCATATTGGCAGAGGATCCAGAGACTTTCTCGGCCGTTGTAGGAGATACAGTTTCGCATTCTAATTATGTTGCAGTCCCTCCGCCAGAGTACTGGCCTATGGTACGTACCATTTGTGACAAATATGGTGTACTCCTCATCAACGATGAAGTCATTTGTGGCTTCGGTCGCACAGGAAAATGGTTCGCCTGCAGCCACTGGGATGTTGTTCCTGACATAATGACTTTTGCTAAAGGAATTACCAGCGGCTATATTCCCTGTGCTGGAGCAATAGCAACTACAAAAGTAGCTAAGGTAGTTGAGAGTTCGGAAGAACTAGGCCTTATTAATTTCCCTACCTGGGGTGGAAATCCAAATTCATGTGCGGGAGCTTTGGCAAACATTGCTATCATCGAACGTGAAAAGTTGGTAGGAAACTCGGCCACGCAAGGTAACTATATGCTAGAAGGACTTAAAGATCGCTTTAGCAATTATCCTATAGTTGGAGATATTCGAGGTATTGGGTTACTACTCGGAGTAGAGATGGTAGCCGATAAAAAGACAAAGGCACTTTTTCCACCAGAAGTGAAGTTCCCTTTCAGGGCTTTCGCGAAACTAGAAAGCGAGGGAATACTAGCCAGAGATTTTGAGTCTACTATTCTCTTAACTCCTCCCCTATGTATTACTAAGAGTGATACGGACGAGATAATTAACATTATGGATAGAGTTGTTACTGGGTTGGCAAAAGATCTTGGTATATAAAATTCCTGTAATGTATTCCAGTTATAGTCGAATACTTAGTTATCTTGGACTGCACCCCTATGCTTGGACAGATGTGGTTGGGGTTGTGCCCTAAGTGCCACCTTGCTAGGTTG
>CP070693.1:996413-1002897 GCA_020353235.1 Dehalococcoidia bacterium | reverse complement strand
TCCCATCAACACTGCTGCCGGCGTCAGCCACCTGCTCCATGCGCTCCAGCATGCGGAAGAGGTTGCGGGCGGTGGGGCGGGTGGCAGTGATGGTCTGAATCACATCACCCAGCTTCTTGCGGAATTCAGCAATAGCCCTGGTCTCAATGCCCAGGGCGCCCAGCGCCACGCCGTAAGCGCCGATTACCCCGATGGCGGGCGCCCCCCTGACCTTTAATTCTTTGATAGCAGAGGCTATGCTCTGAGCATCGCTGAGCTCCAGATAGACCTCTTGCCGGGGAAGTTTTGTCTGGTCCAGAATTCTGACCCGGTCGCCCAGCCATTCTATGGGCAGGTAATTTGCCCTCTTCAAACTCAAACCTCCTTACTTGCTACCCAATCTGGGGAAGAACATCGGCACGTTTTGTTTATACTTGAGGTATTCTTCACCGAATTTTTTCTCCATCTCCTTCTCTTCAATAGTTTTAAGATAAACGAAGTTTAACAACATGAAGAGTGGTGTAAGGATAAAAATCAATGAAATTGAGTTAAGCAGCAACCCGACGCCAATCAGCATTATAATCCAGCCCAGAACCATTGGATTTCTAACCCGCGAGTAAATCCCACCAGTCACCAGCCTCGGCGGGGGATTAAAGGGAACCGGCGTGCCTCTGGCCTTGATAAAGCGGTAAAGCGCCCAAAGAGATGGGGTTGCGCCCATTATCAATACCGGCGTTGCTGAAAATATATTGACTGGACTGGGCAAACCTAATGACATCGGCAAGAACCTGTCCAGCCACAATGAAGCCAGCACCATGAGGACACCAAAGCCAAACCAGAAGATTGCCCCCACCGGTGTCATGATTATCTTTAGTCTATTCCTGCTGGTGGCTATCTGGTACAGGATTTCAGCATATCGGTCGCTTAAGCCCATAGTCCTTGACAGCTTGAGTTAAATGTAACCCAGCCCGCCTCAGCCGTCAAGGGGTGTTTCCTTGACACCTCAGGCTGGGGCAGGCTAAACTGGCTTGGTTCAGTGACGCTGAGGTAAGCGATGACAGAGGCTATTGCCGTGCTGAAAGAGAGCATCGGGGTGGAGCGGGCGGTGGGGATATATGAAATTAAAAGGGCAAAGATAGCCAGCTTTGCCCTGGTTATCGGCGACCCCAACCCGTTGTGGCAGGACATCGCCCCACCCAGCCTCATCCCCACCCTGGGCTTTGCCCGGATTTTGCCCGAGCTAATCTCTCTCTTCCCTACCCTCCTTCACGGCAGCACCGAGCTGGAGTGCCACCAGCCGGTCAGGGCGGGCGACCGGATAAAAGTTAGTAGCAAGTTAGCCAACATCCGCCAGCGCGCCGGCAAAGACCAGCGCCCGGTGGTTTTCCTCACCATTGAGTTGACCTATAAAAATCAAAGACAGGAGCTGGTGGCCCGGTGCCGCCAGGTACTTATCGCCCAATGAAGCATCTCTACTACGAAGATATCGCCGTCGGCAGTGAAATACCGCCCCTGGTCAAAAAGCCGACCACCGACCAGCTAGTAATGTGGGGCGAAGTCTCCGGTGACCACAACCCCATCCACTTTGATGAAGGCTTCGCCCGGAGCCGGGGGCTGCCCGGAATTATCGTCCAGGGGCAGCTGGCTTTCAGCTTTCTGGGACAGCTCTTAAGCGACTGGACAGGAGAACAAGGCGTTCTCAACAAACTGAACTGCAGCTACAAGGGGATGAACTTCCCTGAGGAGACCCTTACCTGTCGGGGCAAGGTAATCAAGCGGTACACTATGGCGGATAAGGGCCATGTGGACTGTAGCCTCTGGATGGAGAACCCGCGGGGGGAGAGAACTCTATCCGGCACGGCTACGGTCAGCCTGCCGCACCGGGAGTAATAAAAATATCAAGCCTTTTCCGGCTGCTCTTTTCGCCACTGACGACGGTTTATCTCCATCAGCACAAAGTTATACCCGTTCCTCTCCCACTTTGCGTACCGACTGAAGCCACACTTCTCAAAGCAGCGCTGGGCTCTGAAGTTACCAATCAGTGTCTTTAGGTAGATGCGGTTAAGCTTTGTCTCCCGAAAGATGTAATCCACCAAGGTGTTTACCGCATCGGTGCCGTAGCCCTTATCCCAGTAATCGCGGTCACCAATCATGACGCCCAGCTCGGCTTCGCCCCGGATGTAGCTGATGTCATAAAAGCCGCAGTTGCCAATATGCTTGCCTTCTTTAGTCTCAATGGCAAACTGGCGGCTGGTGGAACGAGCAAGGTGTAAATTAGCGCCGTAGTTCAGCAGAAACTGGGCAAAGCTGCTGGTTAACCGTGGCGCCGCATCCAACTGCGCCAGCTCAGCATCTTTCTTCCACTTATAGTCATTGCGGGCATCGCTTAATTTTTTATCTCGCAGCATCACTTTCTGCCCGGTAATCATCAAAAATAACTCCTTATGTCAACTATACAACAGAAAGTGGGTTTTCCCACGCCTCCAGCTCGGCAAGAGCCTGCCGGGCGGTCTCACGGACTGTCTCACTGGTGTTATACAGGCACTCCTCCAGACAGTTCTTGGCTTCACTGCCCCCGATTTTGCCCAGTGCCTGAATTGCCGCCAGCCGCACATCGGTATCGGGGTCATTGACCAGCCTCGTCGCCGGGGCTACCGCCCCTTCCCTGCCCAGCTCACCGCAGGCAACCACCGCTTCATAGCGTATCTCGGCATCAGCGCTGGCTAACTCCTTGAGCAGTATCGGTAGCCAGGCCGGGTCACAGTTCCGGCCCATGGCATAGATAGCGCTGATCTTGAATTCAGGATTATGGCTCTGGTAAGCCTGGCGAATTGCCTCACTCACCTCAGGCAGGCTTAACGGGGCAGCTGCCTCCAGGGCACGGCGCCTGACCTCTATGGTGCGGTTCTGGTCATCAATAATGTCAAACAAAGCCTGGCATATTTTGGCTTTGTGGCAGGAACGCAGCTTCTCCTGCTCCGCTAGTATGGCGAAATTGCCCAGGGCACTAGCTGCCATCGCCTGGACATCGGCCGATCTATCCTGCTCCAGCAGCTCAATCAGGGGATTGACCAGAGAGGGCTCTTCACTTTCCCACAGTCCCTCAATCGCCTTGCATTTTATCTCGCTGTCCCCGTCTTTGAGGCAATACCGGAAAATATCATCAAAGTTAAGCTCAAAGTTATCCTCAGCGAGCTCAACCAGCCGGTAAACAACCTGCCGCCGCCGCTTCGGCTCAATCGTCACCCACAACTTATCTAAAAGTTTAAGCTCATCCGGACTCAGGTTGGACAGCCCGATTAGCTCGGAAGCGAGCAACGGCTTAACCTTGTCACCCAGGTCAGCGATAACCTCCTCAGCCGATAAGCCCGGTTCTAGTTCCATCCCTCCTCCTCTTCCTCATCCCCGTGTTCCCAGATAGGCTCGGTAAAGTAGTCGATATAGTCCTCCATGGCTCTATCCGCTAACTGCCTTATCTTCTCCTTGATTTCCCCGGCCTGCTGCGCCAGCTCAGCTAGGTCAACCTCAATGCCTAGCATTCGCGTCAGCACCTTGATGATAGCCAGCGCCGCCATCGGGTTTTGCACCCGTGTGGTATAGAGGGGCACCTCACCCAGCAGGCAGATACCCTTGATATCCCGCTCCTTGGCCACCCCCAGCAGCAAGCCATTAAGCCCGGCAATCTGGAGGTTACCCCGTTGCGCCAGCTTGTAACGCTTTAAATCTTCAGCCACCGCCGGGCTGGTGGCCACCCCCCAGACATCGGGCGACTCCGAGTGGTGAATGCGGGTCAGGGCAGCGGCACAGGTATATACCCGCTGGGCGCCAAATTTCTCCCCGATATCAAGGACACAATTAGCCAGCTCATAAGCGTTGGCACCGGGCTGGGCTTCACCGATGAATAATATCAAATCACTCCCCCCCGCCTTGCTCTTCCAATAGTAGAACTCGCTCTGGGGAAAGTGGGGTGCTTCAATGACATTACTCTCCACCACCACCCCGGTGGGGTCAAAGAAATATGAAGCCTCCACCTTACCCAGTCTCTTGAAGTCCAGCTTTTTCAGAAGATAGGTGGCCACAATGATGGCCACATTACTCACCCCGGGCCAGGCCGCCAGCATGTTGGGCGCCTTAAGTTTGGGGCGGGCGTAAATCTTAACCAAACGGTTCATCTGCTCTGCCTCTCTAAACAGCTTATCCCTTGCTCGCCACCGCCAGACGGGGGAAGTAAAGAGGCGAGGTCTGCAAAAGGCTACCTACCCATCTGTTCTCGCTGCCAATAGCGGCCATATTCTTCAGCAGCCGGAAGACGTTCCCGAAAACCATGGTGTCCTTAACCCTACCTACTATTTTACCACTTTCCACCTTGTAACCTAAAAGGACATTGCCACTGAAATCACCACCCAGAACATTGCCCTGCTCGGCACCCATCAGCATTTCCACCACCAAGCCTTCTTTGATATCACCGACCATTTCGGCAAAGGTAGTATCACCGGGGGAGATGATAAAGGCATTCGGTGCCGGCGATGGCAACCTACCGCCACTCCGGCTACCGTTACCGGTGCTTTGCGTTTTAGCCAGCGCCGCCGTTTGCAGGTCGTACAGAAAACTGGTTACCACCCCCTGCTCAACGAGGGGAGTGCGCTGGCTGACTACGCCCTCATCATCACAGGGGCGGCTGCTGGGGCGATAGTCTAGAGTAGCATCATCTACCAAGCAGAATCTCTCATCAAAAACCTTATCACCAAGCCGGTTGCCGATAGGCGAAGCCCCCTCCAGAACCGTCTTGCCATTAAACGCCGCCATCAGGGAGGGGACCAGCGCACTAGCTACCCCGCGGGGGGTGAAGACCACCGGCAAAGACCGGCTGGGCAGTGTGGCCTTGTTTTGGGCCAGTTCAAGCTGCCGGATGACGGCATCAGTTATCTTCTTTGACTCGGTTATGGGGTGGCCGGAGCTCTCCTTCTCACCGACAAAGAGCATATCGGTATCCCGAATCAGGCTGCCGGCAACACCCAGATGGAACGAGCTTTCTTTATACTTTGCCTCGCTACCACGGGAATTGATGAGAGCAACCGAGGTTACCGCCCGGGCTACTTCGGCTTCACAGACAATATCCGGCGTATGCTTGCTGACGGTGACGATGAGCTCCTCGCCGAGCTTAATCATCGCCTCAATTGATACTGATTCTACCGCCGGGTCGAAAACCTCAACCCTGGGGTAGGCAGTAAGCGGTGGGAATTCAAACCGGGCGGGGGTGCCGAACTGGGCAGTCTCCACGGCCATATTGAGCAGGTTCTGGATATCACCCGGCTCGGTGGTAGTGGCATAGCCAATTCTGCCCTGCCGGACAATGCGCAGGGCGACACTAGTGCTCTGCCGGCTTTGAATATACTTCAAGCGGTTCGCCTCAAACCGAACCGGCGTCTCCTCAACGGAAACAATAAATACCTCGGCTTCCTCAGCCACTTTTTTAGCCTTGGCTAGGAGCGCCTCCATCTACCTGCCTCCAATCAGACACTGGCGAATCCGGATATGCGGGCTACCATTGGCTACCGGCAGGGGCGCCTGCTCTTCCTTACCACAGCCACCCCCCTGATTCATCTCCAGGTCATTACCGATAGCATCTATGTTATGCAGGGTATGAAACACGTTACCGGTGAGCACCACCGGCCGCACCATCTCGGCCAGCTTTCCCTGGCGAATCATATAGGCTTCACCCGCCGAGAAGGTAAACATCTCCATGCTGGTGGTGCCGCCATACCAGTTCCGGGCATATATCCCCTCTTTAATGCCGGCAATCATATCCCCAAAAGAGGCTGACCCCGGCTCAATGTAGGTGTTGGTCATGCGGACAATAGGCGGGTAGCGGTAGCTAACCGCCCGGGCATTACCGGTCGGTTTTTCGCCCATCTTGGCGGCGGTCTCCCGGGAGTGGAGCCGGCCAACCAATCTGCCCTCCCTGATAAGATAGGTCTTCCCTGCCGGCATTCCCTCATCATCATACTTGTAGCTGCCCCTTAGCCCGGGCATCACCGCGGAATCAACGATATTGAGCGGCTCACCGCCGAACTTTTTGCCTAAGGTCATAATCTGGCGCAGCCGCTCGTTCTCATAGACAAAATCGGCTTCAGAGAGATGCCCAAAGGCTTCATGCACGAAGACACCGGCCAGCACCGGGTCCAGCACCACTGTATATTCTCCCCCCTTCACCTGCGGGGCAGATAGCAGTGCCACGGCACGCCCGGCCGTCTGTTCCACTCTCTGGTGCAGACCCTTTACCTGGCTGAAATCGCCCCGGCTGCCCAGACTGAAGCCGGCCTGCTGGACATCGCCATCATCAGCGGCGATGGCCGCCACACGGAGGGCGATATCCGCCCTCTCCTGCTCAATATAGCTACCTGCTGAGTTGACTAAGATGCCCCGCTTATGGCTATCGTCATAGCCGATGAACGAGGCCTGTATCTTGGGGGTAGCCCAGATGATGTCGTTATATTCATCAAGC
>CP070693.1:992512-996313 GCA_020353235.1 Dehalococcoidia bacterium | reverse complement strand
GAATGGCGCAAACGGCAACGCTGGTAATACGGGCGCTGCCGGTACCGGTGCAACTGCCGGAGGTGCAGCGCCTAACACATGGCCCGGTCAAAACGGTGCAAACGGAAACGCAGGCAATACCGGTGCCGCAGGCACAGGAGCTACAAACGGTAATGCTGGCGCTCCCGGAAATGCTGGCGCAGCAGGTAACGCTGGCACTGCGGGTAACAACGGTACAGGCGCTACTCCGGGCAATCCGGGATCGTTTAATTCTGGCAATGCAGGTAACCCGGGATCGGTGGCTAGCACTAACGCCACTAACGCCGCGAAAGTCTGGCCGTATCAGCAGATTACAGTCACAGTTGGTACCGGCAGTACCGATGGGCAAGTAGTTGTGTCGTGGGGCTAGATCACAACAGGTTAGTAGTGGTCATGGAGTGCTTTGACCAACTGCCACAATACCAAAGAGACTGGATCAACAACAACGAGCAGCTAAACCTGCATGACGACCACATCCTACGTGGCCAGCAAGAAGTTGACAGATGTATGGTAGAAGTCGAGAGAGGCAACATTGTCTATAAGGAAGGCAATGGTCAAAATTAGGGGCTACCATGTTTAAGAGTGTGTTTAAGGCAAAGGAAATCGAGTTCCTTTGTGCGGAAGAAGACTGGGGGATTATACCCGCCCCGTTCGCGGCCAAAAAAGATATCCCGGATTGGTTTAAGGCGCTGCCGCCTAAGTTGGGCAACCAAGGATTTAACACGTCTACGATTAAACGCTGTATGCCGTTCTTGGATGCTTTGTGCGTAGGCTATATTATACCGCTCGCGGCTGATGTGCACTTCCAAACAAATGAAGATGCTTCGGGCGTAAGTTTCGAGTGGAAATTTCACAAACCTATGGTCGAAACGCATACCTTTGAACAAATAAGTACAGAGAAAGCGCCTAATCCATTACTTCCTAAACCACCCATGAAGTTTCTAAACTACTGGATGATTAAGACTCCGCCTAACTATAGTCTGTTGTTTATACCCCCACTTAACCGCGTCGAGCCGCGATTTACTTGTTTTTCTGGGTTTGTTGACCACCCATACTACGAACAGGAATACATAAATTTTCCGTTCGTCTGGCACAAAGAAAACTCATCCGAAATACTTCCCGCAGGTACACCGCTCGTGCAGGTCATACCAATCAAAAAAGACGAGCTACTGCCAAAATCTCGTAGTCGGAAAATGACGCCGGAAGAGATAGCCAATACCGAACTGCTCAGAGCGCGCCGTAGCTTGGTGCACCAGAGCATCTACAAAGACAACCTTCATAGGCGCAAGTGACATGGCCATATATAATTTTACCGATATGCCGCCGACACGTGCGGAGAACCTAAACTTTGTTACGTGGGAGAACGGGTTTACGGATGAGGAACTAAGCTCGCTAGAAAAGTATTGCGACGGCCTCAGTACTTTTTCTGCTACTTTAGCGGGCGGTGCCAACCCGGAGGGTATGCGTGATTCAAAAGTAGGTTGGATATCGCTCAACGACGATACCGCGTGGTTTTATGATCGTATGGCATACATAGCACGGCAGTTAAACGCCCAGTTCTATCGCTTTGATCTAACTGGGTTTGTCGAGGATATGCAGTTTACGGTCTACAATAGCAACGACAAAAGCTTTTACGACTGGCATATTGATTCAGGCGACAACACCGATGTCCCTAGAAAACTAAGCATGGTTCTTAGCCTAACGAACCCTAAAGAATATCAAGGCGGTAAGTTACAAATAAAGACCAGCAAAGATGAGGATGAGCCGGATACTGTGCGGGGTACGGTAGTGGCGTTCCCATCTTACAGGCTTCATAGGGTTACACCAGTAACACGTGGCTTACGTAAGAGTAGTGTGGTATGGGTAGGGGGGCCACCGTTCAAATAATGTAACGGTTTTAGTTTGGGAGAGATTGCTTGTTCGGCAATACACCGTATTCTACAGCCCCATTCTCAGCGCTCGGTTCGCTGAATGCGGAAGTGTCGGTTACCGGTGTAGCTGCCAGCGCCGGTCTATCGTCCGTTACTATTGACACGGCCAAGCGCGTTTTTCCTACGGGGGTTTCGGCCACTGGTTCCGTAGGTACGGTTACCGTACAAGCAGCGGCGTCCGCGTCGATTACAGGGGCCTCTGCCAGCGGCACGCTTGGCACACTGACTATAGCGCTTTTAACGCCCGTCACAGTAACCGGAGTATCTGCGGCAGGGACAGAGGGAACCGTAACTGCTACGGCGGCGGCATCTGCGCCTGTTACGGGAGAAGAAGCTACAGGCGAAACGGGGACTTTAACTAGCGCGATAGATGGAAGCGCCACACTAACGGGCGTAAGCGGCACAGGTGCCACCGGCAGTGTGGCGACCTCGATAGATGTATCTGTATCGTTAAGTGGGGTTGAGGCGAGCGCCATACTAGATGGCGCAGTACCCCCCGTGGAAATTACCGGAGATGCTAACGTCACCCTTAGCGGTGTTGACGCAACCGGTGAAACGGGCACACTTACCACAGGCATTTTTGTAGCTTTTGCGGTTACTGGAGTCAGTGCTTCCGGCGCTGTGGGGACGACGACTCAGACCGGGGACGCATCCGTGTCTCTTTCTGGAGTCCAAGCTACTACAGTAGAGGGGTCTCCGACATTCTCGATAGGCGGCACTGCCACTGCTACAGGCGTAACCGGCACCGGTGCCGTAGGAATCGCGACTGCTTCCATACCAATATTTATATTTGCGACCTCAGTATCGGCAACCGGTGCTATAGGTACAGTAAGCACCACGGGTAATTCACAAATCGTAATTACTGGTGTACAAGGAGTCGGATTAATTACTAGTCCGCTTGTTTGGGGCGAGATAAATGACAATCAAACTCCCAACTGGCAGGCAGTGGACGACGGGAACACGGCTAACTGGCAAACGATAGACGACGGCAGCACTGTTGTTTGGGCGGAAATAGCTACATAGGAACTGAGCATGGCGAGCACGTATAGCACCAACCTTAAACTCCAACTTATGGGAACGGGCGAGAACTCTGGCTCGTGGGGTAGCGTAACCAACACCAACCTAGGTACGGCCCTAGAGGAAGCTATAACCGGTTCTGCCGATGTGGCGTTCTCCAACGCCCATGTCACTCTGACGCTCACGGACGTTAATACCTCGCAGACTGCGCGTAATATGCGCTTGAACCTTACGGGGACAGCGACTGCGGGGTACAATCTGGTCGTGCCTTCCATAGAAAAAGTCTATGTGATTAGTAACGGCACTAACGGCACTATCACGGTAAAGAACACCGCCGGTACTGGCATTGCGGTACCTACGGGCAAGACCATGTGGGTGTTCAACAACGGCACTAACGTCGTAGACGTAGTGACTCACCTCACGTCACTTACTCTTGGCTCTGCTCTCCCACTGGCATCTGGCGGTACCGGCTCTACGACTGCTTCGGGCGCACGTACCAATCTGGGTCTCGGCTCTATCGCTACTCAAGATGCTACTTCGGTATCTATTACTGGCGGCTTAATCACAGGGATTACCGACCTCGCCGTAGCTGACGGGGGCACCGGAGCTAGCACCGCTTCGGGCGCACGTACTAATCTCGGCGTGGCTATTGGTTCAGATGTCCAAGCCTATGACCCAACTCTGGCGGCACTTGCCGCATATAACACCAACGGGCTGCTAACCCAAACCGCTACGGACACCTTCGCAGGGCGCACACTTACTGCTGGCAGCGCCAAGATCAGTATCACTAACGGGAACGGCGTAGCCGGTAATCCGACGGTTGATCTCGGCTCGG
>CP070693.1:968371-992412 GCA_020353235.1 Dehalococcoidia bacterium | reverse complement strand
GGTGGTACAGGCCCAGATTTCGTCCTCGGCAATCACCCTGCCGGTTATAGCCTGCGGCGAATAATCTCCGGCTTTGAGCAGCTCGGGGCCAGCCGCCAGCAGGTGCTGCTTCATGTTCTGGATTACCTGCTTGGGGTTAAGCGCTTTGCCGCTAGTAGTTGCCGGGCAGTTGTCCTGACACCGCCCGCAGCGGGTGCAGGTGTATAAATCAAGCAGGTCCTTCCAGGTGAAGTCCTGGATTCCAGTTGCGCCCAGCGTCTCAGCCTGTTCCAGGTCAATGGGCTTGAGGGCGCCCTTAGGCTCCAGATTTCGGAAGACTATGTTGGGGAAAGAAGTGAGCAGGTGAAGGTGCTTCGAGTAGGGGATGAAGACTAGAAAACCGAGGATAGTGGCGTAGTGAAGCCACCACACCCCTTGGTATGACGCCACCAGTGCGCCCGGCGATATACCGGCTCCAGCCAGCAGTTTGGCCAGAGCCACGCCCAGCGGGGGCAGGTAGCCGGAAATACCGGTCGCGGCGTAGCTGAAGCCCTCGGTAAGAACATGGAGCACCATCAGAGAGAAGACCAGGAGCAGGATAATGCCGGCTTCGGCGGTGGTCTCCTCTTTCAGCCGGGCCGGTTTGAGCAAATACCGTCGGATGGCGGCCCAGGTTATGGCTATGACGACCAGCAGGGCGGCCAGGTCCAGCACCGATGAATAGACCAGCTCAAAGGTGGTGCCGGCGATTATCGGGGCTAGACCGAACCCGCCGGCCAGGCCGATAAAGATAATATAGCCGATAAAAAATAGGCTGAAACCAAAGAACAAAAGGGCGTGTCCCATTCCGGCCAGGTCGGGCGGGCGCAGGCTGACGTTTTTCAGACTGCACCACTGCCAGAGGGTCTGGGTGAGCACTGACGTCAGGCGGTGCCCCATATTATCCCGGCGGTTTTCCGCCCTGCCCAGGCGAATAAGGCGAAAGAGGAAGTAGACCCGCCGGGAGAACAATCCCAGGGCGAGGGCGAATAATGCCCAGAAAATCACGTATCCCGGGATGCCTACATAGCTAACGCTAACCGCGGACACGGTTACCTCCCTGTTTATTAACTCAGCGCAGGCGGGTAATGGCCACAAAGATACCCAGAGCCAGGGCAAGCAAATCAAGGAAGTGGAAGTTTAACCCCCAGGGTAAAAAGATACTGAGCAGGTAGCTTACTATCACCAGCAGGCTGGCCACAATAGCTAAGCCGGCGCCGCGCTTGCGGTTGACCGAGAGGCTGATGACTTCGCCGATGGCGTAGCCCACCACCGGCACCAGCAGTAAATTTATGTAGAGGAAAGGGATTATTCTGGCTACTATTCCCCAGAGAGCGCCGCAGATGATAGCCACCCCCAGTCCGGCGCCGATTGCTCTCAGGTAGTATGGCGTGGAAACACGGTAGGTGGGCAGCTTGTGTAGCTGGGCGCAGTCCGGGCAGCGTGCCCCCACCGGTGTCTGCACCATGCACTTGGGGCATATCGGCTTGCCGCACTTGGCGCAGGTAAGGTTGGTCTCAACATGCGGGTGAGTGGCACATTTCATAATACTATCATCAACCCTTCTCTTTATAACTTGATTGGCTGGGCGGAGGGCGGTGCACCCAGGCCCTTCGGCCCCTGATGTCACGGTCAAAAAGCAGGCGGTTGATAAATAGCTGCCCCCCACTCACTGAGGCGGTCAGCGGGGTTCGGGGGGCGGTTAGCCGCCTGATGACCAGGATGATTACCATGGCGGTAAGGCCCAGGGTGATGGCGAGGGGTTCCCCGGAAAGCCAGCCGACCAGGGGCAGGGTGATTACGCCGCCCAGTACTGGTAGGGGAGAGTCCTTGGTGAAGAAGCTAATCGAGGCTATGGCGAGAAACGAGACCACTCCCCACGGCATCAAAAAGAGAACAATGCCCATGGTGGTGAGAAGCCCCCTGCCGCCGCTGAAGCGTAGAAATACTGACCAGTTGTGGCCGGCAACTGCCGCCACCCCCACCGTTATCTGCTCGGCGATGCCGAGACCGAGCAGTTGGGCTACCCATACTACTAGTATTCCCTTAACTACATCGAAAAAGCCGACGGTAAGGGCAGCCCATTTTGAGACTGACACCCATAGATTAGAAGCGCCGATGTTGCCGCTACCGAGTTGCCTCAGGTCTATCCCCCGTGACCAATTGGCCACTAGATAGGCGAGTGGCGCTGAACCCAGGAGATAGGCAGCCAGAATTAATAAGATAGAAGTACCCGTAGGCTCCCCCCTATTTAGCTGGCTTTATGGCCTGTTTCTTAGCCAGCGCAATCAGTGTTTCGGCGGCATTTGGCGGTACCTCCATCCCGCCTAGCATGGTCTCGTTGCTCTCATCCAGTCCGTGGTAATCGCTGCCACCGGTAACGGTAAGATTATGCTGATTAGCCAGGCTGAGTAGCCGGGCTATTTTGTCTGTGTCGTAGTTATTGTAGTATACCTCAATGCCGACCAGCCCCACTTTCTTCAGCTCGGCCGTCATTGTCTCCGGGTCATCAATGGTCAGCGGGTGGCCCAGCACGGGCAAGCCGCTGGCTTGTAATACCAGTTCGACTGCTTCGGCCGGGGTTATCTTGGCCCGTTCCACATAGGCTGGTCCGCCCCGACCGATATAGTTAATAAACGCTTCCTTGATGGTGTTAATATAGCCCTTTTCGAGCAGGGCTTGGGCAAGGTGGGGGCGTCCGATAGCACCATCGGCGGCGATTTCCTGGACTCGCTGCCAGTCAAGGTGAACCCCCAGGTCTTTCAGCTTGGCGATCATTCCCTGCGCCCGTTCTCGCCGGGAGTGGCGAAGTCTCTCCAGGGTCTCATTTAGCCGGCGGTTGGTATAGTCGATAAAATAGCCGAGGACATGGGCTTCACCGTTGGGGACATCGGTGTTAATCTCGACGCCGGGGATAACCCTTAGCTCAGGGAAGGCTTGGGCGGCGAGCAGGGCGGGGGCGATACCGTTTACCGTGTCATGGTCGGTAATGGCGATAACGCTCAAACCACGTTCTACCGATTTAGCCACAATTTCAGCTGGGCTAAATCTCCCGTCAGAAGCTGTGGAATGGATATGGAGGTCTATCTTGGACACGATTAGGCTACCTCACGGTAGATTCGCTCGATGCCGGTTGCTTTGCCGCTGGCTTCGTCTATCTTGATCAGAATGGCGTTAAATTCGGTCTTGCCTTTGCCTACCGACAGGTGGTGGGGTAACATGGTTAGGAAGTGGTGGATTACCGATTTGGTATCATCACCGATAACTGAGTCCATCGGGCCAGTCATACCGATATCGGTGACATAAGCCGTGCCTTTGGGTAGCAGGTGGGCATCAATGGTGCCGACATGGGTATGGGTGCCAAGCACGGCACTGACTCTGCCGTCAAGATAGCGCCCCAGGGCTATCTTTTCCGAGGTTGCCTCAGCGTGGAAATCAATAATGATAACCGCTGGCTTGGGTTTGACCTCAGCCAGCAGTTTATCCATGGCTCGGAAGGGGCAGTCAAAGTCACCCATAAAGGTCCGGCCGATTAGATTAACTATCATCGTCTGCTTGATAACGAGATAGCCTCTACCTGGTACTCTCGGTGGGTAGTTCAGCGGTCGCAGGATAGGCAATTTCCCCTCAAGATAGGGAAAAATCTCTTTCTGGGCCCAGATGTGGTTTCCCGAGGTCAGCACATCAACGCCGGTGGCAAACAGTTCGTCGGCGGTGGCCGGCGTTAACCCCAGCCCGCCGGCGGTATTCTCGGCATTAGCGATAACCAGGTCCAAGCCGAGTTCCTGCTTTAATTCGGGCAGAAGCTCTCTGGTTGCCCGGCGCCCCGGACGTCCGATTATGTCACCGATGGCTAGTACCAACACTGTCTTTGCCTACTTAGCGTAGTCCACCGCCCTGGTCTCTCTCAGCACGGTGACCTTTATTTGCCCGGGATAATCCAGGCTTCCCTCTACTTGCTTGACGATATCTCGCGCCAGCCTCATCGCACCCAGGTCATCAATCTCCTCCGGCTTGACCAGAATGCGGATTTCGCGACCGGCCTGGATAGCATAAGATTTCTCCACTCCCTTGAAGCTATTGGCGATGTCCTCCAGCGCCTTCAACCGCTTTAGGTAGCTCTCCAGCGATTCCCGCCGGGCACCCGGCCGGGCACCGCTGATGGCATCAGCCGCCGAGATGATGTAGCCCCAGATGCTGGTCGTTTCTGTTTCCAGGTGATGCTCGGCAGTACCTTGGACTACCTCCGGTGCTTTATCCCATTGCTTGACCAGGTCAGCCCCGATGGCGGCGTGAGTACCCTCTACCTCGCGGTCAACCGCCTTGCCAATATCGTGCAGGAGTCCGGCTCGCTTGGCTAGGGCAACGTTGGCGCCCAGCTCGGTGGCAATCATACCGGCGAGATGGGACACCTCAATGCTGTGGGCGAGGACATTCTGCCCATAGCTGGTGCGGTACTTAAGCCGTCCTAGAAGCTTGATTAGCTCAGGGCGCAGCCCGGGCACGCCTACCTGGTAGGCGGCCTGTTCGCCGGCAGTGTAGATGGTCGCGTCCACCTCTTCTTTGGTCTTGGCGACGACTTCTTCAATACGGGCGGGGTGAATACGTCCGTCCAGAATGAGCTTGGATAGTGCCAGGCGAGCAATTTCGCGGCGCACCGGGTCAAAGCTGGACAGGGTAACCGCTTCGGGGGTATCGTCAATAATCAGGTCAACCCCGGTTGCCTGCTCCAGAGCCCTGATGTTACGCCCCTCTCTGCCGATAAGCCGTCCCTTCATCTCATCGCTGGGCAGCGGGACAACCGCCACCGTAGTCTCGGATACGATTTCGGAGGCGGCACGCTGGATAGCCAGACACAAAATCTCCTGGGTTTTCTTATTGGTCTCTTCTTTTAGCTCGGCTTCCCATTCCCGGATACGCCGGGTGGCTTCATCGCGCAGCTCGATTTCTATGTTCTCCAGAAGAGACTGCTTCGCCTCGGCACTGGACATACCCGAAATCAGCTCTAGCTGTTGCAGTTGCTTGCTTCTGGCCTCTTCTAGGTGAGCCCGTAGCGTATCTATCCCCTTTTCTTTGTTGGCTAGATTGCGGTCACGGTTCTCCAGGGCTTCCAGCTTGCGGTCCACACTTTCCGTCTTCTGGGTCAGGCGGTTTTCCAGATTCTGGAGCTCACTGCGCCGCTCCTTGTATTCGGCGTCAGAGGCTACCTTGGTTTTGTCGGCTTCTCCCTTGGCGTCATTGAGTATTTTTTTGGCTTCATTTCGGGCTTCCGCCAGGGCTCTTACCGCTTTCCGCTGGGTAAGCCGTATCTGGCGGTTCATGAATAGCTGTCGGATAAGAAAAACAGCTAAACCCCCCAGCACTAAACCGATAACAAAACTGGAAAAATAAACAAATACGTTTAAGACCATATTGCATCTCCTTTCGCTATAGCCTTCTGGTTAAAGGCGGGCTATATCTGGTTAGTTCGTTCTATCCCCCTCCTCCGTCCACATTTGGGCTACGGTGTGATTTATCACTGCATAATTAAAGCCGCGTCGCCGGAGAAAGCTACCTAGCCGCTGACGGAATTGCGGGTAATCATAGCCGGATAGACGGCGAGCCTTGCCCAGGGCGGCGCGATAGGCACTATCGCTGTCGTCAATGGTCGCCACTACCTGATTCATAACCTCTTCGGCTATCCCTTTTTGTCTCAGCTCTCGCCGGGTCAACCACTGGCTGCGCGGGCTGAATGACTGCCGGTTATCCCTCCAGAATTGGGCAAAAGCCAGATCATCGACCAGTCCCTGTTCCTTTAGTTTGGTCGTTACTGCCTCAATGCAGTCATTATCAAAACCACGCCGGCAAAGCTGTTCTTTTAGCTCGGCTTCACTTCGGGGTCGGTAGCTAAGATAGCGGGTAGCGGCATCATAGCCGCGCTGGTAGTTGTCCGAGCCGGTTAATGCCTTGACCTGATGAGGCGATAGCTCCTGACCGACCTTTAGCTCTTCTTTTGCCGCCAGCTCAGCTTGGAGGCTGAAGGCAAAACGGCCGTCCAGAAACAGGTTGACCCGCTTGCCCTGACCCCTCCCGGCACGGATGGCAGTTACTTTACTCATTAACCTGTTATCCCCTTTTAAACAACTAAGGCTGACGCCTAAGCCTCAGCCTTAGCCTTAGTTACGCCTATTCATTTGTTTAAACTGGTTTAAAGTCAATCTCCACTTTGTGGAGCTGGGTTAGTGTTGGCTGAGGCTCTGATCTCCTGTTCCAGTTGCTGGGCAAGTTCCGGTTGCTGACTCAAGTATTGCTTAGCACTCTCCCTGCCTTGCCCCAGACGAACATCACCATAGGAGAAAAAAGCGCCAGCTTTCTTCACTACCCCGAGTTGTACTCCCAGGTCAATAAGGTTGCCCTCCTGGCTTATCCCGTAGGCAAACATGATGTCAAACTCAGCGCTGCGGAATGGGGGTGCCACCTTATTCTTGACCACCCTGGCTCTGATATGGCTGCCGATGGCAGTATCACCCTGCTTGATAGTATCAACACGCCTCAGGTCTATCCTTACTGAGCTATAGAATTTGAGAGCCCGCCCACCCGGTGTCACTTCCGGATTACCGAAGATAATACCGACCTTTTCTCTCAGCTGGTTGATAAATACTACCGCTGTTCCTGACTTGCCAACGGCGGCCGCCAGCTTTCTTAGTGCTTGTGACATAAGGCGGGCTTGTAAGCCAACGTGAGCATCTCCCATTTCCCCCTCAATTTCAGCCCGGGGGACCAAGGCGGCGACACTATCAACCACAATCACATCAACCGCCCCGCTTCTGACCAGTGCCTCGGTAATCTCTAGAGCCTGCTCTCCGGTGTCGGGCTGGGAGACGAGCAGGTCATCAACGTTTATCCCGCAATGGCCAGCATAGGTAGGGTCGAAGCAGTGCTCGACATCAATATAGGCGGCGGTGCCGCCCTGCTTCTGTGCTTCGGCAATGATGTGCTGTCCCAGGGTGGTTTTCCCGGAAGATTCCGGTCCGAAGATTTCGGTCATCCGCCCTCGGGGTATGCCGCCCACACCTAACGCTCGGTCCAGTGACAGTGCTCCAGTGGGGATAGCCTCCACCGCTATCGCTGTGGTCATCTTCCCCAGCTTCACGATCGAGCCTTCACCAAACCGTTTTTCAATGTGGTCAATAGCTAACTCGAGCGCTTTCTCTTTTTCAGTGGTCATACTCGTCTGCATATATCATAACACAGATAGTTAGTTGAAACAATATGAGAGATGTCCAGACCAGAAGGATATAATTGAGGACGAATTTTGGGGTGATTTCGTACCCGATTGGCCGACTAGGCGCTAAAATCAGGCACTTGCGGTGGCAGGCGCTTGTGGTTACTGGAGGCTATCATCGCCTCAATCTTTTTCCTGACTGCCTCACTGGCTTCGCCACTGAACAGATAGCAGTCAAGCTCCTCATAGCTTAGCCCTAGTTCAGCCTCATCGCTTTGCCCCTCCCACAGCCCGGCGGAGGGGGGCTTGTCAATAATCACTTCGGGGGTACCCAGAAAGCGAGCCAGTTCCCTCACCCGTCCTTTGACCAGGTTGCCTAAAGGCAGGATATCAACAGCGCCATCCCCGTGTTTGGTAAAGTAGCCGATGGCGAGCTCGCTTCGATTACTGGCGCCAATAACCAGATATTTAAGCTGGTTGGCTAGGTAGTAAAGAACGAGCATCCTCAGTCTGGCTTTAAGATTGCCCTTAGCCAGCTGGCTGATGGCCGGCTCGGTGCTTTTAGTAGGCAGAATCTCAAGCAGGCTATCAAAGATGCTGTCCAGAGCCACGGTCTGGGTCGGAATGGCGAACTTGTCAGCCACCTGATGGGCATGCGCCACATCCTCCTGGCTACTGTGGCAGGGCATAATCACCCCCAGTGTGTTCCGGGGCAGGGCACGCTGGCAGAGCACGGCTAGTACCGAAGAATCGAGCCCACCGCTCAAGCCAAACACTATCCCCTTGCACCCCGCCGTGGCTACTTTATGCCTTATCCACGAGACTAACTTGTCGGCTAGCTGCTTGGTCTCCATATGAATAGTTCCCCTTTAGCCGAATAGTATACTCCCCCCTCGCCGAACGGTCAAAAGGGGACACGACATCAGTGGCATTGCAGGTTTGATGTCGCCCTCCAGAAGGGTTAAGGGGCTGGAAGCGGGTTTAGCCTAATTAGTGTCTGCTTTTTGCTTAAATACCAAATACCCTCCACCCATCCCGCCTAAAATTATGGCTACCACTACTATGCTCAGGGCACAGAGCAGGGCGGTGTAGCGGAAGAAAGACTCCGGGAAGAGCAAAAGCATGTAGCCTTGGGCTGACCAGTAGGGGTTGGTGAAGAAAATAAGGTGGAACTGGTAGAAAAGGTGGCGGAAGCCGGTGAGGGTGTTTAATAGTATTAGACCTAAAATGAGCAGCAGGGTAAGGCTGCTGCCACCCACCACCCCCCAGGCCAGCTGGCGGCGGTCTTTACGCCAGAAGAGATAGACCCCGGCGTAGGCGAGGGCGTAAATCAGCGTTCCCAGTAAGAGCCAGTAGTCCAGCCGGATTAGCCGCTTGACATCGCTAAAATGAATAATTTCCTCTGGGGTAAACAGGGGAATTTCATTGTTGTCCTGAATGACGGTGAGGTCAATATATTCTTCCGCCGAGTTAAAATAGTCAATCAGCCCGGCGTATATCCCTTCCAGCTCAGCATCGGACAGCTTCAGCCCGGCCTCAGTTAGGTCCTCTTTAACCTGATATTTCTCCGGGCTGTGGGGATAGAGCCAGAGGCTGTTCACCACCCCACCCAGGCTGGCGGTCAGTAGCAGTACTGGCAGGCATAGGATACATACCCCGCGGGCTAGTGTAGCCAAAAATTTCAAGTCTTACCCCCACCCCAAATTTTACACTTTCAAAGTTGAAAATAATACCCCACCAAACTGGCCCTGTGCTATAATTACGGAAACGCCGGGCCGGGGAGAGTAGATGTTTACCCATCTCCATGTTCATACTGAATACAGTCTGCTTGATGGTATGTGCCGCATTCCCCGGCTGGTGGGGCGGGCCAAAGAGCTGGGGATGGGCAGCCTGGCAATAACCGACCACGGAGCGATGTACGGCGTCATCCAGTTCTATCTGGCCGCCCGGGAAGCCGGTATAAAGCCTATTATCGGCTGTGAGGTTTATATCGCCCCCACGGATCGCTTTACCCGGGAGCCGGGCGATAAAAACTACCACCTTATTCTGCTCGCCAAGGACGAAACTGGCTACCGCAATTTAATCCAGCTCACCACTAAAGCCCACCTTGAAGGTTTCTATTACAAGCCCAGGGTAGATAAAGAACTTCTGGAGCAGTATCACCAGGGGCTGGTTGCCCTCTCCGCCTGCCCCAGTGGTGAGGTGCCCCGGCTCATTCTGCAGGGGCGTCCCCAGGAAGCCAAGCAGGCTGCCTTATGGTATCAGCAGACTTTTACTGATTTTTATTTCGAGATACTGAGGCACCCCATATTTGAGCTGGAGCAGATAAATCAGGCGCTGATTGAGCTGGGTGGTGAGCTGAATATCCCGCTGGTGGCCACCAATGATGTCCACTATATCAATCAGGAGGATGCCCTTACTCATGACCTGCTGCTCTGTATTGGCACCAATTCTTCTATTTATGACGAAAAGCGGGTGAAGATGGCCGGTGATTTCTTCTACCTGAGGAGCCCAGAGGAGATGGCGGAGCTTTACCATGACCTTCCCCGGGCTTTGGAGAACACCGAGCGCATTGCTGAAATGTGTAATCTGGAGCTTGAGTTTGGCCGTCTCTATCTCCCCGAGATAGAGCTGCCCGAAGATAAATTAGCTGACCAGTTTCTGGCTGACCTTTGCTATCAGGGCCTGCGTCAGCACTACCCCCAGCCCACTCCGGAGATAAAGAAGCGGCTGGACTATGAGCTGGAGGTAATCAAAAAGACCAATTTTGCCAATTATTTCCTGGTCGTCTGGGATATCATTTCGTTTGCTAAGGAGCACGACATCCTGTTCGGGGTCAGGGGCAGCGCCGCCGCCAGCATCGCCCTGCACTGTCTGGGTATCACTGAGGTTGACCCGATTGAAAACCGGCTTGTCTTTGAGCGCTTTCTCAATCTGGAGCGCCGGGAACTTCCCGATATTGATCTAGACTTTCAGGATGACCGCCGTGACGAGGTTATCGCCTATGTCTCCCGGAAATACGGGCAGGACCATGTTGCCCAGATTATTACCTTCGGCACGCTGGGTGCCCGCGCTGCCCTGCGCGATGTCGGTCGGGCGCTGGGTATGCCTTACAGCTTTGTTGACCGTGTTGCCCGGCTGGTGCCCTTTATCCCTCATATGACCCTGTCCCAGGCCCTGGAGGAGAATGCGGAATTGAAGAATATCTACTATGAGGATACTAGCATTCGTCACCTGATTGACTCTGCCAAGAGAATTGAGGGTATTTCACGCCATGCCAGCACTCATGCCGCCGGTGTCGTCATCTCCAAAGAGGCGCTCACCCAATTTGTCCCTCTGCAGCGGGCGAGCAAGGGCAATGATGAGTCAGTGGTCATGACTCAGTTCGCCATGGAAGACATCGCCCGCATCGGGCTGCTCAAAATGGACTTCCTCGGCTTGGCCAACCTCAGCATTCTGGGCAAAGCCAGGGAGATTATTCAACAGAACCGCGGTGTTGAGATTGACCTGCACCGTATCCCGCTGGATGATACCAATACCTTTGACCTGCTCTCCTCCGGGGAGACGGCCGGGGTGTTCCAGCTGGAGGGAGCCGGCATGCGCCGTTACATCAGGGAGCTTAAACCGACCACCTTCAGTGATATTGCCGCTATGGTCGCCCTCTATCGCCCCGGACCGATGGAGCATATCCCCACCTTCATCGACGCCAAGCACGGCCGGGCGCCCATCCGCTATCCCCACCCGGCACTGGCCAGTATTCTGGAAGAGACCTACGGGGTGATTGTATATCAGGACCAGGTGCTATTTATCGTCCAGACGCTGGCTGGTTACAGTCTGGGGCAGGCGGATATCTTCCGCAAGGCGATGGGCAAGAAGATTGCCGAGGTTATGAAGAAAGAGAAGCGTAATTTTATTGCCGGCGCCGGGAAGAACGGCTTCTCGGCTGAGGTCGCCGGTGCTGTCTTTGCTCTCATTGAGCCCTTTGCCGGCTATGCCTTCAATAAGGCGCACAGTTTCAGCTATGCCCTTATCGCCTATCAGACCGCCTATCTCAAGGCCAACTTTCCCGCCGAGTATATGAATGCCTTTCTGATTACCCATGCCGAACAGTCAGAGAAGGTAGCCAGCGCTGTGGCCGAATGCCGGCGTCTGGGGATTGAGATATTACCCCCGGATATAAACCGCAGCCAGGCCAACTTTACTATTGAGAAGGATGGCAAAGAAACCCCGGCGATTCGTTTCGGGCTGACTGCGATTAAGAATGTCGGCTCTGGCGCGGTAGCGCCGGTTATCGCCGAACGGGAGAAGAGGGGCGAGTATAAGTCCGTTGAGGACCTCTGCCGGCGTAGTGACCTGAGCGGGTTAAACAAGCGGGTGCTGGAGAGCCTGATTAAGGTCGGCGCCTTCGACTCTCTGGGCGACCGTGGTGCGCTGCTCCAGAACACGAACAACATCCTGTCGCTGGCGCAACGTCAGCAGCAGCTCAGGCAGACTGGTCAGTCGACCATGTTTGACCTCTGGGGTGAGAAAATGCCGGTGCCGATACCCAGCCTTGATTTAAGCACCGCTGAAATCTCCCTTAAAGAGAAACTTGCCTGGGAAAAGGAGCTGATGGGGGCCTACATTTCGGAGCACCCCTTCAGCGCCTTTGCCGATAAAATAGGCTCGGAGACCACCCTGTGCGGTCAGATTGATGCCGAGCTGGCCGGACAAACGGTGGTTGTCGCCGGGCTGGTGGTCTCGGCCCATCACCTGTTTACCCGTGAGCAAAAGCCCTTCGTCAGTGCCATTCTGGAAGACCTCAGCGGCAGCATTGAGATTGTGGTCTGGCCCAAAATCTTTGCCGATACCAAAGAATTGTGGCAGGAGGGCAATATTCTGGAAGTCGGCGGCCGGGTGAGGGTGAGGGAAGAGCGGGTGCAGATAAACTGCGACCAGGTTCGTCAGTACCAGCCGGAGGTAGTTACAGGTGAACCGGAAGCAGTTCCGCCACCGGCGGAACTGCCCGAGGCAACTAAGAAGGTGACTAGAAAAGTGACTGAGGAAGTAGCTAAGGAAACAGTTGTCGCTCCGATTAAGGGTCGCCGACTGGTGATCAATCTCACTCAGACCAGCAATGCCGAGAACGATGTTACCTATCTTAACAAATTGATTAATATTCTGAAAGACTTCCCGGGCTATGATGAAGTAAGCCTACGTATCACCAATGAGGAAAAGGTCTTTACTCTCAAGCTGCCTAACCTGACGATTGAATACCGTCCCGAACTACATAAGCGTCTGGTGGAGGTGGTGGGGGAGAAGGGCATCAAGATAGAATTACAAGGATAGTAACCAGACTGATTAGAGAGATGGCTATAGCTAAGCCAATGAGTAACCTTACTTTTAGATTTATGACGCTTTGGTTTAAGGTGCGCGATTTTCTTCGGCCTCGGGAAGAGATATTGAAAGAAGTTGACATCGAGCCCGGCTTCTGTGTCTTGGATTACGGTTGTGGTCCTGGTGGGTATACCATTCCCGCCGCGCAGATGGTTGGGGAAGTGGGAAAAGTTTATGCCTTGGATATGCACCCGCTGGCGCTTCGGATGGTGCAGAGCCGGGCTGCCCGAAAGAAATTGACCAATATTGATATAATCCTTTCCGACTGCGCTACCGGACTGCCTGACCGGCGCGTGGACGTAGTTCTGCTCTACGACACCTTTCACATGCTGGCTAAACCGGGTGAAGTATTGGCTGAGTTATACCGGATATTGAAACCGGGAGGCATTCTCTCTTTTAATGATCATCATATGAAAGACGAAAACGAGATAATATTTAAGATAACCGGTAGGGGCTTGTTTCAGCTATCAAAGAAGGGCAAAAGGGTATACAGTTTCCACAAAATTTAGTGAGAAGAAGTGTTAAATACTTTTAGGTGAGGTCCGCCCTTTTTACTGACAGAGGTAACTGGTTCAGTGCTTTTTGCCGGTGGCTTCCAGAGAAAGCAGGCGCTGCTTCATCTCAGCCCCGCCACTGAAGCCTCCCAGCCAGCCACTGGTGGCGACGACCCGGTGGCAGGGGATTATAATCGGCAGCGGGTTTTTGCCTAAGGCCTGTCCCACTGCCCGCAGTGCTTCCGGTTTGCCTATTTGCTCCGCCACCCAGTTATAGCTCCTGGTCTCACCGTAGGGGATAAGTCTGGTTATCGCCCATACCTCGCGCTGAAAGGGGGTGGCGTGGGACAGGTCAAGCTTGTCGGGAAAGCTCACCCCGGCGCCGTAAAAATAGGCGCTGAGTCGCCCTGTCAGGTCTTTAAATGAATTGGGAGACCAGCTGGCAAAAGTTACGCCATCGCCCAGCTGCTGGCGGGCTTTCTGAGCAGATGGCTGGGGCAGGGTGGTGGCCAATAGTCCAGAACTTGAGCCTAATACTCCTACCCAGCCCATATTGGTTCTGAAAGTAGCATAGCGCAGTTTGGAGCCCATGGTTTACATAACTAGGACTTCAGCAGGCGGTGGCGCTGCAGATAGGCGGCAAAAACTATTAGCAACAGCCCCAATAGAATACTGACCAGTATCTTGATTAACTGCGGGATATCCATGCTCAAAAAGTAGGCCAGGGTAAAGACACCGGTGACGCAAGCTACCCCGTAGGCAATGATGTGTGCCTTAATCGGTTTGCTGCTTACCGCCCGGTAAATAAGCCAGCCGATGAAAACTAGTGTGCCTAATACGGCGACGGTCGCTGCCATCTATTTACCACCCCAGTTCCTCAAAGTATTTGCCCAGAAAACCAAACATACCCACGGTCAGTAGCAGGGAGACCAGTCTACCTGCCTCGGAGAGATACTTCACGTATTCCGCGGCCAGGTAGCCAATGCCAGCCAGGCAGAGCAAAATACCAAAACCAAATAAGATGTATTCTATCTTCATTTTAAACTCTCCGATTATCTATACGGGACTAATTCCGGTTGCGGTGGGTATGAGATCGGGTGTATGTTAACAATTATCTTTCTTTCTATCTCTCCCCTTTTGATAATTATGGAATATTGATAGTATTGCTCAGGGGGGTCGGGGAGAAGCTCGGTGGAATCTACCAGCCACTCCACCTCTGCCTTGTCGAAGGGGTCTATCACGACTGGTTGTGTGCCCAAATCACTGATCTTTTCCTGGCCACGCCATACCGAGGCGGTAATATCGGCGTTATAGTCGGAAAACAGGTGGTTAGCCACTTCATATTCTAGGAATACATTCTCTCCCCAGTTTACCCCGGTTTCCCAGGACCATTCCTGGCGTAGCCAGAAATCAGCTTCTATCTCTTCCTCACGCTCACCACTGGTAACATAGAGGGTGTCGTAGACACCCAAATAGCCATCAACCACAAATATGACAATAAGGCTAAAAAAGCAGGCCAGAGTGAGATATAAAAACAGATTCTTTCTCATTGGCTATATTATACCACGAAAAAGCAATGGGTATTTTAATCCAACTCGGGTTCAATCAGGCCGTAGTTGCCATCCTTGCGCCGGTAGAGTAGGTTGAGTGAATCGGTCTCAGCATTAAGAAACAAAAAGAAGTCATGCCCCAGCAGTTCCATCTGGTCAATGGCTTCGTCCACTGACATTGGCTTGACGGCAAAGCGCTTGATTTTGGTTACCCTTTGGGACGGTGCTGTGGTCTCTAATTCGGGCTGAAATTCGGTTCGGGCCAGGGAGCTACCCCGCCCCTTTTTATATAGCTTCCCCTTGTGGTGCTCAATCTGCCGGTCCATGGTTGCCACCACCTTATCAATAGCCGCCAGCAGGTCATCCCCCCTCTCCTCGCCGCGCAGGATGGTGCCGTGGCTATCTAGGGTTATCTGGGCAACAAAGCGGTGCGCCACGGACTGGGTCTTTTCTTCGGTGACTTCCACTATGGCTTCGATAATGCCGGGCAGGTGGCGGCTGAGCTTGTCTACCTTGCGCTCAATATAGCGCCGCACAGTAGGGGTTATCTTTACATTCTTACCGGTTACCTGTAACTCCATACGCTTACTCCTTTAGATCTCCCTGGCGAGCACTGCCCCCCATACTGAGCTAGCCCCGCCAGCCTTAGCTGCCCTGGCGCAGGCATCAAGGGTCGCCCCGGAGGTGGCGACATCATTAATGAGCAGGATCGGCTTATCTTTAAGCCTCTGACGGCGGTAGGAGAAGGCATTGGCGACGTTATGGCGCCGTTCAACCACCGTTTCAGCTCTGGCCTGGGGGGGCGCCTCTGTTTTCCGGATGAGGCAGCCATCTACCAGCGGTAGTCCGCTGAGCTTGCTCATCTCTCTGGCCAGCAGTTTGGCTTGATTGTAGCCCCGCTCCCGCAGCCGTTTGGCGTGCAGCGGCACCGGCACCAAGACTTCTCCCGGCAGGGGATTTTTGACCAGATAACGGTGCAGTAGTTCCGCCAGCGGTTGGGCCAGGGCTCTCAAATTACGGTATTTTAGCTGGTGAATTGCCTGGCGCATTACCCCCTCAAAGCGGAAGGGGATGCGTATGCCGTCTATGGCGGCTTGCCCGCCAACACAGCTGGGACAGATAACGCCACTGGCTTGGGGTCGGCCACACTGCGGACAGATGGGGGGCATAATTCGGGCTAGTGAGTGATAACAGGAAGCGCAGATAAACTCACCCTCCCGGCCACAGCCCACACACCACCGGGGAAACAGCAAATCCAGTGCTATCCCCTTAACCTTGGCTAATGGAGGAAGCACACCTGCCATCTATTCAGAATTTATCGCAAACTCTATCGGACACGAGCACTATGAGCTGCCCCGCTCATAATGGGTTCATTAATATAGATATCCCCATTCCTGATCTTAAGGTTAAAGCCACAATTAGGGTTGGTGCAAACCCAGGCTTTGTAGTGAATAGCTGCCCCTTGATTGCCAAAATCAGATAGAGGCACTAGGTCTCCACTCTGGCACTTCTGGCATTTGGGGAAATTAAACTGTTCCAATAGGGCCACCTCCCAACCGGATAAATTTTCTAACAGTATACACTAAGCATTTTTCGTTGACAAGGGTTTGCCCAGTCTGGCGGAGCTAATTTGACTATAAATCGCCCCTTCTCTGGTCAGCTGGCTCCGCATTAAGCTGATGGACTCGACTTTGATGTCAGGGGCGGCCTTAAAACTGGTGCCGGCGATAAGCTGCCCCAGGCTTTGCCGCTGGGCAGGTGTGGCCTGGTCGCGGAGCCGGGCCAGGGTAAGATGGGGCACAAAAGGGCGTGACTCCGGGGTAAAACCCAGAGTGGCCAGACCGGACTCAAGGTTTTGCTGGAGCTCTTTTAATTTATCTAATTCTCCGCTGAGGCCCACCCAGACTACCTGGACTCGCCTCAGGTTGGGGAAAACACCCAGCTCTCTGACTTCCAGATTGAAGGGGGCGATTTCAGGGACCGCCGCCGCCATTACCCTGGTGATATCATCCAGCCGGTCGGGTGCTACATTGCCCAGAAACTTCAGCGTCAGGTGAATGCTGTAGGGGTCAACCCACTTCACCCAGCGCTGTTCCCCCGATTTTAGCTGTGCCTGAAGCCGGCTGAGCTCGGCTTTCAGCGCCTCAGGCAGCTCAATGGCAATGAAAGAGCGAATCGGCTCCATGCTTCGGTTGGCTCCACCCGGCCTTAAATACCCAGTAACCTCCGGGCATTACCGCCCAGAATCAGGCTCTTGGTTTCCTGGGCTAAGTCCAGTGAGTTTATCTCCTTGAGCAGACGCCCCTGCGCCAGCAGGGGGTAGTCGCTGCCGAACAGAATTTTGTCAGCGCTGACCAGTTGAATCACCTGCGGGTATATCTCGGGGCTGTAGAGATAGGGCGAGGCGGCGGTATCAAAGAAGACATTTTTCATCGCCTTTTTTACCTCAGGCATCAGGGCATAGAAGGGAAGCCCCCCTCCCCAGTGGGCACAGATGATGGTTACATCAGGGAAGGCGGTAATAAAGGGGTAGAGCATTTCCGGGGTAATCGCCCCCTTGCCGGGGTAGTGATGGCCGACCGGCTCCGAGGCGTGGGTCAGCAGAATCAGCTTATGCTTTCTCATCGTTTCAATAACGGGCAGCATTATCTCGTCATTGAGGTCAAATAGCTGCATGTCTGGTCTTATCTCGCCGATGCCCCTCATCCCCCCCTGGGCACAGCGCTCAATCTCGGCGACGGCAGCATCAAAAGAGTTGGGCTGGACGCTACCAAAGCCGATGAGTCGCTTCGGGTAGCGGGCAATTGACTCCAGGATATAATCATTGGTCTCAACGCACAGCTCGTGGGTGGTCCAGCCGATATTGACGATAACCGAGATGTCAATGCCTTCTTTATCCATGCTGTCAATAAGCTCGTCGGCGGTAGCCAGCTTGGCCTCTTTGGGGGAGTAGAGAACGGCGAAGCAGGGGTCACTATCAATATACTGTTGGCGCTTCTTTTTTATCTGCGGTGGGAAGACATGGGTGTGGAAATCAATAATCATCGCTAGATTCTAGCAAAATCCCGGCGGCGACTTCAAGTTTTACCCCTGAATTGGCTTGAAATTTAAAGATTTAGCTCAAAAAATATAGTAAAATAGCGTCACCGAAGGTTGTTTAATTATCAATAAAGTTATAAGATAATAGGCTAGGAAGCGGAGGAATATTGAGGGAAGGGGGGTGATAGCAACCCTAGTTAGAAAACAGGCTAATTTAGTTATTGCTTGCTCTATATTGTTAAGCCGTTAAGGCTAACTATAAAAAATAACCACCGAGGTAGAATAATGTTTACAGAACTGGTTCACATCGGTTTCGGCAATATACTAGCCATGAATAAAGTTATTGCTATCGCCTCACCAAACTCAGCACCCACCAAGCGTGTTGTTCAAGAAGGCAGAAACAAGGGACTACTGATTGACATGACCAATGGTAGAAGAACTAAAGCGGTAATCTTTACCGATAGCGGACATATTATCCTAGCTGCTCTTGCCCCGGAAACTATCTCCAGTCGTTCCCAGCTAAGTCGGGGAGGTTCAGTACTAAAGCCAGAGTAGAGCGGTGAAAAGGGAAAGTCCCCAAACTCAATTGCCATCTAAGCTGACCAACCAACCGTTGCTGGTAGTCCTCTCGGGTCCTTCAGGGGCGGGAAAGGATGCCGTTATCGCCAAACTGAAGGACTCCGATTTCCCCGTTGAGCGTATTGTCACCGTGACGACGCGCCCCCGGCGAGCCATCGAAAGTGATAGTGTGGACTACCATTTTGTTTCGCCGGAAGAGTTCCAGAAGATGATTCGGGGTAAAAAGCTGCTGGAGTGGGCCAGTGTCTATGGCAACTGGTACGGTGTGCCCAAAGAGGCGGTGAAACGGGCCCTGGAACGGAGGCAGGATGTCATGCTGAGGACCGATGTCCAGGGAGCCGCCACCATTAAAAAAACAATGCCCCAGGCCATTCTTATCTTTCTGATGCCCGCCTCAATGGAGGAGCTTGATACCAGGCTCAAGCAGCGCCACACCGAGTCGTCGCTTGACCTTGCCGTACGCACCAGGATTGCGGAAGAAGAAATAAAAAGGCTGCCTCTGTTTGACTATGTTGTCTTCAACCGGCAGGGTAAGATTGACTCGGCAGTAGCTGATATTAAAGCCATTCTCAGGGCTGAAAAGTGCCGGGTAAGAGCCTAGCCGGTGGTGCTGCCGGCTAGAAGAATATCCCCAGCAACCAGGCGATAAGATACCCCAGCCCCCCGCATATGGGGAAGGTTAATATCCAGGCGGTAATGATATTACCAGCCACCCCCCAGTGAACTGCCGAAAACCGCCTGGTAGCGCCTACGCCCATGACGGCTGAGCTTATGCAGTGGGTGGTGCTTATCGGGATACCCAATTGTGAGGCGGTTTCAATAACGGCGGCGGCTGAGGCTTGTGCGGTAAAGCCGCGAACCGGTCTGAGGGTGGTAATCTTCATACCCAGGGTACCGATAACCCGCCAGCCGCCGATAGCGGTGCCGAAGCTGATGGCGAGCGCGGAGGCGATTATTACCCACCACGGGATTCGTTCCCATACTGCCGCCGCCTGTCCGAACTGACCAGTCGCTTGATAGTAAATTACTAGGGCCATGGCGATAATGCCGATAGGCATCTGTCCATCATTTTTACCGTGAGCATAGGCGATAAAAGCGGCGGATAGGATTTGTAAACGGCTGAAAATAACCCGCAGTTTAGCTAGGGCGGTGCGGCGGAATACCCAGAATATGACCACCATCAGCAGGAAGGCGCCCGCGAAGCCGAGCAGGGGGGCGATAACCACCGCTGACAGAACTTTGCCCAGGGCACTCCATACCACAACCTCGCTACCCGCCTCGGCTATGCCGGCAGCCGCCAGCCCGGCGACGAAGCCGTGGGTCAGGCTGATGGGCATACCAAGGTAGGTAGCCAGTGCACCCCAGATAATAATGGCGGCTAGAGCGGCAATTATGGTGACATAGGTTATCGCCTCGGGTACCAGAATACCCTTGCCGATGGTGCGGGCAACGGCGGTGCCGGTAGCGGCACCAATCATGTTAGCTATGACCGCTATTATCAAGGCGTTTCGGGGGGAAAGGGCATGGGTACCAATGGTGGGGGCAATGGCATTGGCGGCATCGTTGAAGCCGTTAACCACACCAAAGCCGATAGCCAGGGCAATAATAAAAAGAAGGAGCCAAAGGGAAGGCTCAGCCATGCTTGATGGCTACCCCCTCTAGGACATTAGCTACATCCTCACATCTGTCAGTGGCGCTCTCCATGTGCTCATAAATCTCGCGCCACTTGATAACATGGGCAAAATCTTTGGAATCATCAAACAGCTCGGCCATAGCGGCGCGGAATACTTTGTCGGCCACATTTTCCAGGCGGTTAATCTCCACACACCGTTCCAGGACCTGCTTTAACTGGGCACGGTGTCGCAATTGGGGTACCGCCCTTTCTATCTCAGCTGCTGCCTGGACTATGGTCTCAACCAGCTCTTTAGCTCTCTGGGTGGGCTGGTCTATTTTATATATCAGCATGGCATCGGCCGCAGCGTGGATAAAATCGGTGACGTCATCTAGGGAGTGGGCCAGTGAAGCGATATCTTCCCGGTCAAAGGGGGTAACAAAGGTGCGGTTTAGCTCTTTCATAATCTGGTGGGTAATGCGGTCGCCTTCATGCTCAAGCTCGGTTATTTCACCCGTCATTATCTCGACATTCTGCCATGTATCAACTAGTTTCTTTAATCTCTGGGCGGTTTTGACGGCATTGTGGGCACTCTCTTCAAAAAGCTCAAAAAACTTCTCTTCCCGGGGGATGAAGGGGAATTTAAACATGGCTAATCCTCTGAAAAGTAGGCACCATGAAAAAGCTCATATCTAGCACTTTCGTTTTCAGTTTAGATGAGACATATTTGATTGTCAATACTCATTACCGAATATTGACACTTACTGGGTTGAGGGGTAGAATTCTCTAATTGTCAGGCTGATGATTGATGCATAATAATTGGCACCCCAAACCTGGCGACCGTGTTTTTCGCCCCCGACGGATTAAGCGTTACCGCCTGCGGCGAGTGTTGGGAATTCCCGCCCTTTTCAGTGCTGGCTATGGGAATGTCGGCTCCTCTATTTACTATGCTCTGGGTATTGTGGCCCTGGTGGCAATGGGGGCTACCCCGGTGGCGCTTGGTATTGCCGGCATCCTCTTTATCTTTACTGCCCTTACCTATGCTGAAGGCACCGCCATGCTGCCTGAGGCGGGTGGCTCAGCCAGCTTTGCCCGTCACGGCTTCAACGATGCCATTGGTTTCACTGCCGGCTGGGCGCTGATGCTGAGCTATATTGTCACCATCGCCATCTCAGCCTATACTATTCCACCCTATCTCGGCTACTTCTGGGCCCCTTTCAAGGACTCGGTCATTATGGGCACGGCGGTCTCCATGGGAATCGTTTTCTTCCTGATGACGATAAATGTCATCGGGGTAAAGGAGACCTCTTTCGTCAATATCGGCGCCGCCGTAATAGACTTAGCCACCCAAGTTTCCCTGGTGGTCATTGGCTTCATTCTGCTCTTTAATCCGGTGGTTTTGCTGCACCGCATCTTTGATCACTGGCCCACCTTTGACAATCTGATTCTAGGCATAGCCTTAGCCGCTATTGCCTATACCGGCATTGAAACCATGTCTCAGATGGCTGAGGAAACGAGACAGCCGGAGAAAAGGGTGCCGAGGTCACTGGTGATGATGATATTTGCCGTTCTGGTAATCTTTGCCGGCATTTCTCTGGTGTCCCTGTCGGCGATGACTCCCCAGGAGCTTGCCACCGACTGGTCTAGGGACCCGATAGCCGGCATCGCCGCCAATCTACCCCTGGTATTACTGCGTGATGTCCTCAAACCGTTGATTGCCGTATTAGCCGGCACTATTTTGCTCATCGCCACCAATGCCGGGTTGATGGGCATATCACGGCTGGCTTTTTCCCTGGGTAGCCATCGGCTGGTGCCCCCGATGATGAGTCGGGTTCACCGCCGTTTTAAGACCCCTTATGTTTCCATAATTTTATTCAGCCTGGTGGCTATTCTCATCCTGTCGCCGGGATTTTTTGCCACCGATGTCTTTAAAAACATGGGCACCCTGTATGCCTTTGGTTCACTGCTGGCCTTTATGTTTGCCCACGCTTCAATTCTCGTTCTGAGAGCCAAAAAACCGGAGCTACCCCGTCCCTTCAAGCTCAGTTGGAACCTGCGTTTTAGAGGCTATGAGATGCCGATAAGCGCTATCCTGGGGTTGGTGGCGACCACGGTAATATGGCTGATTATAATGATTACCCAGCCCTACAGTCGCTGGGTTGGTTTGGCCTGGATGGTGGTTGGCCTGGTTATCTATGCTATCTATCGGCGCCGAAATGGCCTGTCGCTGACTCAGTCCGCCGGTAAGAGCCTGCCCAAAGAGGGTTAGCCGCCTCTCAGTGCCGTTCGCAGTTGCTCTTCTGCTTCCGGCGCAGTGAGCGCGATTATCTGGTCTCCACCCCGAAGAACGGTGTTGGCTGTCGCCAGGCGGGGCTGGCGCTCTTTGGAGATAACCAGGACCAGCTTGCTCTGCTCGGGTAGTGAAAGCTCCTTGACCACTTTGCCCACCGTGTTAGCTTCGGGGGGGATTTTTACTTCCACAATTTCCAGCCCCTTTTCTCTCAGGGTCAACAGGTGGGTTAGCGGATGAGTGGGTACCTGTTCTTCGATATGTTCCAGGATAATATTGGTGCTGCTGACGGCAACATCTATGCCCAGTTTCTTGAAGAGGACTTCGTTTTGCGGGTTTCGGATGCGGGCAATGGTGCGGGGGACATTGAATTTATGCTTGGCTACCTGGCAGGCAACAAAGTTATCTTCATCATCACCGGTGACCGCAATAAGCATATCCGCCCGTCCGGTGCCGATCTCCGCCAGGGTAGCCGCTTCACAGCCATCCCCGCGAAAGCAGACGTTGCCCAGTTCATCATTGATGGTTTCACATATAGAGGCATTCTTCTCAATCAGAAGTACTTCATGCCCCTCTTCGAGGAGGGCTTTAATCAGGTAGTAACCCACCCGGCCGCCGCCAACCACGATAATGTACATCTTTCTCCCCTAGCCCTCTATCTTCTCTTTTAGCATCTGGGCGAAAATGGTCGTCGGGCTAATCGCGTCTATGCCCAGGGTCTGGTAAAGCTCCTGCCGTAAGGGGTCATAGATACGGCAGATTACTTTGGGCACATTGAAGATATGCTGGGCGATTTGGGCCGCCATGACATTGCGGTTATCGCCCTGGGTTACCGCGACGAAGACATCAGCGGTTTCAATGCCGGCTTTTATCAGGCTTGCCTGGTCAAGACCATTGCCGACCAAAGCCGTGCCGCCAAAGTCGGCGGGCAAGCGGCGGAAGCTGTAGGCATCGATATCCAGAACGGTAACCTGATGCCCCTCAGCGTCCAGCAATCCGGCCAGCTGAGCACCGACCCGTCCTGAGCCCATAATCACTATTTTCATATGGCAAACTTATTATGCG
Organism: Dehalococcoidia bacterium; assembly: GCA_020353235.1. GTDB lineage: Bacteria > Chloroflexota > Dehalococcoidia > Dehalococcoidales > JAUYDJ01. The sequence continues at coordinate 969,185 of CP070693.1, read as the reverse complement.
GTGTACTGGTGGTAGAGTATAACCGGGCAGGGGGCGTTTTTCAGAACATAGGGCACCACACTGCCCAGACTGAATTGACCGAAGCGTTTCTTGTACTTAACCCCCATCAGGATGAGGTCTACCCCTCGTTCCACGGCCTCATCAATAATCGCTGAGCCGACCTCGCGGGCTTGGAGCACATCCGTCTCCACTTCGCAGTCTTGCTCCTCGGCACAGCTCTCCATCTGGTCCAGAATATCTTCGGCTCTTCGGGTTTCCGGCTCAATCTCAGCTTCCAGGGGCAGGCCCCGCTTTACCGTAATAACGTAGACCGCACAGATTTTACCCTTAGCCTTCTTGGATAGCACGCAGGCTAGCTTGATCGCCTCTTCATCGGCTTCAGTACCGCAGACCGGCACCAGAATCTTATTGAACCCCATCACCAAAGCCTTTTTCAGCGGCTAGAAGGATATTATAGTCCGATAATTAAAAATCTACAATAGCCTTTTGGTCCAATTTTTGATTACTATTTTGGCTTTTCCGTCTTCACCCACAGCCTCTCCCCATCAGTGATAAATTCTATGGTGCCCTGTTCATCGGTGCGGTAGATAGCGGCCGGGCGGGCCCGATGCCGGGCAGGGTGTCAAGCAGCTAGGCTTCCGCCCGGTTGGTGTTGACCTTTTGCGGTTGTTCCGCCTTGGCGGCGTCAAATCAGCTAATGGGCAATATTAATGCCCTCGGGGGCTTAGCAGCTAGCGCTAGCCAGAAAAGGTCATACCAGAGGCTGTGGGCGCTTGACAGCCATTCTGGTGGGTGCTAATATTCGGTCATCTTG
>CP070693.1:924643-968271 GCA_020353235.1 Dehalococcoidia bacterium | reverse complement strand
GGTGGTAACCCCAACCCCTAGGAGGTTAAGGTAACAAAAGCTTGTTTAGCTATTGATTGCACTTGGGATAGCATAAAAAGAAAGGGGAGCAATGATGCTCCCCTTTTAATTTAACCGTCTGGCCTTTCTTGCCGAAGAGATATACATACCCATACCGCCGGAACCACTTTGACAAGCGGTATTCAATACTTTAAGATTACTATTCAATATGGTATGGGTAAGTCTCTTTGTCGTCTTTATCCTCTTGGTTAGTTTGCTGGCCGGATTGAAAGAGGGGGCGGTAAAGCACTTCTTTAACCTAGTGGTGGTGCTCATTGCCATTTTTATTGCCGGCCTGGCCTACCGTTTGGTTGCCGGAATACTCTCCTTCATCCCCGGTGAGAACTGGGAAAACTTCCTCGGCTTCTTCATCGTTTTCGGCATTGTCACCGCCATACTGCAACTCGCTTTCCTCCTTCCCCGAGGACTGATTCAGAAAATATGGAAGCGAGGGCTGCTATATCGACTGCTCGGGGGCGCCCTGAATGCGGTCAATGCCAGCATCGGGCTGGTAGTCTTTGCCCGCGTACTGTCCGCCTTTCCCATTTTCGACTGGCTGGCGCGATGGGTAGCCGGTTCCAGTGTCATGTCCTCTCTGGTGCATATCTTTGGTTTCATCCAGGTATTGCTTCCGGAAGTATTCAAAGCCGCGGGTCCGATGGTCTAATTCGACATAAAAGCGAGCTATACAGGGATATCACAAATAAGGGGAGCAGTGATGCTCCCCCTTTTATATCAGGTGATAAATTACGGAAAATGATGCTATACTAGGCTTCATCTCACCAAAATGGGGGGAGTGAATTATGGCTACTGCGGAAGCAATAATAGCCGAACTCAAGAGCAAGGCTAAATCAGACCAGCTGGCCGGGATGGCCCGCTACGGTATGGCCATTGAGCAAAGACTAGGAGCGTCAGTACCTGAGATGAGACAGATGGCCAAAGCAGTGGGCAAAGACCATCAGCTGGCGCTGGAGCTGTGGGAGACAGGCATCGCTGAAGCCAGGATAATCGCCGCCATGATTGACGAACCTGATAAGCTGACCGAAGCACAGATGGAGGACTGGGTGAAGGGCATCAACTCCTGGGACATCTGCGACCAGGTGTGTATGAACCTTTTTGAGAAGTCGCCCCTTGCCTGGCAGAAAATCACTGACTGGTCAGCGCGGGAGGAAGAATTCGTCAAGAGAACCGCCTACTCACTGCTCGCCTGCCTCGCCTGGCACGATAAAGAAACGAAAGACGAGAAATTCATGGCGCTATTCCCGGTATTAATACGAGGGGCGACCGACGAGCGTAACTTTGTGAAGAAAGCGGTCAACTGGGCGCTCAGAAATATTGGCAAAAGAAACCTGAACCTGAACCAAGCCGCCTTAAATACGGCTAAAGAAATCCAAAAAATAGATGCTAGGGCGGCGCGCTGGATAGCATCGGACGCCATCAGGGAACTTGAGAGCGAACCGATACAGGCAAAATTAAAAGGGAAAGCCACCAAAGATGAATAAAGAAGTTGATGATTATATCGCCGAACAGAAATCCCCCCAGAAAGAAATCAGCCAGCAATTAAGGCAGATCATCTTAGCATTATTTCCCGATATTAAGGAAGAAATGAAATTTGGCGTTCCCTGGTATGAGGGGAAATATTATATCGTTGCCCTGAAAGACCATGTTAATCTGGGTTTTACACTAAAGGGCTTGTCCCAGAAAGAGATTGAGCTTTTTGAAGGTAGCGGCAAAACAATGAAACATATTAAAATTCGCTCTCTGAATGAGATAGATGAAAAGAAGATTATCCGATTGTTGCAAGTTGTGCATGAGAAAGGGTAGCATTGGCCCCGACAGCATAAATAACAACGCTATTTAGGAGGTTCATAATGCGAGCTAAAAGAGTCATTGTAGCCACTCTCTCTGGAATATTGTTTGGTTTTGTCTGTTTAGGTATCGCTTCCAGCAGTCCTGGAGCACTTGCCTGGCCGGTGGCGGCACAGATAGTAGTTAGCCGCACCCTTATCGGTTTCGCCATTGGCATCAGTTGCCTTTCCCTCCGGCACTGGGCAATTCATGGGGCAGTCATGGGACTTATTTTCAGCCTTCCGCTTGCCTTCAGCGGCCTGATGGCTCCCGAAAGTCCCGAATACAGTCAAGCGGGAATGTTTCTGTGGACAGTAGTACTCGGTATGATTTACGGTTTGCTTATTGAAGTTATCACTTCAGTAGTTTTTAAAGCCAAGTATCAGGGCTAAAGATACACCATTTTTACTACAGTTGAACATACACCTTATCTCCAAACAATCTTTATTGTTAAGGTCTATGATGGATATATCAAGGGTTCTGACCTACTTGAAGACTTCTAGGGGAAACAATTAGTACCGGAAGGAGGTATATCAATGCCTACGATCATTCATTTCGACATATCTGCGGATGATCCAGAGAGAGCCAAGAGATTTTATGAAGAATTGTTTAACTGGAAAATTGAGCTGTTACCCGGGCCAGTGGGATACTACCTGATTGAGACAAGCGATTTGAAAGGCAAACAAGGCATTGGCGGAGGTATGGCCAAGAGAAATAAACCGGAAGACAAAATCACCAACTTCATTGGTGTTAATTCCATAAATGAATACACTGCCAAAGTTGAAAGGCTCGGTGGAAAGGTGATCGAAGCTAAGTGGCCGGTGCCGGGTTGGGGCTATCTTGCCGTCTGTTTGGATACCGAGAATAATACCTTTGGTCTCTGGGAAGAAGATAAAAACGCAAAATGAAAATAACAGTATAAACAGGCTATAGAGAAGATACCGCTCGCTTTTTATCATGAATTAACATACATCCTGATGTCTGTGCCATGATAACAGCTAGTTTAGAGAAAGAAAGGGGAGCAGTGATGCTCCCCTTTCCTGTTGCGAAAAAAATGCTATTAAAGTAAAATACCCCAACTAAGCCGAGGGGAGGTAAAATGGCAAAACAATTGACTGAAGAGCAGATCTATGAGGAGGCCAGTAGGAAGGTCAAAGATAGGAAGCGTTTTTACGGTGGGCTCGCTACTTATTTAATTGTGAATGCTGTACTAGTTGTTATCTGGGCTTTGTCCGGTCAAGGCTATATGTGGTTCCTATGGCCACTGGGTATCTGGGGTGTCTTTGTCCTTGGTGATTATCTGCGCGTCTTTGTTTTTGGAAAAGGATCTGACCAGCGAGCTATAGAGAAGGAAGCCGAGAAAATAAGAAAAGAACAAAGTTAGCCAACTTATAGAAAAAGAGAGGGGGGAGCATTACTGCTCCCCCCTTTTCTTACGAGAGGGCGGGGGGCAATAACAAGACACTATGCGGCTAAAGCCCCCAGCCCACCAAACCAACCTGATAAATTATATTCGCCGCTAAAACGGCTATTCTGCTTCCAGTTCGGCCAGTTTCGCTTGCACCTTGGCGGCTACCTCATCCGGCACCCACTTCAGCCAGACTTCCTGCCGGTTTTTCAGAAACCAGAGAGCCGCTTCATCAGACTCGGCGTCGTTCTCCAGCATATAGGCCAGGCCCAGATTCAGCTCTTCAGTAGTCATCCGTATCTTCAGGAGGAACGGGAATAACTCGGGTGCCTTCTCGCCAAACTCATTGCTGGTTACTATCCAGAGGTCAGCGGAAGGCCACGCGCACAGACCCTGCTCAAACAGTTCCGGTGAATAGGGGGTCTCTTCCAGCACGGTCAGGTCCAGCATACCGGCAATCCAGGTGGGCGCCCAGACAACGCCCAGCCAGGGCTCGCCCTTATCGTGAGCCGCTTTAAGAGAGGCCCACAGCCCGGCCTCGCTCCCCGGTGGAAAGGCATTGTAGTACTCGTCCAGACCGAGGGCATCTATCTGTTTTAAGTGGATTTTTTCGCACTCCCAGCCCGGAATACAGGTATAGATGCGCCCCTTGCCGGGGTCCTCCGGGTCCTCAAATAGCTCTATGATTTCCGGGCGTTTCAGGTCCTGAACGCTCTTCAGGTCCGGCGCAAGAGGCTCTATCCCTCGAGACGGATCCCCCTCAATGACAAAGGTGGGGACGGTGAAGAGGCTCTGCCAGTTGTCATCATTGGTGATAGTAACCGGGATGAACGGGATGAAACCCGATTCTTCCATGGCTTGGTCCCAGACCTGCTGCTGATTGGGCAGCCATATCTCCGGATAAATATCAATTTCGCCGGCCATAACCCCTTCAAACATAGAAATACTGCTACCGGAAACATACTCTATCGGATAACCATAGCCGTGCTCAATAATGAAACCAAAGATATACGCCTGATAGCGGGGACTATCCCAATTCAATTCAGTGATAACCAGTGTTTCCTTGGCAACTTCAGCCGGCGCCGATTCTTCTGCTTCCGGCGCACATCCGGAGGCTACTATACTAATTGCCATCAATGCTACCAGCAGCATTGATAAAACTATTCTTAGGGTGGTGTTATGTCCCTTCTTCAAAAAATTATTCTCCTCTCAGATTTTTCACGCCTGATCTATTCTATTTTAACGACACCTCCTTAGTTTAAATGGTTGAAACTTTAAGAGGATACCACAGGACCATAAGCCAAGTCAACCCGTATATATATAATAGAAAATAGCCCTTTACCGCCAATGCCTTAACCGCGTTTTAAGCCAAATACAGGCTGGTTAATAGTTATCTATAGAAAACCACGGTTAGAAGCAGTAAAGGGGCTAGAAATCAATTTCAGGCGCTCTCAGGACTACTGCACATGAAGGCTGAGCTTGATACTAAGAGTGTGAGGGGCTATTTTACCCAGTTGAAGGAGATGACCCTTCATAGTCAGTTACTCATTTACGCAATTGCGCCGTTATTCGCCGGTAAAGCTCCTCTTCGGTCTTTACCCCCCGCACATCCAGCCCGGTGGTGCCAAATGCCCGCACCATGGCTTCAATGAGTTTGGTCTTGCTGATCTTCTTACCGCCGCTGAACTTGGCTACCGAACCCAATTTCTCAAGATAAGCATCCTCGTCCTGGTTTAGAAACACCGATAGCTTGATGCGATGAGCCCCGGCTGGTTCCGGTGGTGCTTTTCGGGTTGTTTTTAATGATGGCTTATCCGCGCCGGTGAGGCGGTCCAGGGCCGCTCCATAGGCCAGTTCCTCGGTTATACTAACTCTTTTCATTTTCCATCACCTCTTCAGTCAGTAATCGGTATGCCTGAGCTCCGTCATGACTGGGAGCATAGCTTAAGATTGATTTCCCGGCGGCCGGGGCTTCCTTGAAGCGAACACTGCTCGGAATTATGGCCTTAAATATTCTTATCCGGTCACCGAAAGCCCGCCGCGTAACCGCCATAACCTCCTGGCAGTGCAGGGTACGGGGGCTGGTCATGGTAAATAATATGCCCGATATATCCAGCCCCGGGTTAATCCTTTCCTGTACCCGGATAATAGTGCTCAGTAACCGCATCAGTCCCTTCATCGCCAGGAAGTCTGACTGCAAGGGTATGATTACCTTATCGGCCGCCGATAGGGCATTTATGGTCATAAGGCCCAGGCTGGGCAGGCAGTCAATCAGTATAAAATCGTATTCGCCGCGCACCGGCTGAATCATCTTTCTCAATATCAGCTCCCGTCCGGCTACCCCCACCAGGTCTAGCTGCGCCTGCGAGAGCTCAATATTAGACGGGACAATATTAATATCAGGGTTGTCAGTGGGAAGGATAACTTCTTTCAGCGATGGGCTGCCCTCATTCTGGATGGTGCCGGCCAGAACATCATAAATGGTGCTTTTGAGATTATCGGGATTAATGCCGACGGTAATGGTGAGGCAAGCCTGGGGGTCCCAGTCAATAAGTAGCACCCGCTTGCCATACTCACTCAACCCTTCGGCCAGAGCCACCGCAGTGGTGGTCTTCCCCACCCCGCCCTTCTGGTTGGCAACGCACAATACCGGCATAGTAAAGCTCTTTGGTAATATATTATCGCAATTGCGCAATTGCGTCAATACTCTATTACGTAATTATATTCCCCAAAGACCGAAAAAATATTACTTTTAAATATTGACATTTTAATAATCCGTAACATACAATGCCCCCCATAGACAAAAAAGGAGGCAAGAAATATGAGAAGACCGGACCTATTAATCCTGATAGCTATCTGGCAGTTCTTGAACGCTCTTTTCTGCGCTATCGGTATTGCGGCAATTGCTCTTTTTGCTTTCCCTAAAGCGGGACCAGCTGATATCGGCACGATCTTCGGCTTAAGTATAGCCATCTTCTTTCTGCTAGCTTTTATCGGTTTATCCATAGCTGGTGGCATAGGGCTGCTCATGGGGAAAAATTGGGGGCGCATTATCAGCATTGTTAATGCGGCACTCAACCTGCTCAATATCCCAATAGGTACCATTATCGGGGTACTGGTTCTGATCTACCTCACCAAGTCTGAAGTGCGTGATTATTTTGAAGGCAACCGTTAATGACTTTTTAGAAGTAGATAGAAAGGAGGCGTCCATGAAAAAAGTGACAGTGGCCGTATTGATGATGGTGCTCCTGACCTCCATGCTATTTGCCGGCTGCGAGGGTGTGGTAGTAGGCTCGGGGAAGCTGGAGACCAAGCAGTTCAATTTCAGTGATTTTAGCCAGGTTGATATCGGCAGCGCCTTTGAGTTTGAGATTGTCCATTCTGATTCATATGGTGTCAGCATAACCGCGGATGATAATCTATTTGAACACATCCAGGTTTCAAAAGCAGGCGATACTTTAGCAATAGACCTCAAAACAATCACCAACCTGGGGCAGGTAACCCTGAAGGCTGAAATCGCCATGCCTGAACTTCGTGGCCTGGATATCTCCGGGGCGACGCGGGGCACCGCTTCTGGCTTTAGCTCCACCGAGGATGTTGACATCGAAGTATCTGGAGCCAGCTCCCTGGAGCTGGTGGAAATATCGGCCGGCGATGTTAAGTGTGACATCTCCGGGGCGAGCCATGTTACCGGCGATATAACGGCGGCTGATGTTAATTTCACTATCGGCGGGGCCAGCAGCATTCAGCTGGAAGGCTCAGCTAATGACATGGTCGCTATGGTTGGTGGTGCCAGCCGTATGAAGCTGGCCGCTTTCCCGGTCAATAATGCTGATGTCAAACTCGATGGTGCCAGCACCGGCACGGTGAATCTAACGGGCAGACTGGATGCCAACCTAGACGGTGCCTCAAAACTTGAGTACATTGGTGAGCCCACCATGGGCGCCATCAATACCTCCGGTGCGTCCACACTAAGCCAAAAATAGCTTAGCTGACTGAGGGTAATTACATAACTAACACAACTACCAAGCCAGCCGCTGAATCTGGAGCAACCACCAGGCCCGCCCGACTCTACTACATTGACTGGCTGCGGGTGCTGGCCATGTTCTCAATATTTTTCTTTCATAACGCCCGGCTCTTTAATTTTGAGGATTGGCACGTTAAGAATGGGGTGACTGGTCTTGGTCCGGAGCTTTTTATAGATTTCCTTGCCCAGTGGCTGATGCCGCTCTTCTTTGTTATCTCCGGAGCGGCGGCATTTTACGCTCTTAAATCTCGAACCGCGCGCCAGTTTCTCAAGGAAAGAACCCTGCGCATCCTGATTCCTTTAGTCATCATCGGCTATTTTGTCATTTCTCCACCGCAGGTCTACCTTGAGCGGCTGACCCACGGTGACTTCAGCGGCACTTTTTTCCAGTTCTATCCCCACTATTTTGATGGTCTTTATGGCTTTGGGGGTAACTTTGCCTGGGTAGGCATGCATCTGTGGTTCTTACTGTTCCTTTTCATCTTCTCATTAATTGCACTGCCATTCTTCCTCCCCCAGAAAAGAAGCGGAAGGAGCCTCTTTTCGAGGCTGGCAACCCTATTTGAAAAGCCGTGGACGCTCATTATACCTGTCCTACTCTTTGTCGGGCTTGAAGGATTTATCGATATACCTGTAAAACCGGGCGGCTGGAGCTTTTTCTCCTACCTAGTGTTTTTCATCGGCGGGTATATGATATTTTCCAACCCACGAATTCAGGAAAACATAAAGAGATACGCGGTGATAGCCCTGGTTACGGCCGTAGTTTTAGAGGTTCTGGAATATATTGGCCACTTTGTCATCAAACTAGATATACCACCTGGCACACCGGGATATGCGGTAATCGGGATCCTGCTAAGCCTGCGTTCTCTGTGCTGGATGGTCGCCCTGCTCGGCCTGGGCAGCCGTTATTTGAACTTTAATAATAGATTTCTGGGCTATGCCAATGAAGCCGTCCTGCCCTTCTATATACTGCACCAGACGGTAATCCTCATTATCGGTTTCTTCGTTGTCCAGTGGGGTATGGGCATCGCCCCGAAATACTTCATTGTGGTTGCCATCTCATTTGTAGCTATAATGGCCATCTATGAACTGCTGGTTAGACGGATAAACGTGCTCCGCTTCCTGTTCGGGATGAGGCCGAAGAAACCGAAAGCAGCCTGAACAGAATATCTTAAATTAAAGAATTTCTGGCACGGTTCTGGGGAATTAAAAAAGAAAAAACTTAGCTAGTAAGCGGCAATAAATCGTATTATTTTTATTCCTTAGCGCTACTTTTTCTTATCTTTAGCCGGCTCAACCAGGCTGATGAGCTTCTGACCGATTTTGGGCTTAGGTGGGCTGTCCACGGTAAAGATGACCAGCTGGCCATTCTCATCAACGAGAAATAGCGGAACCGCTTTATCACCGTAGCGTTTCCCAAAAGCCTCATAGTCAAATTCGGCTGTCAGCCTGGTCGTCTTGATAATTGCCCCTGAATTGAAACGCTGGGCCAAGTAGGTATTTGTTTTTCTGATTTAATTGAGCTATAAATTAGTTGAAATAAACGTGGCTCTATATCCTGATTGAATTAAAATTTTAAGAAGCGGGGGGTGAATTCAGATGGCCGATAATCAAAAAACGCTGATAGACTTATGGCCAGTACTGGGGGAAGACATGAAAAAGTTCGTATCGGACCGCCCCGGCTGGCTGATAGACGCCCTGAAAAGGGCACAGGCTTAAAAGGGGAATAAGGGCTGGAAAGATGTCGAGACGGTAATTAATATCCTGCAGGTTTTGAAAGATACTGAATACGAGTATTAATTAGCTTTTTTGAGGTCGCCGGCAATAAAATGACCAATAAACTGCCACCGGAAGAAAAAAAGGAGGGGCTCCGCAAGCTATCCAATCGGGTCTTAATCGGGTTTGTCCTCTTACCCCTCATTGTTCTTATCTATTGGATAGTATTCGTGGAACGGTACGGCATCTGGTTCTGGCTATTATGGTTGATTCCCATCGGAGCCCTAATTTTCCTTGCCCTTCGCTACCCCCGGTTCCGCAATATATTGAAAGATGTCTCCCGGAAATTGTGGAAACCGCGCATTCAGATTCCGCAGCAAACCAGGTATGAGGTATACCAACGAGCTGGCAATCGATGCGAATGGCGTGATGGTAAGCGGAGGTGTAAAGGGCGTGTTTTTGACATTTACCATATCGACGGGAACCCTAAAAACCGTCAACCTTCCAACTTGATTGCTCTCTGTGCCAATCACCACTGGCAAGCTGACCAGCAACCAAAATACATGCTAAAGGACTGGGTGGGACAGGACGCCAAAACCGGTAAAAAGAAAAGCTAGCTTTTATGACGAGTTAATACCCAAGCCCTAACTTGATTCTCGGGGATGAATCCGGTAGTCACGCTCCAGTTCCCGCAGGCGTATTATCAGCTCGGAATGCTCCAGCACATGGAAGATATAGCGGGGGACATCCTGACCGGTGCTCCGGGACATAAACGGCTCCCCCCAGAAACTCAACAGGGCTTCGCCCCTCCCCTCCGGCGTGGTCTCAATAAAGATGAAGGAAACCGTTTCCTTCAAGTCACTCCAGACCGGCTCTTTAAGCTTTTCACAGCCGGGGCAGACCTTAGCTTTAGCCATCACCTCGGCCTCCCACAGTTTCTGCTCACTCTTGTTGGAAATGAACTGAATTGAGGTAATTTGGGGATTCTCAATAAACGGGCGTAGCAGGGCGTTAAAGACCGACGGGGAGCGCAGCATAAAGAGACAAACATTGAACCAGACTACTTCACCCTGCCCCCGCTGGGCAAATTGCTTCCCCGCCGAGCGCAACCCGGCCGGCCCGACCAGAATAACATCGGGCGGTTGCAGAGCCAATTTGATATCCCTCAGCGTTGACTCGGTGCGCTCCGCCGAAGCCAACACCCGCTCGGCGTGCTGCTCCCGCCGCAGGTCCCGGATTAAGAGCAACGCCATCAATACCAGTAGGATGGCAATCAGGAGGTCTATTTCCACAATGTGCAGGAGGTGCAGAACCAGCGCCACCAGGGCGGCGATGACACCAGCGATGGCATCCCATTCCAGCCCGATGAGACGTTTCCAGAAACTACCGCCACCAGAAGGCGCTTTTTTCTTCAAGCCACCCCCCTCATAAAGAGATGGGGTAAGTAAACCACATTTTACCTAGATAATACAACCACCCCCGACACGGTTCAAGTTTCACCGCTTGCTTGGGGCTAAGCCAACGGGAAGCAGTTATGACTGGCGTTGGTTTTCTATCTGGGGGCTGCTATAATCGGCCTATAAATTACGGGGGCGGGAAACGCCTGCTGGACTAGTTACCCAAGGTTTATCAGTCAAAGAACATGATTATCCGCGGTGATAAGGTTATCCTTCGGCCAATGACGGTTGATGAGATGCCCCTTTTTTATCAATGGGCAACACAATCGGAAGCAACACCCTTCTGGTATGAGGATGGTATTATCCCCACCTATGAAGCCTTTATCCGAGATTGGAAAAGGTATTATTTTGACGGCAACGAGCCAGAAAAGGGAAGGTGTTTTGCCATTCTCATCGGCGACAAGGCAATCGGGCAGATTAATTACAACGAAATCAATCGAGATAGCAATTCGGTCGAGCTAGATATACTGATTGCCGAAGATATCTACAAAAGCAAAGGCTACGGCACCGATGCCTTAAAAACATTAACCAAGCATCTCTTTCAGAACATGAATATACAGCTTTGCTGGCTTGAAGCTACCGCCCGAAATCACCGAGCGATAAGAGCTTATGAAAAAGCTGGCTTTAAATTAACTAAGACCTTTATTAGTAACGGGGTAGAATGCAAGCGGATGGACCTCAAAAAGTAGCCATGCTTTTCAAATCTTCAAAGCCACTTTTTTGTATCTGACGAAGGTCTTATAGACACCTTCGTATTCCTTGACCAGCTCCGCCGGTGACTTGGGTTTGAACCGCCGGGTTACCTCATCATAATTCATATGAAGAACTTTCTTGGCGTACCAGTTCTGGACTTCCTGGCTACAGTTGGGGCACAACGCTACCGTTCGAGCACCTGATATTCCCGCCCCGGTAGCAACCGACTCGGGGATGATTCGGTGCCGCACCAGGTTCTCCTGACTCAGGCTACACCCGCATGTCTGGCATATCCTCTCCTTCACAGCACCAGCCTCCTGATAAACAAAAAGGACACCAGCTACCGCCATTACGTCAGCGGCTCAAGTGCCCTTGCCATCTGTCTCAACCCCCTAAAATTACACCAAAATAATGCTTTTCGGGTAACTTCACCGGTTGCTAATTAAGTCTAGTTCCTTTACTCAGATTTTGTCAATGCCTCAAAACGCCGCCCCGGTCATAGTGATAGCTACCGCCAAGCTGTTATAATACTCTATAGCCGGGTGGTGCTTGGGGGACAAATGAGCAGCCATAAACTAACCAGCCTGCAATCCCAGATGAAGATTGAAGCCGGAACTGTGGCTCACTCCCTGGAGAATTTTATCAAAGAACACGTTACCAAGCTGGACCGAGAGGGCGCCATTTTAGGCTTAAGCGGTGGGCTGGATTCAGCAGTGGTGGCTGCCCTATGTCAGCGGGCGGTTGGTGCCGGGCAAACACTGGCGCTGCTAATGCCGGAGAAAGACTCCCAGAAAGAACACCTCAAAGATGCGCTTGATTTAGCCCGGAAATTAAAGATTGAGACCAAAATTATTGATATCGTCCCCTACCTCAAACAGCTAGGCGCCTACCAGTTATTTGAGCTGAATAGACTCCCCCTCCCCCAACCGCTGAAAGGCGCTCTGGTGAATAAAGCCTACCGTTACTACGCCCGAAAAACCGGCGAGCCACCGTTTGCGGCCAGCCTGCTGGGTTTCAAGGACAAGGAATTCAGCACCTACCTCAGCAAAGGACTCGCCTACTGCCGCCTGAAACACCGGGTAAGAATGATGCTGCTCTATCTCTATGGAGAGCTGGAAAATAGACTGGTCATCGGCACGGCTAATAGAACCGAGCATGAAATCGGCTTCTTCGTAAAACACGGCTGCGATGATGCCGTTGATGTTATGCCCTTATTAAATCTATATAAAACTCAGGTGATTGAACTGGCCGCTTACTTAAAGATACCCTCCCGAATTATCAATAAAAATCCGTCACCCGATATTATTCCCGGACTGATTGACGAAGAGGCTATCGGCATCCCCTATGCCGAACTGGATTTAATCTTGCCGGCTTTAGCTAACCAATGGCCAGAACATGAAATAGCCGAAGCCCTAAAAATAGGCGCCGAAAAAATTAGCTACGTTAAGAATCTGGTGCGAAAATCAGCGCATATGCGGCAGGTCTACACACCCTGAAATTAATATTACTTAAGCTGGTTTTTTAACTTCGGGGGTGATATAATCGGCTCTAAATTTCAGGTTCCATTGGCGGCTTAATAATGACGAGTAACGCAAATTTTAACTTTAGGACTAGCCTGGGGGAATATCTCGGCGAGGTAAATGCCTGCCTGGCTGACCTCCAGAAGCATAATGTCATGGCCCGCATCTGGCAGAAAGACCACACCGTCTGGAAGCCAGAGCCCGCCGAGATAACCAACCGCCTAGGCTGGCTCAGCATCACCGACCTGATACGGGCGCAGATAGCTTCGTTAATTTCCTTCGCCGAAGAGATAAAGAGTGCCGCTTTTGACCAGGTGGTGCTGCTGGGGATAGGGGGCAGCAGCCTCGGCCCCGAGGTGATGCGCCAGGTCCTGGGCAGCGCTCCCGGCTACCCCCAATTTATTATGCTTGATTCAACTGTGCCTGCCTGGGTGCAACAAGTGGCCGGAGCCATCGACCCCGTCCGCAGCCTGTTTTTGGTCTCATCCAAGTCGGGTACTACCATTGAGACCATCTCCCTCTACCAGTACTTCCGGCATCTGGTCGGGCAAGCCTTGGGCAAAGCGGAAAGCGGGCAGAATTTCGTCGCCATCACCGACCCAGGCACCCCCCTCGCCGAACTGGCTGAAAGAGAGTTCCGCCATACCTTCCTGAACCCAGCCGACGTCGGCGGGCGCTTCTCGGTGCTGTCTTACTTCGGACTGGTGCCGGCGGTGCTGATGGGCATTGACCTCGCCAGACTGCTGGACCGGGTGGACTTTATGCGCCAGAGATGTGCCGCTAATATCCCCGCCCCCGAAAGCGACGCCGCCCAGCTGGGCGCCATCGTCGCCAGCCTCACCCTAAAGGGGCGGGACAAGCTGACCATCATCAGCTCACCGGCCATCGCTGGCTTCGGTCTCTGGGTGGAGCAGATGATTGCCGAGAGCACCGGCAAAGAAGGCAAGGGCATCATCCCTATTGCCGGCGAGCCGCTGGTTGAGCCGGAAAACTACGGTGATGACCGCCTCTTTATCTACCTGCGCCTGGCTGGTGATGGCAACACGGCAATTGATGGCACCATAGAGAAGATTAAGGCGGCGGGACAGCCAGTGGTAACACTGAAGATGCAAGATGGCTATGATCTGGGGGCCGAATTCTTCCGCTGGGAGTTCGCCACCGCCATCGCCGGGGCGGTACTGGGCATTCACCCCTTCAACCAGCCCGGGGTACAGCAGGCTAAGGATTTCACCAAGCACGCCCTGGCCGAATACCAGACTTCCCGGCGCCTGCCGCAGGTTAAGACAGCTCTCTCCATTGAAGAACTGCTGGCTCAAATCAGACCGGGTGACTACCTAGCCATCATGGCCTATCTCCGGCAGACTCCCGAAGCAGACAAAGTGCTTGATGAGCTCCGCCAGAAGATAATGAGGCAATATCACATTCCGGTGGCGATGGGCTACGGGCCCCGCTACCTACACTCCAGCGGGCAGCTCCACAAAGATGGACCAGACAAGGGGCTTTTCCTCCAGTTTACCGCCGACCACGCCAAAGACCTGCCCATCCCCGGTGAGCCCTATTCTTTTGCCGTGCTCGCCGATGCCCAGGCTATCGGTGATTTTGAGACGCTGAAGTCACTGGGGCGGCGCATTATCCGGATTCACCTCGGGCAGGGTGGGACGGACTCAATCCAGAAGTAACATTGCCTAGCCTTCTCGGGCTAGCGATAGCAGACGACGAAAGCTCTCCGCAGGCTCTGGCTGCAGGAAAATGGCACTGCCCACGTAGATAACATCCAGCCCGGTGCGGGCGATATCAATGATATTGCCTTCATTAATGCCACCATCGACGCCGGTCTCAATATCAGGGCAGGCGTCACGAAACTGCCTCACCTTGTCCAGCACTTCGGGCAGAAATTTGCTGCCGTAGAAGCCGGGGTTGACGGTCAGAAAGAGAATGCTGTCCACCTCGCTGGCCAGAGGCAGAACTGCCGCAACCGGCGTTTCCGGATTGACCGCCAGCCCCACTCCGATATCGAGGCTTTTAGCTTGAGAGATGACTTCTCTCGGTGAGAGGGTAGCCTCGTAGTGAAAGACCACTTTTCCGGCCCCGGCCTGTTTCAGCCCCTCAAGATAGCTCTCCGGGCGGAGCACCATGATATGGGCTTCCCATTTCAGCTTAATCCGAAGACCGGCCAGGTGCTCGGTGGTGATGCTCTTCGAGGGCACAAACTGGCCGTCCATCATGTCAAACTGGACGTAGTCAGTAAACCCCTCCGCCTGACGCACCATCGTCGCCAGGGCTTTAGGGTCATCGGTAAGAATGGCTGGCACCACCCGGGTCATTTCAGTCATCAGACAATCCCCCAGTCGCGGTAGCCCTGCTGGATAATCGCCAGATACTCTTTTGACGGCGGTGCTTCCTTGAGCTGGCCCGTTTTGATATAGGTCATCGCCTCAATCGGCTGATTATTATCATCAAAGACAATCACATTTATCCGGCCGTAACTCTGGGGATAGCCCTCATATCTATCCAGCCGCCTCAAGTCCGATTCGGTAATCTCATAAATAGCGCCGAGCACCTTCTCCCCGCTAAACCGCTTGATAGTGGCCACCCCACCCCGCCACTGCCGCGACCAGTCGGTGAAGACCAGTTTGTAGTTGGGCAAAATAGCTATCAGTCTCGGCTTGCTTTCCGGGCAGCGCTCCCGCATCTGCTTCTTGCTCAGGTTACTGCCGTAGGTGAAGTAATACATCGCTACCAATATAACCCATGGGGCAAAACAGCGCAAACCAAACCGGTTTGACAGGAGTTCAGCGACTAAACTAAATTTAGGTTGTGGCTAAGCGGCGCATTGATAGTCTGCTACTAGAGCGGGGAATGGTGGAGAGCCGGGCCAAGGCGCAGGCACTGATTATGGCCGGCGAGGTGACCGTAGCCGGGCAGGCCATAACCAAGTCGGGAACGCTAGTGCCCGAGGATGCCGAGGTTGCCATCACTGAGCCACCCCCCTTCGTCAGCCGGGGCGGTCTCAAGCTGGAGCACGCCCTGGACAAGTTCCAGCTTGATGTCAGCGGCAAAATAGCGGCTGATATCGGGGCGTCAACCGGCGGCTTCACCGATTGCCTACTCCAGCGGGGGGCGGAGCGGGTCTATGCCGTTGATGTCGGCTACGGCCAGCTGGATTATAATTTAAGAAAAGACCCGCGGGTGGTGGTCATGGAAAGGGTGAATGCCCGCTACCCCATCCCGCTACCGGAAAAAGTAGATTTAGCCACCATAGATGTTTCTTTTATCTCAGCAGAGAAGGTGATTCTATCAGTCGCCGAACTGCTCAACACCGGCGGCGATATTATTGTGCTCCTGAAACCCCAGTTTGAAGCCAGACGGGAGGAGGTGGGCAAGGGGGGCATAATCAAAGAGCCGGCCGTCCATGCCCGGGTGCTAGGGCGGTTTATCGCCTGGCTGAGCGAGCATGGTTTTAGCCTGAACGGGCTGGTTGCCTCGCCCGTCCTGGGTGCCTCCGGAAACTGGGAATTTCTGCTCTTAATCAGGCAAAAGTAGCCCCCGATAGAAACAGTGACTATGGTCACAGACGGGCGACAAGCCAGGTGTTAAAATTTCATTGTACGACCCTAATAGACGGCTAATTTAAATAGGGTAGGGGTTAGATGAAAAGAACAATAATTACTACTATTGCCCTGATTTTTATGCTGTCGGCAGTCTGGCTGCCCCTAAGCGGCTGCGCCTTACTCCAGCGCGGTCAGGTAGCCGAGGAGCTGGCCACGGTACAGGTCAGGGAATACCAGGGTGAAAAACTCTCCTCAATAAACGATTTCCGGGAAAATTCGATAAAAGGCCCCCAATTTATTGATATTGAGAGCTACCAGCTTGAGATTACCGGCCTGGTCAGTGAGCCCAAAATTTATAGCTACGACGAGATTATTGACCAGAACCAAGCCTATAAGAAAGTGGTCAGGCTGAACTGCGTGGAGGGGTGGAGTGCGATTATCCTCTGGGAAGGGGTGCTAGTCAGAGACTTGATTGCCGCCGCCAACCCCCAGCCAGGTGCTGAGGTGGTCATCTTCCACGCCTATGACGGCTACACCACCTCGTTTCCCCTTGATTACCTCAGGGACAACGACATATTAATGGCCTATAAAATGAACGAGATTACCCTCCCGCCGCAGAGGGGCTTTCCTTTTCAGCTCGTTGCCGAAAGCAAGTGGGGCTATAAATGGATAAAGTGGATAACCAAAATCGAATTGTCGGACGACGTTGACTACCGCGGCTACTGGGAAAAGCGGGGCTATTCCAATACTGGCGATATAGATGAGAGCTATTTTGGCCGCTAAAAAGCTGATTCCGGCAAATTGACTGAGCCGCGGGACATCGTCTATAATGAATACGGTAAATTGAAAGGCAGGCAGTCTTGCACGAAAGTTGCGGCGTTTTTGGTATATACGCCCCCGGCGAGGATGTAGCTCGCCTTACTTATTTCGCTTTATTCGCTCTTCAGCATCGTGGTCAGGAGAGTGCCGGTATTGCCACCACCGACGGCAAGGATATCCTATGCTATGCTGATATGGGCATGGTCACCCACGTATTTGACGAGCACTCCCTGAGCCATCTCAAGGGTGATATTGCCATCGGCCACAACCGCTATTCCACCATGGGCTCCAGCCATATATATAATGCCCAACCCCTGGTGGTCGGTCCGGACTCAGACATGATTGCCATCGCCCACAATGGCAATGTCATCAATGCCAAGCACCTCCGTGAAGAACTGGCTAACCAGGGCTACGAATTCTACACCACCACCGATACCGAGGTTATCGCTAACCTTATTCTCTCTGCCCCAGCCAAAAACTGGCTGGACAAGATAAGATACGCCACCCACCGCCTGCAAGGGGCCTACTCTTTTGTCCTGATGACCAAAGACAGCCTGTTCGCAATCCGAGACCCCTTCGGGGTGCGCCCGCTGTGCCTAGGCACGATTAACAGCGGCTGGGTTATCGCTTCCGAGAGCTGTGCCCTCGACCATATCGGCGCCACCTTTACGCGTGAGGTTGAACCGGGGGAGATAGTCGCTATTACCGAAAACGGCGTTGATAGCTACCAGGGAGAATCCGAGAGAAGGGCGCTCTGCATCTTTGAGTTTATCTATTTTGCCCGTCCCGACAGCGTGATTAATGGTCGGCTGCTTTACTCAGCCCGACTGGCTATGGGGGAGGGGCTGGCTGAGGAACACCCGGTAGACGCCGACCTGGTGATGGGAGTACCCGACTCGGCTACCGCTGCTGGCTTTGGTTACTCTTATAAGTCCAAAATAGCGATAAGAGAAGGGCTGCTCAAGAACCGTTACATGTGGCGTACCTTCATTGAGCCCGACCAGCGCATCAGAGACCTCGGCGTGAAGCTAAAATTCAACCCCCTGCCCAAAATGCTGAATGGCAAAAGGGTGGTGGTGGTTGACGATAGCATTGTGCGCGGTACCACCACTCCCAAGGTGGTCGAGTTACTGAAAAAAGCGGGCACCAAAGAGATACATATGCGCATTTGCGCACCACCCATCCGCTACCCCTGCTTCTTCGGGGTAGATATGGCTACCCGCTGGGAGCTCATTGCCGCCCAAAAAAGCGTGCCCGAGGTCAGGGACTTCATCGGCGCTGACTCGCTGGGTTACCTCAGTATCCCCGGTCTGATTAAAGCGGTCGCCCTGCCCAAGGATATTTTCTGCATGGCCTGCTTCACCGGTGATTACCCGGTGCCGGTGCAGCTTGAGATGGACAAGCTGGCCCTGGAGACCATGTCACGGCAGGACCTCCCGCCCTACTACCTGAACAAGCAGTAAGCCCACGCTCACACCACCTGCCCCTCTTTACACGCTAGCCATTGGTGATACAATAGAGTAAAGTATAAAAGCGGAGGCACCGTCTATGAGCATTGACTGGTTCCGTGACCTGGTTATCTCTATTGCCGGAGTCCTAGTAATCATAGTGCTCCTCTTCATCGCCATGCTAACTTTCTTACTCTACCGGCGGGCTAAGGTTATACTGGACTCAGTGAAAACTACCTCGCAGAATATCGCCGGGATTTCAAACTATGTGACCAATGAAGTCGCCAAACCTCTAATCCAGGTGGTGGCCTTTATTCAGGGCGTAAGGCAGGGGGTTAACGCTATCAGCAGCCTGTTCAGCAAAAAGAAGGGAGGCAAAGATGAGTGATAAGGATACCGGCGCCGGCTCGGGTTTCGGGTTCATGGTCGGCATAGCCATTGGTTTAGCCATCGGCTTTCTCTATGCCCCCCGTACCGGGAAGGAAACTAGAGAGCTACTCAAGGGGAAGGCGGAAGAGATGCAGGAGAAGGCGACCGAGGTTGCCGAAAAGGTGAAAGAAAGCGCCGCCGAGGTGAAGAAGAAGGCAGAGGCTAAGATGGAGGAAGCCAAGAAACCGGCGCCACCCGAATCATAGCTTAATTAGCCTATATTGAGCCAGAGCCTTTCCCGCGCCGGGGTAGCCGATGTTAGCCTGAGATGAGCGAGGTTAAACTTGACCACAGCAGGAACTACCTTCAGCAGACATCGACCCCTGATATTACTAATAGTAGGGCTGATAATCGTATTTTCACTTCTCTATGCGTTGAGAAGTGCCATAGTCCCCTTTGCCACCGGGTTGGTGCTGGCTTACCTCTTGCTCCCCCTAATCTCGTGGATTGAGCAAAGGCTGCCGGCCAAAGGCCGGTGGCAGCAGTCCAAGCGGGTCTCCCTGATAATAATTATTTTCATCGTCATGCTGGCCATATTCGGCGTCCTCTCCTACTTTCTCATCAGTGCCGTCGCTAATGCCTTTTATGTGCTGGTAAACTATGCCCCCCAGTTCATCGCCCGGGGTCTGTGGGAACTGGAGCAGTTTGCTAAGCTCTTCCAGCAGCAATTTCCCGTAGAGGCACAACAGCAGGTCTACGACTTCATGCTGGAGGTGGGCACCGCCGCCGGTGCCGCCGTCAGGGGTATCTTCCTGACCGGTGTCTCCTTCATACCGGCCACTTTTGGCTTAATTTTCGGTTTCGCTGCCTTGCCCGTCTTTCTCTTCTACCTCCTGAAGGACTCGGAAAAGCTAAAGGAAGGCTTTTTTACCGCTTTTTCACCACCGGTAGCGGAACACGTCCGAAATATCAGCTCAATTATTGAAGGGGTGCTGGGACGATATATTCGCGCCCAGCTGGTACTCGGCTTTGTGGTGGCTTACCTCGTTTTCATCGGCTTGCTAATTTTGGAGATAGAGCTGGCTCCGGTGCTGGCCGCCTTTGCCGGTGTCACCGAGCTTATCCCGATACTGGGGCCCTGGATTGGCGGTATCACCGCGGTGATAGTAACCCTGGCCATAGTCCCGGAAAAGGCAATCTGGGTAGCCGTTCTCTTCCTGGCGGTGCAACTTCTGGAAAATACGCTGCTCGTCCCCCGGGTGCAGGGGGGGTATATGCGGATACACCCGGCGATTGTCATTGTCCTGCTAGTTCTGGGCGCCAAGTTTGCCGGCTTCTGGGGATTAATACTGGCGGTGCCGTTTACCGCTGTTGTGGTCGAAATCTACAAGTATGTGCGCCAGCATATAACCGTAGCCGAAATGCCGGCCCAGAAACCAACCAAAGCTACTAAAGGAGGCAAAGCAGATTAAGGAAAGCTATGCTAAAGCCGGTGTCAGCCTTGATATGGCCGCTAAAGCCAAGGAGCTAATTGCCAAGCATGCCCGCTCTACCTCCCGCCCCGAGGTACTGAGTGGTGTCGGCTTCTTCGGTGGTCTCTTTGAGTTCAAGGGGTACCAGCACCCGGTGCTGGTGTCCAGCGTTGACGGTGTCGGCACCAAGCTCAAGATTGCCTCGGCTCTGGGCAGGCACAATACCGTCGGCATTGACATCGTCAACCACTGTGTTAACGACATCCTCACCTGCGGGGCAGAGCCCCTCTTCTTTCTGGACTACATCGCCATGGGCAAGCTGCTCCCCGAGCAGGTCGGCGCCATCGCCGAGGGGCTGGCCCAGGCCTGCCGCGAGGTGGGCTGCGCCCTTATCGGCGGGGAAACCGCCGAGATGCCCGGGCTTTACGCCGGCGAGGACTATGACCTGGTCGGCTTTGTCATCGGGGTGGTGGAGAAAGAGAAGATTATTACCGGCCAGTCAATCGCCGCTGGCGATAGCATCATCGGCTTAGCCTCCAGCGGGCTGCATACCAACGGCTACTCGCTGGTGCGCCGGCTCTTCAAGGCTGAGGAATTTAAAAAGAACTTCCCCGAACTGGGTCGTCCGCTGGGTGAGGAGCTACTTGAGCCCCACCGCAGCTACTACCACCAGCTAAAGCCGCTATTGCCCCTGATTAAAGGCCTGGCCCATATCACCGGCGGTGGGCTTATCGGCAACGTGCCCCGCGTTCTGCCGCCGGGCCTAGCCGCCCGATTTAACGCTAAATCATGGCCGGTGCCGCCCATCTTCTCGCTCATCCAGCAGCGGGGCAACGTTGACCGGGACGAGATGTACCGGGTATTTAATATGGGCATTGGCATGGTGGTTATAGCCTCACCCCAGAATGCCCGCCAGCTCACCCAAAAGCTGCCTGAAGCCAGAGTCATCGGTGAGGTGGTCAAGGCGGTGGGGAAAGATAACGTAGTTATTGCCCAGTTAAAATAAAGAAAGGAGTGTCAATGCGCGCCATTATCAGTGTCTCTGACAAGACCGGGGTAAGCGATTTTGCCCAGAAATTAAGCCGTCTGGGTTATGAAATCTTCTCCACCGGCGGCACCAAGAAGGCTCTCGCCGAGGCTAAAGTACCGGTAAAGAGCGTATCTGAGATTACTGGCTTTCCCGAAATACTTAACGGGCGGGTGAAGACACTCCACCCGGCAGTTCACGGTGGCCTGCTCGCCAAGCGCAATCTGAGTGCCCACCTTGAGGAACTGGCCAAAAATAAAATTGAGCTTATTGACCTGGTGGCGGTAAACCTCTACCCCTTCGTCCAGACGGTAGCCAAAGAAGGGGTCAGCCTGGATGAAGCCCTGGAGAACATTGACATCGGTGGCCCGACCATGATTCGCGCCGCCGCCAAGAACTTCCCCGACGTCATCGTGGTGGTTGACCCGGCGGACTACCCGCTGATTATAGACAAACTAAAGCAGGGCGACCTGCCGCCTGAGGAGCTTAAACGCCTGGCGCAGAAAGCCTTCCAGCACGTGGCACTATATGACACTGCTATTGCCCAATATTTAAGGCAGGGTGAAGCCGGTTTCCCCGATGAGATGACCATCGCCCTGAAGCAGCGCTACAGCCTTCGCTACGGGGAAAACCCACACCAGCCGGCCGCCTTCTATGCCGAGCTTACCGTCGGTGAGAAGAAGCCGACCGGCATCACCTGGGCGGACCAACTCTGGGGCAAGGAGCTCTCTTTCAATAATATTCTGGACGGGGACGCTGCCTGGGGGGTAGTCACCGATTTTGCCGACCCCAGCGTGGCTATTATCAAGCACACCAACGCCTGTGGTCTGGCCAGTCACCCCGACATCGCCGAAGCCTACCGCCGGGCGCTCAGCGGCGACCCGGTAGCCGCCTTCGGAGGCATTGTCGCCTCAAATAGAACCGTCACCCGGGCGATGGCTGAGGAGATGAGGTCGGTCTTCTACGAGATAGTGATTGCCCCCGACTACGAGGCTGAGGCACTGGAAACACTGAAAAAGAAGAAGGACCTGCGCATTCTCCGTGCCGAATTGCCCCCCAGCTACGGCCAGGCGGAGCCGGGCTACTTTGACTACCGCCGGGTAAAAGGCGGACTGCTGATTCAGGGCTCGGACTCGGTACCCGAAGAAAAAGTCAACCTTAGAACCGTAACCAAGCGTGAGCCAACTAAGGCTGAAATCGCCGACCTGCTCTTTGCCTGGCGGGCGGTGAAACATATCAAGTCCAATGCCATTGTTCTGGCTAAAGATAAAACCATCGCGGGTATGGGCGCCGGACAGCCCAGCCGCATCATCAGTGCCCAAATCGCCCGAGAAAAGGCCGGGGACAAGACCAAGGGCAGCGTGCTGGCTTCGGATGCCATGTTCCCCTTCTCCGATGTGGTGGAACTGGCCGCCGCCTGTGGGGTAACCGCCATTATCCAGCCCGGCGGTTCCATCCGCGACGAGGAGTCAATCAAGGCAGCGGACAAGCATAACCTAGCCATGGCCTTCACCGGGGAGAGGCACTTCAGACACTAAGCATAAGATGACCAATTTAAATATTGACCGCCTGGAGGAAATAGTCGCTTCATTACCGCCCCAGGATAAGGCTCTGTTCCAGCGAATATATGAGGTGACCACCACCGTCGGCGAGCTAAACCCCCCACCGAGCATGGCACCCTGGGTGAGACAGCAGTTCGGCTCAGTAGGCGCGGTCAAAAAACAGACCATTGTCCGGGTAACCAACCGGATAACCAGCGAGGGCGCCCTGTTTAACCGGCAGCGTGCCTCACGCCCGATTCTGGCCAGAGAAACCGAGAGCATCGAGAGCCAACTGGAAAATGCCCGCCGCCAAGATATCTTTGCCCACCCCGAAAAAGACACCCCGCAAGACATCTTCGGACGGGTGAGCGGCCGGCACTGCATCACCGCCAGCAACGTGGCCAAGTATGACGGGCTGCACGGGGTGGTTATCTTCAATGAGTTCAACCCCCTTGATTTCTCCCGGGAACAGCTTATTGACTACATTGACACCGGCTGGGAGTGGGCGCAGCGAGCCCATAAATTCAACCCCGAAGCCAGGTATTTTCTATTTATCTGGAACTGCCTGTGGCGGGCGGGAGCCTCAATTCATCACGGGCATGCCCAGGTGATGCTGACCACCCACCGGCACTATGCCCGCATTGAAGGGCTGCGCCAGGCCGCCCTGAACTACCAGCAGAATTACGGCACCAACTACTTCGCCGACCAGTTCCGGGTTCACCAGCTTGTAGATTGTGCTCTGGAGAAGAAAGGGGTTAAAATACTTACTCACCTGACCCCCTTCAAGAACAACGAGGTTATTTTAATGTCAGCGGCACTAAATCTTTCCCTCAAGGAAAGAATCTATGAAGTATTAACTTTCTGCCGGGACCGGCTGGGGGTGACCAGTTTTAATCTCAGCCTGATAACCCCACCCCTAGCTCAAACCGAGGAGAGCTGGGCAGGCTTCCCGGTACTGGTCCGGCTTCTTGACCGGGGCGACCCTAGTAGCCGGGCTTCCGATGTGGGCGGTATGGAAATCTATGCGCAGAGCATCATCGCCAGCGACCCCCTTGATTTAGCCGCCAAACTGAGGCAGTATTTAGCCAGGGAGGTGGGTGATGGCTAATGCCGTTCTGGTGGTAGACATGCTGAGGGGCTTTCTTGAGGAGGGCTATCCCCTGTATATCGGCGCTAAAGCCCGCCGCATCATCCCCAATATTCAACGCCTTCTGG
This sequence comes from Dehalococcoidia bacterium, assembly GCA_020353235.1. GTDB lineage: Bacteria > Chloroflexota > Dehalococcoidia > Dehalococcoidales > JAUYDJ01. Next base: position 944,121 of record CP070693.1, on the reverse strand, counting down.
AGGAGGAACTCGCCCGGAACGCAAAAATTTTCTTCATCTGCGACCGTCACGACCCCGATGACGCTGAATTCAAGATGTTCCCCCCGCACTGCATTGCCGGCACTGCGGAGACCGAAGTGATCCCGGAACTGGCCAAGTTCAGCGGGGAGATAATCACCAAAAGGCGTTACAGCGGTTTCTTTGATACCGACCTGGAGGCCAAGCTGAAAGATCTCAAGCCGGAGAAGCTGATTGTCTGCGGCGTGCTGACCAATATCTGTGTGCTCCACACCGTCGCCGATGCCCGCAACCGTGACTACGAAGTGGAGGTGCCCCTCGACTGCGTCGCCTCACCGGACGAGGCGATGCACGAATTTGCCCTGGAGCATATGGAGAAGGTGCTCGGCGCCAAACTGACCAGATAGGGGGTGTGCCCAGTGAAGTTACCCAAATTTGAACCCGATAAAGATATTATTTCCGGGGAAACCACCGATATCTACTTTGCCCGCACCGTGGAAATACTTAAGAAAGAAGGGATTAACCCGGTAGCCACCATGCAGGTCTTCCCCCAGCAGGCGGGGGTACTGTGCGGTATGGAGGAGGTCAAGGCACTGCTGGAGCGGATCTTACCGAAAGACAACCGTGAGGTATGGGCGCTGGCCGAGGGCGACACCATATCGGCGAAAGAAGTGGTGCTACGCATCACCGCCCCCTACCAGAGCTACGGGATGTACGAGACCGCCATTGACGGCATTCTGGCCCACTGCAGCGGCTGGGCGACCGCCGCCCGCGAATGCGTCAACGCCGCCAAGGGAATACCGATTATCAGCTTCGGGGCGAGGGGAGTCCACCCCTCGGTCGCCGGTAGGATGGACTACGCCGCCATCGTGGGTGGCTGCGCCGGTTGCTCCAGCGTCGCCGGGGCTAAGCTAGCCGGCATTGAGCCGTCAGGGACAATTCCCCACGCCATGATTATTGCCTTCGGTGATACCGTCAAAGCCACCGTCGCCTTTGATAAATACATGCCCCCCGAAGTGCCCCGCATCTCCCTGGTTGATACCTTCAAGGACGAGGCTGAGGAGAGCCTGCGGGTAGCCGAGGCACTGGGCAAGAAGCTGAACAGCGTGAGACTGGATACCCCTGCCGAACGGGGACGGGTTACCGCTGACTTGGTCAAGGAAGTCAGGGCCAGGCTGGACCTGGCCGGCTTCAAGCATGTCAAGATTTTTGTCAGCGGCGGGCTTGACCCGGAGCGCATTACCTACTTTCTGGAGAACAAGGCGCCGGTTGATGGCTTCGGTGCCGGTCGCTATATCAGCGGCGCCCGGCCGATTGACTTCACCGCCGACCTGCACCAAATAGACGGTAAGCCCATGGCTAAACGGGGCCGAATTCCCGGCATTACCCCCAACCCCCGCCTAAATCGCATCCTGTAAAATCTAAAACCGGCTAGTGATTACCCGGGCTGCTTTTCTAGCTTGAGGCACAGAATTCGCTTGGTTTGGTCAGTAACCTTCACCCTCTCGTCAATGCGGTAGCCGACCACCCACAATATCTGGGCCGGTGAGCAGACAAGGGGGACCTGCCCCCGCCACGCCTGGGGGACTTTAGCATCAATCATAAACTCGCCCAGCTTCTTGGGCTGGTCCATGCCCAGCGGCTGAAAGCGGTCACCGCGCCGGCGGGTGCGCACCGTTAAGTTATCACCTGTTCTGGCAAAGTCAAAGGAGGCAGTGAAATCGCCGGTGGCTATCTCCTCCGCTACCAACTGCTCTCGGTTTAAGATGGTTGCCGTCACCTGCCAGCCCGGCAGCCGGGTTAAGCCGGGTATCTTGAGACTGAACTCACCCTCCAGCCTGGGGAGGGGGGACAGACCGGCCTCGCCGGAACTCAATACATAGCGGTCATACTCCACGGCAAAGATTAAGCCGCCGGGCAGGCACAGCCTCTTACCGGCCGGCTTGTTTAAAATAGCCATGATTTCTTCAATGTGATGCGCCTCAATGTCTTTGATGTTACCAATCAGCCCTTCGATGGCGGCCCGCAGCAAATGGCGCTTGAGGGCGGGAGCCAGCTCAAGCAAGCCCCTTCTGTCCAGAGTAATTGCCTTCTTCTGCCTCCGGACAATTTTGTCCCACGCCTCAGCCACCGCCCCATCCAGAAAGGCGAGGTCATCGCCGGCGATGCCGGCAGTACGGAGCAGGGCTTCGGCGATGCGCTGGTTGTAGCCCTCAAGCAGAGGGAGAAGCTGGTGCCGGATTCTATTTCGCAGCGGCGACAGCCCTAGATTAGAGCTGTCAATGCGGGGACTGAGCTGATGAAGCTGGCAATAGCCCTCGGTCTCCTCCCGGCTCGCTGACAGAAGAGGCCGGACTATGGTCAGGCGGGCGCCCGAAATCTGCCAGCCAATCTTGGGCTGAAGCCCGCGTAGCCCCCGGCTGCCCGTGCCCCGAATCAGGTGCATCAGTATCGTCTCAATGTGGTCGTCAACAGTATGCCCCACCGCCACCCGGTCCGCGCCCACAGCCCTGGCTACCTCGGCCAGGAAGGCATACCTCACTTCCCGGGCCGCCTCTTCCAGAGATAGACGGTGCTCGGCCTGATAAGCTTTGACATCACGCGGCTCAATGGTAGCCGGAACCGCAAAGCGCTGCGCCAACTCAGCCACATAGCGGGCATCTGTATCCGCCTCTGCCCCACGCAGCTGGTGGTTGAGGTGGGCCACATGAAGCTTTACCCCCAGCTCCTGTTGTAGCCCGAACAGAATATGAAAGAGGCAGACCGAATCGGGACCACCGGAGACAGCCACCACCAGCGGCTTTGCCGCCGATACCAGGTGATGCTCGCGGATAAAATCTAATACTTTCCGTTCCAGCGACTGCTGATTTTCTTCCTGAGTAGACATCTGAGCTAACTCGTTTCCAGAATAAGCTTGGTGCGGTGTATTGACCGGGGATACTGGCTAAAACCGAGGGCAGCCGTAACCTGCTCCGGTCTCCCCGAGCCGTGGCTATCACAGCGCAGCCTCATCCCTATCGTGCCAACGGCAGGCTGAGCGCTAATCTGCCACAGGTCATCAATCAATGCCCTCAGGTCGTAGCTCTTGGGACCGGTATCCCGCTGGTGCTGCCACGGCAGCTGCTTTAGCGCCAGCAGAGAGGTAATTTTAGCCTCAATGTTTTTCTCTTCCGTCTCCACCTCAACCCGGTATTCGGCAAAGCGGACCTGTGATTGCAGCGAGGGCAGGGTCAGCGACATCGGGTACACCTGCCTGATTTCAATGCCCGCCGGTAGCTGCTGGCTGAGGGCGCCGGTGAAGAAATGGGGGGATACCCACTTGCTGACCAGGATATCCATTAGCTCGGCGTCGCTGGTTACCCCGAGGGGCAGGGGTGCCGCCAGTGATATGCGGGGGTGGGGGTTAAATCCCTCGGAATAGGCCAGTGGCATGCCGGCACGGCGTAGTGCCCTTTGCCACAGCCGCATCAAATCCAGGTGAGAGATGAACTTTACTGCTTCGCCTCGAGCAAACCTAACGCGCAGACGCTGCATCTTTTCCTTTGGGCTCTTCCTCCGGCCCTGCCTTGGTTTCCTGGCCCGGTTCGGCCGGGGCTGCTTTGCCCGGCTCCGCCTTGGCTTCCCGGGGTGGCTTTTTCTTGGTCAGCAGAATTTCCTCAATTTTCCTGCCGCGCATCTTGGTTATGACCAGCTTCATGTCCTGATACCTCACCTTTTCGCCCCGCTTCGGGATATGCCCGAGCAGGTGCAAAACAAAGCCGGCCACTGTCTCATAGTCACCCTCGGGTAGATTTAGCTCCATCTCGTCATTGGCTTCATCAATACGCATACCGCCATCAATCTGGAAAGTGTACTCGTTGATGGCTTCGTATTCTTTTTCGGCCGCCGCCAGCTCGTCACCCACCGGGCCGACAATCTCCTCCACCAGACGGCTCAGGCTAACGATGCCGGCAGTGCCGCCGTACTCATCAATAACCACCGACATGCGAAAGTTTTTGTCCCTCATCTCGGCAAAGAGCTCATTGATTAGCTTCGTCTCCGGCGCAAAGTAAGCCGGGCGCATCAAGTCATCAATCAGACTATCCCTATCCACACTGCTACTGGCCAGCGCCATAAGCACGTCTTTGACCGAGAGAATGCCGACCACATTATCCATATTCTCCTCATACACCGGCAGGCGGGATACCGGGGACTTGGTGTACAGAGCCAGGAAATCAGACAGCTTGGACCCTTTCTCGATTGAGACCACTTCTAGGCGCGGTATCATCACCTCATGAACCGGGCGGTCGCCAAAATCAAAGACCTTGTGCAGCATCTCGGCTTCCTTTTCCTCCACCGTGCCCTCTTTGTGCCCCACCGATATCATAGTGCGAATCTCCTCATCGCTGATTATGGACCGGGCTACCGGCGTGCCCCCGACCAGCCTGGTGAAGGCGGAAGCCATCCAGCTCAGCACCACCACCACCGGATTAAATAACCAGCCAATTAACTGTATCGGCCGGGCAAACAGCAGTGATATCTTTTCCGAATGGTGGGCAGCCATGGTCTTGGGAACGGTCTCACCGAATATGAGCAGGACAACAGTTACCGCCACGGTGGCAACGACCACCCCCTGCTTTTCTCCCCAGAAAGAGACCGCCAGCACGGTAGCGATAGCGGCCATCGCCGTGTTTACCAGATTGTTGCCCAGCAGAATGGTGGAGAGAAACCGCTCCGGGTACTCAATCAGCTTGGAAACCCGCTTTGCCCCCTTCACCCCGGTGCTGACCAGGTGCTCAACCTTTACCCGCTGCAGGGAGACAAAGGCGGTCTCCGAGCTGGAAAAGAAGGCGGATAAAACCAGAAAAACCAACAGCAGCACCCAATATAGTGTTTCCATATTAGACATCTAGATCACCCCACTATTGAAGATACTCCCCGTAGCCAAATCATATCATTGGCTTCTAGGTGTGTCAAAAGAACTAAACTATCTATGCTATACTTTTAAGGTATGCAAATTCTGGGTATCGAGACCTCATGTGATGAAACCGCCGCCGCCGTGGTGGCGGACGGGGCTAAAATCCGAGCCAACCAGATAGCCTCCCAGGTGGAGCTCCACGCCCGCTATGGTGGGATTGTCCCCGAGGTAGCCTCAAGGCAGCACCTCCTGACCATTATTCCGGTTATAGAGAAGGCGATGGCTGAGGCTAAAGCCAGCCTGAGCGACCTCGATGGCATTGCCGTCACCATGGGGCCCGGTCTGGCCGGCTCGCTACTGGTCGGGGTGAATATGGCCAAGGCGGTCGCCGCCGCCCATGATTTGCCCATCAGCGGGGTGAACCACCTTGAGGGGCACATCTACGCCAACTGGCTGACCGATCAGACCATTAATTTCCCCGTAGTCTGCCTGATTGTCTCCGGGGGGCACAGTGACCTGGTCTTGATGAAGGGGCACGGGGACTATGTGGTGCTGGGCAGGACGCGGGATGACGCCGCCGGCGAAGCCTTTGATAAAGCCGCCCGCATTCTGGGGCTGGGCTATCCCGGTGGCCCCGCCATCGAGCAGGCCGCCGGCAAGAGCACTGCCTCTATTGATTTACCCCGCGCCTGGCTCAAGGGGACTAACGATTTCAGCTTCAGCGGCCTCAAGACCGCCCTGCTTCGGCGGGCGGAAGCGGGCCAGATTTCATCGGTGGCTGACGCCGCCGCCGGCTTTCAGGAGGCAGTGATTGATGTCTTGGTCACCAAGACCGTAGCCGCCGCCAGAGAGCTGGGGGTAAAGCAGATTTTGCTCGCCGGCGGGGTTGCCTCCAATAAGCGGCTCCGCCAGCGGCTGGTGGATAGTTCACCCCTGCCCGTTTTGATTCCGCCACCAATACTGTGCACCGATAACGCCGCCATGATTGCCGCCTGCGGTTACTACCGGCTCAAAGCCGGCCGGGCAGATAGTTTAGACCTTGATGTCATCCCCAGCCTCAAACTGGGGTAAGGCGGGAAAAAAGATGGGGGAGCAGGGAGGACAACATACTGTGGAACCCGCAGTGGGGCTAACTCACTAGCCAATCAGCTGCTTGACGAAAATGGCGGCCGCCGTCAGTACGGCGGCGATGAGTATCATGGTAAGCGGCCCGACCAGCTCACAGAGAAAATCCTGCCAGGTACCTGGCTGAGCCTTGCTTATCTTTTTGGCCTTCTGGGCAACTTCATAACGATACTGGTTAAAGCTGGGAAAACACGACATCGCTAACCTCGATTAAATTATAGCACACTCGGCGGTTATCCCCAAATTAATACCTCCCACCGGCGAAACAGGCCAGCTAACTAGATGAAAAAAAGAGAATAAAGGACAAAAAGAGACTTTTATAGCGAATACAGGCTTCTTCTGGTCTTAAAAAACCCGTAAGCTACTGATACCGGCGGTGAATAATCATTCGCTGAGTTGCGGCAAAGTGCCAGCTTACGCTATGATAATATTTAGCAGTCTCTGGGAGAGACTGCTAAAAAATTGAGGTTCAGACGAGGAAGGAGACCAAAATGGCGATCAAACTTCAGCCGCTAGCCGACCGTCTGGTAGTCAAGCCCATCGAAAAAGAGGAAATAACCAAGGGTGGGATTGTGATACCGGATACCGTCAAGGAGAAGCCCCAAGAAGGCGAGGTTATGGCGGTTGGTCCGGGCCGGCGTGCCGAGGATGGCAAACTCATTGCCATAGACATCAAGGTAGGTGACCGGGTGATTTACTCCAAGTACGGGGGTACCGAGATCAAGATTGACGATGAAGAGTATATCATCCTGCGTGAGAGTGACATTCTGGCCAAAAAACCGAAGTAAACAATTCGCTTAAGTATAGGAGGAGAAAAATGGCAAAACAGATTATCTTTGATGAGGAAGTAAGGCATGCCCTGAAGAAAGGCATTGACACCCTGGCTGATGCCGTCAGGGTAACCCTCGGTCCCAAGGGACACTGCGTGGCACTGGATAAAAAATGGGGTGCCCCTTCCGTAATTGATGACGGGGTTACCATCGCCAAGGACATCGAGCTCCCTGACCCCTTTGAGAACATGGGGGTACAGATAGTCAAGGAAGCCGCCAGCAAGACCAATGACGCCTGTGGTGATGGCACCACCACTTCAACCCTGCTGGCGCACGCCATCGTGACCAACGGTTTTAAGAACATCGCCGCCGGCGCCGAGCCCATGGCGCTGAAGAGGGGGATTGAAAAGGCAACCCAGGCGGTTATTGACGAGCTCAAGCGGGTTTCCACCGAGGTAAAGGGCAAAGAGCAAATCGCCCAGGTCGGCACCATTACCGCCAAGGACAAGGAGATTGGCGACCTGATTGCTGAGGTGATGGAAAAGGTAGGTAAAGACGGCGTTATCACCGTTGAGGAGTCCAAAGGGATAAAGTATGAGACCGAATACGTAGAGGGAATGCAGTTTGACCGCGGTTATATCAGCCCCTACTTCATCACCAATGCCGAGAAGATGGAAGCCGAAATTGAAGACCCCTATATCCTCATCACCGACAAGAAAATCTCGGCGGTGGCTGACCTGCTGCCGGCTCTGGAGAAGCTGCTCCAGGTGACCAAGAACCTGCTTATTGTCGCCGAGGATGTCGATGGTGAAGCCCTGGCCACCCTGGCGGTCAACAAACTGCGCGGTACCATCAATGTGCTGGCAGTGAAAGCCCCCGGCTTTGGTGACCGCCGCAAGCAAATGCTGGAGGATATGGCTATTCTCACCGGGGGCAAGGTCATCTCGGAAGAGATTGGCCGCAAGCTTGACTCGGTTACCGTAGAAGACCTGGGTCGAGCCCGCCGGGTGACCGCCGATAAAGATAAGTGCACCATCGTTGAGGGTAAAGGCAGTGAGGATGAACTCAAGGCCAGAATCAAGCAGATTAAGGTCCAGATAGACGAGACCACCTCTGAATTTGACCGCGAGAAACTCCAGGAGAGGCAGGCCAAGCTGGCCGGCGGCGTGGCCGTAATTAAAGTCGGCGCGGCGACCGAGGTTGAGCTCAAAGAGAGAAAGCACCGGGTGGAGGATGCCCTATCGGCGACCCGGGCTGCGGTTGAGGAAGGCATCCTGCCCGGAGGTGGTGTCGCCCTGCTCAATGCCCTCCCCGTTCTGGATAAGCTGAAGGTTGAGGGAGATGAAGCGACCGGGGTGGACATCATCAGGAAGGCAGTTGAGGAGCCGATTCGCTGGATTGCCATCAACGCCGGCAAAGACGGCTCGGTGGTCATTGATGCCGTCAAGAAGAGCGAGCCCGGCTCGGGCTATGACGCCGAAGCCGGCGAGTTCGGTGACATGGTGGCCAAGGGCATTATTGACCCCACCAAAGTGGTCCGGTCAGCCCTACAGAATGCGGCCAGTATTGCCGTGATGGTGCTGATTACTGACTCGCTGGTCAGCGATATTCCGGAGAAAGAAAAGACACCACCCATGCCCGGTGCCGGCGGCATGGAGGGGATGTATTAATCCTTCCTGAAAAGCCTTGATAGATAGCCGCAGCCTTCAGGCTGCGGCTATTTTTATAATTTCAGCAGTTCTTCCAATGGCTCTTCGGCAGTCACCGGACCGACCACAGCCAAGCGGAGCTGGCGACTGATTAATAGCTCCGCGGCTAACTGCTTCAGCTCCTCAGCGGTGATGGCATTAATCAGGGCAATCACCCGCTCCGGAGTCAGAATGCGCCGGGTGAGAATCTCCTGTCCCCCCATCCAGCCGGCCACATTACGGCTGTCCTCCATACGGAGTAACAGGCGGCCTTTGGCCAGTTCTTTCGCCTTGGTCAGCTCCGCCTCCGGGATTTCGTCTTTGAGCTTGCTGAGCTGCTCCAGAATAGCCTTAATGGTGGTGGCCAGGTTCTTCGGCTCCACCCCGGCATAAACTATCACCGAACCACAATCAAGATAGTGGTCAACACAGCTGTGAATACTGTAGGCCAGCCCCCTCTTGTCTCGAATTTCGGTAAACAGGCGGCTGCTCATCCCCTCGCCCAGAATTATGTTGAGCAAATCAAGGGCAAAGCGCCTGGGGTGGACCAGCGATAAACCGGGCAGGGCCAGACAGAGATGGGCCTGCACTATGTCACGTGTCTCCAGACAAAACCGCCGCGCCAGCCCCCCCTGAAAATCAGCATATTGGGATGGTTGCGGCTGGTTGGTCCAGTTACCCAACGCCTGATTCACGGCAGCCACTATCGCCTCGTGCTTGATGTTACCGGCAATGGCAACCACGGTATTATCGGGCCGATATTGACCAGCGACATATCCCAGCATCATATCCCGGCTGATGGCATTAACCGACTTTTTAGTCCCGGCAATATCGCGCCCCAGCGGGTGCTCGGGCCATAATAGTTCATCAATGAGCATTCCCACCCGCTGCGGCGGGAAGTCAAAACTCATCTTAATCTCCTCAACGATAACCCGGCGCTCTTTCTCGATATCCTGAGGTTTAAAGCGGGAATTGAGCAGCATATCCGCTAGCACCTCCAGGGCCAGCCCGAAATGGGGCACGGCTACCTTGCACCAGTAGGTGGTTAGTTCTTTGTCGGTGCCGCCGTTAAGCAGTCCCCCCACCCCCTCTATGGCCGCTGAAATCTCGCGGGCGGTGGGGCGCTTTGCGGTGCCCCGAAAGCAGAGGTGCTCGACAAAATGCGAGATACCAGCCTCGGTATCCGTCTCATAACGGGAGCCAATGCCGATAAAGAGACTGACAGATACCGACTGGGTATGGGGCATTTTTGCCGTAAGTAGACGCAGCTTATTATCCAAAACAGTCTTGCGATACAATTTTTACCCCTTTGTTCAGCTAATAGACTATATATCCTAACCAAGCCATTAAGCAAACGTCAATTTAGGCTCGTCCTGACCGATAAAAATTGCCCCCCAAAACCCTTGACAAGCACTACATATTGTGTTAGTATCACCCTGTTTCACTATATAGTGTAGGAAATGTGATGAATTGCCCCTATTGCGGTTATAACGATTCCAAGGTGATTGACTCCCGCGATATTGATGATGGGGTGCGCCGCCGCCGTCAGTGCCTGAGCTGCGGCTCGCGTTTCACCACCTATGAGCGGCTGCAGCCAGCCAGCCTCTTCGTGGTCAAGAAGGACAATCGCCGCGAGGAGTTTAACCGGGAGAAGCTGCTCAGCGGTATCCGCAAGGCCTGCGAAAAACGACCACTGCCTACCGGGACCGTAGACAAGCTGGTTGATGATATTGAAGCCGAGCTCTACCAGCTGGGCAAGCTGGAAATAGCCAGCGATATTATCGGTGATATGGTCATGGCACGGTTAAAGAAGCTGGACCAGATTGCCTATATTCGTTTTGCCAGTGTTTACCGCGACTTTACCGACATCTCTGCCCTGATGCAGGAGGTGGACACCCTAGTCGGCAGTGAAGCCAGCGCGCCGGCCACCAGCCAGCTGCCGCTACTGCCCGATATCAAAGCGGGCGAACTGGTCAGCAGTCGGCGCCGGAGACGGAGATGAATAAATCAGGTCAACCCGAAAAAAGGCTCAACCGTAACCAGATTGCCCGCGAAATCTTCCGCATCGCCGAGTCCATCGGGATGTCGGACCGGCAGCAAATCGAGCGGCTGGTGCAGCAGGTGATTGAACGCCTGGAGCGGCAGCTAGCCGAAAGGAAACGCGCCGAGCGGCCCTTGCCCGGTATGGAACACCTCGTCCCGGAGTCCAGCCAACGCCAGCGGCGCTCGACCAGAGACTTTAACATCCTGTCTATAGTGAAGGAATTTCTGGATGCCAGAAAGCCAGCGCCACCAGAGGAGGTCAAACCAAAAATGGAAATGAGAGTGAAAACAAAGGCCAAAGCGGCGACCACCGCCGCCTTAAGTCTCACCGAGAACGCCCTTCACGTCCTGCGCAAGAGATACTTGAAGAAAGACAAAGAGGGGCAGGTAATTGAAACAGCGGAGGAGATGTTCCACCGGGTTGCCCAGACGGTGGCCTCGGCTGAGCTCAACTACAACCCCAAGGCGGATGTCAAGGCCATGGAAGCCGAGTTCTATCAGCTCATGACCAGCCTAGATTTTTTGCCCAACTCGCCGACGCTGATGAACGCCGGGCGGGAGCTGGGGCAGCTGTCTGCCTGCTTTGTCCTGCCCATTGAGGACTCCATGGAGTCCATCTTTGAGGCGGTCAAAAACACCGCCTTAATCCACAAGAGCGGCGGCGGCACCGGCTTTTCTTTCTCCCGGCTGAGACCGGAGAAAGATAGGGTTGGCTCCACCGGCGGCGTCGCCAGCGGCCCGGTCTCTTTTATGCGCGCCTTTGACACCGCCACCGATGTCATCAAGCAAGGCGGCATGCGGCGGGGGGCCAACATGGCCATACTCAGTATTGACCACCCCGATATTATGAAGTTCATCACCGCCAAAGAGGACCCGGCGGTCTTCACCAATTTCAACCTCTCGGTAGCGGTAACCAGCCAGTTTATGGAAGCGGTCAAGGCGGGCACTGATTATAATTTAATAAATCCGAGCACCAAACAGGTGGTAAAAAAGCTCAATGCCAAAGATGTTTTTGACCAGATACTGGCCATGGCCTGGAAAACGGGCGACCCAGGTATTGTCTTTATTGACCACATCAATCAGGACAACCCCACCCCCAAACTGGGCAGCATTGAGAGCACCAACCCCTGCGGTGAGCAACCCCTGCTCCCCTATGAGTCGTGCAACCTGGGCTCGATTAACCTGAACCAGATGCTTAAAAGCCGTAATGGCACAGCTGAGATTGATTATGAGAAGCTGGCCCGGACGGTAAAAATCGTGGTCAGATTTTTGGATAATGTCATTGATGTCAACAAGTTCCCCCTGCCCCAGATTGCCGAAATGACCCGAAATACGCGCAAGATAGGGCTGGGGATAATGGGCTTTGCCGATATGCTCATCCAGCTCGGCATCCCCTATGACTCCGAAGAGGCGCTCGGGGTCGGCGCCGAGGTGATGCAGTTCGTCAGTAACCAAGCACGCCAGGCCTCAGTGGAATTAGCCAAAGAGCGTGGCATCTTCCCCGCTTTTGAGGACAGTATCTACAATACCCCCGATGCCCCGCGGGTAAGAAACGCCTCCTGCACCACCATTGCCCCCACCGGGACCCTGAGCATAATCGCCAGCTGCTCCAGCGGTATTGAGCCCCTCTTTGCCCTGAGCTACACCCGGAATATCCTGGATGGTGCCCAGCTCATCGAGGTGAACCCCCATTTTGATGAGGTCGCCCGAAAAGAGGGCTTCTACTCCGAGGAGATGATGAAACAGCTCGCCTCGGGGGTCAAGCTCCACGACATAGCCGGAGTGCCCGATAAAATCAAGCGGATGTTTGTCACCGCCCACGAGATTAGTCCGGAGTGGCACGTCAGGATGCAGGCGGCTTTCCAGAAGTCCACCGATAACGCCGTCTCCAAGACGGTCAACTTCCCCCGGCAGGCGACCAAAGAAGATATCGCCCAGGTCTACCTAATGGCTTATGAACTGGGCCTGAAGGGGATAACCATCTACCGCGACGGCAGCCGTGAGGGACAGGTGCTGACCACGGGCAAAAAAGAGAAGGAGAAGGTTGAAGGTACCGGGCGCACCCCCCGCAAGAGGGACAAGACAACCAAAGGGATAACGGAGAAGGTGACCACCGGCTGCGGCAACATGTATGTCACCATGAACTGGGATGAAGAGGGGATATGCGAGGTCTTCTCCACTCTGGGCAAGGCGGGGGGCTGTGCCACCGCCCAGCTGGAAGCCACCTGCCGGCTCATCTCCCTGGCGCTGAGGTCAGGGGTAGATGTCAGCTCAATAGTGAGGCAACTAAGGGGCATCCGCTGTCCCAATATTGCCTGGGAAGAGGGCAAGTCCATCCTCTCCTGCGCTGACGCCATCGCCAGCGTCCTGGAGAAGCACACCACCGGCTATGACGGCAAGCCCAAGCCGGAGGACTACGGGCTGGCGCGCAGCCCGGCTGGACAGTGCCCCTGCCCTGATTGCGGTGGACTGCTCACCTATCAGGAAGGATGCTTCGTCTGCCACAGCTGCGGTTATACCAAGTGCTAGGGTGGGAATTTCCACCTTTCACTTCAATTTTTGCCCTCTCCTCTAACTCTAAAGGGAGAGGGCACTTGTTTTGGCACCCCCCTCGCAATTCTCCCCCTGAGGCGATATAATTAGTCCAGTAAACATAATGATAATCCAGAAGGGGGATGAAATATGGCAGACAGGTCAGAGAGGGTGATGATTTTTATTGACGGGAGCAATATGTACCACTCCCTGAAACACTTCTTCAAACGCTCGGACATAGACATTGGCCGGTTCTGCTATAAGCTGATAGACAAGCGCCGGCTAATCAGAATCTATTACTACAACGCCCAGGTGGGGCGGCGGGAGGAACCGGAACGCTACCAGCACCAGCAGAAGTTCTTCGCCGGGGTGAGCGCCATCCCCTACACCGAACTGAGGCTGGGGCGCCTGGTCTATACCAACTGGCCGAGCAGCCCACCCTACGAAAAGGGGGTGGATATCCTGCTGGCTACCGATATGATAACTCATAGTTATAAGAACAATTATGATACCGCCGTCCTGGTGGCGGGCGATAACGATTTTGTGGCTGCCATCCAGGCAGTCAAGGACAACGGCAAGAATATGGAAGTGGCTCTCTTCGGCAAGGAGCGGACCTCCCTGCAGTTAAGAAAGGTGGCCGATAAAGTGGTCACCATAGACGGAAGGTTGCTGCGGGGTTGCTGGAAATAGCCTATGGGCTGGGATGAAGTCAAAGAGGCCAGACGAAGGCTGGCCCGAGAAGAAGGGGTAATCTTAAAAGACTGGGGAGGCCGGCTCCCCATCGCCCTTATTTACCCCAACTCTTACTACGTGGGCATGTCCAACCTGGGGCTGCACACCCTCTACCGCTACCTGAACAGCTATCAGGATATCGTCGCTGAAAGGGCTTTCTGGGATAAAGGGCAGGCTATTATCTCACTGGAATCGCAGCGGCCGCTGAGTGACTTTGCCGTCCTTGCCTTCACCGTTTCCTACGAGCTTGACTACTTCAATGTGATCCAGATTCTGAAAACCAGTGGTCTGCCCCTCTATGCCGCGGAACGCAACGAGAGCCACCCGCTGGTTATCGCCGGCGGCCCCTGTATCATCGCCAACCCGATGCCCCTCGCCCCCTTCTTTGACGCCTTGTGTATTGGTGAAGCCGAGGCAATACTGCCGGCAATGCTACCGGTGATAAGCGGGGGCATCAGCGGCAAGAGAGACGAACTACTCAAGGCACTGGCCAAGCTACCCGGCGTCTATGTGTCCCGCTACCCCATTAATATCCCGGTTAAACGCCAGTGGGCGCCAAGCCTAGACGAGGCGACGGTCAGTTCGGTGATACTCACCCCGGATACCGAACTGGGTGACCTGTATCTGATTGAGGTGGAGCGGGGCTGCAACTGGGGTTGCCGCTTCTGCCTGACCAAAAACGCCTTCCGCCCCATGCGCTGCCACCCGCTAGATAAGATTCTCGCCGAGGCAGAACGGGGGCTGAAGCATCGCCAGCGCCTAGGGCTGGTGGGAGCAGCCGTTCCCGACCACCCCCAGATAGAGGAACTATTAATCAAACTGCGCCAGATGGGGGCGGAGCTCTCGGTCAGCTCGCTGAGAATGAAACCCACGTCCCACATCGTATTGAGGGAAATGGCCCGGGGAAGTGCCCGCACCATCGCTCTCGCCCCGGAGGCGGGCTCGGCGCGACTGCGCCGGGTCATCAAAAAAGACGTCTCCGAAGACGATATCCTGCAGTCGATAGACAAAATTGCCGGGCTGGGCATAAAACAGCTCAAGCTCTATTTCATGCTCGGTCTGCCCTCGGAGACGGATGAGGATATCGCCGCCATGATAGACCTGACCCTTAAAAGCAAGCAAATTCTGGATAAACGGCAGACCGGCGTCCGCCTCGTCCTGAATTTAGCACCCTTTGTCCCCAAGGCAGGCACGCCCTTCCAGTGGCTACCGATGGCGACAATCGCCACTCTGAAGCACCGCCTGTCTTTCATCAAAAGCATGCTGCAACCAAAGGGGATTAAGGTCAAGGCAGAAAGCCCCGCTTGGAGCCAGATTCAGGCAGTGCTGTCACGGGGTGATGCCAGACTGGCTGAGGTGCTGGCCAACTGGGAAGACTTTTCCCTGGCCGGCTGGCGCCGGGCGGTAGCCAAGTGCCAGCTGGATGTTGATTTCTACGCCCACCAGCGGTGGGACAAAACCCAGAAACTGCCCTGGGATATAATCGACTCCGGCACCAAGACGGCGCACCTCAAGCAGGAGCTGGAGAGAGCCCTGGCTCAGTATTAAGCCATAATTTTATCCAGGCTCTCCCGCCAGGCGGAATCAATCTGCTCCAGAGGAAGGGCAAGGTAGCCCTCAATGGTAAACCGCCTGCCTCCCACCATCCCCAGCCTGATCAGCGGCACGCGACTGGCCGCCGCCATTTCCTCCAGCCGGCGAGCTTTCTCCGGCTTTACCGAGACCACAATCCTGGACTGGGCTTCACCGAACAGGGCGGCATCCAGTCTGCCCTCAATTCGCCACCCCTTCCGCTCAAAGCCAAAACCTTTTCGCAAACAGCACTCCGCCAGCGTAACCGCCAGGCCACCTTCAGAGCAGTCATGCGCCGAAGCAATAACCCCCTGCCGGATAGCCTTCAGGCAACAGGACTGCACCCTCTTTTCCAGAGCCAGGTCAATGCGGGGCCTCCCCCTAACCAGGCCGTGAACCAGCTCAAGGTACTCGCTGCCCCCCAGTTCACCACCATCAAGGTCACCACCCAGCAAGAATACCTGGTCGCCCTCATCACGGAAACCGATATCACAGCGCAGGTCGATATCCTCAATCAGACCCACCATGCCGCAAATTGGTGTCGGGTAGATTGGCCCGGCTTTGGCCTCGTTATACAGGCTGACATTGCCACTGATAACGGGGACACCCAGCCTGCGGCAGGCGCTACCTATGCCGCGGATGCACTCCTTAAGCTGATAATAGACATCCTTTTTCTCCGGATTGCCCAGATTAAGGCTATCGGTAACCGCCAGGGGTTGGGCGCCGGTGCACACCAGATTCCGGGAGGCCTCAGCCACAGCAATAGAACCACCGGCGTAAGGGTCAAGGTAGCAATAGCGCCCATTGGCGTCTACCGTAAACGAGAGTGCCCGCTTGCTGCCTTCCAACCGCACCACGCCACCATCACCACCGGCAGGCACCACATCGGTCTGGACACTGGCATCAGGGTGCTTGAATATCCATTCCCGGCTGCAGATATTGGATGAGGCTAAAATCTGGAGAAAGACCGATTGCGCCCGGTTAAGGTCAAGGTCAGGGATACCTTCCAGCTTCAGCACCTGAATTTCACTTAACCACTTCGGCTTGCTGACCCGGTACTGATACAGCGGGGGGTCGGTAAGCAGCTTGGTCGGGGCTTCAGCGACTATCTTGTCGCCCTCTTTAATTCGGGCCAGCCCATCGTCGGTGACCCGACCGATGATACTGCTTTCCAGTCCCCAGCGCCGGAACAGGTCGGTCACCCTATCCTCACACCCCTTCTTGATAATTACCAGCATCCTCTCCTGTGTTTCGGAGAGCATAATCTCATACGGGGTTATACCTTCCTCACGACGAGGCACCTTAAGCACGTCAATCTCAATACCGCTGTCCGCCCGGGCGGCCATTTCCACGGTGGAAGATGTTAAGCCCGCCGCCCCCAGGTCCTGCATACCGACCAGCCAGCCGGTGCCCGCCAGCTCCAGGCAGGCTTCAATCAGCCGCTTCTCCACGACGGGGTCACTGGACAGAACCGCGGTACTTGCCTCCGGCTCTTCCTCAAATGTCTTTGAGGCCAGCCCTGATGCGCCGTGAACACCGTCCCGACCGGTCCTGACGCCAACTATCATCAGCAGGTTACCCACGCCGCTGGCCCTTGCCCTGACCATTTTGTCAACCGCCACGATACCGCCTGACATAGCATTAACCAGCGGGTTGGCCGAATACGAGCTGGAAAAGAAGACCTCCCCGGCGATGCAGGGGATACCCAGCTCTTTGACGTAATCAGTAAAGCCAGCCACCGCCTGGCTGAACAGGTGGCGGTTATGGGGGTCATCTAAGGGCCCAAAGCGGAGGGAATTGATGGCCACTACCGGGCGGGCCCCCATGCTCAGGACATCCCTAGCCACCCCACCATAGCCACTGGCTGCCCCCTGATAGGGTTCAATCGCCGAGGGGTGATTATGGGACTCCACCTTCATCACCACCGCCAGCCCACCACCAATAGCCACCGCCCCCGCATTCTCGGCACCGATGTCAGCCAGCATCCTCTTTTTCAGCGCCGGAAAGAACCGGAATAGAAGCTTGGAATGCTTATAGCCGCAGTGCTCGCTCCACAGAGAGCCGAACATGCCAATTTCGGTAATGGTCGGCTCCCGACCCAGCCGGCGGACGATTAAGTCATACTCTGCCTCGCTTAACGCGACCTCCTCTAGTACCCGCTTATCAATGCCCATAATCAGCCCCCCCTTTTATTAATTATAAAAAAATTCCTCTCCGCCACAAATAGACTGCTTTGGAGAGGAATATAATCCACTTTTACTAACTTTTTTCTTAACTAAGTAGTTCAGTGACCACCTCGTTTATCACCCGGCCGTCAGCCCTGCCTTTGAGCTGGGCAATGAGCGGGGGCATGACCTTACCTTTATCACCAGGCCCCGCCGCCCCAACTTCAGCAATTACCCGGCGGGCTTCGGCAATAACCTCTTCCCGACTCATCTGCTGAGGCAGATACGCGTTAAGAATGGCCATTTCCGCCTCTTCCTGAGCCAGCAGGTCGGGGCGATTACCCTGCTTGAAGGACTCAATACTTTCCTGGCGCTGCTTGACCTGCTTGGCAATAACACCCAAGATGTCAGTGTCATTAAGACTTGATTGTCGGGCGATTTCGGCATTTTTGATGGCCGCCATAGTAAGCCGAATAACCGAACTCCTGACCCGATCCCCACCCTTCATCGCCCGCTTAAGGTCATCCATTAGTTTCTGTTGTAGTGGGGAAATCTCTACTTCCACTTATTACCTTCTTGAGGACCGAGCACTCTTGCGTCTCTTGGCGGCTTCCTTGCGCTTGCGCTTTACACTAGGCTTCTCATAGTGTTCCCGTCGACGAATCTCAGATAGAATGCCCCCCTGCTGCACCACCTTGTTAAACCGTTTAAGCAAGCTCTCAAAGCTCTCATTCTCCTCAGCCTTCACTTTGGCCACGCAACATCATCTCCTTCACATGACCTTATCACAAAATGATGACTAACTGCCTCTACTTCTATATTTTAGACTGCCGAAGATGACCTGTCAACAAAGGAAGATACTCGCCGGACCACCATCGACAAGGCCGCGTGACAAGAGTCAAATGTTGCAGAGGTAGACGAGGTCGGTTAGCTTTCAGGATAATCTGAGGTTTTATAAGGCACCGCTATCTTAAGATGAAGATGAACCCTTGGAGCGCGGAATGTAGTTACGATTTTGGGGAGTGGCATCAGGCTCTCCTGAGTTCCAGTGGGAAGCTACCTATAATCACCCTGAATAACTAGTCCAAGATTCATACTTATGGAGGATGACTACTCCAACCAAACGTGTTACGCTTCTTGAAATATAAGGTATAGTGGACATAATTTTATTCGAATACATTGGATATGGTATTGGATATGGTAATATAAGGTAACGAAAATATATCGATGAATTACTTGATTAAACTGGACTACATCATTGTGTAGTAAATTTATTTTTGGTTGCTTGACAAATTACTCAAAGTACATTATCTTCAAACACAAGATAAGCGCTAAATGGTTCAGGAAAAAATAAAAAATGGTTAAGCAACGACGAAGAGGCTGGGCAGTTCAAGTTAAATCCTACAAGTATATCAATAAGAAAGGGAAGATAGTTAGGGTTGACTCGTATCGCCGAAAGAAACCAAACAACAATGCCCATTAGTCTAGCGCGGGTATGGAATGTATTGGTATAGGTTAATAAATGTAGCCGTAGTACTGGCTCTAGCCGCAATGCTGGTTGGGCCCTGGCCGATCGGCCAACTCGGTCAGCCATCCATAGTCTATGCTGCACCAGATACAGAGAGTTTATGGTCAGACAATAATACTGTCTCTTCGGGCGATATCACATTGAATAACCCAGAGAATGCCCTTGGTTCTGGGGATGAGACTTGGGCAAATGCAGTTAGTGCTAAATGGGATGGTGATGACTGGACATTCCGTATGGAGGATTCTGCTGTCGGTGCTGGCCCAGTTGCTAACGTTACACTGTATCTATATCACTATCAAAGCAACTTCGACGACGATCCTATTTTACTCCAGATATACGATGGTTCAACTTGGCACACTGTAGAGACTTACAATGCTGGTAACCAACCCCCAACAGCTAATATTACTAATAGCTGGGATGTTTTTACAC
>CP070693.1:835874-924543 GCA_020353235.1 Dehalococcoidia bacterium | reverse complement strand
TAATTGAATTTATCACCTTGTCAACCCCCCGGCCACTGACCGGAGTCTTGGCTTCCTTACCGCCAATGACCATCGGCGCAATGAAAGCAATAACCTTATCCACCAACCCATTGTCAAATAGGGAGCCGATGAGAATTCCACCCCCCTCCACCAGGACACGGGTAATTCCCCGCTCGCCTAAGTTTTTCAGCAACTTCCCCAAATCTACCGTCTCCCCGTCAGAAGGTAACTCTAGTAACTCCGCGCCGGCCCGAACCAGGGCGTCTTTATCTTCCGGCTTGGCAGTCCTGCCTAGAGCCAGCAACGTTTTACCAGGCTGCTCAAATATGCGGGCGCCGGGTGGTATTTGCCCCTTACCATCGACAATTACACGTAGCGGTTGCTTTCGGGCAGTTCCTCCCCTACCGACACAACACCGAGTGGTGAGGCGCGGGTCATCGCTTATTACGGTTTTGGCGCCGGCCATAATGGCATCAACGGTACAGCGCAGGTGATGAGCATACCGTCTGGCTTCCTCGCCACTAATCCATTTGGAGTCGCCACCACCGGTGGCAATCTTACCATCTAGGCTCATGGCAAATTTGGCGATGACAAAGGGCATACCGGTGGTGATGTATTTGATATAGGCTTCATTGACCTGGCTGGCTGCCTTCTCGTGCTCGCCAACATATACTTTGATGCCTTCTTTTTCTAGCTCACCCTTGCCCCGCCCGCAGACCAGGGGGTTAGGGTCAATCATAGCCAGGTGGACTTCGGTGATACCGGCCGAGATAATCGCCTGGGTGCAGGGTGGAGTGTGCCCGTAATGGCAGCACGGCTCCAGGGTAACATACATAACGCCACCGCGAGCCTTTTCCCCGGCCTGTTCCAGAGCCGAAATCTCAGCATGACACGAGCCAGGTGGCTGGGTATAGCCCTGTCCGACAACGATATCGTTATTAATGACCACGGCGCCCACCGCCGGGTTAGGGCTAACCTGCCCCAGAGCCAGCTTGGCCAGCGATACCGCCTGCTCCATATAATCCATACCTGGTAATTCTAGCACCCCATTTTTGCAAAGTGCAAATTTAGCGACTAGCTAGATAAATTGGGATGGGGTATAATTGTCTCTAGTCTGGAAGGAAACGACTACCATATGAAAGCGCTTTTCCGCGAGGTTATCGGCACAATTTTGCTGGCTGTGGCAGTCTTCCTCCTTTTACAGGCTACCGTCCAGAGTTCCATCGTCAAAGGCGAGAGTATGGAGGACAGCTTCCATGATGGCCAGAGGCTACTGGTCATTAAAGAGGGCATCGCCTATGCCTTCCAGGAGCCGGAAATAGGTGATGTCATCGTATTCCAGCCCACCAATGATAATAGCCAGAACGAATACATCAAGCGCATCATCGGCCGACCTGGTGACACCGTAGAGGTAGATGATGGGCAAGTATACGTTAACGATATACCGTTAAATGAACCGTATATCAAACAATCCCCCGACTATACTGTTGACCCGATAGAGGTCCCCGCCGATAAATACTTCTTCCTGGGTGACAACCGCAATCGGAGCAGCGATTCCCATAATTTATCTCCGGAACGGCGCTGGCTGGCGCGGGAAGATATTACCGGTAAGGCATGGCTATCCATCTGGCCGCTAGGTGAATGGGGGCTGGTACCAGACTATAAGCCGACAGAATAAATACCAAGCTCATAGCGGGAGGCTACTTTGGCAGTTAATGCAGAAGACATCCTACAAAAAGCGGGGGTAATGCTTAAGGGACACTTCCTGCTCACCTCCGGGCGGCACTCCCCTATCTACTGGGAGAAGTTTAAGATATTACAGTTCCCCATTTACACCGAGCAGCTCTGCCAGATGATTGCCGACTATTTCCGTAGGTATGGAGTTCAGGTAGTCGCCGGGCCAACCACCGGCGGCATTATTCTGGCTTATGAAGTAGCCAAACAACTGGGCGTGCGGGGCATATTTGCCGAGAAGGAAGGCGATGAACAGAGAGCTTTCCGGCGCGGCTTCAGCATCAGCTCCAGTGAGAAGGTGCTGGTGGTTGATGACATCATTACCACCGGTAAATCGGCCCGCCAGGTTATTGACGCGGTAACCAAACAGGGCGGCACCGTGGTCGGCGTCGGTGTCTTAGTCAACCGCTCCGAGCAGGAGCTCGACTTCGGTGTCCCCTTCTTCAGCTGCCACCGCACCATCACCCCAACCTACCCGTCAGAGAACTGCCCGCTGTGTAACGCCCAAGTTCAGCTAACCAAACCGGGTGGTGGTTAAAATGCACCAGACCGGCATAGATATAATTGAAATCGCCCGTGTTGAGAAGGCACTCGCCCGCTGGGGAGACAGCTTCCTGCGGCGGGTATATACCGAAGCGGAACTGAATCTATACCACCGCAAGCCGGCATCGCTGGCCGCCCGCCTAGCCGGCAAAGAGGCCGCCGTCAAAGCCCTGGGCATCACCCGGGGAGTCAACTGGAAGGAAATCGAGATACTAGCCAACGCCAACGGCAAGCCTTCGCTTCGCCTCTACGGCCAGACACAGCACCAGGCCCACAAGCTGGGCTTAGGTCACCTTGCCATCAGCCTCTCCCACTGCCGGGAATACGCTATTGCCATGGTGACTGCTGAGACCAGGCAGTAAGGGCAGAGCTTTTGACCCTGAAACAGCGGGGTGATAGAATTAAGTCAGGCTGGCCAGCCAGCCCGGGGAGAATTGATGTCAGGGCATTCTAAATGGTCTTCGATTAAACACCAGAAGGGGGTTACCGATTCCCGCCGTGGTCAGCTCTTTACCAAGCTAACCCGCGAGATTATCGTGGCAGTGCGGGAGGGGGGCAACAACCCGGAAGCCAACTTCCGCCTGCGCCTGGCCATCCAGAAAGCCCGCGACAATAACATGCCCCAGGACAATATTGAACGGGCCGTCAAGCGGGGGGCAGGTGAGACCGAGGGTGCCAGCCTGGTAGAGCTAGTCCTGGAGGGCTACGGACCCAGTGGGGCTGCCATTCTAGTGAAAGCCCTAACCGATAACCGCAACCGCACCCTGCAGGATGTGCGCAATATATTCTCCCGTAGCGGCGGCAACTTAGGCGAAAGCGGCTGCGTTGCCTGGCTCTTTGATACCAAGGGTTTAATCAGAGTAGTGGCCAATGACCTGGATACCGAGACACTGGCGCTGGAGGCAATTGATGCTGGGGCAGAGGACGTCAATGTTGAGGATAACCAGATGGAGATTTATACCAAACCCGAAGAACTAGAGGCAGTGCGCAAAGCACTAGAAGAGCGCAAGATAACCATTGCCTCGGCAGAGCTGGCCATTGTCCCCAAGACCACCGTTGAGCTTGAAGAAAAAGCTGCCGAGCAAACACTAAAGCTGCTGGATAAGCTGGAGGAGCTGGATGAAGTCCAGCATGTCGCCAGCAATGCTAACTTCCCCGACTCAGTTCTGGAGAAATATCAGCTAGCGGTCTGATAACCGCTTAATTTTAACTCAAGGAGTAAAATGAAGATTCTAGGCATTGACCCGGGCACGGTAAATATGGGCTTCGGGGTAATTGAAGCCGGCAAGCATAATGCGAACCTGGTTGATTGCGGCGTACTGGAGACGCCGGGGCGTTCTTCCTCTATCGGGGAGCGCCTGAGTCATTTTTACGGCGCCCTGTTAAGAATTATCGCCCACTATCAGCCCGATGCGGTGGCTATTGAACAACCCTTCGTGGCCAAAAATATCAAGTCAGCCCTAGCCATCGGTCGGGCTCAGGCAGTAGCCATGCTGGCCGCCGCCGGCAACGGTATTCCCATCTATGAATATACCCCCGCCGAGATAAAGCAGAAGGTGGCTGACTACGGCGCCAGCTCTAAGGAACAGGTCCAGGAGATGGTCAAGCTCCAGCTTGGTCTGCCCGAGGCGCCCCAGCCCAGCGACGCCGCTGATGCCCTCGCCGTCGCTATCTGCCACCTGCGCGAGGCAGAGCTAAAGAATCTGCTCGACCAAAACAAGTGAGGTTAAAAAATTGATTGCCAGTCTTCAGGGGAAGATTGAGGCGCTGGGCAGCGATTGGGCCATTATCAGTGTTGCCGGCATCGGCTTTCAGGTATATATGCCCACCTCCACCCTCGCCTCCCTAAGCGCCGTTGGCGAAGAGGTCAAGCTGTACACCTACCTTCAAATCCGTGAGGACAGCGCCGCCCTCTACGGCTTCGCCTCCGCTGATGAGCTTGCCCTCTTCCAGACCTTAATCAGTGTCTCCGGTCTTGGTCCGCGTCTGGCACTGGCGATGCTTTCGGCAATGGATGTAGAGAAGCTAACCATCGGCATCGCCACCGGCAGTGCCGAGCTTTTGACCGAGATACCGGGCATCGGCAAGAAGATGGCCAGTCGCCTTATCCTGGAACTGAAAGATAAAATCGGCGCTGGGCGGGTGCCCGTCCCCACCTCCCAAGTCGCCGCCGAAAACGCAGATATCATCGCCGCCCTGACCGCCCTCGGCTACTCCACCACCGAAGCCACCCGCGCCGTCGCCACCCTACCCGCCACCGACCTCACCCTGGAAGAAAAGGTCAAACTCGCCCTGCAGTATTTCGGGGGGAAGTAAATGCCAGGGAGAGTGGAAGCCCTTGTGGAATGTGAATTGCTCATTTGGGCAAGAAAGAGCGCTCATTACACCACCCGCTTAACAGAGTTAAACTATGCCCCCTTTTGAAATTGTTTCTGATTTCGGGATGACCGGTGACCAGCCCCAGGCAGTGGATAAACTGGTGGAGGGGCTAGACAAGAAATACCAGCACCAGACGCTGCTCGGGGTTACCGGCAGCGGTAAGACTTTCACCATGGCCAACGTCATCCAGCGGGCGCAGCGACCGACGCTGGTCATCTGCCACAACAAGACATTGGCCGCCCAACTCTGCGCTGAATTTCATGAGTTCTTCCCCAACAACGCCGTGGAATACTTCGTCAGCTACTATGATTACTACCAGCCGGAAGCCTACGTGCCCCGCACAGATACCTACATCGAGAAAGAGGTGGATATCAACGAGGAGATTGACCGCCTGCGCCTCTCGGCGACCCGCTCTCTCTTTGAGCGCCGCGACGTAGTCATCGTGGCTTCGGTCTCCTGCATCTACGGGCTGGGGGAGCCGGAGGAATACCACCGCTTTGTCTGCAGCATGAGGCGGGGGGGCAACAGCCGTCCCAGAGACAAAATCATCCGCCAGCTGGTGGATATGCAGTATGAACGCAACGACATTGACTTCACCCGGGGCAAATTCCGCCTCCGCGGCGATACTCTGGAGATACAGCCCGCCTACGAAGAACTGGCTTTGCGGGTTGAATTCTTCGGCGATGAGATTGAGCGCATCGTCCAGATTGACCCGCTCACCGGCGAGCTTTTAGCCGAAATGGACTCGGTGGACATCTACCCGGCCAAGCACTTCGTCGCCCCCCACGATAAGCTGATGCGGGCGATTGAGACCATCAAGCAAGAGCTTGCCGAAAGGCTGGCCGAATTAAAAGCGCAGGGCAAGGTGCTGGAGGCCGCCCGGCTGGAGGCAAGGACCAACTACGATATTGAAATGCTGCAGGAAGCCGGCTACTGCACCGGCGTGGAGAACTACTCGCGCCATCTGTCAGAGCGAGCGCCGGGGAGTCCACCCTGGACGCTGCTGGACTACTTCCCCGATGACTTCCTGCTCTTTATTGACGAATCACACATGACCCTGCCCCAGATTCGGGGTATGTACCACGGCGACCGCTCCCGCAAGGAGACGCTGGTGGAGTATGGCTTTCGCCTGCCCTCAGCGCTGGACAACCGCCCCCTGAACTTCACCGAGTTCAGTGGGCACATCAATCAGGTGGTCTATACCTCGGCCACCCCCGCCGAATACGAATATGAGCACAGCCAGCAGATAGTGGAGCAATTAGTCCGCCCCACCGGACTACTGGAGCCGACGGTTGAAGTCAAGCCAAGCAAGGGGCAGATTGACGACCTGCTCCACCAGATCAAGACCAGAGTGGACAAGGGAGAGCGCTGTCTGGTGACCACCCTGACCAAGCGCATGGCCGAAGAACTGGCCGAGTACCTCATTGAGCTGGGGGTCAAGACCCACTATCTTCACTCCGAGATTGACACTCTGGAGCGGGTGGAGATACTGCGCGACCTCCGCCTCGGTGTCTATGATGTTGTCGTTGGCATAAATTTGCTCCGCGAGGGGCTGGACCTGCCCGAGGTGAGCCTAGTGGCGATTCTGGATGCAGACAAAGAGGGCTATCTGCGCTCGGAGGGAGCCCTGATTCAGACCATGGGGCGGGCGGCGCGCCACATTGACGGGCAGGTCATCATGTATGCCGACAGCGTGACCAGCTCTATGGATAGAGCGATTAAAGAGACCCAGCGCCGCCGCCAGATTCAGGAAGCCTATAATAAAGAGCACCATATTACCCCGCAGGGAATAAGAAAGGCGATCAGGGACATCACCGAGCGCGTGCAGGCGGTCGCCGAAACCCGTGCCCCCTATGTCGCCGCCGCCCCCATTGCCAAAGAAGACGTTGCCCGCCTGATTAAAGAGCTTGAGGCGCAGATGAAGACGGCAGCGCGGAATCTGGAATTTGAGCGAGCTGCCCTACTCCGCGACCGCATCATTGAACTGAGAAAAGAATTTGAGTATGTTGAGATAAAGAAGTGACCGAAGAAGAAGAAGCAAAGACCAGACAGGAGCGACGGGCCAGGAAGCTCCACAAGAAGCGGGAGCAGATACGAACTCACGGCAAAAACCTAGCGAAGGTTTACATGGATGCGATTTTGAAGAGACTAAAGCGGCGGCAAACTAAAGAAGAGTAGTCCTACTCTTCCCCCTCCCCCACCTCTTCCTCAAGCTGTTCCATAATGCGGGCGGCGCGGGGATAGCCGATGCGCAGGCGGCGCTGCAGAAAAGAAGTCGAAATACGCTTGTGCTCACTGGCTAACTGGCGGGCGGCGTCCATGAGCGGGTCAGGGGGATACTCTCTGGGTCTAGTAACTACCGGCGGAAACTCCTCAATCTTGAGCTGAGCCGCTTCTTCTTTACGCTGGCTACCCCAGAAATAGACCAGTCTCTCTATCTCGGCATCGGAGACATAGCACCCCTGCAGGCGCTTCGGTTTGGCGGCTTCAGTGGGCATATAGAGCATGTCCCCCCGGCCCAGAAGCTTCTCGGCACCACCAATATCAAGGATAGTGCGCGAGTCCACCTGCGAGGTAACGGCAAAGCTGATGCGGGTGGGGAAATTAGCCTTGATTAAGCCGGTAACCACATCCACCGAGGGGCGCTGGGTGGCTACGATAAGGTGAATGCCGGTGGCGCGAGCCAGCTGGGCCAAGCGGCACAGGATATGCTCCACCTCGTCAAAGCCAGCCATCATCAGATCAGCCAGTTCATCGATAACCAGCACCAGATAGGGCAGCTTCTCAGTCCCCTGCCGGTTACGGTTATAATCGTCAATGTTGCGGGCACTGGTGGTAGCCAGTACCTGATAGCGCTTGTCCATCTCCTGATTCAGCCAGCGTAGTGAGCTCAGTGCCTTGTCTGTATGCACAATCACCGGGACCGCCAAGTGGGGTATGCTGTTGAACTGGGTCAGCTCCACCCGCTTGGGGTCAATCATAATGAGCCTAACATCGCAGGGGGCATTGTGCACCAGCAGGCAACAGATAGCGGAGTTGAGACAGACCGTTTTGCCGCTTCCGGTAGCCCCGGCGATAAGCAAATGGGGCATTTTATCCAAGTCAGCGGCGATTGCTTCACCTCCCGCCCCTTTACCCAGGGCGATGGCCAGCTTGGACTTGGCGACTGTCTTCTGGAAAGCACTGCTCTCAATTACGCCACGCAGGCTGACCGAGCTGGAAATGGTATTGGGAACTTCAATGCCGACTATTGACTTGCCGGGCACTGGGGCTTCCATCCGGATAGTGGGCGCGGCTAAAGCCAGCGCCAGGTCATTGGACAGCGAGGTAATCTTTTCCACCTTGACTCTGGTCTTGGATACCTCCTCCAGCCTTACTCTGACCGTGCCGTCCCTATCCCTTTCCTTGACCTCTTTCATCTTCCGATCCCAGCCCGGCTCCACACCAAACTGGGTAACGGTGGGCCCGGCATTGATCTGCACCACCTTGGCCTCAACCCCGTAGCTGGACAGGGCGTCTTCAATCAGCCTGGCTCTCTGTAAATTATCGGCTTCGCTGAACTCAATCTCGGGAGAGCGGTCCAGAATATCAATCGGCGGTAGCTTCCAGCCATCGACGGTGACCAGCGTCTGCGATTCACCGTATTTCTTCCATACTTCTTGCGCCACCTCTCTCAATGTTGGTTGCGTCTGGACCGGTGGCGCGGCCGGGATAACCTCTTCGGATACCGGCTTTACCTCCGTCGGTCTGGGGACAGGAGGTGTAACTGAGAGTGGCGTAACCGGGGATGGGGCTGGCCTGGCCTCAACCGGGGACACCGGAGCTGGCTTTCGGTGGAATTGTTTACCTAACCAGGCACTAAATTTACCCATTAAACGGAAGCTAGCCGCCGGAGCAAGCAGGATGATGCCGACCAGAACCAGTCCCAGTATGCGCAAAACGCCGACCCAGTCTGAAGCGGGGAAGCCGATGATATCCTGACCGAAGCGCCCCCCCACGTCCAAGAGGGCTAATACCCCCCAGAGCGCCAGACCAAAGGCAACGCTACCCAGCCATCGGTTCCAGCGGAAGATAAGCGGCAGTAATCCCTGCTTGAATAACACGCCGAGCAGGACACCAATCGCCAGGACCAGCAGGAACAGCCCCAAGCCAAGCTCTGCCCAGATATTGTCGGCAGCGCTGCGCGCCCAGGCCGTAAGGGCTGACCACTGCCAGGCAAGTATGCCCACCACCAGGGCAAACAGCAGCAACCGCCACACCGGTGGCAAAAGTATAAAGTGGAAAAGCTGGCTTACCCCGGATTTTTTCCGGGTGGGCTTTCGCAACGCTTTGTCTTTTTTGTCCTTACGATAGGCTTTCTTCTTAGCCATGCTAGCCTCTCAAGATTAAACCTTTACCATAAAGGGCAGAACCATGGGGCGGCGTTTGGTTTGGTCGTAATAAAACTTGTTAAGCACATCCCTGACCTTGGCACTGATGAAGCCCCAGTCAGCGGGACGGTCCCGGCCGTGGTCAAGGGTGCGGGCAACCAGGTTACGACTCTCCTCAATCATACCCTTGGCTTCTCTCATATCGACAAAACCCCGGGAGACAATATCGGGACGCCCGACCAGTTTGCCGGTTTGCCGGTTAACTGCGATAATCACCATCACAATGCCGTCCCGGGACAGCATCCGCCGGTCACGCAGCACTACCGTGCCGACATCACCCACACTCAGACCGTCAACGTATACGTTGCCGGCGGTAACCTTGCCCGCCTTCTTAGCCGCCAGTGGGCTGAGCTCAAGGATATCACCATCCTCCATTACGAATATGTTTGGCTTGGGGATACCCACCGATTGCGCCAGCTGAGAGTGAATGGTCAGGTGGCGGTACTCACCGTGAATCGGCATAAAGAACTTGGGCTTAACCAGGTTGATTAATAGCTTTAGCTCCTCCTGGCTGGCATGCCCGTGGACATGAACCGGTGACACCCGGCTGTATAATACCTGAGCCCCCTGCTTGAAAAGGGCGTCTACGGTCCGGTTAATCAGGGCTTCGTTGCCCGGGATAGGTGATGCCGAAAAGACAACGGTATCCCCGCGCAGTATGCGAACATGGCGGTGGTCCCGGTTAGCCATGCGCACCAGAGCCGAAGTGGGCTCCCCCTGACTCCCGGTAGTAATAAAGACAATCTTCTCGCGCGGCAGACGGCGGACTTCCTCAACCCGGGTCAGTATGTTAGGCGGTGCATGGAGATAACCCAGCTCCAGCGCCATTTGCACCGTATCAGTCATGCTACGCCCGACTACACAGACCTGACGCCCGTGCTTAGCTGCGGCATCAATAATCTGCTGAATGCGGGAGACCAGCGATGAGAAGGTAGCCACAATCACCCTCCCCGGTGCCGCCGCCATAATATGGTCCAGCGTCTCACCAACCACCTTCTCGGAAGGAGTGTAGCCGGGGAGCTCGGCATAGGTGGAATCAGAGAGAAGAAGCAGAACCCCATGTGCCCCCAGTTGAGCCAGCCGGGACAGTTCGGTGGGCTTGCCGTTAACCGGGGTATAGTCAACCTTAAAATCACCGCTATGGACTACCGTGCCCACCGGCGTTGAGATAATCAACCCCACCGCATCCGGAATGCTGTGGCAAACCGGGAAGAACTCGACCCTAAACTTTCCCAGGGTGACGGCTCCCCCGAATGGTATTACCTTGAGTTTAGCCTCAGCCAGCTTCCGGCGCTCCTTGAGCTTGACCGAAACCAGCCCCTGGGTCAGTTTGGTGGAATAAACGGGCACATTAAGCTGGGGCAACACATAGGGCAAGGCACCGGTATGGTCTTCATGACCATGGGTAATAATTATCCCCCTTACTTTCTCCCGGTTCTCCAGCAAATAGCTGATATCGGGGATGACCAGGTCAATACCCAGCATCTCTTCTTCCGGGAACATCAGTCCGGCATCGATGACGATGATGTCATTGCCATATTCCATCGCCATCATATTTTTGCCGATTTCGCTTACGCCACCCAGGGGGATTATCTTTAGTCTCGGCTTAGCCATAATCCTAACCTTAAATATACCTAATCGAACAGGCTCAGCTGCTCGGGTTCTGGCTTGGCTTCAGTGATAGCCTCCGCCTCAGCCAGCAGCGACGGAATCTTGAGCATATCTGCTTCAATGACCTGACGCAGACTTTGCTGGTGCAGCGCTGCCGCCGGGTGATACATAGCGTAGTAGATGATGTTATCCCGCTTTTGCGCCGTGCCACGAATCTTGCTGATGCTCTTACCGGGAAAGAACATGGCCATAGAATATCGCCCCAGAGTGACAATCAACCGGGGACAAATTATCTCAACCTGGAGGTCCAACCACTGGCGGCAGGCGGTAATTTCCTGGGGCAGCGGGTCGCGGTTTCCCGGAGGTCGGCTTTTGACCACATTGGTGATGTAAACCTGCTCGCGTCTCAAATTGATCATCGCCAGCAGACTGTCCAGATATTGTCCTGCTGGTCCCACGAAGGGGCGACCCTGTTGGTCTTCATGCCAGCCCGGCGCCTCACCGATAAACATTATCTCCGCATCTTCAGCACCTTCACCGGGGACAGCTCTAGTTCGGTACTTATATAAATCGCACCGCTGACAAACAGCGATTTCCTGATTAAGTTCATTCAGCGCTGACATCTTTTACCAGGCGAAGAATAGCCAATCTACCTTCAAAATATGATAGCACGGGGTAATATGTTAAGTCAATTTGAAACCGCCTCAGCCAGGATTATTGACAGTATCAGGGCACCGTTGTAGACTTTTTCACGGAGGAAACAATATGAGTTCTTTAAGTCAGACTGACCCCGAAATATTTCAGGCGATTACCCAAGAAGCGAAGCGACTGAAGGAAACGTTAAATCTTATTGCCTCGGAAAACTATACCAGCCGGGCGGTGCTTGAGGCGGAAGGCTCGGTTATGACCAACAAATACGCTGAGGGCTACCCCGGGCGCCGCTATTATGGTGGCTGTGAAAATATGGATATTGCCGAGAGCCTGGCTATTGAGCGGGCGAAAAAACTGTTTCACGCCGAGCATGCCAATGTCCAGCCGCATAGCGGGGCGCAGGCGAATATGGCGACCTACTTCGCCCTGCTGGAGCATGGCGATACGGTAATGGGCATGAGTCTGGCTCACGGCGGTCACCTTACCCACGGTGCCAAAGTAAGCTTCTCGGGTAGGTGCTACAACTTCATTCCCTATGGTGTAAATAAAGAAACCGAGCGACTTGATTACCCGGAAATAGAACGGCTCGCCAAGGAGCACAAGCCCAAATTGATCGTGTCTGGCGCCAGTGCTTACCCCCGCATTATCGATTTTGAGCGCCTGCGCAATATTGCTGACCAGGTGGAGGCGAAGCTCATGGTTGATATGGCTCATATCGCCGGCATCGTTGCCGCCGGTCTGCACCCCACCCCGGTCCCCTATGCCGAGGTGATAACCTCAACCACCCACAAGACGCTGCGTGGGCCACGGGGCGGCTTTATCTTATGCCACCAGGAGCTGGCTTCAGCCATAGACTCGGGTGTTTTCCCCCAGATGCAGAGCGGACCGTTAATGCACGTCATAACCGCCAAAGCGGTGGCTTTCTATGAAGCCCTGCAACCCGGCTTTGTTGACTACCAGCGCGCTATTCTGGACAACGCCCTCACCCTAGCCACCGAGCTCCAGTGTCTGGGGCTGCGCATTGTATCCGGTGGCACCGATAACCACCTGCTTCTGGTTGACCTGACCGAGACCGGGGTTACCGGGCGGCAGGCTGAGGAAGCTTTGGGCGAAACCGGCATCGTGGTCAACCGCAATGCCATCCCCTTTGACCCCCAACCACCGATGGTAACCAGTGGTATCCGGCTGGGTACGCCAGCGGTAACCACCCGCGGCCTGGGCAGAGCGGAAATAAAGCTCCTTGCCTCCCTGATTGTAGAGGTAATCACCCATATTGGCAACCTCAAAGTGCAGCGTAAAGTGCGGAATGAGGTCAGCCAGATATGCCAGCGCTGTCCCGTGCCTGGAATTGATTGCTGAGACTGCCCTATCCCCTGTTGAAGGCGGCGGCCCTGCCCGGCGAAAGTAGCTATTTCCCACATTTATAGAATAACTGCTGGGGTGAGGCAGAGGGTCAATAGTGGTATAATGAATATGCCAACGCAGCGTTAAAGCAATTAGGGGGTAAAGGTCAAATGGACGAGCTGAAGGTATTCACCGGTAGTGCCCACCCTGCTCTGACTCTAGCCGTTGCCGAGTATCTGGGTATACCCATGGGAGAGTGCGAAGTCTCCGAATTCAGCAACGAAAATATCTTTGTCCGTGTTCTGGAGAATGTGCGCCAGCGAGACACCTTTGTGGTTCAACCCCTCTCCTCTCCGGTTAACCGCAACCTGGTTGAGCTGCTTATCATGATTGACGCCCTGAAGAGAGCATCTGCCGGGCGTATTACCGCCGTCGTCCCCTACTACGCCTACGGGCGCACCGACAAGAAAGACCAGCCCCGCGTGCCCATAACCGCTCGACTCATCGCTGACCTGCTAACGGTAGCGGGAGCCAACCGATTGCTGACCGTTGACCTGCATGCCGCCCAGATTCAGGGCTTCTTTAATATACCGGTTGATGAACTGACCGCCCTCAATATTCTGGGCGATTACTTTGCCAAGAAGGATTTTGATAGCCTGGTGGTGGTGGCGACTGATATCGGCATCTCCAAGCGAGCCAGAGACTTGGCCACTAAGCTTAATGCCCCCCTAGCTATTATGGAAAAGCGACGAATTGGCAATCAGGACCGAACCGAGACGCTTAACGTGATTGGTGAAGTTTCCGGCCGGGTGGCGCTGACGGTTGATGATGAAATTGACACCGCCGGCTCACTAGTGAACACGGTCGCTACCCTGATAGACCAGGGAGCCAAAGAGGTTTACGCCTGCTGCACCCACCCCGTATTTTCCAGTCGAGCTATGCCAAGAATAGCGGAGTGCCCAGTGAAAGAGGTGGTGGTTACCGATAGCCTGCCCATCAAAGACGGCAAAAAGCTGGGCAAAATTACCGTCCTGTCCATTGCGCCACTGCTGGGCGAAGCTATCCATCGTATCCACACCGGGTCATCAATTGGGGCTATGTTTGAGTAGGGGTAAGGGGTAATTATGTTCAAGTGGCTGGGTAGCCTGGTTGACTCCAACGAGCAAGAGCTAAAACACTTACAACCAGCCGTAAATCGGGTAAATGAGCTTGAGCCTGAATTTGAGCAGCTTAGCGATGCCAAGCTTCGCGCCAAGACTGACCAGTTTAAGTCCCGACTTGAGGCAGGCAGTTCCCTAGATGAGCTTATCCCCGAAGCCTTCACCGCCGTTCGTGAAGCCGCCAAGCGAACCCTGGGACAGCGCCACTTTGATGTCCAGCTGATGGGGGGCGTTATCCTGCATCAGGGCAAAATTGCCGAGATGAAAACCGGCGAAGGCAAGACTCTAGTGGCTACCCTCCCCCTCTATCTCAACTCTCTTACCGGTCAGGGCTGTCATCTGGTTACCGTCAATGACTACCTCGCCCGCCGCGACCCCTACTGGATGGGGCCTATTTATCACCAGCTGGGCATTAGCGTTGCCAGTATCTATCCCCAGCAGACACCGGATGAACACGCCCCCGCCCGGCTCTATGACCCGGATTATGATTCGGGGGACAGCCGTTGGAGCCACTTCCGCCCCGTATCCCGCAAAGAGGCCTACCAGGCTGATATCATCTACGGCACCAGCAGCGATTTCGGCTTTGACTACCTGCGGGATAATATGGTGGTTGATCTGTCCCAGCAGGTCCAGCGCCCCTTAAATTATGCCATCGTTGATGAAGTTGATAACCTGCTCATTGATGAGGCACGCACCCCCTTAATTATCAGCGCCCCCGATGAAGAAGCGGGACATCTATACCAGTTTTTTGCCCAGATGGTCCGGCAGCTCAAACCACAAATAGACTACGAGATTAAGGAGAAAGAACGGAGTGTGGAGCTGACCGACAATGGCTGGGTTAATGCGGAAAGAATGCTGAAACGGGAAGGGGTGCTGAAAGGAACTGACCTCTTTGATACCCAAAATACCCGGGTGCTACATCATTTGCGCAATGCCCTTACCGCCAAGGAGTTCTACCAGCGAGACCAGCAATATATGGTTAAAAGAGATGGCGAAAAGGCGGAGGTCATCATTGTTGACGAGTTTACCGGTCGACTGATGTATGGCCGCCGCTACTCCGAGGGCTTGCATCAAGCGATAGAAGCCAAAGAGGGGGTGCCCATTCAGCAGGAGAGCAAGACCTACGCCACCATTACCATTCAGAACTACTTTCGTATGTATCAGAAACTGGCCGGCATGACCGGCACTGCTCTTACCGAGGCGGAGGAGTTTCACAAGATATACCGGCTGGAGGTGACGGCTATCCCCACCAATGTGGAACAGCGAGCCAACCAAGGCGAATTACAAACCGTTATTCGGCGGGACAACGGTGTGGAAGTCACCACTTACACAAACCAGCAAACGGGTGAACTCTACTGGAAACGCATTGACGCTACCGACCAGATTTACAAGGATGAAAAGACCAAATTCAAGGCGGCGGTACGCGAAATCGAGCAGCTTCACCAGGAAGGCCGCCCGGTGCTAATCGGCACCGTCTCCATTGAAAAATCAGAAATACTGAGTGACCTGCTGTCGAAAAAGGGTATTCCCCACCAGGTGCTCAATGCCAAGCACCACGAAAAAGAAGCCAATATCATCGCCCGGGCCGGTGAGCCGGGGGCAGTAACCGTAGCCACAAATATGGCCGGGCGGGGTGTTGATATTATTCTCGGCGGCAGTCAGGACGGACAGAATGAAGCCGAATGGCAAGCAAAGCACAACAAGGTGATTGAGCTCGGCGGGCTCCATATCCTGGGCACCGAGCGCCACGAAGCCCGGCGGATTGATAACCAGCTCCGGGGTAGAGCCGGGCGTCAGGGTGACCCGGGAAGCTCCCGTTTCTATGTCTCCCTGGAGGACGATGTTGTCCGCCGCTTTGGTGGCGAGCGCATCAAGGGCTTTATGGAATGGGCCGGCATGGATGAGGATACTCCCATTGAGAATAAACTGGTCACACGGGCAATTGAAAACGCCCAGGTTAGAGTTGAGGGCCACCATTTTGATATCCGCAAGCACCTAGTGGAATATGACGATGTGGTCAACAAGCAACGTGAGCTTATCTATGATGAGCGGCACAAGATATTGAGCGGTGCCGACCTGAAGGCTAACATCCTGTCCATGGTCAAAGAGGAGATACAGGGCATAGTCGCCAGCTGTATCGCTGATGAGTATGGCGATGGTTTGAATGTGGCCGGCTTAATTGCCGATGTGGTCACTATCTTCCCCCTGCCCCCCAACCTCAATGCCGACACGCTTACTCCCTTGAAACCGAAAGAGATTGAGGAAAAACTTACTCAGGCCGCCGAAGAGATATACGAACAAAGGGAGAAGGAATTCGGCGCCGAGGGTATGAGAATACTGGAGAGAGTAGTGATGCTGCGCGTTATTGACAGCCTATGGGTGGAGCACCTGACGGCAATGGACCACATGCGGCTGGAGGCAAGCTGGCAGACCCTGCGTCAGGTGCGTGCCGTTGATGCCTACAAGAGCCAGGGCTACCGGCAGTTCCAGACGCTGCTGGATACCATCCAGCACGATGTAGCCCATACTATATATCACGTCAGCATCAAACGGCAGGAAGCCCCCTCGCCCACCCCAGTTACCGCTCAACCGGCGTCGGTTACCACCGCGGCAGCCGCCCTGACCACCGCTGGAGTAACCAGTGGTGGGAAGGTGAGCAAACGGGCTAAAGCCGGCGGCAAAAAAATAGGCCGCAACGACCCCTGCCCCTGCGGCTCAGGCAAAAAATACAAACACTGCTGCGGGAGATAATCCCCCATGAAAAACAGTGAGATTGCCAAGGTATTTCAGGATATTGCTGACCTTCTGGAGCTTAAAGGGGAGAACCCGTTCAAGATAAGGGCTTACCAGAGAGCGGTGCGTTCTATTGAGCACCTGCCGGTGGAGCTGGAGAAGCTGGCTAAAGAAGATAAGCTGCGGGAGGTGCCCGGGGTGGGGGAGGCAATCGCCAAGAAGATTACCGAGCTGGTCACCACCGGCAAGCTTGAGTTTTATGAGAAGCTCAAGGCTGAGTTCCCCGAGGGAATCAGCACCCTGCTTGATGTGCCTGGCATCGGCCCGAAAACGGCCATGGCGCTCTCCAGCGAGCTGGGGGTCAAGTCAGTGGACGAGCTGGAGGCGGCGATTGTAGGCGGCAAGGTAGCCGGGCTATACCGTTTGGGTGATAAGACTGCCAAGAATATCCTGCACCAGGTTCAAGCCCTGCGCCGCAAAGACCAGCGCATTCCGCTCGGTGAGGCACTGCCCATCGTCGAGGAGATTGTCGCCGGGCTTAAGGAGAAGACCAAAGTTAAGAATCTGGTTCCCGCTGGAAGCCTGCGCCGCTTCCGGGAAACAATCGGCGATATTGACCTTATGGGCACCGCCGATGATGCCCGCCCGGTGATAGACACCTTCACTACCCTCCCCCAGGTGAAAGAGGTGCTGGTCAGCGGGATGACCAAAGCCAGTGTGGTCATTTCCGGTGAGCTCCAGACCGATTTGCGCATTGTAGAGCATGACTGCTTCGGCTCGCTGCTGCAGTACTTCACCGGCAGCAAGCAGCACAACATCAACCTCAGGGAAAGGGCACGCCGGCAGGGACTGAGCTTATCAGAATACGGTATCACTAGCCTGAAAAGCGGCCAAACCGAGAAGTTCGCCACCGAGACCGCCTTCTACCAGCGGCTGGGGCTGCCGCTTATCCCCCCCGAAATCAGAGAGGGTGGGGAGGAGATAGAAAGAGCCGGGCATGGCACCCTGCCCCGGCTGGTTGAACTTGGTGATATCAGGGGTGACTTTCACGTGCATACTGACTGGAGCGATGGGCATGACTCTATTGAAGCCATGGCTCTGGCGGCTAAAGCCCTGGGTTACCAGTACCTGGGCATTACCGACCACTCCGGCGGGCGCGGCATCGCCCACGGGCTAAGCGTCGAGAGGGTGATAGAGCAAATGCGGGAAATTAAGCAACTAAATGAAAGGCTGGACGACATCCGCCTGCTCTCCGGTATTGAAGTCGATATCCGTGCCGATGGCAGCCTTGATTTGCCCGATGAACTACTTCAGGAACTTGACGTTGTTATTGCCGCTGTCCACTCCGGTTTCGGTGAAAGTCAGCAGCAGATGACCGGCCGGATGATAGCCGCCATGGAAAACCCGAATGTTGATATTCTGGCCCACCCGACCTGCCGTCTGCTAGCTGAGCGGGAGCCGGTGGCGGTTGATATGGAAGCCGTCTTCCAAGCCGCCACCCGGACCGATACCATGCTGGAAATAAATGCCATGCCCAGCCGCCTTGACTTAAAAGATATTCATGCCTACCGTGCCCGGGAGCTGGGGGTAAAGCTGGCGATTAATACCGATGCCCACGCCACTAACCAGCTCAGATTCATGCGCTTCGGGGTGGGGGTGGCGCGGCGGGGCTGGTGCCAGGCTAGAGATATCGTCAATACCGGGGCAGTAAAAGAAATTACCCGCCAGTTGAATCAGGGAGCCATAACACAATGGATAAAGAGCTGACACTTTCGCAGTGCTCACCAGCCGAGAACGATGAAGCGATACAGCACTTAAAGCAGGCTATCGCCAGTGGCACGCACTGGTATATCGCCCTGCTTGAGGCT
This sequence comes from Dehalococcoidia bacterium, assembly GCA_020353235.1. Classification (GTDB taxonomy): domain Bacteria; phylum Chloroflexota; class Dehalococcoidia; order Dehalococcoidales; family JAUYDJ01. The sequence goes on along the minus strand of CP070693.1, from coordinate 906,090 downwards.
ATCGGCCTGTGGACGAAAAACGAGGAAGTCCTTGACGGGCGTGTCTACCGCTATCTCATTGCGGGGGAAGCCTTTGACTGGCTCCTGCTCGCTGAGCGCCTGTGTGAAGCGGTGGACGGCTTGCTGCCCAGCGACGACAAGATAGCCCTTCTCTTCCACGGCAAGCCGCCGCTTGAATTACCCCGCGAGAGATTAAAGGAGATTATCGGCAGCAGCAAATATCACCAGTACCTCAACTACTTCTACGGGGTAACCGTTGAGGAGACTTTAACCCTGGCGGTGCAGGAAGAAGTGCGCAAGGAAAAACTGACCTCGGGTTATACCGGCGAGCAGGACACGACCAACGAGGTCTACCAGCGCATATACGGGGCCACCAGAGATAATCTGCTCCGGCAGTCCCGCCAGGAGAAAGGCTACCCCCAGCGCAAGTCCATCGGCCTGACCGAACTAAAAGAATTTGCCTACTGGCGCTTTAAATACCGGCTGAACCAGTGTGATAAGGCGAAAGTAGCCAGTGATACCAAGAAAGCCCTGGAAAGACTACGCCAGCAGTGGGTAGTGCCGGTGTCCCCTACTTAGCCCGCTGCTGCTTCAGCCGGGCCAGCTTATCAATCAGGGTATCCAGTTTCTGGCGTTCCTTCGCCACCACCACCGCGGGCGCTTTAGCCAGAAAAGTCTTGTCCCCAAGCAAAGCCTGAAGCCGGGTCACCTCAGCCTGAATCTGCTCTATCTCTTTCTGTAACCGCTTTCTCTCGGCAGCCAGGTCAACAATACCGGCCATCGGTATAACCACGTCAGCCTGCTTCAGTATCAGAGCCAGAGCATCTTCGCCGGGCTGCCCTTCCAGCCTCTTAGCCAAGAAAGCGGCCGGCTTCACCCGGGCCAGGGTCTGGATGGTCTCCTGATAAGCCGCCACAGCCGGGGTTAGCTCGCCAGCATAGATTTCAGCTTCAAGCCAGCGGTTGCTGGCTATTTTGTACTGGGCGCGGGCATTGCGTATGGAGTGTATTATGTCAACTATACCCCCCATAATCTCCTCCGCCCCGGGGTCAACCGCCGTCTCATCCGCCACCGGGTAGGCTGAAATCATAATAGATTCGCTGTCCTGCCAAGATGAAGGCAGACGCTTCTTTAAGTTCTGCCATAATTCCTCGGTGACAAAGGGCATATAGGGGTGTAACAAACGGAGGGAGGTCTCCAGAACATGAACCAGAACTGGCAGAGGTGATACCTCTTCGGCACGGTGGAGACGAATCTTGGCGAACTCAATATACCAGTCGCAGAACTCACCCCAGAGAAACTCATAGATCTGGCGCAGGGCTTCGCCAAACTGGAAGTCCGACATCAGCGTGGTAACACTGGTGACGGTGCGATTAAGCCGGCTCAGAATCCAGCGGTCTTCCCGCGGGTGCTCCCCGCCGGGGACAGCCAGTAACTCGAATTGCTCCGGCAGTGGCAGGTTACGGACGATAAAGCGGGTGGCATTCCACAGCTTGTTGGCAAAGTTACGTCCCGCTTCCAGCCTGGAACGGGTCAGCTTGATATCGTTCCCCGCCGAGGTGCCGGTGGAGAGAGAGAAGCGCAGGGCATCAGTGCCGTACTGCTCTAGGGTATCAATCGGGTTGAGCACATTACCCCTGACCTTGCTCATCTTCTCCCCCTTCTCGTCACGGATTAAACCGTGGAGGTATATCGTATCAAAAGGGATATCGCCGGTATCCTCCAGGCCCATCATAATCATGCGGGCTACCCAGAAAAATAAAATATCATAGCCGGTTTCCATTACTGATGTCGGGTAGAAGTAGCGCAGGTCTTCGGTATCATCCGGCCAGCCCAGGGTGGAGTGTGTCCACAGCGCCGAACTGAACCAGGTATCCAGCACATCGAGGTCTTGCTCGATATCAGCCGAGCTGCACTTAGGGCAGGACTTGGGCTCATCGACGGCTGCGGTCAGCTCACCGCAGCCCCGGCAGTACCACACCGGGATGCGGTGTCCCCACCACAACTGGCGGCTGATGCACCAGTCCCGAATGTCCTCCATCCAGTTAAGATAGGTCTTGGTAAAACGATCCGGGATAATCTTGATTCGCCCCCCGGTCACTGCCTTGATAGCTGGCTCCGCCAGAGGCGGCATCCGGATAAACCACTGCTGGCTGGCGATGGGTTCGATAACCGTCTGGCAGCGGTCGCAGTGCCCCACCGAGTGGACGTAGGGCTCTATCTTCTCCAGCTGCCCTTCTTTCTCCAGGTCAGCCAGTATCGCCTTGCGGCAGGCAAAGCGATCCTGCCCGACATAGGGGCCGGCGTTCTCATTCATGGTGGCATCAGGATTTAAAATATTTACCAGCGCTAGCCCGCCGCGCTGCGCCACATCAAAGTCCACCGGGTCGTGGGCTGGGGTGATTTTGACTGCCCCGGTGCCAAACTCAGGGTCAACCGCCTCATCAGCTATAATCGGTATTACCCGCTTCACTGCCGGCAAAATAACTTTCTTGCCGACCATCGCCTTGAACCGCTTATCTTTGGGGTTAACCGCCACCGCGGTATCACCGAGTATCGTCTCCGGCCGGGTGGTGGCTACGGTGATAAAACCCTCGCCCCCCTCCGCCATAGGATAGCGGACATAGTAGAGATTACCGGCAATTTCCTTGTGGCCTACCTCAAGGTCAGAGAGAGCGGTGGCACAGCGGGGGCACCAGTTGATAATCCGCTCGCCCCGGTAGACCAGCCCCTTGTTAAAGAGGCGGACAAAGGCAGCACGCACTGCCCGGCTCGGCCCCTCATCCAGGGTGTAGCACTCCCGGTTCCAGTCACAGGAAGCCCCCAATCGCTGGTGCTGCTCGGTAATGGTATGGCGCCGGCTATCCGCCCATTGCTTGATTCTCTTTTGCGTTTCTTCCCGACCCAGTTTATGCCGGTCCAGCCCTTCCTGAGCCAGCATTTGCTCCACAACCACCTGGGTAGCGATACCGGCGTGGTCAACGCCGGGCAGCCACAGACTTGGCTCCCCCCTCATCCGGTGCCAGCGGGTCATGATATCCTCCAGAGTGGCGGTCAGGGCATGCCCGATGTGAAGCTCACCGGTAACGTTGGGCGGTGGCATGATGATAACAAAGGGCTTCTTCTTCGGATCTATCGTGGGCGTAAAATAGCCCTTCCCCAGCCAGAAGCGGTACCACTTCTGCTCCACATTAGCCGACTCGTAAGCCTTAGGCATTTCGCCCGGTACTTGCGCTGAGTGTGTCATTAGGGGGGTCTCCTTCAATCTAGGGCTTGGGACAGAGCCGTTCCGCTATCCTGTCCAGTATTTTTCCAGCCACCTCTCGCTTGGTTAAGAGAGGCAAATTCTCTACCTTGCCATCACGGTCAATCAGGGTTACTTTATTGGTATCAACACCGAAGCCGCTTTTGGGGTCGGTAATATCATTAGTCACAATCAGGTCAAGCTGCTTCTTGACAAGTTTTTGCCTGGCGTTGGCCACTATATCCTCACTCTCGGCAGCAAAGCCAACTTTGACAAAATTGCCCTTGACTTCAGCCAGAATGTCCGCCGTCCTGACCAGCGCCAGAGTCAGGCTGGGGCTGGTCTTTTTAATCTTGGCTTTGGCAACCTCTTTGGGCTGGTAGTCAGCCACCGCCGCCGCCATAATCAAGGCATCGGCCTTAGCTACCGCCTTAGCCACTGCTGCTTTCATCTCAGCGGCAGTCTTTACTTTAATGACATCAACGCCCGCCGGCTCGGGCAGAGCCACAGGAGCACTAATTAAGATGACTTTGGCTCCCCGGTCGCAGGCTGATTCCGCTATGGCGTAGCCCATTTTGCCCGAGGAGCGGTTGCCGATGTGGCGCACCGGGTCAATCGGCTCCTGAGTACCCCCAGCGGTAACCACAATGCGCCATCCTGCTAGGTCATTGCTCTTATTCAGCACCTGCTCGACGGTGTCTATAATCTGCTCAATCTCAGCCAGACGCCCCACCCCAACCTTGCCTGAGGCAAGACGTCCGTAGGCCGGGTCAACCATAGTAAAACCCCGGGCTTTTAATTCAGCCAGATTCTGCTGGGTGACAGGATTCTGAAACATATTAACGTTCATGGCAGGGGCGATAATCACCGGGGCTTTGGTCGCCAGCACGGTAGAACCCAGCATGTCATCAGCAATACCTGCCGCCAGCTTGGCGATAACATTGGCTGTCGCCGGGGCAATCAGCATCACATCCACCGCCTCAGCCAAGGCGATATGCTCCGGACTATATTCAATATTATCGGCGAACATATCGGTGACCACCGGCCGGTGGGTAATGCTACGCAGGGTGAGCGGCGTAACGAATTTGGTGGCGGCCTCGGTCATGATTACCTCAACCGTGGCGCCAGCCTTGACTAACCGGCTGGCAATCTCAGCCGCTTTGTAGGCAGCAATGCTCCCGGTGATACCCAGAACTACCGTCTTTTTGGCTAGCATGGTTACCTCTTTTTATACTCAGGGCTGGTTCATTAGATAGATAAGCCTCAAACCAATCAACGTCAAATCAAGGTTTACCGCCCCGATTATTTTTGTCTCCTGGGCCATAAGCTCAGCGTAGCCGCCGGTAGCCACCACCTTGGCTTTCTCCCCTAGCTCTTTCTGGAGGCGAGCCACCACTCCCTCGATAAGCGCGGTGTAGCCGAAGACAAGCCCGGATTGTATCGCGGCGATAGTATTACTGCCAATCGTCCGCTTGGGTGGAACCAACTCCACCCGGGGTAACACCGCGGTGCGTGTCGATAGTGCCTCCGCCCCCATGGCGATACCTGGGGCGATAACACCGCCGATATAATCGCCCTCTTTAGAGACGACATCAAAGGTGGTCGCCGTGCCTAAATCAATAATGATTACCGGCCCGCCATAGAGGTGGTGCGCCGCCGCCGCATTGACAATGCGGTCGGCACCTACCTCCCGGGGGTTGTCCATGCGGATACTTACCCCGGTCTTGACCCCCACCCCCACCACCAGCGGCTCAACCCGGAAATAGCGCCGCAGTAGTTCACTGAAAGTGGTCATTAAGGGCGGCACCACACTGCACAGCGCCGCATCTTTAATCTCTGCTTTATCCAGACCCTGGTTCTGCAGCAGATTGAGCAGCAAGCTGGCATACTCGTCCGCCCGCCGGTTAATAACGGTGGCGATATGCCAGGTAGCCCGAAGCTCCTCGCCGCCAAAAACCCCCAGGGTGATTTCGGTATTGCCAATATCAATCGCTAATAGCATATCAAGCTAAAGTGGCTGAGCACTCCCCTTCAATCTTTTAATCGCCAGGGGCAGCACCGGTAAAAGGTCACCCGCCGTCATGCCGGTGTCGCCCATTACCGCCTTGACGATATCGCCGGCTTTGCCGTGGAGATAGACACCCAGGGCGGCCCCGTCAAAGAGGGACAACCCCTGCGCCACCAGCCCGGCGATTGCCCCGGCCAGGACATCGCCGGTTCCGGCTGAGGCCAGCCCGGGGTTGGCAAAGGGGCTAACTCGGGACCTCCCCGCCGGCGCGGCAACAACGGTATAGGCGCCCTTGAGGACGACTGTTTTGCGCCACTCGGCCGCCTTCTGGGTAGCCACCCCACTTCTATCCGCCTGCACCTCATCAATCGATGACTTGGCCAGCCGGGCCATTTCACCGGGGTGGGGGGTGATTATGGCATCGGCCGCCAGCTTCTGCCACCAGTCGGGAATCCCGGCCAGAATGTTAAGGGCATCAGCATCCAGAATCAGCGCCGGCAGCGCTGCCTTTTTCTCCAGCAGCAGAGATTTGGTAAAGTCTATGGCGGACGGGCTCTGCCCCAGTCCGCAACCGAAAAGCAAAACCTGATAACGCTCCAGCTCCGATTGGATTACACTGACCGCCTCCGGAGCGACAATGCCCGGACTGGACTCAGGCAGGGGCAAATAGGTTACCTCGGTCAGCTTTGACGCCAGAATGGGCTGCAGGCTGGCAGCCGTCGCCAAAGTGACCAGCCCCGCCCCCACCCGCATGGCGCCACTACAGGCCAGATAGGCAGCGCCGATATAGTTTATGGAACCAGCCACCACCAGTATCCGGCCGAAGCTCCCCTTATTGGCTTCAAGCGGGCGTCGGGGTAAAGCCGACTGAGCCCACTCGCCAGTCATAAGCTCGTTACTTACCGGCCCGGCGAGGTGAGCCGGTATACCGATGTCAACCACCTTTATTCTGCCGGCTCTCTCCACCCCGGAGGCGCTGAACAGGCCCGGCTTGGGAAAGCCCAGGGTAATAGTGTCGTCGGCATAAAGGCAGGCCGGGTCAGCCTTACCGGTGTCAGCATCAAGCCCGGAGGGCAAATCAAGGGCAAAAACATGCAACGCCGGGTGCTCCTTTTTGGCCTGACTCACTTTTTCCAGAGCCTCCCGGAAGAGGCCCTCCAGTGGTCGGCCCTTGCCAGTGCCAAACAGGGCATCAACGACAGCACCAGATGAAGCCAGCGATTCCTCCAGCCCATCCAGACTCTTGGCGGCGTCAACACAATTCAAGCCACGCTCCCGAACCGGCTTGAGGTTCGGGTCATCCGGTGCTCGCTTGCTGAGCAGGTAAAGGCTAACCTTGGCCCCCCACTCACCAAGATAACGGGCTGCCACCAGTCCATCGCCGCCGTTATTACCCGGACCGATGAGAAACAGGATTGGCTGCTTGTCAATCTTACCCAGGATTCGCCTGACCTCTTCGGCTACCGCCCGGCCCGCGTTCTCCATAAGTATGTCAGTGGTTATGCCCATCTGGACACACGCCTGCTCTATCCGCTGCATCTCATCGGTGGTGACTACTTTCATCGGTTTTCACTCAAAGACTATATTGATTTGAGTGTAACAGCATCCCCACCTGAGGTCAACCTTGTCCCTAGGGGAAGCGGTTGCGGTGGAGGATATCCTTCAGTTCCCGCTTGGGGATATGCCGCACCCCTTTGTCGTCCATATAGCGCTCAATGGAATCGGTGGCTACCTCAACGACCGGGCTCTCATCGGGATAACCCAGCGCCAGCATCAGGGCGGTCTCGTATTTAGCGGGGACATTAAGCACCTGCCGCAGCCGGTTCGGGCTGAACCCGGTAATGGCACAGCTGCCCAGCCCCGCCTCCTCGGCGACCAGTACTATATTCTCCGCCGCCATGCCCACATCAAAGAGGGCGTTGGTCCTGCCCACCCCCCGCTCTGCCTCAGCCTCAAGGTCAATCAGGCTGACAATATAGGCTTTCGGCCGGCGCCCCGGCGGCCAGCCCTCTTTCGGTCGGGACACGCCAAACCAGCTGGCCACGGCATCAAACATGCTGGGCATCAGCTTTTCGTCATCCACGATGACATACTCAATGAGCTGGCGGTTGGCGGCGCTCGGCGCCAGCCGGGCGGCATTGACACACTTCTCCAGAATTTCATAGGGCACGGCTTTATCCTTGAACTCCCTTATGGAGCGCCGCTGGGTAGCCGTCTGATAGATATCCATTATGTTTCCTCCTCGGGGTATTCCCCAAACTGTTCAAGCTTTCGGGTCATTGCCTGCCAGTGGGTGCCCTTCCAGTAGATGCGGTGGCAGGCAGGGCACTCCACATACTGCTCCTGCGTCTGGAAAACATAGGGCGGCACCCACCCCTCCACCTCAGCCTTACTTCTTTTTAACAGGGGCTGGTTGCACTCCAGACAGAGGCTGAAGGGTTTGAACTGGCAGTCCAGTTTCAACTCTCTTATCACCTGACTCATCTGTAAGCGGGGCCTGTCACTGCCAATCAGGACGGCTTTGAGCCGCCCGCTGGTCACCAGTCCCCTTTTCATGATCTGGGTGTCCCTAGTCAGTATCACCCTGCCCTCTTTCAGTGCCGTCCTCACCATGCTTGAGTCGTCGCTGCCGTTGAAAAACAGGCTATCGTAACCCATCATCCTCAGCCACTTGGCGAGCTTACCGACATTATGGTCAACGATAAACTTCCAGCCTTCCATCAGCCAGTCTCTTATAAATTAATGCGCATCCCCTCATAAGCCAGTCTAACCGGGCTCTTTAGTTCCTGGGCAACCGCTTTAATCTCCGAGGTTATTTCTTTCTCCAGCCTAGGATTCATGTGGACGACCACCACCTCGGGGAGATACCCCTTAAGCTCCCGGAAGCTGATTAGCTCCGGCTTGAGCAGGCTCGGCGTGAAATGCTTTGATGTCCGGCCAAATTCCTCGTATATATCGGGGGCGGTGACCTCGGTAATAATCAGCTGCGGGGAGACCTTCGGCCAACACTTAGCCAGCCCCGGCCCGACATCTCCGCTATAGAACACTATTTTACCATCCGCTGAGGTGACCTGGTAGCCGACCGACGGCACCGAGTGGTCCACTTCAACCGCCAGGATACCATAGCCGGCAATCTGTTCTGTCTTATCGGGCTCGATTACGGTGAACTTGATGGTGGGGTTCCCCGCCGGCTCAGCCAGAAAATTGGGGTAGAGCTTGCTGCCAAAGAAATGATTGGCCAAGGCATCATATACCGGCCGGATGGCGTAAACACTGACCGTGGTCTCGTGCAGAAATAGATTCATGGCAATCGCCGGAATATCCCGGATATGGTCATAGTGCTGATGAGTGAGCAGGACTGCCTTGAGCTGCTGCTGGGCGGCAAAAGAAAGGCTTGAGGTAAGCCCACCGGCATCTATAGCTAAAATATCGTCAATGAGCAGGCTGGTGTATCTGGTGCTCTCTGATTCGCAGTTATGCGCCCCCAGGAACCGGATTTCCATTGTTTCCTCCCGGCCTCAATAATGCCTAATCAAAGATGCGAAACGGGTTAAAACTGGTCTGGTGGTCGTAGGTATCAATCGCTTCTTTTCTCTTCAAGAAGTTTACCACAGCATAGGTCAGTGGCGTAGCCGCCGCTTCAATAAGCGTCTTCGCCAGCCAGTGGTATAGAATCATTACCGGCGCAAAAGATGCGGTGCCAATATAAGCTAGGGTAATAAATACTGAAGTGTCCAGCCCCTGCCCGACTACCGTGGAGCCGATCGTCCGGCTCCACAGCCAGCGCCCCTCGGTCAGAATTTTCATCCTGGCCAAGACAAAGGAGTTGGCAAACTCGCCCACCAGGTAGCCGCTGAAAGAGGCGATAAGCAGCCTCGGCGTGTAGCCTAATATGCTCTCATAAGCCCCCTGCCCTTCCCAGAAGGGGGCGGGGGGCAGCATTTGCCCAACCCAGGCAAAGACAACAAAGATGAGGTTACACAGAAAGCCGAGCCAGATGACCTTTCTTGCCCAGCGATAGCCGTAGACCTCGGTGAGAATATCACCGAAGATGTAACTCAGGGGGAAAATAACGATGGCGGCGGGCAGGATAAGAAGACCAAGGCTGATTACCTTGACGGCAATGATATTAGCCGTGATTAAGCAGGTGATAAAGAGAGCCGCGACAAACACCAGTCGGTGAGAAATAATCATCTTCAGGCTTATTATACCCTAAGGAATCAAATCCAGCGCTGACGCCGGAAGAAGAGGAGCATGCCGCCAACGATAACCAGCGTGACCACGAACACCAGCAGCAGGGCATAATGGGAACTCTGGAAGGGCAAGGGGATGTTCATTCCGTAGACACTGGCGACGACAACCAGGGGCAGAAGTACGGTACCAATGATGGTCAGGATTCTCATGACCTCGTTGGTGCGGTTGCTGGCCAGAGAATCATAGGTATCATTTAACCCTTCAATGATTTCTTTAGACTCATCGAGGGTATCCCAGATTTTGTCCACATGGTCGGTCATATCGCCGAAGTAGACCTCTAAATCCTGCTTGGCGGTATCGTCTTTAACAAAGCGCCTCAGCTTGTTCTGTAGGCTGCCGATAACTGCTCTCATCGGCCAGATAATGCGGCGGAAGGCAATGACATCGCGCCTGAGGATAGAGATCTCTTTTATCATACCGCTTCGCCTATCGGCGAAGATTTCATCCTCAACCGCCTCAATATTGTCAAAGACCTTAGCCAGGATGGGGAAACTGGAGTCAACCAGTCTATCCACGATGCGGTAGAGCAGAAAGACGGAGCCCGGACCCAAATATTCCTGCTGTGATTCCTCATCAAGCTGGCATTCTTTGAACAGCTTGACCAGGGGCTTGAGCTCCCCCTTATGCAGGGTGATCAGATAGTTCTCGCCAATGAATACCGATAGCTGGCTGGGATTGGTCTTGCGGGCTTCCTTATCAAAAACGGGAAAGTGGCAGACGATAAAAAGGTATTCTTTATATTCGTCTATCTTGGGGCGCTGTTGCCGGCTGAGACAATCATCCAGGTCCAGGGGATGGAAAGAGTAGTTCTCCGTGAGATACTCCGTCTCCCGTGCCGTTGGGTTCTCAATATTAATCCAGGTCAGGTCACCCCAAGTAACCTGCTCCAGATTTAGCTGTTTTCCCGGTCCCGCCTTTGGTACATTCATGATAAACTACCCGTTCACTTTTTCGGTAAAACCCGCCATATTCTACCACAATTATGTGGCAGTGGGAACTACTTATGTTTACTTATTGCTGGATAGCACCCAACCTGATATACTGAAAAGCCCTTTACTCCAGATTGGTTAGTTAGCAATGAACTACCGGATGAAGCCACCTTGGACACACAATATCAAGCTCAGACTGAAGAAAGCCTTGGGCATGAATATCTTCCTGTGTGATACCTGCAAGTGGAACTGGCGCACCACCTGCCACTACCCCGAGCGCCCCAACGCTACCTGGTGCCCCGACTACGAAAAGCGGGGGAAATAGCCTTCTCCAACCCGGCTAGAGAGCCCGCAATGGTCTGGTCGGTAACGCAATAGGACAGACGAAAATAGCCCGGTGTGCCAAAGCCGCTACCGGGCACGGTCAGCACCCTCAATTTCTGCAGCTCAGCCACAAAGGCAACATCATCTTCCAGTGGAGATTTGGGGAACATATAGAAGGCACCCTGCGGTTTGACCACCTGGTAGCCCATCCTGACCAGACGGTCATAGAGAAAGTCCCGTTTCCGCTGGTACTCAGCCACCGAGACGGTCACCGCCTGCAAATGCCGTACAATACGCTGCATCAATGCCGGGGCATTGACATAGCCCAGTATCCGGTTGCACAGGATTAAGCCGTTCACCAACTCTTCCGGCTGGTGGCAATCGGGATGCACCGCAACATAGCCAATGCGCTCGCCGGGCAATGCTAAATCTTTGGAGTGGGAGGTGACCACTATGCTCTGGGGGTAATGGGAAAAAACAAAGGGGTATTTCAAGCCATCGTAGATAATCTTGCGGTAGGCTTCATCACTGATGAGATAGACATACGTCCCGTACTCGGCTTCCTTTTTCGCCAGCAGCCCGCCCAGTTTACGGATAAAGCCTTCACTATACACCACGCCGGTGGGATTATTGGGGGAATTGATGATTACCGCTTTGGTTTTAGCACCAATGGCTGCTTCAAGGGCATCAAGCTGGGGGATAAAATGCTCATCGCTGGGCAGGACTCTAGCCACCCCGTTGTGATTGTCAATATAGTGGCCGTACTCCACAAAGTAAGGAGCGAATATAATGACTTCATCACCAGGATTAAGTATTGCTTTCAGCACCACGTTCAGCGCCGCCGCCGCCCCACAGGTCATGACCACATTCTGCTCGGTAAATTTAATACCAGTCTCCAGCGAGAGCTGCTTGGCTACCGCCACCCTCGTCTTCGCATAGCCGGCGTTCTCCATATAACGATGCATGCCGGGCAAGGGATGTTCGGCCAGTCTTTTCAGCTCCTGCTTGAACCCAGGCGGGGGTTCCATCACCGGATTACCCAGCGAAAGGTCAAAGACGTTTTCGTCACCATAGCGCTGCTTGAGGACAGCCCCCTCCTCAAACATACGCCGAATCCATGACCCTTCGGTCATGCTCCGGCGAATCTTGTCAGAAATAGACACCCTTTTGTCTCCTTTCCACCGTCCGATTTTAGCACACCTGCCCAAGTCCCTTCCAGAATAGCTTGACCTTTAGCCAAGATATGATAAAATGGGTTTAAATTAAATACCTCTCCGAGCCAATTCTCCTGAAGGCAACGCTATGGAGATTGGCCGAAAGGGTAATACTGGAAACGGCATTGCCTCCCGTGTTTGGAAAGGAGAGCTGGCAGTGCATTTATTATGCCGAGCACCTCCTTGAGGTGCTTTTCTATTATCGGCAGCTAAAATTAGAAAGATGAAACATTGAAAAAGACATTTCTTTATTCGTTAGTTATATTGGTGCTTGCCAGCCTGTTGCTGAGCAGTTTAGGCTGCGCTGCCCCGGGAGCCGAAGCAATGCCGCCCCAGCCGAGATTGCGCGTGGCGACCACCACCAGCCTCTACGATACCGGTCTCTGGGGATACCTTGAGCCTATGTTTGAGCAAAAATACAACGTTGAGCTGGATGTTATGTATGCCGGCACCGGCAAGGCTCTGGAGTACGGGATACGAGGGGATGTGGATGTTATCACCGTGCATTCCAAAGCCCGTGAGGAGGAATTCATCGCTGAGGGCTACGGGGTCGAGCGAGTCCCCTTTGCCTACAACTATTTCCTCATCTTGGGCCCGCCGGCTGACCCGGCCGGCATCAAGGGTTTGAGCCCGGAGGAAGCTCTCCAGAGGCTAATGGATTCAGCTAAAGCGAGCTTTGTTTCCCGGGGTGATGATTCGGGAACACACGCTAAAGAGAAGAAAATATGGCAGGCTGCCGGTTATGCCTATGAAGCGGTCAGAAAGGCGGGCAGCTGGTATATTGAAGCCGGCAGCGGCATGGGGCCAACACTGATGATGGCCAGTGAAAAACAGGCCTATACCCTGACTGATATGGGCACTTACCTTGCCTATAAGGGCAAGCTGGAGTTGGTACCGATAGTAGATAAGGGTGATATACTGCTCAATGTCTACTCGGCAATTGCAGTAAATCCGGCAGCGAACCCCAAAACGAAAGTTGATATGGCTCATAATCTGATTGCTTTTCTCACTTCGCCCCAGATACAGGAGCTTATCGGCAGCTACGGGGTTGAAGAGTACGGAAGGCAGCTTTTCACCCCCTGTGCCGGGGCGGAGCCGAAATAATAAACTACTAAAATTAAAGGAGGTGCCATATGCCAGTTATCGCTATGGTGGTCAAGTGCAAGAAGTGTGGTTACGAGATAAGATCAGACTGGAAGTTCTGCCCTAACTGCGGTGACCAGATTGCCTGCGAGGGCAGGTATGAGATTCGCCCCAAGAAGTAGGCTAGCATAGTATGGAACTATGGCACGGGCTGATTAAAGCCATCGAGCTCATCATCTCCCTTGACCCGGAGGTGATGGAGATAGCTGGCCGGTCGCTCCAGATTTCAGTGGCGGCAACCGTGCTGGCTTCGCTGATTTGCCTGCCGCTGGCCAGCCTCATCTATTTCAGCCATTTCCCCGGCAAGCGGGCTTTAATCAATTTGATTCAGACCTTCTTCAGTATCCCTACTGTCGCCATCGGGCTTTTCGTTTTTATCCTCTTCTCCCGGGCAGGGCCGATGGGCGGGCTGAACCTGCTGTTCACGCCGACGGTTATGGTAATTGGCCAAATGATACTGATTACCCCAATACTGCTCGGCCTGACCATCTCCGCCCTCAGCGGCATTGATAAGGCAATTCCCGATACGGCTCGTTCCCTCGGTGCCAGCCAGCTCCAGACGGCAACCGTTGTTCTCCGAGAGGCAAGGTTTGCCGTTGTGGCGGCGGTTATTATGGGCTTTGGCCGCGCTATATCCGAGGTGGGCGTGGCGCTTATGGTCGGCGGCAACATCAAGGGCTTCACCCGGGTCATCACCACTGCCATATCCCTGGAAACATCTAAGGGCGACCTGGAACTGTCCATCGCCCTGGGCATAATTCTTATCACTATTGCCCTACTCGTTAACCTCGTCCTGAACCGTATTCAGCAGAGGTAAATATGTCTTTAGTTAAAACAGTGGCTTTATGCCAGAGATATGAAGACCGAGATATCCTGAAAGACATCAACCTGGAGGTGGCACGGGGTGAGGTCTTTGCCCTCATCGGCCCGACTGGTGCCGGTAAGACCACTTTGCTGCGTCTGCTGGACCTCTTGGATACGCCGGCCTCGGGCAGTATCTATTTTGACGGGCTGGAAGCTAGTCGCTCCGACAAGCTGAGGCTGAAGATACGCCGCCGAATGTCCTTCGTTCTGCAGAAACCGGTGGTCTTCAACACCAGCGTGTATGACAATATCGCCTATGGTCTAAAATGGCGGGGCTTAGCCAGAAGCAGCCTTCAGCAGAGAGTCCACCGTATTCTGGACATGGTCGGCCTCTCCAATGGTAAGGATAGAAACGCCCGCACCCTGTCCGGTGGTGAAGCCCAGAGAGTAGCCATCGCCCGGGCAATCGCCACCGAACCAGAGCTGCTGTTGCTTGATGAGCCGACAGCAAACCTCGACCCGAACTCCACCGCCAGAATTGAGGAGCTGGTCAGCGATATTATCCAGCAGCACAACACCACCATAATAATGGCCACCCACGATATCGCCCAGGGGCAACGGCTGGCTGACCGGATGGGTGTGCTGATAAACGGCGAAGTCCACCAGATCGGGGCGGCAACCGAGCTCTTCACCTCGCCGGAAAACAAGGAGGTTGCCCGGTTTGTCGGCATGGAAAACATCATCGACGGGGTGGTTGCTGCCAGCGAAGCCGGCTTGGTTAGCCTAGATATTAACGGCAAATCTATCGAAGCGCTCTCCGATTACCCGGCTGGAGCCAGGGTCTACGCCTGTATCCGCCCCGAAGATATTACCCTGTCCCCATCATCGGCGCCGAGCAGCGCCCGAAACTCGTTTCGGGGCCGAATAACCCGGCTGACCACGGTCGGGGCGCTCACCCGGATTGAGATAGACTGCGGTTTCTCCTTAATCACCGTGGTCACCACCCAGTCCGCCCAGGAAATGGACCTGACCAAAGACAAACCGCTTTATGCCACCTTCAAGGCTACCGCTGTCCATGTCCTGAAAAGGGGCTAAATCACTCTTTTCGGCGACAACAATCATATAAACGGGTGATTGTTTTTCAACCCAAAGAGAGCTTAAATAAACTATAAACCGCATACCGGAATAAATTGGAATAAGGAGGGCGAGATGCAGCAAGAAATAGCCAATGCCTTAGCCAGAATAATATTGCTTCTCGCTATCCTGTTCTTCGTAGAAGTAATCGCCGCTGGTTTTGCCATTGGTTTATTCGTAAACACTGTCCTTGGCTAATGAATGGTCGAATCCTGCCCCGCCGCAAGCTAAAAATTCCCCGTAATTTGCCCCTTTACGCCAAATATTGACAACCCCACTCCATAGGGCTAGACTCAAATCGTTTCGTAAGATAGCTTTATTTGGGTTGTTTTCGCTAAAGGGAAGGACATGGGCACAGGTAGTAAAAAGATTATTACCGTTGTGATGGCACTAATGCTGGTATTTGCCATCTCAATGATAGTGCCCACCAGCATAGTATCCGCGGATGATACCATACCGCCCACGGTAAGCATATTCTATACCCCGCCAAATCCGACGGCAGTGGACAAGATTACCTTTACTGCCTATGCTGAGGATGCCAGTGGCATCCATATCATCTGGATACGTGTCAACGGCGATTGGGTAAAGAGCTGCTCTGGTGACTACTGCACCTACACTGGGGGACCTTACCCTGAGGGCACGATTACTTATCAGGCCAAGGCACGGGATAAAGCGGGTAATGAGCAATCCACTTACACCCTCTACCTTACCGTCGGAGAGACCCCCCAGGATACCACCCCACCCTCGGTGAACATAACCTATTCGCCAACGAATCCCACCACCGATGACAGGATTACCTTTACCGCCACCGCGGAAGATGCTAGCGGCATCGACACCGTCTGGATACGTGTCAACGACGAGTGGGTAAGGATGTGCACCACCGCCTACTGCACCTACACCGGGGGACCTTACCCTCAGGGTAAGGTTACTTATCAGGCCAAGGCACGAGATAAAGCGGGTAATGAGCAATTAACCGGTACCCTCTACCTTAACGTTGAAAAGCCGATTTTTGAAGATACCACCCCACCCTCAATAAGTATAACCTATTCTCCCATGAATCCCACCAGCGATGATATACTCACCTTTACGGTCACCGCGGAAGATGCTAGCGGCATCGGAGGTGTACAACTATGGGTCACCGGCGCTGTGGTGCCGGTGACCTGTACCATTTCCCCCTGCACCTATGTAATCGGGCCCTACTCGGTGGGTATGGTTACCTATAAGGTCAGGGCCTGGGATAAATTGGGCAATGAGCAATCAACCGATACCCTCTACCTTATCGTGGAAAAGGCGGCCCAGGATACCACACCACCCTTTGTGAGCATGACCTATTCACCGATAAACCCCACTATCACGGATAACATCACCTTTACTGCCTACGCTAAAGATGCCAGCGGCATCGGAGGTTTACAGATATGGGTCAACAGCTCCCTAGTAAAGACCTGCCTTGGCTCCCGCTGCATCTACATCGGGGGCCCCTACCCGGCGGGTGAGATTACCTGTAAGGCCAGAGGCTACGATAATGTATGGAACATGGCCACCACTTCCACTAATTATATTACCGTGGTAGCCACAGCTACTACCGAAGAGCCAGCTGAGGAACCAGAGGCGGCACCAGCACCGGAGTCAGCGCCGGCTGTAGAGCCAGCACCAGCAACAGAGCCAGCACCAGAACCTGAGGAAGATGAAGGCTGTTTTATCGCCACCGCCGCCTACGGGACTGACACCGCACCGGAAATAGGCGTCCTGAGAGACTTCCGGGATAGAGTTTTATTGCCCAACTACTGGGGCGCCCAGATTGTAGCCGGGTACTATGCGGTTAGCCCACCGATAGCTGAATTCATCGCCGAGAATGAATTGCTAAGAACATTAGTTAGAGAGATATTAGTCAAACCCGCCATAGCGATACTAAACCTGACGCAGACTTTCTGGCATTGAATCAACCGACTGCGGTTCAACCCAAGTTTTCTGACAAACAGCGGCTATTGGCAGACTTATTACCATAGAGAACCGCAAGCATAGATTCCTTGACACTGAGACTATGATTAGCTACAATAAACCTTCGTGGCAGCGTAGCTCAGTGGTAGAGCAGAGGACTCATAAGCCTTTGGTCGTGGGTTCAAATCCCTCCGCTGCCACTTTTTCATTTAGAGCCGTAGAAGACCAAGGGACTAGCAGTCCTCTACTTAATTTGATATTTAAAGCCGGTGGTATAATCAGTCTGGGTTTATTATCTAAAAAGGAGTTAGAGACACGATGAAGGAATATAAGTGTGTTCAAGTAAACCATCACAATAAAATTGCTGAGGTGATACAGAAGCACATTATGGAGGGATGGCATCTACATACCTATCAGGCTACAGGTTATGGGACAAATATTATCCACTACCTGCTGTTCGAAAGGGGATAGCTGAGTCCGTCTAGGTTAATTAAGGCACTAGCAAACCTTTTGATTGTTAATACAACGCTAAACTAGAAAGGGTAGGATTGGTGGCTAATATTAATAAAAAATCAGTATCCCGACTTGGGTTCTGGGCGGCTATTCTAACAGCGCTATTCAGCATAGGGTTTATTACTCCCCAGATTATCTCTATGTTATTTTTTACTCCAGCAAAGCATTGGGAACTAACATGGCTTATGACTCCAT
This sequence comes from Dehalococcoidia bacterium, assembly GCA_020353235.1. GTDB lineage: Bacteria > Chloroflexota > Dehalococcoidia > Dehalococcoidales > JAUYDJ01. Next base: position 888,390 of record CP070693.1, on the reverse strand, counting down.
CGCTTTTTCTGGCTCCGTCGTTTGTTGTTCTCATGGTCAGCATACACCAATTCGTTCGGGATGAACGCAAAATCTGGAGCCTTACTGGACTCTCGTTTGCCATAATATACGCAGTTCTGGTATGTATCGCTTACTACGTCCAACTTGGGATAGCAATACCAAATATGATACGCGGTCAAACAGAAGAAATTGCGGTGCTAATTTTCGAACACGGCTCTTTCTTATTCGCAATTGATGTTCTCGGATACGGATTCCAGAGCCTAGCAACATTATTTGTAGCTTTCGCCTTCACAGATGGTAAGCTACAACGCTGGATTCGTTACCTCTTCATCGCGAACGGGATTTTAGTATTTCCCATTCTCCTGCAAATATATTGGCCAGAACTTGTCAATATCGCTGGTCTGTGGACTATTACATTCATTGTCCCCGTCATTCTGCTGGCTGTGCTATTCAGGAAAGCAAGGGGTTAATAGTCCTTTTTTAGAGCGTGTAGAAAGTAGGCAGTGTTTTATAGCTAATTAGCCCCCTTTTTACAAATCTAAACCCACCTTAATTATACTACTCTATATCACCTTCAATGGGGTTCGTGGGGGTTTTATTGACAAACCCGTTAACTAGGACTAAACTCAAGTTCAAAAAGGAGTATCATATGGCTAAGGGAACAATCAGACGACTCACAGACCGAGGGTTTGGTTTCATCCAGACAGCGGAGGGCACAGACCTCTTCTTCCATCGCAACGAGCTTGAAGGAGTGGAATTTAATAGCCTTAGGGAAGGGCAGGAAGTAGAGTTTGAGAAGGGCCAGGGGCGAGATGGTCGTCCAGCGGCAGTCAAAGTGAGGCTTGCTAAGGCTGAAGTAAAAGAAGAGCCGCTCTCTGCTGAGGAAACTGCAGAAGCGCCCGAGGCAATTGAAGAAGACTCAACTGAGGATACTTAACAACTGTGACTCCCTACCCACCCGACAACCCAACAATTTGCTTGACCTGACAATTTATGTTAAACTTAAGTAGGTGAATAATTAGTCAAGCCATTGCAGCGGTTACTAGTTCTGGCATCGTCAGTAATGCGACTAAAGTAATATACACAGTGGTTGTATTTCATGTTAAAATAGCTACGGTGAAAAGGCGTAAGCCTTAATGCCGGATAAGACAAAATGATAAATGTTACCAAGCCAGCCAAACAGGCATTAAGAAAATTGCTTAATGCTCACATAGATATGCCACAGGGGCGCCTGCGGCTCATGGACCGGGGCCAAGGCAAGCTAGGCTTAGGCATAGACATAGAGATGCCCGGTGATAGACTGGTGAAACATGAGGGCACCACCGTTCTGGTCGTGGAAGCCAACCTGGCCCAGAATCTCAAGGGAGTAACCCTTGATGCCGAAGGGGCGGAGTTAGTTATAAGCTATCAGTCGTAGCTATCGCCGCTACTGGAGACCTTAAAGTAGGCTGAGATAATCTCAGCTTATTCTTTTTCGGAATAGGCCACCGCCAGTGCCCTCGGACCGGCATGTACCCCCAACATCGGGCCCAATCTGACCGTCATAATCTTCCCTTTAGTAAAGAAGGAGGCTGCACGCTCAACCAGCGCCTGTGCCTCATCGGGAGTGGTGTTATATATGACGGCTAAATCCTGAATATTTTTCGCACCCTGGGCAAACTCAACCAACCGGTCTATACTTTTAGAACGGCTGCGGACTTGACCCCCCGGCAATACCTCCCCGTCTTTAATGGCCAGTATCGGTTTCACATTCAACACCGAGCCCAGTAGCGCTTTCGCCTTACCGATACGCCCGCCGAGAGCCAGGTATTTGAGGGTATCAAGAGTAAAGAGCAGATGTATCCGAGGAATCATCTTTTTTACCTCATCCACCACCTTCTCCATGCTCCCCCCGGCATTAGCCACTTTAGCCGCGGCAATACATATAATGCCCAGACCCATGGTCAGTGTTTCTGAGTCAATCACCTCAATCGGGCACTTCCCGGCGGTCATATTCTGGCCCTGAATTGCCGAATTACAGGTGCCGCTCAACTTAGCCGAGAGGTGGACTGAAACAATACCATCCGCTTCCGGAGCTACCTTCTGATAGGCATTGGCAAAGTCCTGTGGGGTGGGCTGAGTGGTGCTGGGGTGAATGGGGTCATGCTGTAACCTTTGGTAAAACTCATCGGCGGTGATATCTATCTGGTCACGTAATACTTCATCCCCGAAACGCACATATAGTGGCACCACAGTAATCCCTAGCTCCTCAATTTGCTGAGGACTTAAATCAGCACTGCTGTCGGTGACTATTTTTACTGCCATTAGTCTCTCCTCTTTATCAAGTCGGTTTGAAGCCAGCAAACAATTGATATAAGTATAAAGCATCCACACATTTTGTCAATACAACGGTTATTACCAGTATGGTAAAATGCTTGATTAGAAATGACAGTTATTCTGGCCAGGGCCGATATCCAAAAGCTACTGAAGCAAAAACCTCCCCTAATCGAGGAGTATTTTAATCTGAAAGAGCAGCTTCAGCCCAATGGCATCGACCTCACCCTGCGTGAGATAGCCCTGCCCCAAGCATCGGGCCGGATAGCGGTTAAAGATACCCAGCGACTGGTGCCCGATTTGGCGCCGCTGATGTTTGACGGGCTTGATTTTATCCAACTGGTGCCCGGCGCCTATGTTATCACCTATAATGAGATTGTCCACCTACCCGATAACATCATGGCATTGGCTTTCCCCCGCTCAAGCCTGCTCCGCTGCAGTGTCAACATATACACCGCGGTATGGGATGCCGGCTATCATGGTCGTGCCCAGTCGCTGATGGTGGTCTATAACCCGCAGGGTTTCCGCCTGCAACGCAACGCCCGGATTGTGCAACTGGTTTTCCTGAAATTAACTCAAAAGACCGCCGGCTACCAGGGTGCTTATCAGAGGGAGAATATCTAGGTCTCTTTAGACCAGGATGTTCAGCGCCACCGGCTCCAGCCAGAAGGAAGCCGGGCATGTGCCCAGAAGCTCGCCATCAGCGTGGACTAAAACCGTCTCCGGAGATTCAATGGTGATGTGCTTCGTCCTTGACAGGCTGACTTTAGGATGGCTAAGGTGAGTGCCCTTATATACCCTCGGCAGCTCTTTGAGCAGCTCAAACTTGCCGATATCGTCAATCGTGACCACATCGAGCAAGCCATCGTCAATCTTAGCCAGAGGGGCAATGTGCATGCCACCACCCAAATAGCCCCCGTTGGCAACTACCACCGCTAAGACGCGCCTTGCCTCAACCACATCTTCAAGGCGGAGCTTTACCAGCTTATTCCGGTAGCTGAAGAGGCAGCCGAACAGTCCGGCCAGATAGGGAATGGTACCACCCATATACTTAGGGAAGCGCTCCGTGGCTGCCACCACCGCAGCATCAAAGCCAACCCCGGCGGCATTGACAAAAAAGCGCCGCATCATCTGCCCCTGGCTCTGATACTCAACCACCCCGATGTCAATCTGCAGGCTGCGCTGACCGATCAGGCAGGCGCAGGCATCGTTATAATCACGGGGAATTCCGACAGAACGGATAAAATCACTGCCGGTGCCGGTGCTGATCACCCCGATAGCCACCCCGCTTGCGCCGGAGGCAAGCACCCCGTTGACTACTTCATTTACCGTGCCGTCGCCACCGACGGCCACAATGCGGCGGTAACCATTGCTGACCGCTGCCTTGGCCAGCTCCATGGCATGCCCCATTTCCTCAGTGAACACCTGGTCAAATAATAAACCGACTTTTCTTAACCACCGATTGATACGAGGCCACTTGCGGCGCGTTGAGTAGGCGCCTGCCGCCGGATTAATAATTACCTTAACCTGCGGCTTTACCATTAGCCACCCCCTCTCCACTCTTAAGCCCGGCGCTTAATCCAGATAGCTGATTTGCAATCGTGGTCTTTTCTTTATGTCAACTTTAATGTCCGCCTGCTGGAACAGATCGATAAAGGCGCTGTCATCATATTCGCCAAAGCTGACCAGACGCCCTATCTTGGCATTTACCAGCATTTTAGCACATAAATTGCATGGGGTGTGAGTACAATAAATAGTGCTCCCCTCAAGGCTGACGCCATGAAGGGAGGCCTGTATGATTACATTCTGTTCGGCATGGATACCGCGGCATATTTCATGCCTTGTCCCCGAGGGTATGTTCATCTCATTGCGCAGACAGCCCAGCTCCAGGCAATCTTTAAGCCCAGCGGGGGCACCGTTATAGCCCGTAGCCAGGATATGCTTGTTCTTCACCGCCACCGCGCCCACATGATGCCGCCGGCAGGTGGAGCGCTCCGCCACCACCAGGGCTATCTTCAGAAAATACTCATCGGTATCCGGTCTGGTTACTTGCTTCATTTTAACCCGGCTATAACTTTCTCCGTCTGTTTCCTTAATTCCTGCAGAGAGGACTCGTTTATAATAGTAAAGTCCGCCATAGCGATCGGCCCACCCTTTTTTATTTCCTCTATTTCTTCCCTATCTCTACTTATAGCCTCTTCTAAGGTCAGGCTGCGGTTCTGCCGACCAGTGAGCCGGGCATATCTTGTCTCCGGCGTTGACCAAACAGCGACCACATAAAAATTCGGGCCATAATACTCTTTCAGAAAAATATACTCCTCCCAAGAGTAGAGTCCGTCAATAGCCACATCAGCATATTTTAGGGCTTCATCAATTCTGGCTAGATTCAGCTTGGCATAGGCGTCCATCCCTTGTTCCTGTCTCAACTGCTCTCTGACCAGACACTCACTAGCTTCGTTGAGGGTCAAACCCCGCTTTTTTATCTCCTCGTCGGTAATATCACCAAATCTTATTCGTTTAAAGCCGTGCTTCTCAAATACACTGGCCACCTCGGTTTTACCGGCGCCGGCCATGCCCACGATTGAGATCACCTTCATCATTAGCCACCTAGATTGGGTTAATTATAAGAAAATAGCCAGCAAATAACAATGGCTAAAGCTGTGGTGAACTCAATATCAACCTGTGCTATAATTCGGGCAAATCTATAACCGATTTACTATAAAATGGTCAACAAAATTAAGCTATCCGGTCAAATTAAGCAACAGCTACCGGCTGAGCTGGTCAACTTCATGCAGGCGGCGGGCAAAATTGCCGCTAGTCAGGGGCAAAACCTATATCTTGTTGGTGGTGTGGTCCGCGACCTACTCCTGGCAAAAGCCAACTTTGACCTTGACCTGGTGCTGGAGGGCAATGCCATCAATCTGGCCAAGCAACTACACCAGCCTGAGGCAATGAAACTGACCACCCACCCCCACTTCGGCACCGCCAAGCTCCAGTGGGACCGATGGAGTGTTGATTTAACCACCGCCCGCTCCGAGACCTATCCCCAACCCGGTGCCCTACCCCGTGTGAAGCCGGGCTCTATCGAAAGCGACCTCTTCCGGCGCGACTTCACCATTAACGCCATGGCGGTTCACCTTAACCCCACCCACTATGGCGAACTGGTTGACTTATATGATGGTAAAGACGATCTTGAACACAAGCTCATCCGCATTCTACACGAGAAGAGCTTTAGTGATGACGCCACCCGCATCTGGCGCGGGTTGCGCTACGAGCAGAGACTGGACTTCCATCTGGAAGCAGCTACCCTGAAACTGCTTAAGCGAGACATATCCATGCTGGCCACCATCAGCGGCGACCGCATCCGCTGTGAGCTGGAGTGTATCTTCAAGGAAGAACTACCGGAGAAAGTGCTGCGCCGGGCGGAAGAGCTGGGCGCATTAGCCAGATTGCAGCCATCGCTCAGGGGCGATGGCGGGCTGGCGGAAAAGTTCAGAGAGGCACGACAAAGCAGTGCTCCCGATTTGCCACCAATCGCCCTCTATCTGTCGCTATGGTTTTACCACCTGAATTCAGCCGAAATTGAAGGGCTGGTTTATTATCTCCGCCTGCCCAAGCGGGTCGCCCAGCCCCTCAGCGATACGATTAAACTCAAAGCCGGGCTTGATTCTCTGGCTGACCCCGGGCTCAAGCCAAGCCGTATTTACTGGCTGCTTCATGGCTTTTCTCCAGTAGCTCTTACCGCCAACTGGCTGGCTAGTGAAGCCCCTATCCCCCGCCAGCATCTCCAGCTATTCCGGGACAAATTGCGTTATGTCAAGTCTGCCCTCACCGGCGACGACCTACTGAAAATGGGCATCCCCCCGGGACCGAAAATCAAAGAGATTCTGCACCACCTCCACGAGGCAAGCCTGGATGGCAAAGTAGCCTCTAAACAGGGGGAGATAGACTTGGTCAAGGGGTGTCTAAAAGGTTCTCCTAGTCCACCCACTTGAACTCTTCGCTGGAGGCGCCGCAGACGGGGCAGGAGCCGGGGGCTTCCCCGACCACGGTATAGCCACAGACCTGACAGACAAAGTAAGGCGCATCAGTCAGCTTTTGACCTGACTTAACCGCATCCAGTGCCTCTTGATATAGCCCGTGATGAATCTTCTCCACTTTATTGGCATAGCTGAAACTAATGCGGGCGTCCTTATTTTGCTCGGCGGTAGCCTGCTCAATAAAAGCGGGGTACATCTGGCTGAATTCATAGTTCTCCCCGCTGATGGCTTCCGCCAGGTTCTCTTGGGTTGACTTTACCTCACCCATAACCTTCAGGTGGTTGCGGGCATGAACCGTTTCCGCCTCCGCCACCGCCCGGAATAATTTAGCTACCTGGGGCTGGCCTTCTTCTTCCGCCTTTTCGGCAAAGAAAAGATAACGGCGGTTAGCCTGGCTCTCGCCGGCAAAAGTAGCCTGTAAATTATCCTGAGTGTTTCCCATTAAACACCTCCGCTGCTAGCAAGACTCACTGAAATCATTATAGGTTTTTGAGCTATATATTGTCTATTTCAGCCACGGTCTCGGCCAAATAAGCCTCCCATCCCTGCTGCTGGAAATAGTGATATAGCTCTTCCGCCCGAGCTTTATCTTCTAGCAGAGTAAACAGGGCTGGCCCGGAACCGGCCAGGTGAACATCGGTGGCACCGAGACTCATCATCTGCTCCCGGTATTTATCCAGCCCGGCAAACTGGGCCGGGGCGATACGGTCAAAGACATTGAACAGCCGTGCCGCTTCAAGTGCCCTCCCCGCCTTCAGCACCGCCACCAGTCTCTGCGTAATCTGCCCGTCGCTGTAATCACTGGTTTTAAGGTTAGCGTAAAGCTGTGCTGTCTTCCGCGGCGGTCTGGCTACCGAGGGCAGCACTAAGACAACCCGGCTACGAGGTAAGGGAGGCAGCGGGGTTACCATCTCTCCCCTGCCTCCGACCAGCACCGTGCCCCCGTAGAGAAAGAAGGCAACATCAGAACCCAGCCGGGTCGCCATCTCAACCAGTTCACTTTGAGATAGACCCAGCCCCCAGAGCTGGTTGAGCCCGCGCAAGACAGCGGCGGCATCGCTGCTATCCCCACCCAGCCCCGACAACAGGGGAATGTGTTTTTCAATATCTATCTCAACCCATTTACCGCACCCGGTGGTCTCTCTTACCAAATCGACAGCTTTGGCCACCAGGCTCTCCTGGACAACCCAGCCGGGCATATCACTCTTTAAGCCGACTTCCCGACTGGGGCGGAAGTGGAGCTTATCACACAGGCTCACCGCCTGCATCACACTGCGGATTTCGTGGAAGCCATCCCCCCGCTCAGCCAGGACCTCAAGGGTCAGGTTTATCTTGGCTGGTGCTGGAACTGTCAGCATATTATTTCCCCGCCTTGAATACCCGCCATAATACGCCCCACTCCTCCAGATTCAGTGTCTCCGCCCGCCGCTGGGATATAATATTGGCTTTTGCCAATAGAGATAAGACCTCGGTCTTGGGCATATCCAGCCCCTGAGCCAGAGAGTTGCCTATCTGCTTGCGGGAAGCAGTAAAGCCAGCCCGCACCAGCTCAAAAAAGCCCTTTTCATCAGCTACCGCTACCGCCGGCCGGGGATAAAGGTCAATGCGCAGTACCGCCGAGTCTACCTCCGGCGGGGGGTAGAAACAGTGCGCCGGCACATAGTCTACTATCTCCGGCTGCCCGTAGAACTGCACACTGACACTGAGCAGGCTCATACGGCCGGGTTTAGCCGCAATCGCCTCGGCTACTTCTTTCTGCACCATAACCACCATTGTTTTCGGTTTGAGCGAAGCCTCCAGAAAATGGCGCAACACCGCCGAGGCAATATAGTAAGGCAGATTGGCGACAACCTTGTAGCCAGTTTGTTTCGGTATCAGCTGCGCCGGGTCAAGGTCAAGGATATCGGCGTTGACGATAGCCACATTATTGAAAGAAGCCAGCATTTTTTTTAATACGGCGGCCAATTTATTATCCAGCTCAATAGCCACCACCCGCCTCGCTTTACTGGCCAGCTCTCCGGTCAGCATCCCCAGACCGGGGCCTATCTCCAGGACAACATCACCGGCGGAAAGCTCGGCCGAGGCAACAATGCGCTTGAGCACCTCTTCATCAATGAGAAAGTGCTGCCCCAGCCCCTTTCTCGCCTGAAGGCCAAAGCGGCGCAGCAACCGCCTAGTCTGCGGTAAAAGCGACTCCTCCGGTAATACTCTGCGGACTGGCTTCTTGGTCATCGGTTACATCCCGTAGCTCAAACGGGTCACCAGAGGCATGGGCAAGCCCTGCTTTATCATCTTTTTCTGGGTAGCCTTAATATCATAGGCAACCCGGTGCAGCGTTACCATTCTGGTCTCCTCGTCATAGATGGCATAGCTGGCCCTGGGGTCGCCATCGCGGGGTTGCCCCACCCCACCTGGGTTGATAATCAGTCGAGCTTCACCCAGCACTACCTCTTCCCCATCCGACAGCGGACTGAGGGAGCAACGGCTGCCTTCACTATACTTGAAGACCAGCGGCACATGGGAATGTCCCACCAGACAGAACTTCGTCTTGAAGCGAGCCCGGTTTTCCTCAGCCTCCCCCACTGACAGCAGGTATTCCCAGATAGGCTCGCGGGGGCTGCCGTGCACCAGCGTAAAATCACCCTTCTTGATAGTTAGGGGCAGATGGGCAAGATAGTCCCTATCCTCATCAGTTAGCTGCTGTGCCGTCCAGTGACAGGCAGCGGCGGCGGGGGGATTGAAGTAGGCGGTATCCAGCTTGTTTATCGCCGCCCAGTCATGGTTGCCGGCAACACAGACGTGCTCATATTGACCAAGCAGCTCGATACACTGGCCGGGGTCAGGGCCGTAGCCGACCACGTCCCCCAGGCACCAGATTTCAGCCACCCCACCCCTCACGGCAACATCACCCAGCACTGACTGGAAGGCGGCCAGGTTAGAGTGAATATCAGCCATCAAGGCATAACGCACCTATTGACTATAACACCTTTGCTTTTTTATGGCTAGAGTCAAGTTGTGAGCCAAATGAAGGGCGTGCTATAATCAACCCTGCGATGAAGGTCTCGGAACTGGGAGAGTTCGGGCTGATTGACCTCATGGCGGAAATGGTTACCCATTCCCGGAGCAAGGCGTCTGCCCCCGGGCAAAAGCTCATCGTTGATATCGGCGATGATGCCACTGCCTGGCAGGGCGACACCTCAATACAGCTGGCCACGGTTGACTCTCTTATTGAGGGGGTTCACTTTCCCGCCGGTCTGCTTCCCTGGCGGGAAACGGGCTGGAAGGCGCTCGCAGTCAACCTGAGTGACATCGCCGCTATGGGTGGAATACCCAGATATGTCCTGGTATCCCTCGCCCTGCCCGGGACTACCGAAGTTGACGATGTCTCTCTCATGTACCAGGGAATGATTGAGCTCGCCGAGAAGTTCAAGGTTGCCATTGTCGGCGGCAATGTCACCAATGCCCCCCAGGTAATGATTAATATTACCGTCCTCGGCAGCGCCTCAGGCCAGGCCAAGCATATACTCACCCGCGCCACCGCCAGGCCCGGTGAGAAAATAGCCGTTACCGGCTACCTCGGCACTGCCGCTGCCGGTTTGGCCATACTCAAGGGGCAGGCTCAGGCTGAGGCTGAAGCCAGCGCTATCCTAACCAGAGCCTTCCGCCAGCCCAACCCCCGCATCGCCGAAGGACAGACGCTGGTGGCAAATGGGGTTAAGACCGCCATCGATATCAGCGATGGCCTGCTTTCCGATTTAAATCATATCTGCCAGGCCAGCCGGGTCGGGGCACACGTAGAGATTGACCATGTGCCGATTCTGCCCTTGGTCAGCGATAACCTCAGTGACCAGGCACTTAAACTGGCCCTGGCCGGCGGCGAGGACTACGAACTGCTCTTTACCGCCAGCAGTGAGGTTATAGCCAGGGTAAAACAGGCTATTGCCTGCCCGGTAACTATAATTGGTGAAATCGTGGCCGGCAAGACGGAGATAGCCCTGATTGATAGCCAGGACAGGCCCTTTGACCTGGGCAAAACCGGCTGGGACCACTTTGCCGCCCGATAGAGAATAGCCACCCAATCCATCACCGGGAAAAGATATGAGCCACCTCGAGTTAATCAGTCATAGCCCGGAGCAGACCCAGGAGCTTGGCGTTCACCTCGGAAGGCTGGCCCTAGCCGGTGATATCTTGCTTCTGGTCGGCAAACTGGGCAGCGGCAAGACCTGCTTCACCCAGGGCATTGCCCGCGGGCTGGATATCAAGGACTACGTGCTCAGCCCCTCTTTCGTTATCGTCAGGGAGCTTTACGGCAGACTGCCGCTTTACCACATTGACCTCTATCGCCTTGACCAGACCGCCGAGATTGCCGAGCTGGGGCTGGATGAATACCTCTACGGAAAGGGCGTCTGTGTCGTGGAATGGGCCGAGAAGGGGTTCAGTGAACTGCCCACCGAATACCTGCTGATTGAAATTGACTACCTTGCTGATACCGAGCGCTGCCTCAACTTCAAACCCGACGGCAGGCGCTACCGGGATATGCTCGCCCAGCTAAAACGCTCTCTGGGAAGGCAAAACTAATGCAACTGGCCATAGACACCTCAACCGAAACCGCCAGTATTGCTATCGTTCAGGATAGCCGGGTGCTGGCCGAACTCAGCTGGCAGTGCCAGCTGAGCCATACCACCGAACTGCTGCCCCACCTGTTCCAGCTGCTCACTCAGGTTGAAGCGAGGCTAGAGATGGTCAGCGCCATTATTGTCGCTAAAGGACCGGGCAGCTTCAACGGGCTGCGGGCGGGCATCAGCACTACCAAGGGGCTAGCCTTCAGCCTGGGATGTCCCATTATCGGCATCAGCACTTTAGAGGCCGCCGCCTATCCCCACGCCGAGACCGGCCTGCCCGTCTGCCCCGTATTTAATGCCGGGCGGGGCGAGATTGCCACCGCCCTGTACCAGCAGCGCCAGCAGTGGTGCCAGCTGGTTGCCGAGCACATCACCACCACTGAAGCGCTAGGTGCCCTAATAAACAGCCAAACTATATTTTGCGGCGAAATAACCCCCGACACTGCCCGGCAGATAAGAAGCCGGCTCAAGTCCAAAGCGATACTAATATCCCCTGCCCCCACCCTGTGCCGGGCGGTTTCTTTAGCTGAGCTGGGACTGAAACGGCTTAAGGCTGGCCAGTATGATGACCTGACCACCCTGCAACCCCTTTATCTCAGGCGACCACCGATTACCCAGCCGAAGAAGCGGCAAAGAATAATAAGTGAGCCGGAAACAAATTGAGGCTTATTAATTAAATAACAGGAGCTTTAAATGGAGAGGTCTTTAGTTCTCATCAAGCCGGATGCCATGCAGCGGGGGTTAGACAGCGCTATTATCGCCCGCCTGGAGGGGGAGGGGCTTAAGCTGGTCGCCTTCAAGAGGCTTCAGATGGATAAAGCCCTGGCCCAAAAACACTATGCCATCCATAAGGACAAGCCCTTCTTTCAGGGTCTGGTAGATTACATCAGCTCGGCGCCAATTGTGGCCGCCGTTTTTGCCGGGGAAAATGCCATCGCCGTAATCAGAAAGGCAATGGGGGCAACTGACCCGGCCAAGGCTGAAGCCGGCACCATCAGGGCTGATTTCGGCCTAAATATTGAACACAACGCCGTTCATGGTTCGGACTCAGTTGAGACTGCCGGGAAGGAAATCGGGCTCTTCTTCAATGAGGATGAAATCGGGGACTACTGAACCCGGAGTACCGGGACTGCTTGGCTCCACAGCTTATCCAGTTGATAATAATCCCGCTCGTCGAGGGCAAAAATGTGCACAATTACATCGCCAAAATCAAGCAGGAGCCAGCCTGAGTCCAAGGCACCCTCAGCATGGTGCGGCCGAATGCCACTTTTCTTCAGGGAATGACCGACTTCATCATAAATCGCCTGAATCTGCCGGCCGGAGTCGCCGCTGCAGATGACAAAATAGTCAGCAAAACCACATACCTGGCGGGTATCCAAAAGCAAAATATCACTAGCCTGCTTATCGCTAGCCGCTTCTACTGCCTTGCGGGCAACCTCTATTGCTTCCAGCCTACCGCTCCCAGTCATGAAACATCGGGCTACTAAAAATTGTAGCCAAGCCAGAAGAAAAGGTCAAGTCAAAAATTTGGCTGGTCTGGATGGCTATGCTACACTAAAAATAAGGAAAAACAAAATGGCCGAGCTGCTTTTCGGCACCGCTGGCGTTCCCCGCAGTGCCTGGCCCAAGACAACTATTGATGGCATCAGGCGTATTGCCGAGCTTAGACTCGGCGCTATGGAGATAGAGTTTGTCCAGGGAGTAAAAATGGGTGAGGCGGGAGCCCGCCTAGTTGCCCAGACCGCCCTTAAAGAGGGGATAAAGCTATCCGCCCACGCCCCCTACTACCTAAACCTTAACGCCCGCGAGCCAGAAAAGATAAGGGCCAGTCAGGACAGGCTGCTCCAGACCGCCCGCATCGGAGGATTGTGTGGTGCCGAAAGCATTGTTTTCCACCCCGCTTTTTACCTCGGCGACCCGTCCCAAAAAGCCTACCAGAATGTCAAGCAGCACCTTGCGGAAGTGCTTGACCAGCTCAAACGGGAACATAATCCGGTCTGCATCAGGCCGGAAATCATGGGTAAACCAAGCGCGTTCGGCACTATCGACGAGGTGCTCAAGCTGTGCACCGAGCTGGAGGGGCTGGCGCCGTGTATTGACTTTGCCCACTGGCATGCCCGCGATGGCAAGTCTAACTCTTACCCCGAGTTTACCGCCATCCTGCGACAGGTTGAGGAGCGTCTGGGCAGGGCCGCCCTGGACAACATTCATGTCCATGTCTCCGGCATCAGGTATGGCTGGAAGGGGGAGATAAGCCACCTTGACCTCAAGGACTCGGACTTTCAGTACCCCGAGCTAGTCAAAGCGCTGCGTGATTACCAAGTGGGGGGGGTAATCATCTGCGAAAGCCCCAATCTGGAAAGGGATGCCTTGCTGCTCAAAGAAGCCTATATGAGCCTCTAGAAGATAGCCCCGTCTTATTATCCCCACCCCGTTAAAAGAGACTAATTTTTGTTGACTTGTCATCTCTGCTATAATATAAGAAGTTAAATATAAGTCGAGGTGAATGCGAATAATGAAGCCTTTCTGGAAAGGTAGTGGCTTAATCTATATCGCCCTGCTCATTACCGCTGTCCTCCTGTTCACACATATTATGACCAATATGCAAAAACCGGAGACAATTCCGCAAAGCCAGCTGGTAGCCATGTCACAAAAGGGCCAGATAGCCGAGATTCTGGTAGAGGGTGACAAGCTACTGCTGACCACCGTTGATGGCATTGAGATGGTCGCCTTCAAAGAAGGTAACGACAGCCTGCATGATATTGCCGGGCTTAACCTGGAAGGGGTAGTGGTCGAGGTCAAGGACTCGTCTGGAATTGACTGGGGGGCACTGCTGATTAACTTCATCCCCCTCATTATTTTAGTCGGCTTGCTATTCTTTATCTTCCGGCAGGCACGCGGGGCTAATAGCCAAGCACTCAGCTTTGGCCGCAGCCGCGCCCGCCTCTTCCCAGCCGATACGCCTACGGTAACTTTTGACGACGTCGCTGGGGTTGAGGAAGCCAAACAAGAATTAGCAGAAGTGGTAGATTTTCTCAAATCAAGGGAGAAGTTCCAGAGCCTGGGCGCCCGTATCCCCCGAGGGGTACTGCTAGTCGGTCCGCCTGGTACCGGCAAAACACTGCTGGCCAGAGCAGTGGCTGGCCAGGCTGGAGTTCCCTTCTTTTCCATCAGCGGCAGCGAATTTGTCGAGATGTTCGTCGGCGTTGGTGCCTCCCGAGTGCGTGACCTCTTTGACCAAGCCAAGCGCAATACCCCCTGCATCATCTTCATTGACGAGATTGATGCCGTGGGCCGCCAGCGCGGTGCCGGTCTGGGTGGCAGCCACGACGAGAGGGAGCAAACCCTCAATCAGATTCTGACCGAAATGGACGGCTTTGACACCAATGCCGGCGTCATTGTCATGGCGGCGACCAACCGCCCCGATATTCTCGACCCGGCCCTGCTTCGCCCCGGGCGCTTTGACCGCCGGGTTGTCCTGGACCAGCCCGATATCAATGGCCGAACTGCCATTCTCAAGGTCCACGCCAAAGGCAAGCCCCTGGATAAGAGAGTTGACTTAGCCGTATTGGCCAAAGGAACGGTTGGTTTCAGTGGCGCCGACCTGGCTAATCTGCTTAATGAAGCAGCCATTCTAGCGGCGAGACGGAACAAAAAGATAATCAGCATGGAAGAGCTTGAGGAGTCAATTGACCGGGTAATCGCCGGTCCGGAGCGGAAGAGCCGCAAGATAAACCCTAAAGAGAAAGAGATTATCGCCTACCACGAGTCCGGGCATGCTCTGGTGGCTAAAATGCTGCCTAACGCTGACCCGGTACACAAGATATCCATCGTGGCCCGGGGTATGTCTCTTGGTCACACCAAACAACTGCCGGTTGAAGACCGCTACCTTACCTCACGCTCTCAAATCAAAGATATGGTGGCCACCTTCCTCGGCGGTCACGCCGCGGAAGAACTAATCTTTAATGACGTAACCACCGGCGCTTATGATGACATCAAACGGGCTACCGCGCTGGCTCGCAAGATGGTAACTGACTTCGGCATGAGCGACAAACTGGGGCCGCGCACCTTTGGTGACAAACAGGAACTAGTCTTCCTCGGTCGTGAGATATCAGAACAAAAAGACTACGGCGACAAGATAGCTGACGCCATTGATGAGGAAGTCAACAAGGCTATTCGGGATGCTCACGAAACGGCTCGCAAGATTTTAACCGATAATAAATCAAAGCTGATTCTCATAGCCGAAAAGCTTATCGCCGAGGAGACGCTTGAGGGCGAAGACCTAGAAGCACTGCTGAGCAAAGGCGGCAAACGCGCCCGCAAAGCCAGAGTAAAACCGACCCCGGTTCCCGTCGAACCAGTAGCCGAAAAAGAACCGGCCGCCAAACCCAGTGAAGCTCCTGCAGTACCCCGCCTTGTCCCGAAACAGACTCCGGCTACCCCTGATTAAAAGACGGCATGATCAAGATTACCGATAAGCCCATCTCTCCCCTAAGCGTGGCCGCCCGGGTCAAGACCAGTAGTAGCGGCTGTGTGGTACTCTATATCGGCTTGATTCGCGACTCTTCCCACCACAAAGCGGTGCTCTCTGTAGAATATGAAGATGTTGATGGTACTGCGGAAAATACCCTGTGCCAGATAGCCAGCGAAGTTAAACAGAAATGGGAGCTGAATAACATCGCCATATACCACCGGGTTGGCAAACTGAAAGTAGGCGATGTCAATCTGGTCATTGCCCTGGCTTCCGCCCACCGCCAGGACAGCTTTGCTGCTTGCCAGTACGCCATCGACCAATTTAAGGAAAAAATGCCCACCCGGAAAAAAGAGACCTACTTGGACGGCAGCTTTGCCATTGAGAAGAGATAAGCAGTTATTCTCTTCTTTCAGCAATAAAGCCAGCCAGCTGTATTAGCGACTGCAGGCTGTCATTATCAGGCAGAAGATTGAGATTGCGGCAGGCCTTGGCGCAATAATCAGCGGCGACCTGATAGCATGCCTCCGGAATTGATGAGTCTCGAACCATATTTAAGGCTAGTTCGATATTCTTCGGCCTGTCCGCATCACTAAATGACTTCTTTATCGGATTATCATCAGGATACTGCTCCAAGAGGAGTATCGCCGGTAAAGTAAGAGTGCCCTGAGACAAATCAGAGCCTACCGGCTTGCCCAGTTCCTCTTCAGTGCCGATAAAGTCCAGAATGTCATCCACTATCTGAAAGGCAATACCCAGATTATAGCCGTAATCTTTTAGAATCTCGATTGACTTCTCCGGCGCCTGGCTCAGGATAGCCCCTGATTCCGTCGCTAGCGAGAAGAGAGAGGCTGTTTTATGGGAAATTCGCTTGAGGTAGTCCTGCCAGCTCTGGTCCGTATTGAAAGCGGTGAAGGTCTGTTCCAGTTCCCCGGTAGAAATGATCGCCAGCGTCTGGCTGAACAGCCTGACCACCCGCAGGTTCTGAGTATCAGCGGCAAACTCTCCAGAGCGGGCAAACAGATAGTCCCCCAGCAGTACCGCTTTTTCCTCACCCCAGACGCTGTTAATCGTCGGCTTGCTCCGGCGCACCAGCGAGTTGTCAATGGCATCATCATGAACCAGCGTAGCAGTGTGCATCAGCTCAACTGCCACCGCCATCGGCAACAAGTAGTCAAGGTTATAGTCATAGAGCTTACCCGATAGCAGCGCCAGGGCGGGGCGGATTCGCTTGCCCCCACCGCTCAGGCTATAGTCCAGCATTTTAGCCAGCCAGTTAGGCTCAACCCTAGTGACCGACGCCAGGCTTTCTTCTGCCCTAACCAGCTCCTGCTGAATCGGTTTATAGATTTTGTTTAGCTTCAAGGTCTCCCCGCTTAATTACCAGCTGAACCCAAGCGAACGGTCTCTTCCTCAACCAGTGCCTCATCTAATTTCGAAAACAGAGGCTGGGGCTTCTGTAATCTCTGCCCCGGCTCGGGCAGAGGCTTCAGCGCTTTCTTCTGAGCATAGTCCTCCACTTTGCCCTCAAAACCGAGATACTCATGCACCTTCTGCGAACTGAAGGGCAAGAAGGGATACAGCATCGTTTTCAGGCGGGAAATTATGCCCAGAGCTACGTACAGTGAGTCAGCCGCCGCCTGTTTGTCCTCTTTAATTATTTTCCAGGGCGATTTTTCATCAAGATAACGGTTTGTTTCCTGAGCGACGGTCATCGCCATTTTCAATGCCTGCTTGAAATTGCAGTTATAAAGAAGCCCGTTATCGGCGAATATAGTATTAAATACCGAATCAGCCATGTTGATTAATTCATTACCCCTGCCGTCTATTTCATCATAGGCGGGCACACAACCGTCAAAGTTACGATAGACAAAGGTAAGCACCCGGTTGACCAGATTGCCATAGGTTGCCACCAGCTCGTCGTTGTTGCGGCGGATGAACTCGCGCCAGGAAAAATCGGCATCCCCCGTCTCCGGCATATTTATAGAAAGAAGATAGCGCAGCGGGTCAGGGTCATAGCGGGAGAGATAATCGGGCACCCAGACTGCCCAGTTGCGGCTGGTGGAAAGCTTGCTGCCCTCAATGGTCAGGAATTCATTGGCCGGTACATCATAAGGCAGATTAAGCTTGTCATCATAGCCCATCAGCATTGCCGGCCAGATAATGGTATGAAAGGGAATATTATCCTTGCCGATGAAGTAATAGCTCTTTACCTCCTCCTGCCAGAACTTACGCCACCCGTCTTCATCGCCGCTGGACTTAGCCCATTCCTTGCTCGCCGAAAGGTAGCCGATAACCGCCTCAAACCAGACATAGATGCGCTTTTTCTCGAAACCCTTGACCGGTATCGGTATCCCCCAGTCTATATCACGGGTAATCGCCCGGTCCCTCAGCCCCTCCTCCAGATAGCGCCGGGTAAAGTTAAGCACATTCTGACGCCAGTAGTTCTTATCCTTCACCCAGGCTAGCAGTTGGTCTTCAAAGGCGCTCAGCTTCAAAAAGAAGTGCTCTGAGTCCTGGAACTGGGGCGTCGTTCCACAGAGACGGCACTGATAGTCAATCAGCTCGGCGGCATTAAGCGGCTTGCCGCAGGCATCACACTGGTCGCCACGGGCGCCAGCCGCCCGGCAGTAAGGGCAGGTGCCCTCAACATAGCGGTCAGCCAGAAACCGTTTACACTGGGGGCAGAAGGGCTGGGAAACGGTATTACGATAGATATAGCCTTTATTAAGCAGGGTAAGGAAGATGTCCTGGGTTACCTGGGCATGATTTTCGGTACCGGTAGCGGTAAACAAGTCAAAGGAAATACCCAGCTTCTGCCAGGACTCAAGAAACTGCTGGTGATAGCGGGTGGCTATCTCGGCCGGGGTTTTCCCCGCCTGCTCCGCCTTGATGGTTATCGGCGTGCCGTGCTGGTCAGAACCGGATACCATCAATACCTGGTTGCCCCTGGCCCGGTGGTAGCGGGCAAAGATATCCGCCGGCAAATACGCCCCGGCGATGTGCCCCAGATGCAGCGGGCCATCGGCATAGGGCCAGGCTACCCCAATAAAAATCCGCTCACTCATCGCTGTCGTCTACTCTTCCTCTTCCCCGGTTGCTTCCTTTTTCTCTGCCTCTTGTTCCTCGCCTTTCGCTTCCCCTTTTTGCCCCACCTCTTCCTCCATAAAGGTCAACACCAGCTCCCCGCGCTCCATTTTATAGTGAGCACAGCCCCTCTTCAGGGCACAGTCAACGCAGAGGCGCTCGGTGGTGCCATCTTCCTTCTCAATGGCGAGGTAACGCTCTGGATGCGGTATAATACCCTGACAATCATCGCACTTTATCTGTCCTAAAGAGATAGAACCCCGTCTCATGGCTAACCCTCCCATCTCTAGTGAGTTATCTATCAATCTTTCTTAAGCCAGGCCCGATACAGCTCTCGCTTGGCTAAACCGGTATCCCTGGCGACCTGTGCTATAGCTTCTTTCGCCGGTATCCCCGACCGGTGCATCTCCTGTAACTTCCGGGCGATATCTTCCGTTAGCTGAGGCTTACCTGCCTCACGCCTACCTTCAATAACCAGGGCAAACTCCCCCCTCGGCTCGGTAAAATGGGCGATGGCCTGGCTTACCTTCCCCCGAAAGACCTCCTCATGGATTTTGGTCAATTCACGGCAGACCGCTATCCGACGGTCGCCCAGGACAGCCTGTATGTCCTTCAGGGCAGCCAGCAGGCGGTGGGGGGACTCCAGTGCCACTACGGTGCCCTTTTCAGCGGCTACCGATTCCAGCCGGCGCCGCCGCTCCCCAGCCCGATGGGGCAGAAAGCCAAGATAGCTAAAGCGGTCGGTGGGTAGTCCGGAGATGACCAGGGCACTGATAACCACCGAAGGACCGGGAATGGGCACCACCGCAATGCCCCGTTCGCTGGCGGCCACGACCAAGTCGTAGCCCGGGTCAGAGATACCCGGCGTCCCCGCTTCTGAGACCAGCGCCGCGTCCCCCTCTTCAAGCCGGCGCAGCAGGTAATCAAGCTTGGCCTGCCGACTATACTCGTGATAACTGGTCAGGGGGGTCTTGATGTCGTAGGTAGTGAGCAGCCGTTTGGTCTTGCGAGTGTCCTCAGCGATAATCAGCTTCACCTCACGTAAACAGCGCAGGGCACGTAGTGTCACATCTTCCAGATTGCCAATCGGGGTAGCCACCACATAAAGCGTGGACATAACCGTCTGTATCCTGAGCTATTATAATGGATAAAACACCCTCCGTCTACCTCAGCCTGACTGGGGCGTTATTGACACCCCAAAAGCCTTTGCTTATAATTCCATTATATCTGAAACCGCATGGTCAACTTTCCCCGAGAGGAGGTGCATTGATGAATGCTTTAATTACTGGTGGGGCTGGTTTTACCGGCAAAAAGCTGATAAATGAACTGCTGGCCCGCGGTGATAAGGTCAAGGTACTGGATAAAAACATGGCCAATCTTGCCGAAATGAAGAGTCCAGCTGTCGAGCTGATTGAAGGCGGTATTGAAGACCGGGCAAAGATCAAGCTGGCCGTCAAAGGTGCCGATGTCATCTACCACCTGGCAGAGACATTTTCCTCCGACCCCTACGAGGTAGTTGATGTTGACATTAAAGGCTTGGTCAACCTCCTGGAAGCAGCTGTTGCCAATAAGGTCAAGCATTTCCTCTTCGCCAGCACCCATCGGGTTTATGGCAAACCTAGATATGCCCCCATGGACGAGGAGCACCCCCTCCACCCCGAAGAGTCGCGGCGCCCGCTGTATTCCCTCTCCAAACTGACCAGAGAGCAGATTGGCCTCACCTACTGGCGGGAACACAGGCTGCCCTTTACCGTGCTCAGGTGGTGGTATTCCATTGACCCTACCCAGCCAATGCAGGGAAAGGTGCTCAAAGCCATGATTGACAATGCCCTCAAAGGGGAGGTAATCAAACTCCCCGACAAGGGTGGTGGGGACTTTATCCTCAATGAGGATACTGTCCGCGGCTTTCTCACCGCCACCCTGAACGAAAAGGGCTTTGGACAGGTCTTTAACCTGACCAGCGGTGCCTATCTCACCTGGCTGGACTTAGCCAGAGTCGTCCTTGAGCTGACCGCCTCTTCGTCAAAGCTGGAGATTATACCGGCGGATAAATGGCAAGGCGACCCGAGCATCACCATGGACACCACCCTGCCCTTTGAATGCAGCCTGGATATCAGCAAGGCAAAGCGCCTGCTCGACTATAAGCCGACCTACAGCGCCCAGGAAGTGCGTAATATGCTCAGGGACTCAACCGGCAAGCTGGTAGAACTCAGAAAACAGGGGTGAAGTCACTCTGGTGACGAGTTTACCGGCACTCCCAGCTGGCTCCCGATGCTGGTGATAATATCTTAATATTTAAGGAGGAATGAATGGCGATACCCCAATTTAAGCAGCTCCGGCCTGCCTACGGATTTGACGAAGTGGCTATTGTGCCCGGCGATGTTACCGTCAATCCCGACCAGACCAACATTGACTTCAAGATAGGCAAGATTACCTTCTCCATCCCCATTCTAGCCGCCGCCATGGACGCGGTCACCGATGTCAAGATGGCCATCTTAATGAGCCAGCTAGGCGGTCTGGCGCTGCTCCATCTGGAGGGGATACAGACCCGCTACGATAACCCCGAAGAGATATACGCTGAAATCGCCCAAGCCTCCGACAGCCAGGTCACGGCACTACTACAGAAGATATACTCAGCGCCAATCAAGGAAAACCTCATCGGCGAGCGGATACAGGCCGTCAAGAAGGCCAAGGCAACCTGTGCCGCTTCGGTTACGCCCGCCAATACCAAACGCTTCGCCCCCCTGACGGCGGAAGCCAAAGCCGATATTCTGTTCGTCCAGTCCACAGTTACCACCGCCCGCCATGTCTCCAAAAGCTACCGCGGACTGGTCTTCGCCGAACTGTGCCAATCCATACCGATGCCGGTAGTGGTCGGTAACTGCGTCAGCTACAGCGCCTGTCTCGAGTTAATGCGGACCGGTGTTTCCGGTGTATTGGTCGGGGTCGGCCCCGGTGCCGCCTGCACCACCCGGGAAGTCCTCGGCGTCGGCGTCCCCCAGATAACCGCCACTATGGACTGCGCCGCCGCCCGAGAGCAATATAAGAAAGAATCAGGCCGCTATGTGCCCATTATTACCGATGGCGGCTTCACCAAGGGCAGTGACGTATGTAAAGCGGTTGTTGCCGGCGCTGATGCGGTCATGATTGGCTCCCTCTTCGCCAAAGCCAAGGAAGCCCCCGGTCACGGCTACCACTGGGGTATGTCCCACCCCCACCCGGCACTTCCGCGGGGGACACGCATAAAAGTGGGCACCAGCAGTTCACTAGAGCAAATCCTCTTCGGCCCGACCTCGGTTACCGATGGCCGAGAAAACCTGGCCGGTGCCCTGCGCACCGCGATGGGTGTCTGCGGGGTGACTACCATTCCCGAGATGCAAAAAGTTGAGATGGTAATCGCGCCATCTATTGTTACCGAAGGCAAGATATGGCAGCTATCGGCTCTTAAGGGAAGTTAACATGCTTCAGAAGGTCTCCTTGGGCACCGCTGACATCAACAAATACCGCTGGGTAGAAGCCGAGGACATTGTTGATGAAGTTGTCAGTCTGGGTAATGACCTCAAGGGGCTGAGGCTGTGCCACATCAATTCCACCCCCTTCGGTGGCGGGGTGGCTGAGCTCCTGGTCTCTTATATTCCACTGATGCGCTCGTTGGGTATTTGCGCCGACTGGCAGGTCATCCGTGGTGACCGCCGCTTCTTCACCATCACCAAAGCCCTGCACAATGCTCTGCAGGGTGCCTCGTTCGCCGCCATTGAGCAACCGAAGACGAGACGGGAATATCAGAACCACAACCTGGCCAACGCCCGTGAGCTGGATACCAATTACGATGTTTTCATCGTCAATGACCCCCAGCCCGCCGCCCTGCGCCACTATCTGTCCGAAAATAACGCCAAATGGATCTGGCGCTGCCATGTTGATAGTTCCCAGCCGGATGAAGCGGTGTGGGACTTCCTGCGCCCCTATATTGAGCAGCACGACGCCGCCATTTTTACCACTGAGAAGTTTATCCCCCAGAGCCTTAATATCACCAATATCGCCACCATGGCACCGGCTATCTGCCCCTTCAGTTCCAAGAACATGTACATCAAAAAACACGTCTGCCGTGAAATGCTGGACAACCTGGGCTTTGACATCAACCGCCTTATCATCACCCAGGTCTCCCGCTTTGACCGCTGGAAAGACCCCTTCGGCACCATGGCTGCCTACCGCCTGGCTAAAGAAAAGGTGCCCGGGCTTCAGCTCGCCATGGTGGGCAGTTTTGCCCCCGACGACCCCGAGTCCTGGGATATGCACGCCGCCATTAACGCTGAAGCCATCAAGGATGATGATATCTTCGTCTTCTCCAACCTGACCGGTGTCGGCAATATGGAGGTCAATGCCTTCCAGAGAGCCTCTGATTTGATTATTCAGAAGTCAATCAGGGAGGGATTCGGGCTGGTGGTCGCCGAGGCGTTGTGGAAAGAAACCCTGGTGGTGGCCGGTAATGCCGGCGGCATTCCACTGCAAATGCCCGGTGAGCTGAGCAATTACCTGGTCAACAGCGTGGAGGAATGCGCCGACAAAATAGTCTATCTGCTGCAAAACCCGGCGGTAGCGCGTCGCCTGGGTAAAGAAGGCAAGGAAACCGTCAGACAGAACTTCCTCATGACCCGACTGCTAAGGGACGAGCTCCGCCTGATAAAGAGCCTGGTGGGGAAATAACGGGACTAGTCGAGTCTATCCGACTCTTCGTCTTCCTCTTCTTCCTCTTCAGCCGCGGCTTCGGCGGCGGGAACGACACGGGGCAGTAATGCCTCAGTTTTCTTGCGCTTGCGCTGGGGCGGAAAAGTCAGCTTGTCAATTATCCCCCGCAGATTTTTTACCCTGTCCATAGCCTGCCCCGCCCCCACTTCCACGACCACCGCATCCACCCCCACCTCCCACAGGGACTGAAACTCCCCGGCGGTTACTTCAGCCGGTACCGAGACCAGCATGGGTTTGGCTAGTAATTCGGCAAAGCGCTGGAAGAGCATCAGATTATGCCAGGTAAGGCTGTCCTTCTGGCTACCATTGATAAGCACCGCATCCACCGGCAGCTCGCCCGCCGCCCGGAGCAAGCCCTCGCCCAGTGATGCCTCTACCTCCAGTACCTTGCCCAGCCCCTTGTTCTGGGCAATGCTTATCGGCGTGGTCGCTGCCGGAAAGACAATGAAATCAGCACCGGCTTTAGCCACCGGCGCCACATCTTTGACGGCAATGTCCTTCAGCCAGCCACCCCATATTATCTTGGGCGCCGCCTGAGTAATTTTGGTGAAGGTTTTAGCGGCTAGACTTGCCTTGGCAATGGCAATCAGCCCGGCATCAGCCCCAGCCACCCGTTTAGCCAGTTGGGCAACATCAGCCCCCACCAGGCTGGCTACCAGCAGCATTTTGGGTTTGGCGAACAGTGATGCTCCCGCCCTGAACCCCATCGTTTGGGGCGCCACCCGCGATACCTGATTGAGCCGGTCGATAAACTTGCTCATTAGTGAAAAATTATAGAAGAAATGCGCCGGGAATTCAATTCAGCGCCCCCTGGTGCTAGAATATATTACGGGACAACCGGAAAAGGACTGACTGATGGCTAAAAAACCAACCGAGATACTCATCGGGCCGACCAGGCTGTCTATAATACTGGGCGACATTACCCGGCAGGCTACCGGGGCCATCGTTAACGCCGCCAACCCCGGCTTGATAGGTGGTGGCGGGGTGGACGGTGCCATCCACCACGCCGGCGGACCGGCTATCCGAGAAGAGTGCCGACAAATCGTGGCCCAGCAGGGCCGCCTGCCCACCGGCCAGGCAGTGATAACCGGCGGCGGCAATCTGAAGGCAAAATACGTCATCCACACCGTAGGCCCGGTCTGGCACGGTGGTGATAAGGGAGAAGCAGCGCTCCTGGCCAGTGCCTATTGGGAGAGCCTCAAGGTAGCCACCGAGCACCAACTGACCAGCATTTCCTTCCCGTCAATAAGCACCGGTGCCTTCGGCTACCCACTGGATGAAGCCGCCCGGCTTGCCGTTACCACAGTGGCTTCGTTTCTCAAGGAAGAGACCACCTCACTGAAAGAGGTGGTCTTCGTGCTCTTCTATCCCCGAGCCTATGAAGGCTACTGCCTAGCGCTAAAAGAGCTGAGCTAGGCTATCGCCCCTCAGCTAATTCACCCCCTCCCCGTCAATTAAGCGGACAACTGTCATATTTTAATGCCGTTATAACACCATTTTTATGGGCAATTAATCCGGCTTGCCTAGAATGAAATTGTGACTTCAGCAGAAAACGAGAAAGGAGAGAAATGAGCCGGATTATATCAGATGAAGAGATAAGCGACACCGGCTACCCCCAAACCAGCCAGGATGGAGCCACCAGATTGAGAGCCGTTGCCACTGCCCAAATATGTTATCACCGAACCGGGGGTCGGCTATCTATTTCAGAAGGCTAACGGAGCCTAGTCCTTCAATCTAGCTTATCTTGAGAACGGCGGCTCCCTGGATTTTACCCCGCTTGAGCCGGAGCAGGACTTCATTCGCCTCAGCCAGGTTGAACTCCTGAATTTCAGGGACAATCGGAATCTCCGCCGCCAGGGGCAGGAACTCCTGCGCGTCCCGGCGGGTAATGTTGGCCACGCTCTTTATTTCTTTTTCCTGCCAGAGATGAGTGCAATAGTCCAGCTCCAGGAGAGACGGCTTGTCAATTTCCTCTTTGCGAATGGCGTTGATGACCACCCTGCCCCCTTTATCGATAACTTTTAATGCCTCCACAATCGGCCGCCAGACGGGGGTGGTATCAATGGCACAACTGAGCCTGTCGGGCGGGGTCTCTCCGGTGGCCCCCACCCAATCGGCACCCAGCTTCAAAGCCAGCTCCTGGTGCTCTTTCTGCCCGGCGCGGGTAAAGACAAATACCCGGCAATGGGGATATTTATGCTTGGCCAGCTGGATAACAATGTGAGCCGAAGCGCCAAAACCGAACAGCCCCAGAACCTGATTATCTTTAAGGTTGCTCAGCCTCAAGGCACGGTAGCCAATGGCGCCAGCACAGAGCAGGGGCGCTGCCTGGGAATCAGTGAAGTGTTCCGGAATTGGGTAGGCAAAATCAGCCGGCACGATGGTGTACTCGGCATAGCCGCCGTTAGCCTGACAGCCAGTGCCCACAAAATCGGGGCACAGGTTCTCCTGGCCTTTTTTACAGAAATGGCACCTGCCGCAGGCAGAGTGTATCCAGGCAATACCGACCCGGTCACCCACCTTAAGCTGGGTAACCCCCGCCCCCAGGCCAGCCACCACGCCCACCACCTCATGACCCAGAACTATGGGCAGTTTGGGAGGCAGCCTGCCCTCGATTTCATCCAGCTCGGTGTGGCAGACCCCGCAGGCGGAGACCTTTACCAGAACCTTCCCCTGCTCCGGCTGGGGGAGGGGCAGCTCCATCAGCTTGAGTGGCCTACTTTCAACCGGAGCAATCCGGGTCAAAACCTGGGCTTTCATGCTCACCACCATACAGAAAAAGCCAGCGGTCGGATTCGAACCGACGACCGGCGGTTTACGAAACCGCTGCTCCACCCCTGAGCTACGCTGGCAACGGCTGCTGGCTTAGTATAGTAGTATAGCATAAAACCATTTGACGCTAAAAACGGGCTTATGCTAGTATAGGCTAACTCCCCTCCTCAATATGATACACCCTTAAACCTATAGCTTGCTTGGTAAAAATGATGAAGGTAGAGGAAGAGCTAGCTGGATTCTCCGCCGAGAAAGATACTATGCTGACCATTGGCGTCTTTGACGGAGTCCATCTCGGTCATAAATACCTGCTTTCCCAGCTAAAAGAACACGCCCGGCAGCAGAACCTGCTCAGCGGAGTGGTCACCTTCCGCCAGCACCCCCTGGAGGTGCTGCCATCCCCAACCGGGTTGGCTTTCCTGACCGACCTCCCCACCCGGACCGGTCTCCTCAAAGCGGAAGGCATTGACGCCATCGTTACTTTATCTTTCACCACCGAATTAGCCCAGCTGGGCGCCGGGGAGTTCATCAGCCTGCTCCAGAAATACCTCAGAATGCGCGCCCTCTTGGTCGGGCCTGACTTTACCCTTGGCCGGAACCAGGAAACCGACTGCAATGCCCTGCATAAACTAGGCAGGGATATGAACTTTGATGTTATCGTCGTCCCCCATATTGTGCTCGATGGCGCCGTGGTAAGCAGCACCGCTATTCGCCAGGCCCTGGCTAAGGGAAACATGGAGAGGGTGCTCAATCTAACCGGGCGCCCCTTCAGCCTGCACGGACGCGTGGCCACTGGCGCCGGGCGAGAGATTGGTTTTCCCACCGCCAATATAGAGATAGACCCCCGGCAAGCCCTGCCCACCGATGGTGTTTACGTCACCCGTGCCTACATAAACGGCCAAGCGTATAAATCGGTGACCAACATTGGCCAGCGCCCTACTTTTGGCCGAAACAAACGTACTATTGAAGTCCATATTCTGGACTACGGTAGTGAGCTATATGGGTGTGAGCTAAAAATTGACGTTATCAAGCGGCTCCGCCCGGAAAAGCAATTTGACAGCCCCGACCAGCTGAAAAAACAGATCGCCGAGGACATAAAACTGAGCCGGGCGATATTGGATTGTTGAGGTAATTATGAGCAATCAACAATTTAGTTACCTGCTAAAGCGAGGGGTAGCCGAAATCATCGTCGCAGACGAGATGATGAAGCTGCTGAGCTCAAAGCGTAAACTGCGCCTGAAAGAAGGCTTTGACCCCAGTTTCCCCGATATTCACCTGGGGCATATGGTCGCCTTGAGAAAACTGCGCCAGTTTCAGGAACTGGGGCACCAGGTTGTCCTCATTGTTGGCGACTGGACGGCTCAAATTGGTGACCCGAGCGGTGTTTCCATTACCCGCCCAATGCTTTCCGCCACCGAAGTCAAAGCTAATGCCGAAACCTATATGAAGCAGTTCTTCAAAGTGGTTGACCGGCAAAAAACAGAGGTAAGGTGGCAGAGCGAGTGGTTCGGCAAGTTCACCCTCAGTGATGTCATCAAGCTCACCAGCCGCTTTACCATCGCCCAACTGATGGCCCGTGAGGACTTCAGCAGCCGCTATGACGCCGGGCGACCGATTGCGCTCACTGAATTCCTCTACCCGCTGCTCCAGGCCTACGATTCGGTAGAGATAAAAGCAGATGTGGAGTTCGGCGGTATTGACCAGAAATTCAATCTGCTCACCGGCCGAGAGCTCCAGACCATGCTGGGGCAAACCCCCCAGCAGTGCTTTATGACCCCCCTGCTCATCGGCACCGACGGCAGCCAGAAGATGAGCAAGAGCCTGGGCAACTACATCAGCGTGGCTGAACCACCCGATGAAATATACGGCAAGGTGATGTCCCTCCCCGATAGCCTCATCTGGGACTACTTTGAACTGGTGACCGATGTTCCCGACAAAGAGCTGGCAGAACTGAAGCAGGGGGTAAAAAGCGAGCATCTGAACCCGATGACAGCCAAGAAGCGGCTGGCACATGAGATTGTCGGCCAGCTCTATGACCCGAAAGCAGCCACTGAAGCCGAAAATAGTTTCACCAGGGTTTTTCAGAAGAGGGAGCTGCCCGAAGAAATACCCGAGTTTGTTCAGCCGGGGGACATGCCCATCACCCAGCTACTGGTAAAATCGGGCACAACCGAAAGTGGCAGCGAAGCCCACCGCTTAATTCAAGCGGGTTCGGTCAGCGTTAATGGTCAGAGGGTAATCAATGCCTATGAAATTGTCCCCAAAGGTAGTATAATAAAAGTGGGTAAGCGACGTTATCTTAAACTCACTTAACGTCGCCGCCTTGTTTTCTAATCCCACTTTGCAAATTAATTATTACTACATAGCAAAAAATGAAGGGGGAAAAGTAAATGACAAACCTACGTATTCCGGGACCGACTCCGGTACCTGATGAAGTTCTCAAGGCAATGGCCATGCAGATGATAAACCACCGTGGTCCTGAATTTAAGGAACTCATGAATGACGTGACCGCCAAACTGAAAACCGTGTTTCAGACCAAGAACGATGTGCTTACCCTTACCGCCGCCGGAACCGGTGGTTTGGAAGCGGCTATCGTTAATACGCTATCGCCGGGGGATAAAGTCTTAGCCACCTCAATTGGTGTCTTCGGTGACCGCTTCACCAAAATCGCCCAGACCTATGGCGCCGATGTCACCCCCCTTACCTTTGAGTGGGGTAAGGCCGCCGATGCTGACGCCATCCGCAAGGCGCTCCAGGCTGACCCCAAAATCAAGGCGGTACTGGTCACCCAGAACGAGACCTCCACCGGGGTTACCAATGACATGGCGGCAATCTGCCCGGTGGTCAAAGAGTTTGACAAGCTGCTGCTGGTTGATGCCATCAGCGGCCTTGGTGCCATTGACCTGCCGGTAGACAAGTGGCACTGCGATGTTACCGTCACCGGCTCCCAGAAAGCCTGGATGGTCCCGCCGGGTTTGACCATGGTCAGCGTCAGTGAAGAAGCCTGGAAGGCCCATGCTGAGGCTAAAATGCCCCGCTTCTACTTTGATTTCAGCAAAGCCAAGAGCTACCTGGAAAAGGGGCAGACACCGTGGACACCGGCCGTTTCTATTGTCTTCGCCCTCAACGTAGCCCTGGACATGATACTGAAAGAGGGTCTGGCCAACGTCTTCGCCCGCCACATCCGGGTGGCTAAAGCGGCTCGGGATGGCATCAAATCACTGGGGCTGTCCCTGTTTGCCGACGAGAGATATGTCTCCGAGACCGTCACCCCGGTAGTGGCCCCCGACAGGCTGGATGTCAAAGCCCTACTTAAGATTCTAAGAGAGGAGCACCAAGTAGTACTGGCCGGTGGCCAGCAGGACCTGAGCGGTAAGATATTCCGCATCGGTCACCTTGGCTGGGTTAACGAAAAGGATATCGCCGGAGTAATATCAGCGCTAAAAGTGGCCCTACCCCAGGCCGGCTTTGCAGGAGGCTAATGATGAAAGTATTAGTTAGTGACCCCCTTTCGGAAGAAGCTGTAAAAAGGCTGCGCGAGCATGCCGAGGTGGATGTTAAGACCGGGCTCAAACCTGAGGAACTTATCCCAATAATCGGCGATTATGATGCCCTGGCGGTGCGCAGTCAGACACAGGTCACCGCCGAGGTCATCAAAGCCGGCCAGAAGCTGCAGATTATCGGCCGGGCCGGGGTCGGTATTGATAATATTGATGTGGAAGCGGCTACCCAGCAGGGTATCATTGTCGTCAATGCCCCCACCGGCAACACCGTCTCGGCGGCGGAACACGCCATTGCCCTGATGTTTGCCCTCGCCCGCAACATTCCCCGCGCCAACACCTCACTCAAAGGCGGGGAATGGCGGCGAAGCGAATTTATGGGCACCGAGCTAAGGGGTAAGACGCTGGGGCTGATTGGGCTGGGCAATGTCGGCTCAGAAGTGGCCCGACGCGTCCGGGGCCTGGAAATGAAGCTCATCGGCCATGACCCATTTGTCTCCGATGAGTATGCCAAAAAGCTTCAGGTAGAGCTGGTCCCGATGGAGCAATTGCTCAAAGCGTCCGATTTTATCTCGCTTCACCTCCCCCTTACACCGCAAACTAAGGGGCTCATCGGTGCCAAAGAACTGGCGCTTATCAAACCGACGGCGCGCATCATCAATACCGCCCGGGGGGCACTGATTGATGAAGAGGTGCTGGCCAACGCCGTCAAAGAGAAAAAGATAGCCGGTGCCGCCGTAGACGTCTTCCCCAAGGAACCGGCTACCGAAAGCCCCCTCTTCGGTGTGGATAATATCATTGTCACCCCCCATCTGGGTGCTTCCACCACTGAGGCTCAGGTGCTGGCATCCACTGATATTGCCGAACAGATTATTGATGTTGCCCAGGGCAAGCTACCCCGCTACGCGGTCAATGCCGCCTTTATCCCGCCCGAAATGCTCTCGGTACTGGCTCCCCTGATGAATGTAGCCTCGCTGATAGGCAGACTGGTCAGCCAGCTGGCTGAGGGGCAGATGAAAGCCATCAAGATAAGCTATGATGGCGAGGTCTCGGAGTGTGATACCAATGTTTTGAAGGCCGCCGTGCTAGGCGGCTTACTAGAGAATGTAAGTGAGGAAAGGGTTACCCTGGTCAACGCCGATTTGGTAGCCTCCCGCCGCGGTCTAAAAGTGGTGGAAAAGAGTGAGGCAACCTGCGAAAACTACGCCAGCCTAGTGACCGCAGAGGCTACTACCAGCGCCGGGACTACCACCGTGGCGGGGACGGTAATCCGCAACGAGCCACACATCGTCCAGGTCAATAACTACTGGATGGACATTGTGCCCACCAGGGGTTACTTCCTGTTCGCTGACCATCTAGACCGTCCCGGTCTTATTGGTGCCGTGGGCAAGGTAACCGGCGATGCCGATATTAATATCAGCGCCATGCATGTCAGCCGCCTCAAGCCGCGGGGAAAAGCCCTGATGGTATTAGCCCTGGACGAACCCCTGACCGAGGCCCAGAAAAAGAAAATACTGGCTATCCCCAATGTCGATAGCGCCAAAGTGGTAAAGCTTTAACTGAAAACCTAGCCCAGCCGATAGAAAACCAGTCCCGCCGGGGCTTTGGGGTAAAAGTAGGTTGATTTGCGGGGCATCCGGTCGCCAATATCAGCGATAGCTTTGATGGTCTCCACCCTGACCGGGCTTAACAGAAACGCCAGCTGGTATTCGCCACTCAAAACTTTATCCACCGCATCCTGCCGAGTATGGCTATAACTGAGGGTGACCTCTTCCCGCTCGCTGCTGAGTTCCAGCACCTTCTCCAGTATGATATGGTCAACCACACTCACATCCAGCCGCTTGTATAGCTCGGAATGGAAATAGGGCATCATCTGGCTGGCTGAGGCAAAGTCACGCAGCTTCAATACCATAAGTTTCTCGGTGGACAGCCCAAAAAGGACCACCTTGGGCTGGTCTACCTCGGTAGCCAGCAGTCGGTCGACCTGCTGCCAGACACCAGCACTCAAGGGCAGTTCTTCCACGGCAAAGAATAACCTCAACCTGGTGACCATCTCATCCAGAGTTAATCTGGAAATACCCCGAATCAGGCGGTGCGGTGGCAGGATAACCAGACCGGGGTCAGCGAAATCAACCAGCATCATCAGGACAAAATTAAAGGCTTCATCTTCAGATGAAGCCTCAGCCAGAGTTAACCTCTCCCGCCGGTAGGTAAGGGCACTCTCATAACGGTGGTGCCCATCGGCAATGTAAATGGGTTGCCGGGCCAGACTGCGTTCTATCTGGTTAATGGCGGCAGTGTCACTGACCGCCCAGACAACGTGCTTCTCCCCACCATGACCGGCAAAGTTAATGACCGGCTCTTTTTTCTCCTCTTCGGTTAGCACCTGAGCTACCCGTTTTTGCTCATCCTGAAACAGTGCCCAAATCGGGCTGGTATTGGCTTGAAGCGCCCACAGCAGACTTACGCGGTCAGCCTTGGGTTTGCTCAGTGTGCCCTCATGAGGGCGGACCACCATCCGGTCCCATTCCTCCAGCCTGACCCTGAGCAGCATGCCCCGGCGCCAGTACTCTTTTCCTGAGTGGGTAAAATGGTGATGGTGAAGGTAGATGGCGGGCACTCCATCAACCTGAAGCACCCCCTGTTCCAGCCACTGTTTCAGGGTAGCCGCGGCACGGGTATATTTGTTGTCTTCACCCATATCCTGGGGTAACTCCCGAGCCGCTTCCAAACGGACAAAGTTATAGTCACTGCTGAGGTAGAGTTCCTGCTCCATCTGGGGGGGTATTATGTCGTAGGGGGGACAGATAACCGAGGCCAAATCTTTAACCAGTTGCTGGTTATAACGAACGCCGCGAAATGGTTGAACCTCAGCCACTCTTGCTGTTCCCTTTCCTGAAAAATAAAGAGAAATCCGCTAATTACTCAGTTTACCGTATTGCCCCCAACTGAGACAAGTTTTTTACCAGATAACCAGAATGTCCATTATGGTGTCGTCAAAATCAGGCTCCGCGTAAGAGAGACCGGGCCTGGGCTCAACACACTCATAATAACGCTTGCCCACCACTGGTCTTGCCCTATCATCGGTGCGCGGATCAAAGTAGACCAGCCCCTCATCAACGGTATCAAAGGCAATTATGGCGTGTCCTCCATCCAGATAACGCAACTCGATAAAGGCGGCGCGCAATCCCGCCTCCTCGGCATTATTGCCCACGTCGCGGGCAAAGTGACTGCATACATAGACGCCGTAGGTGTCCTCAATATACTCATTTTCGTCGGTCTTATCCTGCCGGAGAAAGCTGAGCACCTCTTTATAAGTGGGGTCTCTCAGAGTATAGCCGTGACCCAGACTATCAGCCACGCCTATCTCATAGCCCTGGTCGTAGCCATCGGTCTGCCCTGATGAATAGCCTTCGTCATAGCCTTCGGCTTTGCCCACGTCTTTGCCTTCGTCATAGCCAGTATCAAAGCCAGCCGTCTCGCCCACCGTATAGCCCTGCTGATAGCCGTCCTGCTTACCGACGCTGTAGCCCGCCCCCTCCCCCACCACATAGCCGCGCTCATAGCCCACCACCTCCCCGCCGGCATGGGCTATCTGGTAAACAATATAGCCGCCGAGGCATATTATCCCCAGTATCCCCACTACCAGAAACAATTCTTTCAGTCCCTTCATTGCCTGACCCCCGTTTATCTTTATTTAGCAAAGAAAGCTTATTTAAGATTGAATTTAGCATAAACGCTCTGCTTTTGCCTAGCCTGAGGCTGTGCTATACTTTAAGCAACCCGATTAGCACTGTTGTCATATGGAAGACTTAAACCGGGTAAAGCCAAGAGTTGAGAAACTAAGGGCTGAGATTAACCGTCACAACTATCTCTACTACGTACTGGACAGCCCCGAGATCAGCGATGCCGAATATGACGACCTAATGAGGGAGCTCAAGGAGCTGGAAGCGAAGTACCCCCAGTTCCTGACCCCAGACTCACCAACACAGCGGGTGGGCGCCGCCCCGGTGGCTGCCTTTGGCGTCATTGAGCACCCCTTGCCCCTACTCTCCCTGGGTAATGCTTTTGATAAAGATGAGCTAATCAGCTGGTATAACCGCACCGCCAAGCTGCTGGGCAAAGCCCAGTTTGACCTAGTCTGTGAGCACAAGATAGATGGCCTAGCGGTAGCCCTGACCTATGTTGACCGCCAGCTGACCACCGGCGCCACCCGCGGTGACGGCTTTCGCGGTGAGGATGTCACCCAGAACTTGAGGACTATCCGTAGCATCCCCCTATCCGTGCCCAGAGAAGCCCCACCCCGCTTTGAGGTACGGGGGGAGGTCTTTCTGCCCAGAGCCGGCTTCCACAAGCTGAACCAGGAAAGGGCCGCTGAAGGCCAGCCCCTCTTTGCCAACCCCCGAAATGCGGCCGCGGGCTCGGTACGCCAGCTAGACCCCCGTATCACCGCCAAACGCCCGCTGGACATCTATATCTACGCCCTAGGTTACGCTGAAGGTAAGGCAACCCCATCATCCCACTGGGAATCAATGAAGTATCTTAAGTCCCTCGGCTTTAAGGTAAACCCAAACAACCGCCACTTCGGCCGTATTGAGCAGGTGGAAGATTACTACCATAGCTGGGAAAAAGAAAAGGAATGCCTGCCCTACGAGGCTGACGGCATCGTCGTCAAGGTGGACTCCCTGGAGTGGCAGGATAGCCTAGGCAGCGTCGGTCATGAACCACGCTGGGCAATCGCTTACAAGTTCCCCGCCGTCCAAGGGACCACCCGACTAGTTGACATCGGCATAAGCGTCGGTCGGACCGGCACCCTCAACCCCTATGCCATCCTGGAACCGGTGGCGGTGGGCGGGGTAACCATCAAACAGGCCGCCCTGCACAATGAAGATGACATCCGGCGCAAAGATATCCGCATCGGCGATACTGTTATTGTGCAGCGAGCCGGTGAAGTAATCCCAGAGGTAGTTGCCCCCGTCAAAAGCAAGCGGAGCGGTAAAGAAAAAGAGTTCTTCCTTCTGGAGAAAATATATGATAAGGACAAGAAGCGCCCCGCCTGCCCGGAATGCCGGGCTGAGGTATTTAGACCGGAAGGAGAAGTGATGTACTACTGCTCTAATGCCGCCTGCCCCACCCAGGTACAGCAGCGGCTGGAGCACTTCACCTCCCGCGGGGCGATGGACATACGGGGCATCGGAGAGTCGCAGAGCGCCATGCTGCTAAAAGAAGGGCTGGTTAAGGACATCGCCGACCTTTACTATCTTAAAGACAAAAAAGACGTACTTTTAAAGCGGGAGCGGCTGGCCGAGAAAAGTGTCAGCAATATGCTCAGCGCCATTGAGAAGAGTAAAGACAGACCGCTAGACAGGCTTATCTTCGCCCTGGGAATAAGGCACGTCGGTGATGAGATGGCCGAGATTCTGGCCGGAGAGTTCCACAGCCTTGACAAGCTGGCTGATGCCTCCCGGGAGCAGCTAACGTCTATCCCTACTGTTGGCCCCAAGATTGCCGATAGCATCATTGCCTTCTTCCGACAGGAAGCCAACCGCGATATTATCAAACGGCTGAAAGCAGCTGGGGTCAGGCTGGAGGAGAAAGCAGTTAGGCCGAAAGAGCAATCTCTGGCCGGTATGGAGTTTGTCATCACCGGTCGGCTGGAAGGCTTCAGCCGGGCGGAGGCGGAGGCGAGGGTAAAAGCCCTCGGCGGCACCACCGGCAGCAGTGTTAGCCAGAAAACCACCTACTTAGTAGTTGGTGCCGACCCCGGTTCAAAGCTAGCCCGTGCCCGGGAACTGGGCACCAAGCAGCTCACCGAGGCAGAGTTTCTCCATCTTCTGGAGACGGCAAAATGAAGCTAATTATAGGCCTGGGCAACCCGGGACGGAGCTATGCCGGCAACCGCCATAATATCGGTTTTATCTGTCTTAACTATTTTGCCCGCCAACAGGGCATTCGCTTCGATAAAAAGCAGTCGCTGGCTCGCACCGGCGCCGGTGTAGTGGCCGGAAATAAAATTATACTGGCCAAGCCCCAGACATATATGAATCTAAGCGGTCAATCGGTCAGTCGCCTGCTAAAAAGGCTTAAAATACAGTCCGGCGACCTCTTGGTCATTCATGACGACCTTGACCTGCCGCAGGGCAAGATTCGCCTCCGCCAAGGGGGAGGCTCGGGGGGGCATAAAGGCATTGAGTCCATCATCACTGAACTGCAAAGCCAGGATTTCCCCCGCCTCCGGGTAGGTATCGGGCGCCCCGACCAAAACCGAGGCTCTACCGAAACCAGCGAGGCTGATATCGTTGCCTATGTGCTCAGTGATTTCACCCGCAGCGAGAAGCCAGACATCAGCCGGGTCATACCTGAGGTAAGTGAGGCTATTCTCTGCTTTCTCACCGAGGGTATAGCCATGGCTATGAGTAGGTATAATTAGTCTTTTGCTAATACTTAGATTTAGGTGATATAATTTCATATAAGCCAGAACTCTTATCAAAAAATGCCTAAAAAGCCAAAATTCATTGCCGTCATTGGCGGTAGCCGGTGCTCGCCAAAGGAAGCCGAGTTAGCAGAAGCTGTCGGCCGCGAGATAGCCCGGAAAGGGGCTGTTCTGGTCTGCGGCGGTATGGGTGGCATTATGGAGGCAACCTGCCGCGGTGCCCACACTGAGGGCGGAATGACCATCGGCATCCTGCCCGGGGAGAGCCGCCACATGGCCAACCCTTACGTCCAAATCCCGATAGTTACCGGCATCGGCTATGCCCGAAATGTCATCGTGGTCAAGTCAGCCCAGGCAGTTATCGCCATCGGCGGCAACTACGGCACTCTCTCCGAGATAAGCCACGCTCTGCAGAGCAACATCCCAGTTATCGGCCTAAATACCTGGGCGCTATCCAGAGAGGGACAGACGGACAGTTCTATTCTTTTAGCCCAAAACCCAGCAGAGGCGGTGGACAAAGCTCTAAATCTGGCCACCAGCCAAGCATCTAGTCAAGTTGAGGAATAGAATGCCAATTATTGAGAAGATTAAAGCCAGCGAGATTCTGGACTCCAGAGGCAATCCCACAGTTGAAGTGAGGGTCTGGCTGTCCGACGGGGCCACCGGCAGGGCGTCAGTGCCCTCCGGAGCCAGCACCGGCAAGCATGAAGCAATAGAACTGCGGGACGGAGACGCCTCGCGATTTAAGGGGCTGGGTGTTCTCAAGGCAGTAGCTAATGTTAACGGACCGCTAGCTAAATCCGTAATTGGCATGCCAGCCATGGAGCAGACCGCCGTTGACGGCAAGCTGATCGGGCTTGACGGCACCGAAAACAAGTCACGCTTCGGGGCTAACGCTATCCTGGGCATATCGCTGGCGGTGGCCCATGCCGCCGCCAGATCCCAAACTAGGCCCCTCTATCACTATATCAGTGGTAGCGCCCACTATATCCTGCCGGTGCCCATGTTGAACATTCTGAATGGCGGCAAGCACGCCGCCAACTCGACTGATTTTCAGGAGTTTATGATCATGCCCGCGGGAGCTTCCAGCTTCAGCCATGCCCTGCGCATGGGCAGTGAAATTTACCACGCCCTGAAGGGAGTGCTCAAAGATAAAAAAATGGATACCAACGTAGGTGATGAAGGCGGCTTTGCCCCCTCCCTGCCCTCAAATAAGCTGGCCGTAGAAGCCATTTTAGATGCCATAACAAAGGCAGGCTACCAGCCGGGTAAAGACTGCTTTATCGCTCTGGACCCGGCGGCCAGTGAATTCTACAAAGATAATAAGTATATCCTGACCAGAGAGGGTGTTACTCTTACCAGTCAGGAAATGGTTGCTTATTATGTTAAGTGGGTATCCCTCTACCCGATTATCAGCATTGAGGATGGCATGGCCGAAGATGACTGGGAGGGCTGGCAGCTATTGAACCAGAAGCTGGGCGGTAAAACTCAGCTGGTCGGCGATGACCTCTACGTTACCAGTGTCAAGCGCCTCAAACGGGGCATCAGCCTTAAGGCGTCCAACTCTATTTTAATCAAGCCGAATCAGATTGGCACCCTGACCGAGACCATCGCCGCGGTTAAGATGGCACAGCAGGCCGGCTGGACAGCGGTAATAAGCCACCGCTCCGGGGAGACCGAGGATACTACTATTGCCGACCTCACCGTCGGTCTCAATACCGGGCTGATTAAAGCCGGCGCTCCCTGCCGCTCCGAGCGCACCGCCAAATATAACCGCCTGCTCAGCATTGAAGGTGAACTGGGCAAAAAGGCGAGCTTTGCCGGAATTAAGGCTTTCGCCAGCCTAAAAATAGTCTAAAACCGGCTTATGGGGGGATGTAATGGTAACCAAGATTGGCATTAACGGCTTCGGGCGCATCGGCCGGTCAGCACTGCGGGCAATTAACCAGTATTATCAGGGCAAACTGGCGGTAGCCGTAATCAATGACCTCACCGACACCGAGACCAATGCTCACCTGCTCAAATGGGACACCAACTACGGCCGCTACCCGGGCAAGGTTGAAGCCAGCCAAGATGCAATCATAGTTGACGGCCAAGAAATAAAGGTGCTGGCGGAGCGCGAGCCGGCCAATATCTCCTGGCCGGACTACGGCATAGATATCGTGATTGAGTCAACCGGACACTTCACCGATGCCACCAAGGCGGCTGCCCACCGCCAGGGCAGTGTCAAAAAAGTAATCATCTCTGCCCCGGCCAAAAACGAAGACATCACCATTGTCCTCGGCGTCAATGAAGATAAATACGACCCCCGAAAGCACCATATTATCTCCAACGCATCCTGCACCACCAACTGTATTGCCCCGGTGGTCAAGGTGCTGCAGCAGAGCTTCGGCATAGCCAAGGGGCTGATGAGCACCATTCACGCCTATACCAACGACCAGAGAATACTTGATATGTATCATAAAGACCTGCGCCGCGCCCGAGCGGCGGCGATGAACATTATCCCCACCACCACCGGCGCCGCCAGGGCAGTGACCGTGGTTATCCCCGAGCTCAAGGGCAGGCTGGATGGAATTGCCTTCCGGGTGCCGGTAGCCACCGTTTCTATCGTGGACTTTGTCGCCGATTTAAACCAGAAGATTACCACCGAGCAGGTCAACCAGGCTTTCCAGGCTGCCGCTGCCGGACCTATGCAGGGCATACTGGAGTACTGCGAAGAGAAGCTGGTCAGCATTGACTTCAAGGGCAACCCAGCCAGTGCCATCTTCGATGCCCCCAGCACCGTGGTCATCGGCGGTAACATGGTCAAGGTGCTGGCCTGGTATGACAATGAGTGGGGCTACAGCTGCCGTTTAGCTGATTTAGCTAACTTTTTGGCCGATAAAGCGTTATAAATAGTGACTACACCCCCGTTACTTATCGGCTATTGACATCAGTACCTTTGTGTGAGTAAAATAGGTAAAATATTTAAGACTGAGGTGGGAAATGAAATTAGTGGTGATTGGGTTCGGA
Organism: Dehalococcoidia bacterium; assembly: GCA_020353235.1. Taxonomy (GTDB): domain Bacteria; phylum Chloroflexota; class Dehalococcoidia; order Dehalococcoidales; family JAUYDJ01. Next base: position 849,394 of record CP070693.1, on the reverse strand, counting down.
CAGTGTGGCGGCAGGATTGCCGACCAATTCGCCCGGATAAATAAAAGGGCACGTAGCCAACGCCGCATTGAAATAACCCCCGGTGTCTTCGCCGTAAACACCGATGCGGCTGACCTGAGCGGGCTGTCCAACATAAAATCTGATTACCGGCATAGAATCCTGATTGGAACCAGAAAGACCGGTGGCCATGGCGTCGGTAAAATAAACGAGCTGGGCGCTGAGATAGCCAGAGATGATAGCGATAAAGTTATTGATGCCATCCGAGGAGCCAAGCGGTTCTATGAATCAGACGCCTTCTTACTGATTGCCTCTTCGGGCGGTGGCACCGGCTCAGGGGCGCTGCCAGTCTTAACCAAATTCATCAAAGAACGCTATGTAGATAAACCACTATATGCCATGGTTATCTTGCCCTTTGAGCATGAAGAGTCAACCGAAGAAAGAGCTATTTATAACTCGGCGCTCTGCATTAAATCAGTCAATCAGGTGGCTGATGCCGTCTTTCTGATTGACAACCAGCGGTATATCAGAAAGGACTTCTCCCTCAGAAATAACCTCACCAAGATTAATGAAATGATTGTGGAGCCGTTCTATGACCTGCTCTGCGCCGGTGAGGAGAAGAAAACCAAATACATTGGTGCCAAAACCGTCGATGCCGGCGATATCAATCAGACACTGACCGGTTGGACCACCATCGGTCACGGTCAATCAGATGTGCCCTTGTTTAATCTACCTCTGCCCCGCAAGTCTGACTTCAGGACCAAGAGCACCGAAATCCATAAGGGAATACAGGCAATGGATGAAGCGATGAGTGAGCTTTCCATTACCTGCGATTGCTCGGATGCCAGCCGGGCACTATACCTCCTGGCGGCACCGCATAAAGAAATGAATATGGACCTGGTTAAAGAACTTGGCGACTATCTGAGAGGTATTGCTCCAGAAGCTACCATCAGGAATGGTGACTACCCACGGGAGAGAACCCATGTCGAGGTTACCCTGATCCTGTCTGGATTGAGCAACGTGGAGAAGGTCAGGGAGTACTATAGTAAATCAACCACTCTCATCCCCGAGTTCAAACGGAGAGAAGAAGAGACCGCGGGCAGGCTTAGAACCCTGGAAGAAGTTGGCAAAGACATCCCGACATTGCTATAAGGAAAAAGTTGGTTTTTAGTATCAAGGTAAAAAGTGAAGCTACTAGTTATTGGTTGCGGACAGTGTGGTGGTCGGATTGCCGATGAGTTTGCTCGTCTCAACGGAAGAGCACGCGGTCAGCGTGGCATTGATATAATCAGCAACATTATTGCCGTCAACACCGATATTGCTGATTTAAGCGGACTATCCTTCATCAGGCCAGACCAAGCACATCGAGTGCTTATCGGCGCTCAAAAGACAGGTGGTCACGGTGTCGGCAAAATAAACGAACTAGGTGCTGAGATAGCCCGGGAAGATGGCGATAAGGTCTCCGAAGCGGTTAAAAACACCAAGCGATTCCACGAGACCGATGCCTTCGTAGTCATTGCCAGCGCCGCCGGCGGTACCGGTTCGGGAGCAATATCGATACTGACCCAAAACCTCAAAGAGCGCTACCCAGAAAAGCCGATATACAACGTTATTGTCCTTCCCTTCAGGCATGAAGAGAAGGTGGAGGAGAGAACGATATACAACACCGCCACCTGCCTCAAATCGGCTTACCTGGTGGCTGATGCCGTCTTTCTGATTGACAACCAGCGGTATATTACCAAAGATGCCTCGCTTCAGCATAACCTGGCCAAGATTAATGCCCGGTTGGTCAGCCCCTTTTATAACCTGCTCTGCGCCGGTGAAGAGAAGAAGCCGAAATACATCGGTGCTAAGATTATCGACGCCGGAGACATAATTCAGACCCTGTCGGGGTGGACGGTAATTGGCCATGGTAGGACTCAGATACCAATGCTCAAGCTTGCCTTTGGTGGAACCTCGGATTTCAGGAAGCAGCCGGTTGAAAGCCGCCGGGGGGTTCAGGCAATGAGTGATGCCATAAGTGACCTGTCGCTTAAGTGCCGTCCCTCAGATGCCAAGCGAGCTCTGTATCTCCTCTCCGCACCACCCGATGAACTGAACATGTCACTGCTTAATGAAATCGGAGGTTGCCTCAAACGTGTGGCCACAGAAGCCATAATCAGGAGTGGTGATTATCCCCGGGAAAAACGGGCCATAGAAGTCACTTTGATACTATCTGAACTTACTAACGTCGGTAAGGTCATGGAGTACTTTACCAGAGCTATTAGGTATATCTCCTCCTATAAGACGAGATGGGAAGGGATAGAGTACGAACACCGAGGAATCGAGGACGCCTTCCGCGATATACCCTCGCTACTGTAACTTACCCGAGATTAGCTAGCTTGCCTCTTTATCTTTTCTCTTTGGAGTAGAATTTCCAGGACCGTTCTACAGATTCGGTGCGAACCACCCAAGCCTGTTCTATAGCTTCCCTACGGGCTTCCAGGCTCCGCTTGACACTTTCTTCATAATTCTTCTTAGCCTGTTCCCGGGCTCGGTGATACGCTTCCTCAGCCAGCTGTTCCGCCCGCTCGCGATTTCGGGCGGCTCTTTCCACGCCCTGCTCACAAGCGATATTGGCCTGCTGCTCAGCCTCTTTGTAGGCTTTCTCCACCTGCTGCTCATTTGACTTGTAGACCCTAGCCACCTCTTTCTCCGCATCAACATAAGCAGCATAGGCATGTTCTACCCTTTTCAGAACCTCAGCCAAGGGTTCCACGGCCTGTTCCTGAGCCTCAGCCAGGGCCTCTCCTTGAACCTCAGCCGCTGGTTCCACTACTGGCTCCTCGGTTTTCTTCTCCACCTTCTGAGCTTGCTCTTTCGGGTCTACCATAAGAAAATACCCCCCTTTAATATGAAATCTTGCGAATTTTCGGCACAAGTATATGGTTTGCCCCGTGAAAAGTCAAGGTACTTGTGCCCTAATTACCTATTGCCGTAATTCAGTGTTACTCTTCCTCTTCTTCAGTCTCTTTCTCTTCCTCACTTTCCCTTTTTCTGGCTCGTTTGGTCTTATTTTCGGCAAACATTCTGGCTAAAAACTCCAAACGGCTCTCAATATCCCGGCCTACCTTCGTTGCTTCTTCTTTCTTTTCCTTGGCTTTGGCCGCCTTACCCGGGGCGGCTTCCTGGGGTCTGCCGGCTGCCTCCTGAGCAACTGCGGTCAGCCGGCTTACCGCTTCTGGCCCGCCGATAGCCTGCTCAAATGCCTTGATTGAGGCTGCGGCCGCTTCTCGGGCAGCAGCTATTGCCTGCTCGGCGGCTTCCTTGGCTGATTTAGCCGATGCTTCCGCCGCCGATTTGGCTGACTTGCTGGCCTTCTCCGCCCGCAGCATCGCCTCCTGAGACGCCTTGGCTGATGCCTCAGCGGCTTCTTTTGCCGATTTACCGGCTGCCTCAGACCTGGTTATGGCTTCCTGGGACGCCTTTTTTGCCTCGGCAGCAGTTTCCTGAGCCAACCGGCCGGCTTCCTCAGAGCGGCTTACCGCCGCCTCAGCGACCTTCTTTGATTCCGCAGCCGCCTCCTGTGATAGCTTGGCAGCTTCTTTAGCCGCCGCTTTAGCCAGTTTATTGGCTCCCTCAGCCTGAGTTATAGCTGCCTGCGACGCCTTGGCTGATGTCTCCACGGCTTCTTTCGCCGACTTGCTAATCTCGTCAGCCCGACTTACCGCTTCCTCCGATACCCTCTTCGATTCGGCAACGGTCTGCTCCGCCAGCTTGCTGGTCTCATCAGTCTTGCTGATGGTTTCCTCAGCCGCCTTTTTGGCTTCCTCAATAGTCTGCCAAGCCGACTTACCTACCTCATCAGCCTTATTGAGGGCTTCCTCAGAGGCTTTCTTGGCCTCAGCAGTAGCCTGGCGGAGTGATTGGACTATCCCGTCAGCCCGGCTGACTACTTCCTCTGATGCCCTGACCGAGCTCTCGGCTGTCTCCTCCGCAATCCGGCTTATTTCCTCAGCCCGGGTCATTGCTTTGGCAAAGAGCCGCTCTGTCGACTTGGCGGTTTCCTCAGCCGCCCGACCTGCTTTCTCCGCTCTGGTGGTCGCCTCGATTGATGCCCGTTTGGCTTCATTAGCAATCTTGCGCGCCATCTGGCTTACTTCGTCAGCCCGCTGCATCGTCTCCTGAGATATATTGAGTGACTCCTCAGCCATCTGCTTAGCCGATTGGTCGATTGCCTCAGTCCGGGCGATCGCTTCCTGGGATACTTTTATCGACTCCTCAGCCATCTGCTTGGTCGACTGGGCAGTTTCCTCAGCTTTATGCGCCGCTTCAGCAAAGGCTTTAGTCAACGCCTCGGTAGCCCACTTGGTCGATTGGATAGCTTCCTCAGCCTGCTGCACCGCTTGCTGGGAAGCCTTGGTCGCCTTCTCAGCGGTCGCCCGGGTGCTCTTGATTACCTCTTCCGCCCGGCGCACTGCTTCCAGCGACAGCTGTTTCGCCTCTTCCGCCGTCTCTTTGGCTACCTGGCTCAATATCTCAGCACGGCGGATTGCCTCCTGGGAAACTTTTATTGAGCCCTCGGCTGCCTCGCGAGCCAACCGGCTGAGTTCCTCAGCTCTGGCGAGCGCTTTGCCGAAAACATCGGTATCGCTTTCCATATCATCAAGAATCCGGGAAGATACCTTGTCTAATTTTTCAACCTTATCTGCCATCGCCAAACCCTTCCCCTATTGTATGATTAGTTTCACAATTTTTCAATTGCCGTTGGAATTATTCCGAAATTTGATAATATAAGGTATAATAAAAGAGATGTCATCTCAGGTCTTTTATCGCAAATGGCGTCCTCAAACCCTAGCCGAAGTAGTTGGTCAGCAACATATAACCCAGACATTGCTTAATGCCCTGAGCAGCAACCGGGTATCTCATGCCTATCTCTTCTGCGGTCCACGCGGCACCGGCAAGACCAGCACCGGTCGTATCTTGGCGAAAGCGGTAAACTGCCTTACCAATGGTCAGGGTGAGCCCTGTAATACCTGCGCCATGTGCCGGGCAATAAACGAAGGTAGTGCAGTTGATTTCATTGAGATTGATGCCGCCAGCAACACCGGCGTTGACGACATCCGCAATCTTCGCGAGAAGGTTAATTATGCGCCCAACCAGGCCCGCTATAAGGTCTATATTATCGACGAAGTCCATATGCTCAGCACCAGCGCCTCTAATGCCCTGCTCAAGACCCTTGAGGAACCACCCCCAACTGTCATCTTCGTGCTGGCGACTACCGAAGCCCACAAAGTCCTGCCTACCATCCAATCACGCTGCCAGCGCTTTGATTTCCACCGCCTACCACTGGCCGATATCACCGCCAAACTGACCAGCATCTGCCAGAAGGAAGGTATTAAAATCGAGCCGGAAGCGCTACGCCTAGTGGCCAAGAGCGCCACGGGCAGCCTGCGCGACGCCGAGAACCTGCTGGAACAACTGACCACCTATTATGGCACCGAAATCGGGCTTCATCAAGCGCAGGCGATTCTCGGTATCACCGGAGACTGGCGGGCCAAAGAGGTGATAAAGCATATTGCCAATAAAGATGTTTCGGCCGGTATCGCTACCATCAATGACGTCAATAGCGATGGTCTGGACTTAAGGCAATTCATCCGCGAGCTTATGGAATACCTTCGGGGAGTATTACTAATAAAGACCGGTGCTGACCAGGCACTTGATTTCACCACCGAGGAGATAGCTGAATTAAAAGACCTGGCCACCAAAGCTTCCCTTCCCCAGATATTGACCGCAGTCAAGCTCTTTGGCGAGCTTGAGTCTGGTTTTAATAGCTACTCCACCCTACCCCTGGAGCTGGCTCTGGTTGACTCCATCCTGACCGAAAAAGAGGTCACCACCTTACCGACGCCCAAGGTTGAAGAGGCACTACCCCCGCTGGTAGCCGCCGCTGAGCCTACGGTTACACCCCCCCCACCCCAGCCGGAAGAAGCCAAGGCTAAACCAAAAAAACGAGCCGCCAAACCGGAAGCGGTCGAAGCTAAAGCCGAGGTTACTACCCCCCTAGCCGAAGCCGGCGTTAGCGAAGAAGCCAAGGCAGAAGTCACCACCCCACCGGCTAAAGCCGAGCCAGTTGAATCCAAAGCCGATGTTACCACCCCACCATCCCCACCCAGTAGTGAAATAGAGCGGATAAGCGCCAACTGGAAGCAGATTATTGAGCAAGCCCCGGAAGACACCCGAAGAACACCGGCGATTGCCATCCTGAGAAGCGCTGGCATCAGAGTAGTAAGCCTCGACGGTGACACAGTGGTCTTATCCTTCAAGTATGCCTATCATAAAGAGCAGATTGAGAAGCCAGAGAACCAGCAAACCGCCGAGAAAATTCTCGGTCACTTCCTAGGGCATCCCTGTCATATACGCTGTGTCTATGAGCCAGAGGCAAATCACCTGCTTAAAGCAGCCTTAAATATGGGTGCCCAAATTGTTGATACGGAGGAAAAATGAACCTATCTATGCTGAGCCAAGCCTGGCAACTCAAGGCAAAGTTGGAGAAGGCACAACAGGAACTGGATAGCACCATTCTGGAAGCCCAGTCAGGCAAGGGTGCCGTTAAGGTTACCATTACCGGCCGCCAGAAACTAAAATCAATAAAGATATCACCCAAGGTAATCGACCCGAGCCAGGCCGAAAATCTGGAAGAGCTGGTCTTCAAGGCGGTAAGTGAGGCCATCACCAAGTCACAGAAACTCACCACCCAGCGTCTGGGCAAGCTAACCGGCGGTCTGAAAATCCCAGGCTTAACCTAAGGGGTGTCATCATAAACCGGGAGGAGATGCAAGCTAAATCATGACTGCCGAAGCCATAGATAAGCTTATCCAAGAGCTCAACAAGCTACCCGGCGTTGGCCCCAAGAGCGCCCAGCGCCTCGCCTACTATCTTCTGCGCACTCCAGAAGAGCAGACCCGACCGCTAGCCGAGGCTATCCTGTCCGTAAAAAAGGCGATCAAGCTCTGTTCTCTCTGCTTCAATGTCACCGATGCCGACCACTGCCCCATATGCCGCAGCGACCAGCGCGACCAGAGCCAGATTTGCATCGTGGAGCAACCGCAGGACATCCTAGCTCTTGAACATACCGGAATTTACCGCGGGCGGTATCACGTCCTCCATGGTGCCATCTCACCAACCGAGGGAGTCGGCGCTAACGACATCAGAATCAAGGAGCTAATAGCACGACTAAAGGACAGCCCGGTGAACGAAGTTATTTTAGCCACCAACCCCAATCTGGAGGGAGAGCAGACTGCCATGTATTTAAGCAAGCTTATTTCGCCCCTGGGTATCAAGGTTACCCGCCTCGCCCGGGGGCTTCCCTTTGGCACCGAACTGGAATATGCCGATGATGTTACCCTCAGCCGGGCTATTGAAGGCAGACAGGAATTTTAGTAAACTATGCCCAAAAATTTTTATACTAACCCCAGTTCTCCCGCTAAACCCCCGCTCTGGGGTTTATATTATTTTGAACTGAAGAAAGGATGAAGCTAATGAAGCTATCCGTAGTTGACACGGAAAGGTGTATTGGTTGCCAGAGTTGCATGTTCGCCTGCTCCCGGCTGATGGGAAAGGCTGGGCTAAGCAGGACATGCATCAGAGTCAGGTCAGCGGGCGGAATGGAAAGGGGCTTTGTCGTCATCGTCTGTCGTGCCTGTGAGGACCCACCCTGCGCCAAGGTATGCCCTTCTGGTGCCCTTAAAGCTAAAAAGGGGAAAGGGGTACGGGTTGACCTGACCAAATGCATCGGCTGTGGCAACTGTCAGGACGCTTGCACCATCGGGGCAATTTTCTGGGATGATGAAGCCGATAAGCCGATGATATGCATCCACTGCGGCTACTGCATCAAGTACTGTCCTCACGGGGTGCTCGAATTAGCCAAATTGGAGGCGGGACATGCTAAAAGATGATACTCTAGCTAACGTCCTATATGTTGACCTCTCCAAGAAGCAATTCTGGGTTGAGAAAAGACCAAACCTCTTTGACAAGTACATCGGTGGCGTTGGTGTCGGCATACAACTTCTCCATGAAGAATGCCCCAACGGGTGCGATGCCCTCGGTGCCCAAAATCCAATTATACTTGCCGTTGGCCCCCTGAATGGCCTGTTCCCAGTTGCCTCCAAAACGATAACTCTATTCAAATCACCGCACTCCGGTAACTTAGGTGAGAGCCACGCCGGGGGGCGAAGTGCCATCGCCATCCGCCTGGCCGGCTATGGCGCCATCGTGATTAGAGGCGCCAGCGAAATTCCGCTTTATCTGACCATTGATAACAATCAAGTTCACTTCCGGGATGCGTCTGCCCTGTGGGGAATGAGAAGCGTGATTACGGCCGGCCGGGTTATCAGAGGTAAAGAGACCGCTGCTGGATTCAGGACTATTATGCGTATCGGCCGAGCCGGGGAGAAGCTCATTCCCTACGCCGGCGTTGCCACCGAGACCTACCGCCACTTTGGCCGGCTCGGCTTGGGGGCTGTTTTCGGCAGCAAAAAACTGAAGGCGCTGGTCATCTCCGGTAAAGGCTCCCTGCCGGTAAGCGACCCCAAATCGTACCAGAAGATATACGATGAGATTTACCAGGCAGCCGTCAACACGTCGGCGATGAAGAAATATCATGACCTAGGCACGCCGGAGAATGTCCTGCCGCTGAATAAGATAGGCGCCCTGCCTACCCGGAATCTGAAGGATGCCCAATTTGAAGGTGCCAGCCAGATTTCCGGGGAAACCTTTGCCGAACATTATTTGGGCCGGCGACTTGCCTGTGCTCACTGTCCGGTAGCCTGCATCCATCTGGCGGCATTGAGAGAGCCCTACGGAGATGAGGACTTCTTCTATAAAACCTCAATGATTGCCTATGACTACGAGCCCCTCTATGCCATGGGGCCAATGCTCGGCATCTCCGATGCCAGAGGGCTGCTCAAGCTGCTGGAAAAGGTAGATGAGGTGGCTCTGGATGCGATGAGTACCGGCGTAATCCTGGCCTGGGCCACCGAAGCCCAGGAGCAAGGTCTCATCTCCGAAAAGGAAACATCTGGCATCAATCTCAGCTGGGGGGATTACACCAGCTACCTGAAGGCGATACCGCTCATTGTGGAACAGCCCAATGACTTCTACCAGGCACTGGCGCGGGGAGTGGTGCATGCCGCCTCTATCTATGGCGGCATGGACTTTGCTCTCGCCTTCGGTAAAAACGAAATGCCTGGTTATCACACCGGACCAGCGGCACACATCGGCGCTTTTATCGCCACCCGACACCATCACTGCGATAATGCCGGCTACAGCGTTGACCAGAAGGTTCTGGTCAAAGAAAAGCTCACCCCCAGGGAGCTTGCCGAAACCCTGCTCAAAGAGGAGCGTTGGCGTCAGATTTTGACCAGCCTGGCTATCTGTTTCTTTGCACGGGACATATACAAACCAGACTTAGTCTCCAGGGCGCTCCAGATAGCCGGCTTTGATATTGCTCCCGAAGACCTTCATCGCCTTGGCGAAGAAATTCACAGTGAAAAATATCGCTTCAAGTTCAGAGAGGGCTTCTCGCTAGATGACTACCACCTGCCCAAGCGTATCTTTGAGACCCCTTCAGCCGTCGGTGTGCTGGATGAGAAATATGTCCGCCAGACAATCGAGCAGGTCAAGCAGATACTTGCCGGGCGTAAATAGAAATGGCCAAGCCAAGAAATTATCAGACCGAAGCGATTATTATTAAAAAGACCAAGCTGGGTGAAGCGGATAGAATCCTCACCCTCTATACCCCCCACCTGGGCAAAATTCAGGGATTCGCCAAAGGAGTGCGCCGCCCCCGCAGCAAGCTGGCCGGGCACCTTGAGCTCTTAACCCACAGTCTGGTCTCGCTGGCCCGGGGCCGAAATCTGGATACCATCACTGGCAGCCAGACCATCAACAGCTTCCTACCCCTCAAAAGTGACTTGGACTTGGCTTCCTACGCCCTCTATCTCACCGAGCTGGTCAATAAGTTTACCCCCGACGAAGAGGAAAACCAACCCCTGTTCCAGTTGCTCTTGGAGACAATGCAACAGCTCTGCCAGGCAAATAATAAAGAATTAGTCCTGCGCTACTTTGAACTGCAACTCTTAGATAAAGTCGGCTACCGCCCCCAGCTTCAGCAGTGTATCACCTGCCAGACACCCCTGGAGCCGGTGACCAACTACTTCTGCCCTGATGCTGGCGGTATGCTCTGCCCCAACTGCCGACCGGGCCAGCCGCTGGGCTATCCCCTATCACCGGAAACACTGAAGGTGCTCCGCTTTTTGCAGGCCAGCGATTACCCCACTGCCCAGAGGCTAAAACTAACCCCGGATCTGTCCCACCAGCTGGAAATATTGATGCGATACTACCAGCGATTCCTGCTGGAACGGGAGATAAAGTCAACTGCCTGGCTTAATAATCTAGCCCAGTTGAAATCAAGCCAGAGCACTCCAGCCTAGACCAGAGATAAAATATATGCCGGGAGTATAGAACTCCCCGCCTTTTTGCGATATTATTAGAGAAATGGCAACCAGACTGGAACGCATCACCAAGCAAAGACAGCAGAAGCTGGAACGCATCCGGGCGCTGGGGGTTAACCCCTACCCGGCCAGCTATCACCGCAGCCACACCGCCCAGCAGGCGATAGCCCTAGTTCAGCAGCAGGAGGCATCAGGTCAAAAAGAAGCATCTGATGTCAGTCTCGCCGGGCGGGTCAGGGCTAACCGGGCGATGGGTAAAATCTCCTTCGTTGACATCCATGATAGCTCGGGTAAGATTCAGCTCTACTTCAACCGCGAAAGCCTGGACCAGACTAGCCTCAAGCTGTTCAAAGAAATTGATATCGGCGATATTATCGGTGCCCGCGGGTGGCTCTTCCGGACCAAGACCGGCGAGCCCACCCTTGAGGTAGCTGACTTTACCCTGCTGGCCAAGTCACTCCAGCCCCTGCCCGAGAAGTGGCACGGGCTGAGCAATATTGACAAGCGCTTCCGCCAGCGCTATCTAGACCTCATCAGCAACAACGAGATCAAGGAAATCTTCCAGATACGCAGCCAGGTGATTGCGTCCGTCCGCCACTTTCTCAACCAGCGGGGCTTTATTGAGGTGGAAACGCCGGTGCTACAACCCGCCGCCGGCGGTGCCTTAGCCCAGCCCTTCACCACCCACCACCACACCCTCGACCAGGACTTCTACCTGCGCATTGCCCTGGAGCTCCACCTAAAGAGGCTGATTATCGGCGGTCTGGATAAGGTCTACGAGCTGGGGCGCACCTTTCGTAATGAGGGTATTTCCACCAAGCACAACCCGGAGTTCACCATGCTGGAAAGCTATGAAGCCTACGCCGACTACCGCGACGTGATGAAGATGCTGGAGGAGATGGTGGCCAAGGTCTGCCAGCAGGTTCTGGGCACCCATCGGGTTAAGTTCGGCGACGAAATAATCAACTTCAAGCCGCCCTGGCCGCAGCTCAGCCTGAAGGAGGTAATTAAAAAGCATAGCGGCATTGACTTTATGCAGTTCCCCGATGCTGATGCACTACGGGCGGAGATGCTCAAGCTGGACATAGAAGTCGACCCGCAGAAGGACCGGGGGCGGCTGGTTGACGAGCTTATCGCCACCTTCGTTGAGCCCAACTTGATACAGCCGACCATACTTGTTGACTACCCGGTGGAGATGTCGCCGCTGGCCAAGACCAAAGCCGATGATAACCGCCTGGTGGAGCGCTTTGAAGCCTTCGCCGGCGGTCTGGAGATTGCCAATGCCTTTACCGAGCTCAACGACCCAGTCGAGCAAAGGGAGCGCTTCCTAAAGCAGCAGAAGCAACGCCACCCTAAGGGTGAGCCGGTGGAGACCATTGACCAGGACTTTCTGTTAGCACTGGAGCACGGTATGCCCCCCAGCGGCGGGCTGGGGGTGGGCATTGACCGGCTGGTGATGCTCTTCACCAACCAGCACTCAATCCGCGAGGTGATTCTCTTCCCCCAGCTCAAGGAGAAAGATTGAGGCAGAGTAATGCTTGACCCTAAGTTTATTCGGGAGAATCCGGACCTGGTCAGGGAGTCGTTAAAGAAGCGCCGGGACAGCGCCCCGCTGGACGAGATTCTGGAGCTGGACACCGAGCGCCGCCGCAAGCTGATTGAGCTGGAAGACCTACGCCGGGAGCGCAAAGAGGTCTCCCGCCAGAAGAGAGCCAAGGTAGAAGAGGGACGCGACCTGCGCGTGATGATAAAGGGGCTGGAGGACGAGGTAAGAAACATTGACGAGCAGCTTGCCGAGCTGCTGCTTCAGGTACCCAATGTCCCCCACCCCTCGGTGCCACTGGGCAAGGATGACAGCGACAATGTGGTGGTGCGCACCAGCGGCGAGCCGAAAAGCTTTGACTTCACCGCCAAACCCCACTGGCAGCTGGGGGAAAAGCTGGGCATCATTGACTTTGAAAGAGGGGTCAAGCTCTCCGGCAGCCGCTTCTATGTCTTAGAAGGGCTGGGCTCACACCTGCAGCGCGCCCTGATTAACTTCATGCTTGACCTACACACCAGCGAGCACGGCTACAAAGAGATTTATCCCCCCTTTATGGTCAAGCGGGAGTGTATGGTCGGTTCGGGCAATTTGCCCAAGTTCGCCGATAACCTCTACCACGATGAGATAGACGACTTCTGGTTCGTGCCCACCGCCGAGGTACCCCTAACCAATTTATACCGTGATGAAATCATCTCGCCGGGCATCCTACCCCTCTACCACGTTGCCTACACCGCCTGCTTCCGCCGTGAGAAGATGTCGGCCGGCAAAGATACCCGCGGCATCAAGCGCGGGCACCAGTTTGATAAAGTCGAGCTCTACAAGTTCACCGATGCCGAGAACTCCAACGATGAGTTGGAGAAGATGGTCAGTAATGCCGAAGTTATCTGCCAGCGGTTGGAAATCCCCCACCGGGTGAAGCAGCTCTGCACCGCCGACCTGGGCTTTGCCTCCCAGAAGAGCTATGACATTGAGATGTGGGCACCCGGCTGCGAGGAGTGGCTTGAGGTGAGCTCATGCTCCAACTGCGGCGACTTCCAGGCCAGGCGGGCCAACATCCGCCACCGCCCCACCCCCGAATCCAAGCCCGAGTTCGTCCACACCTTAAACGGCTCCGGCCTCGCCCTCCCCCGCGTCCTCATCGCCGTCCTGGAAAACTACCAGCAACCCGACGGCTCTATCGTTGTCCCCAAGGTTCTGAAGAAGTATGTGGGGGTGGGGGTTATTAAATAAAGCAGGCGTTTGACGCCTCTTCACTAACTTCCTATACTTAAACTATCACGGAGGGGTGTCCGAGTGGCCTATGGTGACGGTCTTGAAAACCGTTGTTCCCGCAAGGGAACCGTGGGTTCGAATCCCACCCCCTCCGCCACCCCAAAACGAAAAAGAGAGGCTTACGCCTCTCTTAAACTTTCTAATCTAGCCTCTCTTTGACTCCCTCCCATTAATCAGTGGGGCGTGATTGAGACTTTGTTCAGTTTGACAAGGCC
>CP070693.1:829484-835774 GCA_020353235.1 Dehalococcoidia bacterium | reverse complement strand
TTATGACTTTGAGAAACAGGAATCATTTAAAGGTTTTGAATTACATTTCCCAGAGATGGCTCAAGAATGGGAGTAACTAAAAGATGAAGCCTTAAAACTAGTTGAGCCATTGGAAAAGCTAAAAACACAAGATGCTGAACTGAGAGGGCTGGGAGGATTTGAAGAGTTTAGCACCCGTCTCGGCTATATTCCTAATGAAGAATCTAATCGTAGACTAGAAAAGAAATTACAAACTTACGAGAAAATTTATATGGAATTCAATCATAGTTTAGGCCACTTGCAAAAAGATTTTATGGATTTTGCCAAAAGACTAGCGGATAAGGTTGACAGCATTGACAAATATCAAATGGGTAAAGTTTTCAAATATAACAAGAAGTGCCCAACTTGTCAGAGGTTCTAATGTGTAAACTTAAAAAGGGCAAGTAATACTAGCGGTGACAAGTTAAGATTGACAAGCGCAAGTTAAAATTGACAAGCAAGTTTAGAAAGGAACTAAATTGAAGCAGGTTCTGGCTACCATTATTAATAATAGTGAAGTGACGCCCGGAGTCTATCGGGTGGAGCTGGAGTCGGCGGAGTTTGAGGATGCCCAGCCGGGGCAGTTTGTTATGGTGGGGTGTGGGGAGGAGAATCTGCTCCGCCGCCCGATGAGCATCCACCAGCTCAATAATAAAGCAGACAGGACAGAACTAGCCCTGCTCTACAAGGTGGTGGGGAGGGGCACACAATGGCTCTCGGAGCGCCAAGTTGGCGAGAAGCTGGACCTGCTGGCGCCGCTGGGTAACGGCTTTGCCATTGACCCCACTTCCCATAACCTGCTGCTCCTCGCCGGCGGCATCGGCATCGCCCCGATTTACTTTCTGGCCCAGCAAGCAGTAAAAGCGGGGCACTCGGTCAGGCTTATTCTGGGCGCGCAGACTGCCCGCCAGCTTTATCCCCAGAAATTGCTTCCCCCCGAAATTGAGCTAGTTACGGTTACCGAGGATGGTAGCGCCGGTCGGAAAGGCAAGCTCACCGACCACTGGCTTGAATTTACTAGCTCAGCTGACCAGGTCTTTGCCTGCGGACCGGTGGCAATGTATCAGGTGATGGCACGCCAGATAAGCGGGCTCAACCACAAACCGGTCTATATCTCCCTGGAGGTGAGGATGGGGTGCGGGCTGGGCATCTGTTACAGCTGCACCGTAAAGACCAGAAACGGGCTGAAGCAGGTCTGCACCGACGGGCCGGTCTTTGAGCTGGCCGATATACTCTGGGGGGAACTGGGACTATCTGAATAAGGGCTACTTGCCCTGTATCAGCGACAGGAACTCAGCCCGGCTGGCCACCCGCCGGCGGAAGGCACCCCGGATAGCTGAGGTAATCACACTGCTCCCCGGCTTCTTGATACCCCGCATCACCATACACAGGTGCTCCGCCTTCACCACCACCGCCACCCCATCCGGCTTGAGCCCGTCAAAAATGGCATCGGCAATCTGGGTGGTCATTCTCTCCTGAATCTGAGGACGCCGCGCCACGATTTCCACCACCCGCGCCATCTTGCTAAGACCGACCACCCGACCGCTGGCGTCGGGAATATAGCCGATATGAACTGTGCCATAAAAGGGCAGCAGGTGGTGCTCGCACATGGAATAAAAGGGGATATCCCGCACGATTACCATCTCGCGGTGCCCCACCTCATAGCCGACCGTCAGTTCTTCTTTGGGGTCTTTGCCCATACCGGTAAAAAGCTCGGCGTACATCTCGGCCATACGCCTCGGCGTCTCTCGCAAGCTTTCTCTTTCCGGGTCTTCCCCAATTGCCTTCAGGATAGCGGTTACCGCGGCTCTAACTCCAGCCTCGTCAATCACGCCTGCCTCCTTGTCATACTGTTAACCCCAGCCCAAAGCCTTTTCCACGGCGGCTAAATCAGCCGGCATCTCAAGGGGCGGCTGGGCACTCTTCAGAGCGGTATCCGGGTCTTTCAGCCCGGTGCCGGTGATGACACCGACCACCCTCTTTCGGGAAAAGTCCATACCCTGCCCGGCAAGCTTTATTAAGCCGGCCAGTGAAGCTGCCGAAGCCGGCTCACCGAAGATACCGGCCTGCCTCGCCAGCAACTGGTAAGCGGACAGAATTTCATCATCGCTGACCATATCAATCATGCCCCCCGATTCATCACGGGTGGCCACTGCTTTCTGCCAGCTGGCCGGGTTGCCGATTTTTATCGCTGTGGCCACCGTCTGAGGCGCATCCACTACCTGACCACGGACAATGGGCGCTGCCCCCTCGGCCTGAAAGCCCATCATCTTGGGCTTGATTTTGGCTTTGCCCGCCTGACAATACTCGACAAAGCCCTTCCAGTAGGCAGTAATATTGCCGGCATTACCCACCGGAATAAAGAGATAGTCGGGGGCACCACCCAGGGCATCAATAATCTCAAAGGCAGCCGTCTTCTGCCCCTCTATGCGGTGGGGGTTGAGCGAGTTAACCAGAGTGACCGGGTGCCGCTCGGCCAGGCGGCGCACTATCTGCAGTGCCTGGTCAAAATTGCCATCAATGGCAATAATTTTGGCCCCGTAAATGATGGCCTGCGCCAGCTTGCCTAGGGCGATATTGCCCCCGGGCACGACCACAATGACGCTGAGCCCGCAGTAGGCAGCATAGGCCGCCGCTGAGGCGCTGGTGTTACCGGTGGAAGCACAGATTACCGCCTTACTGCCCGCCTCTACTGCTTTGGCCACCGCCACCACCATCCCCCGGTCCTTAAAGGAACCGGTCGGATTACACCCCTCAAGCTTGAGATAGAGCTCGCTACAACCGGTCTCTGCTTCCAGTTGACGGCACCTGACCAGAGGGGTATCACCCTCACCCAGGGAAAATATCGGCGTCTTCGCCGTAATCGGCAGAAAGTCTTTATACCTATTCAGGACGCCCGGTTTCATATTAAACCTCAACCCGAACGAAGTTGCTGATTTCCTTAATCACGGCCAGATGCTCCAGCTGGGTGAGAGCCTTCTGCATCGCCGCCTCTTTCGCCGGGTGGGTCATAATGACGATTTCGGCAGTCTGGGTGGCGCTATCCGCCCACTTCTGGATAACCGAGGAAATGCTGATTGAATTATCACCCAGTATTTTAGAAATCTGAGCCAGTACCCCTGCCTGGTCGGTGACATTCAGCCGTAGGTAGTAGCGGGTCTCCAGCTCAGACATGGGCTTAACTCGCTTACCCGGTTCCAGGCTCCACCGCGCCCGGCTGCTGACGCCGAGACCGACATCCCGAGCCGCCGACACGATATCAGCAATAACAGCACTGCTGGTGGGCAGGGCACCGGCACCCTCCCCAAAGAAGAGCACCTGTCCGACCAAGTCACCCTCCACTAGGACGGCATTATAGACACCCTCAACCTTGGCCAGGAGGGCATCCTGGGGTATGAAAACAGGGTGTACCCGGACTTCAATCGACTCATCGCTTTGCTTGGCGATGGCCAATAGTTTAATGGCAAACCCCAGCTCGTGAGCATACTGGAAGTCACGGCTATCCAGTCGGGAAATCCCCTCCCGATAGACATCCTGAGGCTGAACCTGACTGCGAAAGGCTAAAGAAGCCAGAATAGCCAGCTTGTAGCTGGCATCTATCCCCTCAATATCATTGACTGGATTGGCCTCGGCATAGCCCAGCTCCTGGGCTTTGCTTAGTGCCGGGGCAAAATCAACGCCCCCTTTGGCCATGCGGGTCAGAATATAGTTGGTCGTCCCGTTAATTATGGCGTAAATCCCCTTTATCTGATTGGCAATCAGGTCATCCTGAAAGGGAGCGATAAGGGGAATGCCCCCGCCAACACTGGCTTCAAAGTGAAGCCCGACGCCGTGCTGCTCCGCCAGGGCAAGCAGCCTCACCCCGTGCTTGGCAATCACCTCTTTATTGGCGGTAACCACATGCCGGCCACCAGCCAGAGCTCTTTCCAGATAGCTTAAGGCCGGCTCCTCACCACCAATGGTCTCAACGACAATATCTATCTCCGGATTGGCCAGAAACTGGTCATCATCAGTGGTAATGAGCTTGGGGTCGATGCCCATTTTCCGTGCCTGGGCTATATCCGGCTCTATCAGCTTCAGCTGGCGCAGGACAAGCGGACAGCCCACCTGCTCACTGAGCAAGTCTGCCTTTTCCAGCAGGGTGCTAACTACCTGCCGGCCAACCACCCCCAGCCCGGTCAATCCGATGCCGATACTCTTTTTCATTTCTTCCCCCCATTTTACTCTAGTCTTGGAGAGCTCGCTCTACTGCCCACATCCTTTGCTTATTATTAAGGTAACTTTCCACTATGTTGGTCTCGTCAGCTAGAAGCTCCGAGACCCAGTCATCTAGAGCCTTGGCTTTCAGCAAATCCCGATCAAACGGCTCAAGCGGCCGGTTCTCATCTATTTCAACGACCTTGATTAACCAGCAGCCGCCCTTGGTGAAAATAGTCTCGTCCCGCAGCGGTTCACTCAGCTCTTGCAATTCAAGCTCCGGGCCAAAGACTGCCTGGTCAAAAACCTCGGTCAACTTACCCGGTAATACCGACTTCAGGAACCCTTTGTTGCCTACGGCCAGCTGGGAGTACTCCTCAGCCATCTCGGCAAAAGCCCCACCTATATCCCCACCTGCTTCCAGCTTAGCTCTTACTTCCTCAGCCTCCTGTCGGCTGCTCAACACCAGGGCATGGACAGCCGCCTCCTCCATGCCCTCGTCCCACTCCATGACCTGAATCAACCAGTAACCCACATTTTTGGTCAGGTCTTCATCATATAGCGGCTCGCTCAACACGTCGACTTCAGCGCTGAAGGCATACTCATCAACCACCGGAGTCCCTAATAGTATGCCCAAGATACCCCTGGGAACCCAACCCAGGTCACCTTCTTTATCCTGGGAGAAGCTCTCCAAGGAAAGCTCACTGGCGAGGTCAGTAAAGGCTTCCCCGCTCTCCAGCCTGGCCTTAACCTCCACTGTCTGGTTCTCGCTTTCCAAGAACATCGCCATTATGTGCCTCTGCTCACTGGAAAGTGGCACCTGCTGTTCAAAATACTCATCACGCAATTTGGTAATTATCAGCTCCGGCCTGATTAAATCCCGGTATTCCCGGCTTACGGTCAGGTTCCGCCTGGCAAGCTCGGCATCAACCACATTATCGCTCACGGTTACGCCAATCTTCTCCGCTGCCTGTCTAACAAGTTCACTTTGCTGAATAACATTTACCACCTCATCAGTTAGGGCAAGTAAATTTTCAGCAGATTGACCCTCCCCATAAAACTTAAGTGCCCTGATATAGTAATTCATGTCATATTCGGTATCATTTACCCTGATTACCGTCTCGTGCCGCGGCCGGTAATCACCAATATACCACCCCACCCCGACCAGAATGACAACCAGGGCAATAATAACAATACCGACCGTAGTGATAATACGGCGCCTTCTTTCCTGCTGTCGCCGGTGGGAAAGCTGGCGCCGGGTAAGTTCGCGTCCAGGCTTCTCCGCATTCTTCTTGGCCAAACTTAAACCCCTCTCTAGTAAAACATCGGCTTCTCGCCATTTTGGGATAGCCGGTTCCCAACGGCTGGAAAAGAGTAAAGCCTTATGGTCTGACTAGGCTTTCCTCCTCATAAAAATATCCAGGCTTTTTATCTCCCCCACCCCCCTCAGTGAAGAAGCCATCGCAATCAGGATATTGCGGATGATTTCCTCCGGGAACAGGCTCAGGGAAATGGGAGAACCATTTACATAGAGCGAGAGCAACTCGCCCTGCCGCTTGATAAAGCTCTCCTCCAGAAAGTCAGCCAGACCCTTAACCTCCTCAAAAGAGAACTGCCTGACCTTGGCTTCAATCGGTTCATCAGTGACCATAGCCACCAGCCCCCGCAGCTCTCCCAGGGGTGCGCCGGCTTCCCGGCGGTGGGTCTCTATCTTAGGCGCATCACCATTCTTGAAGCCCTCAGTCAGGATAATATCGTAGTCCCCGCCTAAGAGGCGGGCTGTCTCATCAAGAGACAGCTCGGCACCAACCGGTTTGATTAATACCAGCCGGTTGGGTGAACCAATAACTGTGGCGTCGCTACCGGCTTGAATGTGGTGCCAGCTGTCTTTCTCCGGTTCATCAAAACTTATATCCTGGGGGACATGTTTAACAGTAGCCACACGATAGCCCCTTAATTTTAACTCCGTAATCAGTTTCTGAATAAGAAACGTCTTTCCCGACTTTGATTTACCCACAATCGAAACTAAAGGGGACATCCCTGACCTACCTCCTTCTTTCTCGCCGACTCGTGCC
>CP070693.1:727602-829384 GCA_020353235.1 Dehalococcoidia bacterium | reverse complement strand
CAAGATGGCGCGGGTGGTGGAAATCGTGGCCCGGCGCCCCCAGATTCAGGAGAGAATGACCACCCAGATTGCCGATGCTATTTTTGATGGGCTCAAGCCGGATGGGGTAGCGGTGGTGGTGAAGGCGGAGCACCTGTGTATGGTGATGCGGGGTATCAAGAAGCCGGGGAGCAGTGTGATTACCTCAGCTATCCGGGGTGCCTTCCGCCGGCGGGTAGCCAGCCGGGCTGAGTTCCTGTCGCTGATACAGGGTAGGTAGCCCTTATTCAGACCAGCCCCAGTTCCCCCCAGAGGATGTCGGCCAGCGCAAAGACCGGCCCGTCGGTGCAGACCTGCTTCAGTCCCTGCTTGGTCTTTATGGTGCAGCTGTAACAGATACCCAGCCCGCACCCCATCCTCACCTCCAGCGAGATATGAACCGGTTTCCGGTTAAGCCCGCTTATCTGGCGTGCCATTGCCTGATACATTGCCACCGGCCCGCAGGCAAATACTTGGTCGGCCGACTTCGTAAATTCAAGCCAGTAGTCGGTGAGCAAGCCTTTTTTGCCGGCGCTGCCGTCCTCGGTCACCGTAATCAGCTCAATTTCGGGGGGAAGCAGCTTTGGAGGATAGAGCTGGCGGGCGGTCTGCGTGCCCAGAACAAGTCTGACCGAGTGCCCCTCTTTTACCGCTCGCTGGGCGAGAAAGTAGATGGGGGCGATGCCAATGCCGCCGGCTAATAGCAGCAGGTTAGGTGAGGCGGGATTAATGGCAAAGCCATTACCCAGCGGCAGGAGCAGGTCCAGCTTCTCGCCGGGCTGGCGCTCCGAGAGCCACTGGGTGCCCTTGCCGACCACCTTATAGAGCAGGGCTAATTCCGTCCCGCCCGCTTTATTACTGAGCCGATGGATGCTCATCGGGCGCCGCAGCAGGTTCTCCTCCCCGCACCCCACCATGGCAAACTGTCCCGGCTGGGCGGGCTCAAACTCCGCCGACTCCAACTCCACCTGATAAACCCCGGGCATAACTTCGCTATTATTAATAATGGTAGCCAGAATTTGCTTCAAAGTTTACTCCTCAAATGTGATATCTAGTTAATAAATGCCAATATGATGAAAAACAGCCACAGAAAACCTAAAATACCAAAAATGGGAGGCACTACCGTAGAACCTCTCAGGGGTGGAGGGTATTGTTGGCGTAAGTTCTCTATCCTTTGTCTTTGTTCATTCGGAGCTTGATTTGGATGGTCAACCCAATGAATTGTACGATTCTTTAGCATTCCCAAAGTTTCTTCTATCTCACGCATTCTTGCGTGGTCAATTCGGATATACCAATTCACTCTGTTTAACCAACGAAATAAACATATAATAATTAGGACTATGGCTACGCCGATACCAAAGACAAACCACTTAGAATATTCTGGAACTGGTGCTTTTGACATTACATTGGCGACTGCTACTAGAAACGCTGTATTAATACCTAGGAAGATACCAACAGTAATCCAATATTGGGAACCTCGTGAGTTGTTATGTTGTTGACATACTTGATATTCAGTTAGCAAAGCCTGATAGTTCCATGGTAGCTCGGGTGTATTTCTATTTGTCATTTCTCACCCCCTCACCATCCCCATTTTATCATCTATATAAACTATCTTACCGCCGTAGATGGTTGCCATTACTTTGCCTTTGAGGGTGGTGCCGGCGAGGGGGGTGTTTTTGCCCTTTGAGGCGAAGCTATCCGGGTCAACCAGCCACTCTTTATCGGGGTCAAAGATGGTAACATCGGCCGGGGCGCCGGCAGCCAGTGTGCCCAGCCGGCTGTATTTATCGCCAATAATCTTGGCAACCTCGCTGGTGAGGCTGGCGATGAGGACGGGCAGGGCAATCTCGCCACGGTGCACCAGCCCCATCAGGCTGCCCAAAGCCGTCTCCAGACCGCTGATGCCGAAGGCAGCCTCGGTGAACTCAACCTCTTTGTCGGCGCGGGTGTGGGGGGCGTGGTCGGTGGCGATAATGTCAATCACTTTATCATTAAGCCCCTTAATCAGGGCTTTGACATCTTCTCTGGTCCTCAGGGGCGGATTGACCTTGGCGAGGGTATTGTAGCCGGCGACTAATTCTTCGGTCAGGGAGAGGTGGTGGGGGGTAACCTCGGCGGTAACCCTGACCCCTCTCTTTTTGGCGCGGCGGATAAGCTCAACCGAGCCGGCGGTGCTGACGTGGGCGATATGTAGGTGACCGCCGCTGTGCTCTGCCAGTGTCAGGTCGCGCTTGACCATGCTCTCCTCGGCAACCGCCGGTATGCCGCCCAGCCCCAGTCGGGCGGATAATGCGCCCTGGTTCATCTGACCGCCCTCGGTCAGGCTCCTGTCCTCGCAGTGGTCAATGATGGGCAGGCCCAGCAGGCGGTTGAACTCCAGTGCCTGAGTCATCAGACGGGAGTTAGCGACCGGCTCGCCATCATCGGTGAAGGCAATTACCCCGGCCGAAGCCAGGGCGGTGAAATCAACCGGCGCCTGCCCCTGCCTCCCCAGGGAGACACAGCCGATGGGCAGCACCCGGACTGCCCCGTCGCTGGCAGCGGTTGACTTGACATAATCTATAACCGAGGGGTTGTCCAGCGGGGGGGTAGTGTTGGGCATGGCGCAGACGGTGGTGAAGCCGCCCCGGGCGGCGGCCTGAGCGCCAGTGGCGATGGTCTCTTTTTCCTCAAAGCCGGGCTGTCTCAGGTGGCAGTGGAAATCAATAAAGCCGGGGCAGACGATCAGCCCTTGGGCATCAAGGATATCGTAGCCGGTCCGGGGGAGCTTTCCCTGGCCCAGCCAGCCGATTTTGCCTTCAGCGATAAACAGATTGCCGGTTTCATCTATCCCCTGGCCGGGGTCAATCAGGCGGCCATTCGGGATGAGCAACGGCTTGATTACTTTAGTTCGGTTGGGCATAGCTGCTGGGCTTAAAACCGTGGGCCTCGGCGTCCTTGGCCGAGGCGAATATCATCAGGTGCTCCGGTCTAATCTTGCGCACCATATGGCTGTCGGCGCTGTGATATCTCTTGCTGACCAGCCTGCCTTCGTGCCAGTGCGAGCTGGCGATACAGGGCGGGAAGATTTCATGGTCGCAGTAGATACACCTCAGGGTAAGCGGTCGGCAACTGACTATCTTGAACTGGGGCTTGATGTAGCCCTTCTCCGTTTTCTGGGCGGAGACACACTGTCGATTAGTACACCTGACACCGGTCTCTCGTTGATAGAGGGCATATTCTTTGGGCTGGGTAAAAGACTCCTCTTTCCGGGGGGTGGCAATCTCTTTAGCCCCCAGTAGCAGGGCGATGAGCGCCATCCGAATCGGCACGCCAAGTTCGGCCTGTTTGAAGTACATACTCCTGGGGTCAACATCCAGCTCGTAGGCCAGCTCGTCAACGCGGGGGAGGGGATGCAGGACTACTGTTTCCCGGAACTCCTTTTTCTTGAGCAGTTTCTTATCCACTACCGGGTAATCATTCTTCATTTCCTTCTCTTCGGCTTCCGCGTTCAGCCTCTCCTGCTGCAGGCGGGTAACATAGAGGGCATCCACCCCCTTGGCCAGCTCAATCTGCAGGCTGACGCTGGGGATATTAGCCAGCTGGTGGGGGCTACTCGGGGTGAGGTAGATGGCATCTAGGGGGAAGGGCCTTTCCTTGACCACATCGTCTAGGGTTTCGTATTCTTCCAGCCTGCCTTTGTATTCGGTAGTCAGTTTCCGCTTGACATAATCCGGCATCTCCAGCCCGGAGGCGGCCCGGAAGTGGATGGTGGCGCCGAACCGAGCCAGGGCATAGGCGAGGGAGTGCACCGTTCGTCCGTATTTCAGATCTCCCCACAGCGCAATCCTCAGCCCCCGGATGGTCTTTTTCTCCTTCTTGATGGTATACAGGTCGCACAGCGTCTGGGTGGGGTGTTCATGCCCGCCGTCACCGGCGTTTATCACCGGCACACCGGCATAGTCGGCAACTACCTTGGCGGCTCCCTCCCAGGGGTGGCGGATAACAATAATGTCGGCGTAGCTCCCCACCACCCGGGCCATATCAGCCACACTCTCCCCCTTGGCCAGCGAGGTCTCGCCGACATTGACTGCGCTTATCACCCGGCCGCCGAGGCGGTGCATGGCGGTCTCAAAAGAGAGGCGGGTGCGGGTGCTCGGCTCAAAGAACAAGCTGGCCATAATCTTGCCTTGGCACAGATTAAACTGCTTTTCCAGAGACACCGCCATCTTATCCGCTAAACTGAAAAGTGCCTCTATCTCGGCATTGGACAGGTCGTCTATGGTCACCAGGCTTCTATTGGCCAGCCCCATGGTAGCTCCTTTCCCCTTTTACTGTCTCATTACTGGCGTTGCTGATGATGGCGACTTCGTCGGCGCCATCGGTTTCCACCAGATGAACCTGTATCTCCTCATGCCGGGAGCTGGGGATATTCTTGCCGACATAGTTCGCCCGGATGGGGAGTTCACGGTGGCCACGGTCAATCAGCACTGCCAGTTGAATTGACTTCGGCCGCCCCAGGTCAATCAGGGCATCCATGGCGGCGCGGGCGCTGCGCCCGGTATAGAGCACATCGTCAACCAGCACGATGGTCTGGTTATCAATGTCGTTCGGAATATCGGTGCTTTTGACCACTGGTGGCGGGTCAAGCCAGCGGAGGTCGTCCCGGTGGCGGCTGATGTCCAGGGTGCCCACCGCAATTTCAGACTGCTTGAAGTCCTGGATATAACTGGCCAGCCGCTTTGCCAGGGGTACACCGCGGGTGTGGATGCCGACTACTATCAGGCGGGCGGTGGACCGGTTGCGCTCCGCGATTTCGTGGGCGAGGCGAAGGAGAGTCCGCCTGACTTCCCCCGGCGTCATGATGACTTTTTTGGCCATAAAAAAACCTCTTGCCTCGCTGGCAAGAGGTCTAGCCATGAGTCTTCTTATTTCTCCCTTACCAGCCTCTCCGGGCTAACTTAAAGGTCAAAAGGGCAAGCCCTTTTATTATTCCTCTGGCTATTGTAAATGATTACAACAGCATTTGCAATATGGCGTGAGGCCGAATTAGCTGGCTAGTCTGGCGCTTTGGGAAAGAACTTTCGTCTGAAGAGAAGGGCTACATTTACCAGACCGATAAGCACTGGTACTTCCACCAGTGGCCCGATGACGGTAGCGAAGGCCTGGAGTGAGGCAATCCCGAAGACGGCTACGGCCACCGCTATAGCCAGCTCGAAGTCGTTGCTGGCGGCGGTGAAGGATACCGCGGTTACCTGCGGGTAGCCAGCCTTTAATTTACGGGCAATGAAAAAGGTGATGAACCACATAATGAAGAAGTAGAGCACCAGTGGCACTGCTATGCGGAAGACGTGATAGGGCAGTTCAATTATATACTCACCCTTCAGCGAGAACATCACCACGATGGTAAACAGCAGAGCGGCGGGGGTTATCGGGCTTATTTTGGGGACAAATACCCTTTCAAACCACTCTCTGCCCTTACTTTTCAGCAGGCTGAACCGCGTGATTAAGCCGGCCAGGAAGGGTATGCCCAGGTAAATGAAGACGGTTTTGGCGGCGTCAGCGATGGATACACTTACGTCTATCCCCTCAACAAGCCCCAGTTTGGGTAGCATTATGGTTATGAACAGGTAGATATAGACAGCATAGAATAAAATCTGAAAGATGGCATTGAAGGCGACCAGGCCGACCGCCAGCTCTCTGTCTCCTTCAGCCAGTTCGTTCCACACGATGACCATGGCGATGCACCGTGCCAGCCCGACCAGTATCACCCCGACCATATATTCCGGGAAGCTTCTCAAAAAGATTATGGCCAGTAAAAACATTACCAAGGGGCCAACAATCCAGTTCTGGACTAGCGAGAAGCCCAGGAGCTTGGGGTGCCGGAAGACCTTGCCGATTTCCTCGTAGTTTACCTTGGTCAGCGGGGGATACATCATTAGAATAAGCCCGATAGCTATTGGAATAGATGTGGTATCCACCTGGAAAAAGGTGATGAAATCGGCGGTTTGGGGAAAGAAATAACCCAGACCTACACCCAGACCCATGGCCAGGAAAATCCAGAGTGTCAGAAAGCGGTCTAATACCGAGAGTCGGCTAACTATGCCTTTTGGTTCTTTGTTACCCATTACTTATTATTACGGCTCTCTTTAAATTTATCTACCGGACTGCCGCTGGTGTCCAGATGTGATTTCAGGCACTGGGTCTGCAGGCGGACTATCTGGTCATAAACCGCTTTCTTCAGGAACTTGAGTGCTTCATCCTCGTTCTGGTCGGTTATAATCTGCTCCAGCTGCATCAGCTCTTCTTCATCAAGGGAAACGGCCGTTTTCTTGATTTCAAGCATGGTATCTCCCTATCCCCGACGTTTGGGGCTAGGCTTTTTCCTGAAGCCAGTTCTTTATCTCTTCGGCACTTGGGATTCTGCCCTCAAAAGCCTTGACGCCATCGATGATTACCGCCGGCGTCATCATCACGCCCCGGGCGCTGATTTCTCGGAAATCTTTGACCTTGACCACCTCCGCCTCTTTGCCCAGCTCCTTCAGGGCTTGAAGCACGTTTTTCTCCGTTGCCTGACACCGCGGGCAACCCGGTCCGCAAACCTCAATAATCATTTTATGCCTCCTTATAATTTATAGTATTCAGTCCAGGATAAACCCGGCCACCCAGCCCACCAGCGTCCCCAATACCACAATGGCCGGGATATAAACCAGCGCCTTTTTGGTGCCGAAAACGCGGGCAATAGCCAGCCAGTTGGGCAGGCTGATGCCCGGTCCGGTGAGCAGCAGGGCCAGCGCTGGCCCCTTGCCCATACCCAGGTTCATCAGGGTATCCACGAAGGGGGCTTCGGTCATGGTGGCAAAGTAGGTAAAGGCACCGATCAGGGTAGCCAGAAACGACTGGCGCAGACCGGCGCCACCGAGCCAGGTCTCAATCCACGCCTGGGGCAGGACGGCACCGATAATGCCAACGATAAAGACGCCGACCAGCAGCAGGGGGAAGATGATGCGCACAAACCACCAGCTTTCGCTGAGCCAGTCTTTAATCTTGGTCTTATCAATAGCCTTCACGGCATAAACGCCGACTATTAGCAGACCCACTGCCCAGACCACTACTTTCTGCCAGTATGGCCCCTGGGTCACGATGTAGTTCGGGGCCAGGAGCCAAGCGACCAATAGCAGGAGCAGGACCACGCCCTGCCGGCTCATTAGTGGCCCGCGGCTCATCTGGATGGTGGAAACGCGGTTTTTCTCTTCCTTATAGAAGGCATAGGCCATAACCAGGCCAATGATAAAGGACATAAGCAGGGCGCTTAGTAGCCGGGCAATAACCATCTGGGTGCCCAGAATAGAACCGGTATAGACTAGAGCCAGAATATTGGCCGCCGGGGCTACCCAGAGCAGGATAAAGGCAGCCCCAATCCCGGCACCACCGTAGTATATACCGCTGGCCACCGGGATAACGGTACAGGAGCAGGCGGCGACGAAGAAGCTGCCGCCGGCGGCAATACCGAATGATGATAGCTTTCGGGCGGCTGCCCCCAGGTAGCCGATAATGGCTTCTCGGGAAACAAAAGTAACTATCCCACCCGCCAGGAGAAAAGCGGGGATGAGGCAGGTCAGTACATGCAGGGCGATATACTCTTTCAGGGCGTTAAGCCCGCCAAAAAGAAGCTCCAGGAAAATTTCCATGCTTGGCTAAATCCTCTGATTTCACGGCTGGCCAACACAGCCGGGACCGAGACGCTCCGCTTTCTTCAGGCGCGCTCTATCCTCAGCGGCGGTGGCGTTGTTCTGCAGGGCTCTTTTCACTGCCCGGAGCAGGTGAGGGTAGCGTGCTTGCATATCGGCTTCATCTACCGAGTAAAGCGACCAGAGCCCGTTCTTTCTCAGCTTGAGAAAGCCGGCCTCGTGAAGCGCTTTCAGGTTACGCGAAGCCCGGGTCTGGGAGATATTGAGGGCCTGCATCACCTCACAGACGCAGCACTCTCTGGTCAGCACCAGATTCAGCAGGCGGAGCCTGGTTTCATCAGAGAGCGCCTTGGTTGCCTTGATTAAGTCCTGCATTGTTTTTCCTTAATACAGCTTTATATGCGCATATTCGCATATATTATTCTAAGATTTTGGGCGGGTAGTTGTCAAGTTTTAGCCGGCTGATTTTTTGAACCCCGCCGCCGTGAAGGGTTATAATGATTAGCAGTGGACATTCTAGCTGAACTCAACCCGGCGCAGCGGGAAGCGGTGGAGGCAATCCAAGGCCCGGTGCTAATTCTGGCTGGTCCGGGAAGCGGTAAGACTAGGGTTATCGCCCATCGGGTGGCTTATCTCATTAAAGTTTGTGGGGTCAGCCCATACCGCATTATCGCCGTCACCTTCACCAACAAGGCAGCCCGGGAAATGACGGACCGGCTGACGCGGCTGGTCAGCGGTTCGGTCGGGGACTTAACCCTGGGTACCTTCCACGCTATCTGTGCCCGCATTTTGCGCCGTGACGGCAGGTCAATCAGTGTTGACCCCAAATTCGTCATCTATGACGATGAGGACCAGCTCAGCCTGCTCAAGCGCAGTATTCAGGAAGTCGGTCTTGACCCGAAGCAGTATGCCCCCCGCGCCATTGCCTCCGCCATCAGTGCCGCCAAGAGCCGCATGCTCACCCCTCAGGACTGCCTGAAGCGCAGCCGCAGCTACTTTGAGGAGGTGGTGGGGCGGGTCTATGAGCGATATCAGCAGCTGCTAGCCGAGGGCAGCGCCCTCGATTTTGATGATTTGTTGATGAAGGTGGTGCTGCTGTTCCGGAATAACCCTGAGATTCTGGCCAAATACCAGACGAGATACCAGCATGTCCTGGTTGATGAGTTTCAGGATACTAATCTGGTTCAGTATGAGCTGGTCAGGCAAATCGGCGCCAAGTACCGCAATATATGCGTCGTCGGCGACCCCGACCAGTCAATCTATTCCTGGCGTTTCGCTGACCTGCGCAACATCCTCAGCTTTGAGAAAGACTACCCGGAGGCGAAAATAGTCTTTCTGGAGCAGAACTACCGCTCCACACAGCGGATTCTGGAGACGGCTTCTAATGTGATTTCGGTGAATCAGCAGCGTAAGCCGAAAGAACTATGGACCGATAACGAAGAGGGTGAGCTGACCACGGTGGTTGAAGCCTATACCGAAATGGAAGAAGCTCAGTTTGTGGTTAATGAGGTGGAGCGCCTAGTGGGTAACGGGGAAGCCAGCCTGGGTGACTGTGCCGTTATGTACCGTACCAATGCCCAGTCCAGAGCCTTGGAGGAGGCTTTTATGCGCTACGGGGTGCCCTATAAGCTGGTGGCCGGCACCCGCTTCTACGAGCGGCGGGAGGTCAAGGATATCATCGCCTACCTCAGGTTAATACAGAATCCCAACGATAGCATCAGCCTGCTTCGTATCATTAATGTCCCCCAGCGCGGCATCGGGCAGCGCAGCCTGAGCGAGCTATCGGGTTGGGCAAGGGCTAAGAATATCCCGGAATATCAGGCTCTAAAAATGGCAACCGAGCCCGAGCTGGAAGAATTACCTCCCCTCAACCCCCGTATCGTCAGGGCAATGGCTGGCTTTCTGAAACTGACCGAAGAATTAATCGCTGCCAATAAGAAGCTGAATCTGGTTGAGCTACTGGATTCGGTCCTTGAGCGCACCGGCTATAAAGAATATGTTTTAAACCAGCCAAATGGGGAGGAGCGCTGGGAGAATGTTCTAGAGCTGCGCACCGTCGCTCAGGACTATACCGATTTGAAGCCGGGGGAGGGGCTGACCGCCTTTCTGGAGGGGGTAACCCTGGTGTCCGATGTCGACGGGCTTGATGAGAGCGTGGCGGCGGTAACCTTGATTACTCTGCATCAGGCCAAGGGATTGGAGTTCCCGGTGGTGTTCATTGTCGGCATGGAAGAGGGACTCCTACCTCATTTCAAGTCTTTTGATGACGCCGAGCAGATGGAGGAAGAACGGCGGCTGTGCTATGTTGGCATAACCAGAGCCAAACGGAGGATCTACCTAGTTCGCGCCTTCCACCGTAGCCTAATGGGGCGGACGGGGACAACTATCCCCTCGCGTTTCCTGGCCGATATTCCGTCCCATCTGGTGAGCAGCGGTGGCTTATGGGCAGGCGAAGAGAGTCAGATAGCTGAGGCTATTTATGCCTGGGATAAGATTCGGTCTCCGGCGGTTACCACTCCCGAGTTAAAGGCGGGTGACCATGTCCGTCACCCCCAGTTTGGTGATGGAGTGGTGGTGAACTGCCAGGAGGTAAAGGATGATAGAGAAGCCATAGTCGTCTTCAGCGGGTGGGGGTTAAAAAAGCTCCTGTTGAGCCTAGCCCGACTGGAAAAGATTGAATAAAAACTTTACTTGACTTTTAATTTTGGGTGAGATATACTTTGTTTTCATTCCTGATGAGTAAGCAGCCATAAACGCTGACCTTGCCAGTTTTACTGGCCTCGGTCAGCGCTTATTAATTAAATAAAGCCAGACGTGGTCTCCGTATTCGGCATTAGAATAAAAGGTTTATCTTGCTGAGTTGGGGGGAGATATTTATGAAGATTGCCATTAGCGGTAAAGGCGGCGTGGGCAAAACTCTGCTGACGGCACTCTTGGCTAAAATTTTTGCCGAGTCTGGCTATTCGGTCTTAGCCATTGACGCTGACCCTGATGCCAACCTGGCGGCTACCCTCGGTTTCTCCCATCCGGAAAAGATTATCCCCATTGCCGAAATGGAAGACCTTATTGCGGAGAGGACCGGCGCCCGTCCCGGGCAGATGGCGCCCTATTTTAAGCTAAACCCCAAGGTTGATGATATACCGGAGAAGTATGCCTTGAAGAAAGACGGCATCAGGTTAATGAGGATGGGGAGACTGAAGAAGGGCGGCACCGGCTGTTATTGCCCGGAGAATGCCCTGCTCAAGGCATTGCTCTCCCACCTGCTGCTAGCCCGAAACGAAGTGGTCATTCTAGATATGGAGGCGGGGATAGAGCATCTGGGGCGGGCAACGGCGACGGCGGTGGACAAATTGATTGTGGTGGTTGAGCCGGGGCGGCGGAGTATTGAAACGGCGCTTAATATCAAAAAGCTGGCTACCGATATTGGTTTAGCCAGTATGGTGGTGGTGGGCAATAAAATCAGAAACAAGGCGGATGAAGAGTTCATCCGGTCTAGTTTGCCCGATTTTGAATTTCTGGGCTTTATTCCCTATGACCAGGCAATCGTTGACGCTGACCTGGCGAGCGCCTCAGTGGTTGACGCCAGCCAGACGGTCATTGGTGAAGTGAGCAATATTTATCAAGCCCTGTTACCTCACGGGGTAGCCGGGCCGAAGTAACCAAGGAGGTTCCCGTGGCTTACGACGCAACCAAAATGAAGGACTGGCAGATTGCTGAGGCTGCCGAAGAAAAGATGCCCACCCCCGAGGAATTTCGCCAGAAGCTGAATCTGGAGAAAGACGAGATTCTGCCTTGCGGCCGAATCGGCAAGCTCGATTTTCTGAAGATAATCGGGCGCCTGAAAGATAAGCCGGATGGCAAGTATATTGAGGTGACGGCGATAACCCCCACGCCGCTCGGTGAGGGCAAGAGCACCACCACCTGTGGTCTCATTGAGGGCCTGGGCAAACGGGGTAAGAACGTGGGCGGCTGCATCCGCCAGCCCTCAGGTGGCCCCACCATGAATATCAAGGGGACTGCGGCGGGTGGTGGCAATGCCCTGCTTATTCCCCTGACTGAGTTTTCGATGGGGCTTACCGGTGACATTAACGATATTACCAACGCCCATAATCTGGCGATGGTGGCGCTTACCGCCCGCATGCAGCACGAGCGCAACTATAACGACGAACAGCTGGAACGGCTGACCAAGATGCGCCGCTTGGATATAGACCCGAAGAGAATAGAAATGGGCTGGATTATGGATTTCTGTGCCCAGAGTCTGCGTAATATTATCATCGGTCTCGGCGGTCGTATGGACGGCTTCCTGATGGAGTCTAAGTTTGGCATCAGCGTCAGCTCCGAGCTGATGGCTATCCTGTCCATTGTCCGGGATTTGGCTGACCTGCGGGAGAGGCTGGCCAATATCACCGTTGCCTTTGACAAGCAGGGTAACCCGGTAACCACCGCTGACCTGGAGGTAGCCGGAGCGATGACCGCCTGGATGCGCAATACCATCAACCCCACCCTCTGCGCTACCGTGGAATACCAGCCGCTGATGGTACACGCCGGACCCTTTGCCAACATTGCCGTGGGGCAGTCGTCTATCATCGCTGACCGGCTTGGTCTGAAGATGTTTGACTATCATGTTACCGAGAGCGGCTTCGGGGCGGACATCGGCTTTGAGAAGTTCTGGAACGTGAAGTGCCGTTACAGCGGTCTCAAGCCGCATGTGTCGGTGCTGACCACCACCATCCGTGCCCTGAAGATGCACGGTGGCGGGCCCAAGGTGGTCGCCGGTCTGCCCCTGCCTGATGAATACACCAAAGAGAACTTTGGGCTGCTGGAGAAGGGCGTGGCCAATATGGTGCACCATGTTAATATCATTAAGACCTCCGGTATCAAGCCGGTGGTCTGTATCAATCGCTTTCATACTGACACTGATGCTGAGGTTGCCCTGGTCAGGAAGGCGGCCGAGGCTGCCGGCGCCCGCTGTGCCGCCGCCACCCATTGGGCTGACGGCGGTGACGGCGCTCTGGAGCTGGCTGACGCCGTTGTTGAAGCCAGTGAAGATAAGAATGATTTTAACTTCCTGTATCCCATGGAGATGAAGCTGAGGGAGCGGGTGGAGAAGATTGCCAAGGTGGTCTACGGGGCTAATGGTGTTGACTGGGCGCCTGAAGCCGAGAGTAAGGCCAAAGCGTTTGAGTCGGATAGTAAATATGATGACTATACCACCATGATGGTGAAGACCCATTTGAGTCTCACCCATGACCCTGCGGTGAAGGGGGTGCCCCAGGGGTGGACGCTGCCCATCCGTGATGTGCTTATCTATTCTGGGGCTAAATTTCTCTGCCCCTGTGCCGGGGCAATCAGCCTGATGCCGGGGACATCATCTGACCCCGCTTTCCGCAGAATTGACGTTGATGTCAAAACTGGCAAGGTCAAAGGGGTATTCTAGTCGTTAGTGGTGACGGAGGTCTGGTTTGAGCTTTAATATTGCCGTGGCGGGCAAGGGGGGTAGCGGCAAGACTTCACTGGCCAGTCTGGTTATCCGCTACCTGCAGAGGAGTGGCGCCAGCCCAATCCTGGCCATTGACGCCGACCCCAACGCCAACTTGGGCGATAGCCTGGGGCTGGAGGTTGGGCAGACGGTTGGCTCCATTATTGCCTCTTTTAATGAGGAAAAGATAAACATTCCCCCCGGGATGACCAAGGAAGACTATCTGGAATTCCAGATAAGTGACGCTCTGACCGAAAGCAAGGGTCTGGATTTGCTTACCATGGGGCGGGGCGAGGGGCCGGAGTGCTATTGCTATCCCAATCTCATGCTGCGCCGCTTCGCCGATAAACTGAGCGAAAGCTATGCCTATGTGGTGATGGATAATGAGGCGGGGATGGAGCACCTGAGCCGACGCACCACCCAGAATATCAATGAGCTGCTTTTAGTCTCCGACCATTCCATAAAGGGGGTGCGGACTATTGCCCGCCTTAAGGAACTGGTTAGTGAGCTTGATCTGGTGGTTAAAAGGCAGTCAGTGGTGATTAACCTTGTTCCCGATGGCATTGACCCTCACATCAGCCAGGAGATGGAGCGGCTGGGCCTTGAGCTCACCGCTACCATACCTCTGGATAAAGCAGTATATGAAGCTGACCTTAATTTAACACCGCTTCTTGAGCTACCTGATACCGCCAAGGCGGCAATGGCGGTAAATGATTTGATGACCAAACTCCTGAAATAATTTAATGGGGGTAAAAATGACGGCTCAGATTATCAGTGGCCGGGATATTGCTAGCGAAATTAAAGAGGAGCTGACGCAGGAAATCGCTGCGCTTAAGGCGAAGCATAACCTGGTACCGGGCCTGGCCACGGTGCTGGTCGGGGAAAACCCGGCATCGCAGATTTATGTCGGGCAGAAGGAGAAGACATCACAAGCCTTGGGTATCTACTCGGAGAGGCACGACCTGCCGGCGGATACCAATGAGGCGGAACTGCTGGCGCTGGTTGATAAGCTGAACAAAGACCCCAAGATTCATGGGATTCTGGTCCAGCTGCCCCTGCCCGAGCATATCAACAGCACCAAGGTTCTCTATCTTATTGACCCCGGAAAGGATGTTGACGCCTTCCACCCGGTGAATGTAGGCAAGCTGATGATTGGCGAGCCCGATTTTTTGCCCTGCACCCCGCACGGTATCTATCAGCTCTTAATCCGGTCTGGAGTTAATATCAAAGGGGCGGAGGTGGTGGTGGTCGGAGCCAGTAATATCGTGGGCCGACCGGTGGCTGCGCTGCTGTCTCTGGAAAAAGAGGGCTTTGGCGGTACGGTCACCCTGTGCCATATCCTGACCAAAGATATCTCAGTCCATACCAAGCGGGCGGATATACTGATTGTTGCCGTGGGCAAGCCCAAACTCGTCACCGCCGATATGGTCAAGAATGGGGTGGTGGTGATTGACGTCGGCACCAACCGCATCGGCAAGACCGCCGAGGGCAAGGATATCCTGGTGGGGGATGTTGATTTTGAAGCCGTCAAGGAGAAAGCGAAGGCGATTACCCCGGTGCCGGGCGGGGTGGGACCAATGACAATCGCCATGCTGATGATGAATACGGTAAAGGCAGCCAAGCTAGCCGCTGGTCTAGCCTAGGAAAGGAGATGGGGATGGAGTATCAGATTGAGAAAAAGAAAGCGCCGGGACGTCCCGAGGTAGAGGTGCTGGGCAAGACCTTTGAGAAGGGCAAGCCCGAGGACAAAGACGCCGGGCGCTGGCGCCAGAAGCTGGACAGCCGGCAGGAGAAGCTGAAGTATCTGCAGACCGGTGAGAGATACTGGTACGGCAAAGAATGGTATGGCAGTGAAAAGAGAAAGAATCCAGCTTAGAGGCAGGTAAAAATGACCTTTGAAGTTCCTAAGATATCATATAGCGGCCTGATTAAGCAGATAAAGCTAGGCAAGGGCGATAAAAGCATTACCGTGGGCGGGCAGAATGCTTACCCCTTTCATCTCTTTGAAGGTGAGATGCCCAACCCGCCCCGGATTGCCATGGAAATATGGGACACCAAACCGGAGGACTGGCCCGAAGCGGCTTTAGAGCCCTTTGCCGGCGTGACCGACGACCCGGTTGCCTGGGCCAAGAAGTGCGTTAATGAGTACGGGGCGGAGATGCTCTGCCTGCAGATGGTCGGTACCGACCCCAACGGCCTGAATCGCGGGGCTGATGAATCGGCTGAGGTGGTCAAGAAGGTGGCTGATGCGGTTGATGTGCCCCTGATCGTCTGGGCAACGGCCAATCACGATAAGGACACTGAGGTGCTGGGCAAAGTAGCTGAGGTCTGCCAGGGCAGGGACCTGATTATCGGGCCGGTGGAAGACGGGGACTATAAGAAGATTGGTGCCGCGGCCATTGGTTATCAGCACACCGTGATTGCGTCGACGCCGATAGATGTTAACCTGGCCAAGCAGCTCAATATCCTGCTAGGTAATCTTGGCGTTGCCGATGACAAATTGGTCGTTGACCCGACTACTAGCAGCCTCGGCTATGGTATTGAGTACTGTTACTCGGTAATGGAAAGAGTAAGGGTGGCTGCCTTAACCCAGCAGGATGAAAAGCTCCAGTTCCCCATTATCTGTAACATCAGCAAAGAGGTATGGAAGACTAAAGAGACCAAAATTCCAGAAGGGGAGGAGCCCGCCCTCGGCAATGCCAAAAAGAGGGGCATCCTGCTGGAGGCGATTTCAGCCATGGTCTTACTGCTGGCCGGGGCCGATATACTCGTCATGAGACACCCGGAAGCGATAAGACTGATTCGGGAAATGATTACCGAGTTGACCGCCGCCAAGAGCGGGAAATAAAACTTGACAAATTAATTAAGAGAAAGAATAATAGTTATTGTTACTATTTATAATAGATGGGATTAAGCGAGCATCGTGCCTAGGAAAACGAAACAAAAAGACTCTATCCTTAGGGTGGTTAGGGAAACAGACTCCCACCCTACGGCATTATGGGTCTACGAGCAGGTAAGAAAAGAGATACCCAACATCAGTCTGGGGACGGTCTACCGTAACCTTAAATTGCTGAAATGGGAGGGAAAAATCTCAGAGCTGGCTCTGGCTGGCGCGTTGAGCCGATTTGATGGCCGGGTGCCGGGCCACTATCACTTCCGCTGTGAAAAATGCGGACATGTTTTTGATGTTGACCAGCCGGTGCAAAATGAGCTAAATCAGAGGCTTATCGCTAAAACTGGCTTTAAGGTCTCTTATCATATCTTGGAGTTTCGCGGACTTTGCCCGCGTTGCCAGTGATTAATTAATATGGCAAAAACCAAAGAGTGGAGGAGTAACAGAATGGCAAAAGCAAAAGGCAGGAGCATTGATATCGCGACGATTAAGATGCTGGAAAAAGCGGAAAAAGAGAAGGTTTATACTGCTTTTGACAGGGCAGAAGTAATACAACCCTGCCCGGTGGGCATGGTGGGTAGTTGCTGCAAGCACTGCAGTATGGGACCATGCCGGGTATCTCTGCCCGCCGGCGGCATGGAAACGCCTGAAGAGAGGCGATTCCGGATTGGCGTCTGTGGCGCCACCGCTGAGACCATTGCCGCCCGCAACTTCGCCCGCATGATTGCCGCTGGTGCCGCCGCCCACAGTGACCACGGCCGGCGGGTGGCGGAAGCCTTTCTCGCAGTAGCCAAGAGTGAAGCCGCCGGCTATGAAATTAAGGATGAGCAGAAATTACTTCAGCTGGCTCTGGAACTCGGCATTGATATCGGTGAGCGCACCAATCAGGAAATAGCCGTCGATGTTGGCGAAATCCTGATGAAAGAGTTCGGCAGGCAAGAGGGTGAGTTGCTCTTCCTGAAGCGGGCGCCGCTAAAGCGTCAGGAGCTATGGCGGAAGTTGGGTGTTGCCCCTAGAGGCATAGATAGAGAAGTCGTGGAGATAATGCACCGCACCCATATGGGGACGGACCAGGACTATCAGGACTTGATCAAGCAGGGTTCAAGGACGGCCTTGTCCGATGGCTGGGGCGGTAGCATGATTGCTACCGACCTGCAGGATGTTCTTTTTGGCACACCGGCCCCGGTATTGGGCCAGATAAACCTGGGGGTGCTGAAAGAGGATGAGGTCAACCTTATTGTCCATGGCCATGAACCGCAGCTGGCTGAGATGCTGGCAGTAGTATCTCAGGACCCGGAGATGATTGAATACGCCAAGTCCAAGGGGGCGAAGGGAATAAATCTGGCCGGTATGTGCTGTACCGCCAATGAGGTATTAATGCGTCACGGCGTGCCCATTGCCGGTAATTTCCTGCAGCAGGAGCTGGCTATAGTTACCGGGGCGCTGGAGGCAATCGTGGTTGATGTCCAGTGCATTATGCAGGGGCTAGCTGATGTCGCCCAGTGCTACCATACCAAGGTTATCACCACCGACCCCCGCGCTAAAATAGAGGGCGCCACTCATATGGATTTTGATGACCTTAATGCCGTGGAGACAGCTAAGGCAATCGTCAAGGCAGCCATTGATAACTTCCCCAATCGGGGCAAGAATATCCACATTCCCACGGAGAAGGCCGACCTCATTGCCGGCTTTAGCCACGAGACAATCAACTACCTGCTGGGCGGGCTATATCGTGCCTCTTACCGCCCCCTGAATGACAATATTATCAATGGCCGGATTAGAGGGGTGGCTGGGGTGGTTGGCTGTAATAATCCGCGGGTCAAGCACGATGATGTTCACGTAGCCATGGTCAAGGAGCTGATTAAGCATGATGTTCTGGTCATCCAGACCGGTTGCAGTGCTATGGCCTGTGCCAAAGCCGGTTTGATGGTTCCCGAAGCTGCCCAGTATGCCGGTGAGGGACTGGCTTCGGTGTGTGAGACGGTGGGCATCCCACCGGTGTTGCATATGGGTGCCTGTGTTGATAATAGCCGCATCCTGATTGCAGCTACGGCCATGGTCAAGGATGGCGGCCTAGGTGACGACATCAGCGACCTGCCCGTAGCCGGGGCGGCCCCGGAGTGGATGAGTGAGAAGGCAATTTCTATTGGTCAGTACTTTGTTGCCTCCGGTGTCTTTACTGTATTCGGGGTCAACTGGCCGACTCTGGGCAGCAAAGAGGTGACCGATTTCCTGTTTAAAGACTTTGAAGAAGCGTACGGTGGCAAGTGGGCTTTTGAGCCTGATCCGATTCGTGCCGCCCACCTTATGATTGAGCATATTGATAAGAAGCGCAAGGCGCTGGGCATTGATAAGGCACGAGAGAGAGTTCTCTACGATATGGAGATGAGACGCGAACTGGCCGGAGCTTAGGCTCCAGAGTTAACCAAAATGGGGGAGTAGATTAGATATGTCGAAGATTATTGCTTCAGCCGCGATTAGGGGAGCCCATAAAATCATCACCCGGGCCGAGAAGGAGTGGCAGGCGGCGATGGAAAAATGGGGCGCCAATGAGCCGGTGGGCTTCCCCGGTACTGCCTATTATCTGCCCATAATCTACGGTATTACTGGTCTCAAGGTAGAAAAACTGGGGGACATGGAGACGGTTTTGGCCAAGTGCAAGTCTATCCTGCCACCGCCGGTAAGAGAGGAGCACCCCTTGCCCTATCTCGCCCCGGCCCTTGATGCCGGGATGGCTACTTTCTTTGCCGAGGAGCTCATTGAGGCGATTGGATATCTGGCACAGCCTGATTTCTATACTAAACAGGAAGATGTCACCGAGGACAATATCTGGCTGGGGGCGGCTGATGATGTCATCCTGAGAAAGCGGGGCATCGAGTTTGTTGACGGCACCGCGCCCGGTTTTGCCGCCGTATTGGGGGCGGCACCAAACCCGGGAATAGCCGCCAAGATTGCCCAGGAACTCCAGCAGCGCAACCTTTACGTCTTTATGGCTGGTGAATATAACGGCAAGCGATTTGCCGAGCAGCTGGTTGAGGCCGGGGTGCAGATCGGCTGGGGAACCCGTCTGGTTTCCTTTGGGCCGGACACCAGCGCTACTGTATTTGCCATGGGCTTTGCCACCAGAGCGGCCATGTCTTTCGGTGGTGTTGAGGCGGGTGACTTCCGTAAAATCCTGATTTACAATAAAGACCGCGTTTTTGCCTTTGCTTTGCCTCTGGGCTATGTTACCGATGAGTGGTATGCCAATGCCGCCGGGGCAATCAACTGGGGGTTCCCGGTTATTGCCGATACCCCGATACCCGAGGTTTTACCCACCGGCATCTGCACCTACGAGCATGTTGTCTCTAATGTCGCCCACGATAAGATAGTCGCCCGGGCGGTGGAGGTAAGGGGACTGAAGACAACGGTAACCGAGATGCCAATACCGGTAGCCTTCGGCCCTGCCTTTGAGGGCGAGAGAGTCCGCAAAGAGGATGTCTATTTAGAGTGTGGCGGCGGTAAGTCGTTGATGGTAGAGTGGGTCACCACCAAAGATATGGATGAAGTTGAAGATGGCAAAGTGGAGGTGGTTGGCCCCGATATATCTGATGTTACCGAGGGCGCTACCTTGCCCCTGGCCATCGTGGTTGAGTTCGCCGGCCGGCAGATGCAGGCCGATAATGAACCAATCCTAGAGCGGCAGATTCACCACCTCTTAAACTATGCTCAGGGAGTAATGCATATCGGTCAGCGCGATATTGCCTGGCTGAGAATCGGTAAGGCGGCCGCGGAGAAGGGCTTCAAGCTTAACCATATCGGTATCCTGCTCCACGCCAAGATGCACCAGGATTTTGGCCAGATATTCGATAAGGTGCAGGTGAAGCTCTATACCGAAGCCGATAAGGTGGAGGAGATTGCCCAAAAGGCAAGGGCAGTATATAAAGAGCGTGATGCCCGCATCTCCGGCATGAGCGATGAAGAGACTGATACCTATTACTCCTGCACCCTGTGCCAGTCCTTTGCCCCGACCCACGTTTGTGTCATCAGTCCGGAAAGGACCGGGCTCTGTGGCTCTTATAACTGGATGGACTGCAAGGCAGCCTCGGAGATTAACCCCACCGGCCCCAACCAGCCGGTGGAAAAGGGAGCTACGGTTGATGAAAAGCTGGGGCAGTGGCAGGGGGTTAATGCGTTCATTAACAAGGCATCGCGGGGCAATATTGACCACTACAATCTTTATAGTATTATGCACGACCCGCCGACTACCTGCGGCTGCTGCGAGTGTGTGGCGGCGGTCCTGCCCCAGTGCAACGGGATAATGATTGTTAATCGGGGCTATAAAGAGGATACGCCCTGCGGCATGAAATTTACCACTCTCGCCCGCACTGTTGGTGGTGGGGTGAGCACCCCCGGCTTTGTCGGCCACAGCAAGTATTCTATCTGCCAGCGCAAGTTCATCAGCGCTGACGGCGGTATAAAGCGGGTGGTCTGGATGCCCAAGATGCTGAAAGAGGAGATTGCCGACCGGCTCAAAGCCAGAGCCGAAGAAGTAGGCATCTCTGACCTGCCCGATATGATTGCCGATGAGACCATTGGCGTCACTGAGGAGGAAATCCTGCCCTTCCTGCAGAAGAAAGGTCACCCTGCCCTCAGTATGGACCCGATACTGGAATAGGAGCTGAAAATGCCACTTACCGGGATAGAGATTTACAAGCTGCTTCCCCAAACGAACTGCAAGGAGTGCGGGGAGCCGACCTGTCTCGCTTTTGCCATGAAGCTGGCGGCGGGCAAGACGGAGCTGGCACTCTGCCCCACTGTTTCTGAGGAGGCGAAAGCCAAGCTGGCGGAGGCGGCTGCCCCGCCGATCAGGGTGGTAACGGTGGGGACCGGCGAGAGGGCGGTGAAGCTCGGTGGCGAAACGGTGATGTTTCGCCATGAGAAGAGATTCGAAAATCCGCCCGGCCTGGCCATTCTCATCAGTGATACCATGGTTGAGGCGGAGATCAATGCCCGGCTGGAGAAACTGAATAAACTCCAGTACGAGCGGGTGGGGCTTACCCTGCGCCCGGAGATGGTGGCGACTAAAAATGATTCTGGAGAGGCGGCCAAATTTGAGGCGGTCATCAAGAAGGTAACCCAGGCCGGTGACGCCAGCCTTATCCTGATGAGTGATAATGCCGATGTGCTGGCGGCAGGCTTAAAAGTCTGCGCTGACCGGAAACCGCTTCTCTATGCCGCCACTAAAGAAAACTTAGCCCGTGTGGCCGATTTAGCCAAGGAGAGTTCCTGCCCAGTGGTTGCTAAAGCTACTAATCTTGACGAGCTTATTGAGCTGAGCACCAAGCTGACCGAGGTGGGAGTAAAAGATATCGTTCTCGATTCCGGGGCGAGGACACTGCGTCAGGCTTTTGAAGACCAGGTAGTCATCCGCCGGGCGGCGCTAGTTAAGAAGTTTCGCCCGCTCGGTTTCCCCACCATTGTTCTGCCCGCCGAGATGACTGATGACCCGATGAAAGAGGCGGTGATTGCCTCAGCCTTGGTGGCCAAGTATGCCGGCATTATTGTCCTGTCCGATTTTTACGGGGAGAGCCTTTTCCCCTTACTGGTGGAGAGGATGAATGTCTATACCGACCCGCAGCGGCCGCTGTCTACCACCGAGGGAATCTATAAGATTGGCGCCCCCACCGAGAATTCACCGGTACTGGTTACCACTAACTTCTCGCTGACCTACTTTATCGTCTCGGCGGAGATAGAGAACAGCCGTGTGTCCAGCTATCTTCTGGTCAAAAGCACGGGTGGGCTTTCCGTGGTCACGGCGTGGGCCGCCGGCAAGTTTGTCGCCGATACCATTGCCCCCTTTGTCAAAAAGAGTGGCATTGAAGAGCAGATTAAGCACCGCAAGCTAATCATCCCCGGTCTGGTGGCTGCCGAAAGCGGTAGCCTGGAGGAAGAACTGCCCGGCTGGGAGGTTCTGGTTGGCCCCCGCGAGGCGGTCAACATTCCTGCCTATCTCAAGCAGTGGCATCCATAGGGAGCTAGCATGATTCTCATTGGCGAAAATTTAAATATCATGTCGCAAAATATCAGCTCGGCCCTGAAAGGGCGGGAGCCCAAGCCGATACAGGATTTGGTCAAGGCTGAGGTCGCCGCCGGTGTTGACCTGATTGATATTAATATCGGCCCAGCCCGTAAGGGCGGGGATGAACTGATGGCCTGGGCGGTCAAAACGGTGCAGGCGGTGACCGATAAGCCCCTGTCACTGGATACGACCAACCTGGTGGCGATGGAAGCGGGATTAAAAATGCATCAGGGCAAGGCGCTGATAAATTCTATCTCCCCGGCCCGATTAGCCGTGGGGCTGCCCCTGGTCAAGAATTATAAGGCAGCCATGATTGGTCTGCTGTGGGGGGAGGAGGGGATGCCCCGGGATGCCAACGAAAGGGGCATGATTGCCGCCGAGCTTATCTACAAGGCTAATGAAGTCGGTGTTGCCAATGAGGATATCTGGATTGACCCGATTGCCGGCCCGGTATCGGTAGATGTGAGTCAGCTGAATGCCTGCTTGGAGTTCATGAGTATGCTGGGGGAGTTGGCGCCGGGGTGTAAGTCAACGGTGGGTCTGTCTAATGTCTCCAATGGCACCCCGACCCACCTCAGGCCCCATCTTAATCGGGCCTATTTGATAATGCTGATGAGGTATGGTCTTACCTCGGCGATAGTTGATGCCTTTGACCCGGAGCTTATCTTGATCGCCCGTGGCCAGAAACCAGGGATTGTTGACTTGGTCTACCGGGTGATGGATGGTGAAAAGCTCGACCTCTCGGCGCTAAGTGAAGAAGAAGTAGCCTATGTGAAGACGGTCAGGGTGCTAATTGGGGAAACGGTCTATTCCCATTCCTGGCTTGAGATTTAAGCATGCCGAAAAAGAGTCGTATATTGTCCGACCCGAAAAGTCGAGAGTATGGCTATGATAAGGCTTACAAGCTGGCTTATCGGCTGGCTGGCGAGCAACTTGCCCAGATTAAAGACGTCAAAGCCCAGTGCCTGAAAGCGGGCGCCGGCTACAGCCAGGCCAAGCAATTAATCACTCTGGATTATTTAAATCAGTCTGCTTTAATCTCGCTGCCTGATATTGAGATTTCGCTTCTGGATAGTGAAGAACCGGTCCCGATAAGGGAAAAGATACTGCTACTTCACTATCTCATCTCGGCAAAAGGCATCCCCCTCTCCAATCAGATGATCACCTATAAGGAGCTACCGGGAGGGGCCAACTACTTTCCTTCCTTTGCTGGCAGGGCGATAAAGCCCCTCTTAGATTATTTTGGACGGGAGCCTTATCGGCTGATTGAAGTGGCCAAAAAGCTGGGTGGTGTTAGTACTCAATGTGGCGATGCCGCCGTGACCTTTAAGGCTTTGCCCAGGGTGCCGGTGACCCTTGTCCTGTGGGGTGGTGATGACGAGTTCCCGCCCCGGGGTAGCATCGTCTTTGACCGTAGTATCACTGATTACCTCGCCACCGAGGATGTCAATGTGCTCTGTGAGACCATAGTCTGGAGTCTGGTCAAATCAGTGGGTAACAACCCAGGACAGGGTATTAAAGATAAACTGGACGGGATTTTAGCCTGCTACAGTAATGATAAGAGTGACCTTATCCCCATTCTTCAGGAAATCCAGGAAGCATTTGGCTATCTGCCCCGGGAGGCAATGCAGGCGGTAGCCCGCTTTTTGCGCTTAGCCGACAGCACTGTCTACGGGACGGCCACCTTCTATACCCAGTTTAAGCTTAAGCCCGGCGGTCGGCGGCGAATCATGGTTTGCCGGGGAACTGCCTGCCATGCCTGTGGCGGGGTACGTATTCTGAGTGAAACGGAAAAACAGCTGGGCATTAAGTCGGGGGAGACGGCGGCTGACCAGAGTAATTCTCTGGAGACCATCGCCTGCCTAGGCGCTTGTTCCCTGGCGCCGGTGATGATGGTCAACCATAGCATATACGGGCGACTGAAGGCGGCTAAAGTAAAGCAGATTCTGAAAGAAGCAAAGTAGTTGGTTGGTGAGGTTTGGCATGACCTTTACCGAGATACAGCGGCGGGCGAAAGCAGAGTGGGCAGCCCGGAAACAGAGCGATAAACCACATATCCTGGTCAGTACCGCTACCTGTGGTCAGGCGGCAGGTGTCCTGCCGGTGCTGGCGGTGATTAATAGCCAACTGGCCGAGCGACAGCTTGAGGCGACGGTCACTCAGATTGGCTGTATCGGGCTCTGCTATGCCGAGCCGATAATATGTATCACCAAGCCGAATTGCCCCGCTATCCTTTATGGCAATGTTACCCCGGAGATAGTCCCCTGGCTTATGACGGACTATATTCTTGGTGATAATCCCCACCCTGAACTGGCTCTGGGCACCATTGGTGGGGGCGCCATCAAAGGCATACCCCGGCTTTTTGAGCTGTCCGTGCTTAAGTCCCAGCAACGCATTGTGATGCGTAACTGTGGTTTGATTGACCCGGAGAACATCAATCACTATATCGCCGGGGGCGGTTACGCCAGTCTGGTCAAGGCGCTGGCGATGACGCCGGAAGAGGTGATTTCGGAGGTCAAGAAGTCAGGGCTGCGTGGCCGGGGTGGCGGTATCGGCTTCTCCACCGGATTGAAGTGGCAAATCTGCCGCAAATCAGCCGACCCGGTGAAGTACCTGATATGCAATGCCCATGAGGGCGACCCGGGGACTTTTGTTGACCGTGCCCTTCTGGAGAGCGACCCTCACATTGTAATTGAGGGGATGCTCATTGCCGCCTATGCCATTGGCGCCAGTCAGGGCTATATCTATATTGGTGATGAATACCCGCTGGCGATGCAGCGGCTCAAAGTTGCCCTGGAGCAGGTCAGGGGGTATGGCTTATTAGGCGATAATATTCTTGATTCGGGCTTCAGTTTTAAGGTGGAGATCAGGCGCGGTGCTGGGGCTTTTGTCAGCGGGGAGGAGACCGCCTTAATCGAGTCAATAGAGCGGGGGCGGGGGGTACCCCGGGTTCGGCCGCCCTATCCAGTCTACCACGGCT
Source organism: Dehalococcoidia bacterium (assembly GCA_020353235.1). Classification (GTDB taxonomy): domain Bacteria; phylum Chloroflexota; class Dehalococcoidia; order Dehalococcoidales; family JAUYDJ01. The sequence goes on along the minus strand of CP070693.1, from coordinate 804,283 downwards.
TGTGGGGGAGGCCGACCAATGTCAATAATGTCGAAACGCTAGCCAATATCCCGGCCATTATTGAGAAGGGCGGCGATTGGTATGCTGGCATCGGCACCGAGGGCAGCAAGGGCACCAAGCTCTTTAGCCTGAGCGGCAATATTGCCTATACTGGTATCGTTGAGGTCCCCTTCGGCATGCCGCTGAGAAGGCTGGTGGAAGAGATTGGCGGCGGTATCAGCGATGGCTGCCAGCTCAAGGCACTTCAGCCGGGCGGGGCGATGCTTGGTCTGATACCGGCCAATCTGATTGACCAGCCGATTGACTTTGAGGGACTGGTCAGCATTGGCAGCCGGGTGGGCAGTGGTGGTCTGGTGGTTCTCGATGAGACTGCCTGTGTGGTTGATTTGGTCAATATGATGATGTCTTTTGCTTACAGCGAAAGTTGTGGCAAATGCAGCATCGGACGGTTGGGTACCAAGCAGATACTGAGCATTTTTCAGGATGCCACCAGCGGCCAGGGCAAACCCGAGGATATTAAGGTGCTTGCCGAGCTCAGCGAGTCAGTGGCAATTGGCTCATTATGCCCCCTCTGTGGTGGTATCGCCGGTCCCATTGTGGGCCTGTTGAGTTACTTCCGCAAGGAACTTGAGGCACATATTATTAAGCACCATTGCCCGGCCGGGGTATGCCCGGCTCTGACCAAGGAAAATAAGAGGTATAAATGAAAGCAGTTTCGCTGGTTATTGATGGTCGGCAAATCAGGGCCAAAGAGGGGATGACGATACTGGAGGCAGCCCAGGCGGCTGATATCTACCTCCCCAATCTGTGTCATGACGCTGACCTGGAGCCATACGGAAGTTGCCGCCTCTGTGTGGTCAGAATTGAGGGCTCTCAAAATCTGGTTACCGCCTGCACCACCCCGGTCACTGAGGGAATGGTGGTTTACACCAAGACGGCCGCCATCAATAAGGTGCGCCGCACTGCGGTGGAGCTTATCCTGGCTGACCTTCCCGAGGACTACCTCACCTCCCCCCAGAACCAGCAATATGACCTGCCCAAGGTGGCTGGCTATCTTGGTATTGACCGGCCGTCCCTGCGCCGGACAACACGGACGCTGGCCGTTGATGCCTCCAACCCTTTCTTTGACTTTGACCCGAACCGGTGCATCCTCTGTGCTAAGTGTGTCCGTACCTGTAACGAGGTAACCTGTGCCGGCGCGATTGACCTGGCTTATCGTGGCTACGAGAGCAGGGTGGCTACCTTTGCCGATGAAGTGCTGATGGACTCAATCTGCAAATCCTGTGGCGAGTGCGTGGTCCGCTGCCCCACTGGTGCCTTGGCGCCGAAGGAGGCCGGAGAGCCAAAGCGGGAGGTGTTGACTACCTGCCCCTATTGTGGCGTTGGCTGCCAGATGTATCTCGGTGTTGACGATAACCGGGTAACTAGTGTCAGGGGTGAGAGGGAAGGCACTACCAATAAGGGCTGGCTCTGTGTCCGGGGGCGCTACGGCATTGCCGAGGTGGTCAACCATCCGGAGCGCTTGACCACTCCCCTGGTGCGGCGGAACGGGAAGTTCGTTGAGGCAACCTGGGAAGAAGCCCTGAGCCTCGTTGCCAGCAAGCTGGCCCATTACCGGGGCGACCAGTTAGCCGTGATTTCTTCCGCCAAGGGGACCAATGAGGACAACTATGTTATTCAGAAATTTGCCCGGGCGGTGCTCGGCACCAATAATATTGACCACTGCGCTCGCCTGTGCCATGCCCCTACCGTAGCCGGGCTGGGGCAGAGCTTTGGCAGTGGCGCCATGACCAACTCCATAGATGAGATTAGCGGTGCGGCCTGCATCCTGGCTATCGGTACCAATACCACCGCCGGTCACCCCATAATCAGTTTTATGATAAAGCAGGCGGTGGCAAAGGGGACCAAGCTCATTATGGCTAACCCCCGTGAGGTTGAGCTCTGCCGTTACGCTGACCTGTGGCTCAGAAACAAGCCGGGTAGCGATGTTGCCCTGCTGATGGGTATGATGCGGGTCATTGTCGATGAGGGGTGGCTTGACACCAGCTTCATCGAGGCGCGCACTGAGAATTTTGCCGCCTTCCAGAAATCACTGGAGGGCTTTGACCTTGACTTTGTCGAGGGTATTACCGGCATACCCCGGGAGCAGCTGGTTGAAGCCGCCCGGATGTATGCCTTGAGCAAGCCGGCGGCAATCTTATATGCCATGGGGATTACCCAGCACTCGCACGGCACCGATAACGTGATGGCGACGGCTAACCTGGCGATGCTTACCGGAAATATCGGTAAGCCGTCAAGCGGGGTCAATCCGTTAAGGGGGCACAATAATGTTCAGGGTGCCTGTGATGTGGGCGCCCTGCCCGATGTTTACCCCGGCTATCAAGCGGTAGCCAGTGCCACCATCAGGGCTAAATTTGAAGCTGCCTGGGACTGTTTCCTGCCTGCCGAAGCGGGACTAACTATCACCGAGATTATTGGAGCCGCCGGCCAGGGACAGCTCAAGGCGCTCTATCTGGTTGGTGAGAACTTGGTGCTGAGTGAACCGGCGGCGAAAAAGGCAGTCGCCGCTCTGGAAAAGCTGGAGTTTCTGGTCGTTCAGGACATTTTTATGACGGAGACGACCCGGCTGGCACATGTTGTCCTGCCGGCGGTAAGCTTTGCCGAGAAAGACGGCACCTTCACCAATACCGAGCGCAGGGTACAGCGGGTAAGGCAAGCGATAGCGCCGGTTGGTCAGGCTAAGCCGGACTGGTTAATTACCGCCCAGCTTGCTCAGCAGATGGGAAGCCAGGGCTTTGATTTTACTAACCCCGCCCAGATTATGGACGAAATTGCCTGCCTCACCCCCAGCTATGGGGGCATCTCCTATCCGCGTCTGGAAAAGGGTGGCTTGCAGTGGCCCTGCCCTGATGCAGAGCACCCGGGAACACCCATTCTCCACACCAAGCAGTTCACCAGGGGTAAGGGCAAGTTTATGCCCCTGGTTTATAAACCGTCTCAGGAGCTCCCCGATAAGAAGTACCCCTTGATTCTGACCACCGAGCGCAGCCTGTTCCACTTCCATACCGGGACGATGACCCGCCGGGTAAAGGGGCTGAATAGCTTCCTCGGGGAAAGCCTAGTGCAGATAAACCCTCAGGATGCGGCGACTCTGGGCATTGCTGATGGCGAGATGGTCAGGGTAATTTCCAGGCGGGGAGAGGTAACGGCCAAAGCCGAGCTGACCGAGGTTTCACCGGTAGGCGTGGTGACCATGAATTTTCACTTTGCCGAAAACCCGACCAATGTGCTGACCAACCCGGCCCTGGACCCGATATCCAAAATGCCCGAGCTCAAGGTCTGCGCCGTCAGAATTGAGCATATCTAACTTAATCTCAAAAAACCTTTAAAAATATGTTGACAAACACCAAGAAGAATGGTAGCATAATAGGTTACGGTGTGCCTCTTGTTATTTTTTCACCTATTTGATTTCTTCCAATAACCACTTTTTGCTTTTAGCGCCACGTGATATTCAAAACTTTGCTTTTGGTTAGGGTGTCGGACTAAATATGACTTTTGTTTCATCAGTGCATGCTCAGCGGAGCAGGCCGACTGTTGGTCGGAAATCTTATGCTAAGTTGCCTCATATACTAGACGTGCCCAATTTGCTTGACGTTCAATTAGGCTCCTACCAGTGGTTTCAGGAAGATGGCTTAAGGGAACTGCTGGAGGACGTGTCCAACAAGAAAGATGAAGAGGGCAACACCCACGGCATTAGGGATCTCACCGGTAGCCGGCTTGAACTCAGCTTTGAGGACTACGAATTTCGTGAGCCGCGGCACTCCGAGGCGGAGTGCCGCGAACGCGGCTTGACCTACTCGGCGCCACTCTATGTCAGGGCGAAGCTCCTGATTAAGGCAACCGGTGAAATCTCAGAGACGGACATCTTCTTTGGTGATATCCCCCTAATGACCGCCGGCGGTACCTTCATTATCAGCGGGGCAGAGCGGGTGGTGGTCAGTCAGTTGCTGCGCTCTCCGGGTGTCTATTTCACTGTTGAAGAAGATGCTACCAGTGGCCGGGAGCTATGCCGGGCTAAGCTCGTGCCCAGCCGGGGTGCCTGGCTGGAGTTTGAGAGCAGCAACCGCAATGTAATCTCAGCCAAAATAGACGGCCGACGTAAAATTCCGATTACTACCCTGCTGCGAGCCATTGGCTACAGTGATGACGAGCAGTTACTCGGTCTTTTCCCGGAGGACAACTCTGAAGAGCATCAGTTTATCAAGATAACTATGGAACGCGAGCCCTTGGTCAGGAGTGAGTCCGAGGCTTTGATTGACATTTACCGCAAACTGCGTCCCAATGACCCGCCCAATATGGAAAACGCCCGCAAGCTGGTAAATAGTCTCTTCTTTAACCCGCTCCACTATGACCTGGGGAGGGTAGGGCGCTATAAGCTTAACAAGCGGTTGGGGCTTAATGTCTCCGAGGAGGAGCGAGCCCTGACTCAAGAAGATATTGTGGAAATAGTCAGACACATTATCATGATTAACAACGGCAATGACAATGCTGATGATATTGACCATCTGGGCAATCGGCGCGTCCGCACCGTGGGTGAGTTGATACAGAACCAGTTTCGTGTCGGCTTGCTCCGACTGGAGCGGGTAGCCACGGAGCGTATGAGTGTTATCAGCACTGAGGCGGTTAGCCCCAGCGCCCTGGTCAACGTTCGTCCCGTGGTGGCGGCGATTACCGAATTCTTTAATAGCTCCCAGTTATCACAGTTTATGGACCAGACCAACCCATTGGCGGAGTTAACTCATAAGCGGCGCCTGTCAGCAATGGGGCCGGGTGGGCTATCTCGTGAGCGTGCCGGTTTTGATGTCCGTGATGTTCACTTCTCCCACTACGGCCGAATCTGCCCGATTGAAACGCCGGAGGGCCCCAACATTGGTCTTATCGGCTCTCTGGCTACCTATGGTCAGATTAACCGCTATGGCTTTATTGAAACCCCCTACCGCCGCGTTATTACTGAGCTGGACAGTACTGATAATAATCTGTCGGGTAAGATGGCGCAGGAAGCACTCCTAGATAAAGAGGGCAAAACTATCGTCGCCGCCGGCGCGGTTATTACCCCGGAAAATGTTAAGCGGCTGCGTCAGCTATCTCCCCAAAAGGTAAAGGTGGTGCCCTTTGTCTCCAGTGAGGTGGAGTATCTATCCGCCGATAGGGAGGATATCTATTCCATCGCTCAGGCTAATGCCCAGCTTGACCCGGATAGCCGCTTTGTTCAGGAGAAGATTGAGACTAGGCTGGCGGAGCGTTACCTGCTGGAAGAGCCGGATAAAATCGAGTTTATGGATGTATCACCGAAGCAACTCTTCAGTGTAGCCACTTCCCTGATACCATTTTTGGAGCATAATGATGCCAATCGTGCCCTGATGGGGGCTAATATGCAGCGTCAGGCGGTACCGCTGCTCTGTTCCGAGGCACCCCTAGTGGCTACCGGCATGGAGGCGGAGGCGGCCCGGCACAGCGGGGAGGTAATCTATGCCCATAATGCCGGCCAGGTAACCTCGGTTACCGGTGCCCAGATTGTGGTTACCCGCGACAACGGCAACACTGACACCTACCAGCTGATGAAATTTGTGCGCACCAATCAGGGCACCTGTATTAACCAGCAGCCGGTGGTGAGCAGTGGTGACTGGGTAGAAGTGGGGCAGGTCCTAGCGGATAGCTCAGCTACCGAAGAGGGAGAACTGGCTCTGGGACAGAATGTGACCTGTGCCTTTATGAGTTGGGAAGGCTATAACTATGAAGACGCGATTATTATTAGTAACCGCCTGGTCGCCGAGGATAAATTTGCCTCTGTTCATATTGAAAAGCATGAGATAGAAGCCCGCGATACTAAGTTGGGCCCCGAGGAAATCACCCGGGATATCCCCAATGTGGGTGAAGAGAGTCTGCGTGAGCTTGACGAAACCGGTATCGTTCGCATCGGTGCTGAGGTTAACGCCGGCGATATCCTGGTGGGCAAAATTACTCCTAAGGGTGAGACGGAACTCTCCGCCGAGGAGAAACTGCTGCGGGCTATTTTTGGTGAGAAAGCCCGCGAGGTGAAAGATACTTCACTGCGGGTGCCTCACGGTGAGTGGGGTAAGGTGATTGATGTTAGGATATTCTCCCGGGATAACGGTGATGATTTGCCAGCCGGAATCAATCAGCGAGTTCAGGTCTGGGTGGCTCAAAAGCGAAGGGTATCCGTTGGGGACAAACTGGCTGGTCGGCATGGCAATAAAGGGGTTATCGCCCTCATTTCTCCAGCTGAGGATATGCCCTTCCTGCCCGATGGCACACCGGTAGATATCGTTCTCAATCCCATCGGTGTTCCCTCACGTATGAATATCGGTCAGGTGCTGGAAGCCCATCTGGGCTGGGCAGCTCAGGTCCTGGGTTTCAAGGTGCTTACCCCGGTCTTTGACGGGGCTACGGCGGTTAATATTGAGGATGAATTAGCCCGGGCGTGGCTGGTGCAGAGAGCCGGCGCGGCTAATTCGGGTGATGGGGATGCTAACGCCGCGCTGGAGCTGACCAAGACTTGGCTTCAGGACCATGGCTACAAAGGGGATAGAGTTTTCAGTGATGATTATCCCAGTAAGGCTAGGGATACATGCCTGCGCCTGTGGCTGGAAGATCTGGACATATCTAGCCGGAAACTAAAGTTACCGGAGCTGGAGCAGACGGTGCAGGCGGTGAGTGCCGAAAGACACCTTTGTCCACCCATTTTGGGCAAGGTTGCCCTCCGTGATGGGCGGACTGGTGAATTGTTTGACCAGCCGATAACGGTGGGTAATGTCTATGTTATGAAGCTAATCCACTTGGTTGAAGATAAGGTTCATGCCCGCTCTACCGGCCCCTATTCCCTGATTAGCCAGCAGCCCCTGGGGGGTAAGGCTCAATTCGGCGGGCAGCGTTTTGGTGAAATGGAAGTGTGGACGCTGGAAGCCTACGGTGCCGCCCGCAATCTTCAGGAAATTCTGACCATTAAGTCAGATGATATCGCCGGTCGCGCCAAGACCTATGAGGCGATAATCAAGGGTGAGGACATTGTGCAGGCTGGTGTGCCCGAATCGTTTAAGGTCCTGGTTAAAGAGTTGCAGAGCCTGGGGCTGGCCATTGAAGTGATTAGTGAGGAAGGGGAACTGGTCTCTGCGGAAGAGACCCCCGAACTAGCTGAAGCCACCGGTCTGGAATCGGCTGAAGCTGAAGAAGGAGAATTAAGCTCGGCTGAGTCAGCTACTGAAGAAGCTGAAGCAATAGAGGAAAGCAAAGTAATTGATGAAACCGCCACTGAGGAAAGCAAAGTAATTGATGAAGCCGCCACTGAGGGAGAGGAAGAGAAGAATGTTTGAAGTCAGTGATTTTGATGCCGTTCGCATTTCCCTAGCTTCACCGGAGCAGATTAGAAACTGGTCCTATGGTGAGGTAACTAAGCCGGAGACAATCAACTACCGTACTTTAAAACCGGAGCGGGACGGGCTTTTTTGCGAGCGCATCTTTGGCCCGATAAAAGACTTTGAGTGTGCCTGCGGTAAATACAAAAAGATACGCTATAAAGGGATTATCTGCGATAAGTGCGGTGTTGAGGTCGCCCGCTCCAAGGTGCGTCGGGAGCGGATGGGGCATATTGAACTGGCCTGTCCGGTGAGTCATATCTGGTTTGCCAAGGGCATACCCAGCCGATTGGGGCTGCTGCTTGACCTCTCGCCACGGAGCCTGGAACGGGTTTTATACTTTTCCCGCTATATCATCACCTCAATAAATGACGACGCCCGTCAGGAGGTGATTAAGCAGCTTGAGGAGAGCGGCCGCCAGGCAATAGCCGAGCAGGAAAAGGCGGTAGAGGACAAGATTACCGAGATGGAGAAGGCAGGGGCGGAAGTAGAGAAGGTAAACCAGTTCCGGCGAAGTGGGGCTGAGGAAAAGGCGAAACTTGGGGAACAGTATTCCATTGAAGTGGAGCAGCTAAAAGACCTGCGGGTACGGGCATTGCTTACCGAAAACCAGTACCACGAGCTCAAGCAGAAATGCGGTTCGGTTTTTGAGGCGGGAATGGGGGCGGAAGCTATTTTCCAGCTGATTAAGGATATTAATCTTGATGAACTGCACAATGAGCTGCTCTTGGAGATTCATTCTACTTCGGGACAGCGTAACCGGAAGGCATCAAAGCAGTTACAGGTGGTGGAGGCTCTCCGGCGCAGCAGTAATAAGCCGGAATGGATGGTTCTGACCATACTGCCGGTGTTGCCACCCGACCTTAGGCCGATGGTTCAACTGGATGGCGGTCGTTTTGCCACCAGTGACCTCAATGACCTCTATCGCCGCGTCATTAATCGTAATAACCGACTGCGTCACTTACTGGAAATCGGTGCTCCCGATATTATCGTCCGTAACGAGAAACGGATGCTTCAGGAAGCAGTAGATTCCCTTATTGATAATGAAAAGAGAGGACGGGCGGCTTCGGTGAGTGGTAATCATCGCCTGAAGTCGCTCTCCGACATGCTCCGTAGCAAGCAAGGCCGCTTTCGCCAGAATTTGCTGGGCAAGCGGGTTGATTATAGTGGACGGTCAGTCATCGTGGTTGGCCCGGAACTCAAGCTTAACCAGTGCGGGCTACCGCGGCGAATGGCTCTGGAACTATTTAAACCGTTCATTATGCACCGTCTGATGATGGAAGGGCTGGCTCATAATATTAGGAGCGCCCGGAGGCTGGTGGAGAGGGGCCGGCCGGAGGTGTATGACATACTGGAAGATGTCATCAAGGAACGCCCGGTGTTGCTCAATCGGGCACCAACCCTGCACCGGCTCAGTATTCAGGCATTCGAACCGGTGCTTATTGATGGCAGTGCCATTCAGATTCACCCCCTGGTATGTGCCGCCTTTAATGCTGACTTTGATGGTGACCAGATGGCGGTTCATGTCCCGCTCTCCAAAGCAGCCATTAAAGAGGCACGCGAGATGATGCTCAGCGTTCACAACATGCTGATACCAAGCAGCGGCGAGCCACTGGTAAGCCCGACCCTGGACATGGTTCTCGGCTGCTATTACCTGACCACGGTCACGCCCGGCGTTAAAGGGGAAGGTGCCATCTTTAGCAGCTTTGAGGAAGCCAAGCTTGCTTATGAACTGGGCATTGTTGACCTCAGGGCTGAACTTGAGGTCAGGAACGGAGATGGACAGAGAATTAAGACCAGCATCGGGCGGATTATCTTCAATGAGGTCTTACCGCCCGAGGTTAGGCATTATGATAAGACAGTTGATAAGGGGGTCATCAAGCAAATAGTAGCCGACTGCTGTAAAACGCTGAGTCATCAGGATATGGCGGCGGTACTGGACTCCCTCAAGCATCTCGGTTTTCACTATGCCACTAAATCGGGGACGACCATCGCCATGAGTGATATCAAGATCCCCGAAGAGAAAGCCAAGCTCCTGGAGCAGGCGGAGGAAAAGACGGCCATCATTGAAAGCCAGTACCATCGCGGTCTGATTACCGAAGACGAACGCTATAACGGGGTCGTTGAGGTATGGACAGAAACGGTGGACAAGGTTACCGATGCCATCTCTGAGTCTCTGGATCGCTACGGCGGGGTCTATATGATGGCGGCATCCGGGGCAAAGGGTAACATCTCCCAGATTCGACAGATGGCGGGTATGCGTGGTCTGATGACTGACCCGGCGGGCAGAATTATTGACTTTCCTATTAAGTCAAGCCTCGGTGAGGGACTCACCGTACTGGAGTATTTTATTTCCACTCACGGTGCGCGTAAAGGTCTAGCCGATACCGCCCTGCGGACATCGGGTAGTGGTTATCTTACCCGGCGGCTGATTGATGTTGCCCAGGATGTGATTACCCAGCAGGTTGATTGCGGTACCACTGAGGGCGTATGGGTATTTGAAACCAAGGCAGGAGAGTTGCTGGCCTCGCTTGAGGAGCGAATCATTGGCCGCTTGGCCGCCAGCAACGTGGTTAACCCCCGCACTAAAAAGACGATCGTTGAGCGCAACGAGGAAATTGATGAACTGAAGGCGCAGGAGATAATCGCTACCGGGGTAACCAGGGTCCACGTCCGCTCTACGCTTACCTGTCAGTCCAGGCAGGGTTGCTGCCAGTATTGTTACGGTCGGGATCTGGCTCGCGGGGGAACGGTTGCCACCAACACTGCGGTCGGTATCATTGCCGCCCAGAGTATCGGTGAGCCGGGTACCCAATTGACATTGCGCACCTTCCACACCGGTGGTGTTGTTGGGCTTGACATAACCAGTGGTCTACCCCGGGTGGAAGAGCTCTTTGAGGCAAGGTCGCCCAAGGGTCAGGCTATTATATCGGAAATAGATGGGTTGGCTGAGGTAGTTCAGGATGAGGAAGGTAAGTTAGTCGGGATTGCCCGCTCTGAGGTATTCCGCGACGAATATTCGCTGCCGGCGGGTGTTAAAGTTATGGTAAAGGATGGCCAACAAGTGGATATCGGCACGGTGCTCGCCGCACCGGCGGCAGAAACTAAGTCTAAGTCCAAAGCCAAGACTAAATCCAAAACGAAGGCAGTCACTACTGAAGTTCAGCCTGTTGTAGCTCGTGTTACTGGTGAGGTGGAGGTTGGCGACAAACAGTTGGTTATCAAATACGAAGAGCGCGAAGAGCGGGAGTATGTGGTGCCGGCGGCAGCCCATGTCTGTGTTCAGGACGGAGACCTGGTTAAGGCCGGGGAGCAGCTAACCGATGGCCCGATTAACCCGCATGATATACTGCGTATTCTGGGTGCAGAAGCGGTCCAGCAGTACCTGGTGAATGAGGTGCAAAAAGTATATCGCTCCCAGGGAGTAAACATAAACGATAAGCATATTGAGGTTATCGTCCATCAGATGCTTTCCCGGGTGCGTATTGATTCCTCGGGTGACACTGAGCTGGTGCCCGGGGAGCTGGTTGACCGCTACCGCTATGAAGATACCAATGCCAAGGTGCTGGCGGAAGGCGGTGAGCCAGCCACTGCCCACACCGTACTGGTTGGGATAACCAGAGCCTCGCTGAGCAGCGATAGCTGGCTGGCGGCAGCTTCCTTCCAGGAGACCACCCGTGTCCTTACCGAGGCAGCCATTTCCGGCAAGGTGGATAGACTGGTCGGGCTCAAAGAGAATGTCATCATTGGCAAGCTGATACCGGCTCGCTATCCGGCTTCAGAAGAGGAGCCTGAGGCGATTATCGAAGTGGAGGGGGAACTGGAGGCAGGTGAGGCAGAAAAGAGAGAAGACTGCGAAGAGATGTCGGAGGTAGCCGGGGCTCAGGAGCCGGAAGCGGAAGATACACTGGAGGCAGATGCCGATGAGGAGGATGAAGAATCACAGGCTGGCTAGAATCCTGGCGAGCTTGGTTATAAGCAAGTGAGCCGCCCAACGGGCGGCTCACTTTATTTTTGGTGGCTGGGGTTGTGGTATAATAATGTCGTTTATTAAGGAGGGCAGAGATAGACCGCATTGTATCCGGCAAAAGCAGTGCTGAGGATATTCCGCTTGATGTTAGCCTCCGCCCCCGTCACCTTGACGAATTTGTTGGCCAGGCCCGAATTAAGGAGAACCTGAACATCGCCGTCACGGCGGCCAAGGGGAGGGGGGAGGCTCTGGACCATATCTTGCTCTACGGTCCGCCCGGCTTGGGTAAGACCACTTTGGCCTATATCATCGCTACCGAGCTGGGGGTAAACATACGGGTTACTTCCGGTCCGGCGATAGAGCGCACTGGCGATCTGGCGGCTATTTTAACCAATCTCCAGAGCCATGATGTCCTCTTCATTGATGAAGTCCACCGCCTCAATCGGACGGTAGAGGAGCTGCTCTATCTGGCGATGGAGGACTTTGCCCTGGATATTGTTATCGGCAAGGGGCCGGGGGCAAAGAGTCTGAGGCTGAGCCTGCCCGCTTTTACCCTGGTGGGGGCGACCACTCGTTTTGCCCTGCTTAGCCCGCCTCTCCGGGGCCGCTTTGGTGCCGTCTACCGCCTCGACTTCTATGACCAGGCGGCGATACAGGAAATTCTGCAGCGTTCCACCGGTATTCTGCAGATAAAAGCCGAAGATAGCGGGCTGGGGGAGGTAGCCTGTCGTGCCCGGGGTACGCCCCGCGTAGCCAATCGGCTGCTCAAGCGGGTTAGAGACTATGCTCAGGTGAGGGCCGACGGCGTCGTCACTCGGTCGGTGGCGGTTGAGGCTCTGGCCAAACTTGAGGTCGACCAAATCGGACTGGACGAGGTGGACCACAAGCTGCTGCATACCATTGTGGACAAGTTTAACGGCGGTCCGGTGGGGCTGGAGACGATTGCCGCCGCTATCAGCGAGGAATCGGATACCATTATGGATGTTTATGAGCCCTATCTGCTGCAGCTCGGTTTTCTGGAGCGGACTCCCCGCGGCCGATTAGCCACTCAGCTCGCCTATCAGCACCTCGGTATCCCTTATAGCAAGGGGCAACCGCCTCAGCCCACCCTGTGGAATGAGAGCGGCTAAATTCTTGGGGGGATGGGCAATATAGATAGAGTGAGGGGGTCTCTAAAGAGACCCCCTTCTTTTATTCTATATTGACGGTGAACACCAACTGTTCCAGGTACTCTTCTTCCCAGCCCCGCTTATAGGTCATGACGAGCTCGGTCTCACCGGGCTGTAGCGCCTTGAACTGGAAGTATTCCGTGCCACCAGCGCCGACGACCTCCGGCTCCGCCTCTGCGCCGGGGCGGTAGCTCTTGTCTACCAGTTCCAGAACGCTCTCATCGTAGCTTTCCTGCCAGCTATAGCCGGTGGTGGGATTGGAATTGAGGGCAATGGTGAATTCCTGGTTGACACCGATGTCTATCGCCTGCTCCGCATCAGAGTAGGTTTCGGCACTGCCGCATCCCGTCACCAGCGTCAGGGCTAATATCATCGCGCCAGCCAGTATCAGATACTTTTTCATCGTTCCTCCCCAGATGATAGCACCTGGCGGTCAACTTGTCAGCTAATCAATGCTATTTAATGGCATAGACTACCTGGACGGTAAGGCTGATCTCCGTCTCGCCGGCACTGATTGGTGTTTCCGCCATTACCGGGGCGGCGGCTTCGGCTCTAACCGGGTAGATAGGAGACGGCATTACCATGCTCTCCGAGATGTAGGTCGGCGTGCCCAGAGTGATGCCACCCAGCTTAGCCAGTTGCTCCGCCTTGGCTTTGGCGTCAGCCATCGCCTTTCCCCTGGCTTCCTCATAATAGGCGGAGGGGTCATCAACCGAGAAGCTGATGCTGTCTATCCGGGTGAGGTCTCCACCCGCTAGGGCGACGGCATCAATAACTGTTCCCGCCTTGGCAATATCCCTTATCTTGGCAGTCACCATATTGGTTACCCGGTAGCCGATGACAACCTCCTGGTATTTTTCGTCGTCCCATCTGGTTACCTTCTGAATGCTGAAATACTGCGTCTGGATATCTTTATCCGCCACGCCATTGTCTTTCAGGGCATCCATTACCTGGTTCATGGCTCCGGTGGCCGCTGATTGGGCCTCGGCTACGGTCGCCTTTTGGGATTCAATGCCCAACCTCAGGGTGGCAATGTCGGGCGCCACCGTCACCTTTCCGGTGCCGCTAACCCAGACCCCTTCCTGCTGGGTGTTGAAGAACCCAGTTACGTCCGGTGATCTTGTTCCGGCACAGCCTCCCAGCGTGACTATGGCCAGCACCGATACCAGACCAAGGACTAAAAACAATCCCTTTTTCATTAATGTTTACCTCCTCGCTGCCTGCTTTATATAATGTTAAAGGTCAGCACCAGGTTGGTGCCGGCCTGTGAATTTATTGGAAATTGCCCAGCGGCTAGTCATCCTCCTCATCATCTTCATCATCATCGCCGTGATGCTTCTTTCCCTCGTCGTCATCATCCTCCTCATCTAGAGCATCCAGGGCTTTCTGGTAGTTATCCTCGGCGTCGGCGATTGCCTGCAGCAGGGCTGGCTTGGCTGAGTCAGGGACTTCATCCAGCAGGGCACGCAGTACCGCCGGGTGAATGTTTTTATTCTGCTTGAGGAGTTCCTTGAGTTTAGCTTTGGCCTCAGCCTGTTCCGGGAGCTCTTTGGCGGCCTCCTCAGGTGCTGGTTCGGCCGCTGGTGTCTCGGCTAGCTGGGGTGCCGGCGCCTCGACGGGCTGGGGTGTGGGCGCTTCGGCTACTCCCGCGGCTGGTGCCGGCATTAGGCGGGGGGCGGCCTCTGCAGCGGGTGGCTCCCCGGCTGCCGCCCCCTCGACGAGGGACAGGCTGACTACCATGGACAGGTGATTGTTCAGCCGCTGAACAGTTGCCTCTATCTCTTCGGGCTTGCCCTGGTTAACCATATAGGCAATCTCGGCGACTCTCTTATCAGCTAGCTCGACATAGAGTTTGGCTTTGCCGATATCAGAAAAGGTTAATCCCAGTTGTGCCTGCTCGGTCGCCAGTTTCACCGGGTAGAGGGGGCTATCGGGCATGCTGTTACCGGCGGCGGCTACGGTGCCGCTTCCGGCGAGCAAAAAGGCGAGTCCAATAGCCAGGGCGGGTGCCCAGCGCGGCTGCCAGCTCAGGACGGGCAGCCCTCGCCTGGGTTTGGCTTCTTTCAGCATTGATTGAAACTGGTACCTGGCTCTGGCTTTAAACTCAACGCCGGGCTGGATAGCCAATGCCTTTTTGGCCGCCATAGCCGTCTGGAGCAGCGGCTCAATTTCCCCCGCATATTGCGGGTAGTCCTGGAGACACTGCTCTATCGTCTCTCCCCGAAGCAATCGCTCCAGGCAGTCATTCAGAATGTTGGCTAGTTCTTTATCCCGGTTCATTGTTTCTGGTCCTCAGACATTGTTTTGCGCAGGGCGGCGATGGCGCTGTGCTGTAATGCCTTTATGGCACCCTCACTCTTGCTCATAACCCTGGCTGTCTCCGCAATTGATAGCTCACCGGCAAAGCGCAGACCGATCACCTCCCGCTGCGCCCTGGTCAGCTGCCGGGTGGCTGAAATCAGCCGCTCAATATCCAGGCTGCGCTCCGCCATTTGCTGCGGGTCGCTATCGCTCCGGGAAGATGATTCATTAAGCGGCACCTTGACCATCTTTTTTTCCTTTCTCAAATAGTCGACCACCTGGTTATGGGCGATACGGAAAAGCCATGCCGAGAAGGGTATCCCCTTCCACTTAAAAGAGGCAATAGCCTGGAGGGCTTTGATGAAGACCTGCTGGGTAACATCCTCCGCATCTGCCTTACCTATTTTGAGAACCACATAGCGATAAATCTTATCAAAGTAGTTCTCATATAGCTGTGCAAAAGCCTCTTTGTCCCCCTCTCGTGCCCGGTGGGTGAGGCTCTGCTCCTCTTGCACCTAGTAACCCTCCTAGCTAAACCTTAGCCCTATTGTATAATGTGCCTGGGTCTAGCTGCAATTCAGTGTTACCCGGTGCATATATAATATAACGAGCCGGGGCAGTAAAGGTTAGCTTTGGCCAATCGCCCTTGCCAGAGTGGGTATGTTACAATAATCCTGAAATTACTTCCGGAATGAGTTATGGCTTACTATTTGCGTTTAATGGGACCGGAAGACATTGCTCAGGTCAGTGCCATTGACCGCGAAGCCTTCCCGACCATGTGGCCACCGCCTGACTTTAAGCATGAGCTCAAAAACCGCCTGGCTCACTATATAGTTGCCGGTGAAGAAGGCAGAACGATTGAGGAAACCGAAGTAAAGGCTATTTCAGAGAGGGTCTTTTCCGGGCTGGTATCTCAGGTGCAGCGTCTCTTTGGCCATGAGCCTCTCGCTGGGGCAGAGGTGCCTGTTTTCAGGAGGGAGTATGTGGTTGGTTTTGCCGGCTTCTGGTTCATGGCTGGTGAGGTTCATCTCATCAACATCGCCGTCCGGGAGGAATGCCGCCATCACGGGATAGGGGAGCTGCTGCTGATATCAGTCATTGACCAGGCAACCGAGCTGAAAGCCCGCCTAATTACCCTTGAGGTGCGTGTCTCTAATGACGCCGCGCTGAATCTCTATGACAAGTTTGGCTTCACCCGCACCGGTTTGCGCCGCGCTTACTACACCGATAACCGGGAGGACGCGGTATTGATGAGTCTGGAAAATATCAGCTCGGCTTCGTTCCGGCGGCGCCTCCAGCAGTTAAAAGAAGCCCACTTTGACCGGTGGGGGTATCTCTACAAGAAATTGCCGGCTAAGTCCGGTGTTTCCGCCCGATAAATAGAAACATCCCGGCATCGGCAGCTAGTCCGGCTATTTGTCAGGGAACTTTTCCGAAGCCAGCTCACCACCGATACCCCAGTTGTGCTTGGGGTTATCTTTAATGAGAATTTCTACTGCCTCTGGAGGAACGCCGATAGCGGCAATGGCTGAGGTTATACCCTTTACCAGCTGTCTCTTCTGCTCAATGGCGCGCCCCTCCCACATTTCAACGATTACTACTGGCATGCTACCTCCTCGTTTTAATTTTTATGCCGCGATTCAAGTCAGGCTGACGCGGGAAAAGAAAAGGTTGGCAATCAGCCCGGCGATGGGTGGGAAGAAGAAAGTACAGGCAAGGCGAATCACGGTGAATTGCCAGCCCATCATGCCGATTTCCAGTGGCAATCGGCTGACTGCCCAAAGTGACCAGCCGGTCATAAAGGCAACCATGGTGCCGATACTGGCTCCAGCGCGTAACAGTCCGGCGGCGATAGGTAAGCTGACATAGGGGCCGCCCGGGGCTAAACCACCCAGCAGGGTGCCAATGAATAAACCCCGGAAACCGGATTCCAGCCCCACCCACTTGGATATCAATTCCTGCGGAACCAGGACCTGAATCATGCCGGCGATAATAAAGGCAAAGATAAGTAAGGGGATTATCTGTACCAGTAAATTCCCGGCTGTTTTCATACCGAGAATATGTTCCCCGCCCCCCTTCTGAAAGCCCATGTAGAGTAGCACCAGGGCGATTATACCCATGACAATAGTCGGGATAAGCATCTGCCGTATCCTCCTGCTTTTATTCATCTGGTTTCTCCGTCTTTTTAGGGCTTATTGCCGTTTGAATTTGGCTCTCAGTGCGTCTATTTCCTGCTGTTTCTTTAATTCTTCCTCGTGTCGTTTCAGTTCTTCCTCGGTAAGCGGTTCGCAGGTCTTAAGCTCATTGTTCTCTATCTTGATGGTGAAGAGCGCCCGACACTTCCAGCATCGGTACGGACCCTGATAGCCCGGGTCGGTCAGGGATAAACTGCCCTCGGTGCCACATTCGGCACATTTGATTTTTAGTATCATCTCTTGACGCTAGCTCCTTTCCGGCCGTTTTTAGTCATCAGGCTTCTTTGAGGTAATCCTATTTCTTAGCCACCGGCTTTGTCAACGCATTAATCGGCGTGGCTCTTCTTCACCAGCAGGCATATGTTGCGCGAGAAGAGCTTCAGCGGAAAACGGTAGGCACTTTCCGGGAAGGACTTTAACACCTGAAAGCCAGCCTGTTTGGCCAGCTTCTCCGTCTCAGGATAAGAAAAAAGGTGGTAGTAGCGGTAAAGGGTTTTATTCTTGGTGCGCCAGGGCACCGCAATCTCGCTGCGGCGGAACCAGAAGCGGGGTTGCCAGTGGTTCCATACCGTGATGAAAGCTTCTCCACCCAGCTTCAAGATTCGTTTTAGTTCGCTCAGTGCCGCCAGCCGCGGCTCTTTATCTTTTATGTGGTGATAGGTGGCTACCGAGATTGCCCAGTCAAAACTCTCATCGCCGTAGGGGAGGTGGCTGACCTCGGCCAGGGTCAGACTGACACTGAATTTGAACTTCTGCGCGTATCTCCGGGCAAAGCGGAGCATCTCCGGCGAAAAGTCAGCGCCGTAAAGCTCAAAGCGGGACTGGAAGGGGAGAAAGTCCGGCCCGTGGGCACAGCCCAGGTTGAGCAGTTTCCCTTTCTGCCACCGCCCCGCCAACTCCTCTAGCTCACTGCGGAAGATGGACCAGTGGCGGAAGTTATACCAGCCGGGGGCAATCTGGTCAAAGACGTTTGTGGTCATCAGTTTCAATCTGTTAAACTGTCGTTACCGGGAAGTATACTATGAAGAAATTGACCAGGACAATATCCGGGGTCACCCCGGTGGCGGTGATGACGCTGCCCATGTCTTGCCCCGGGCAGTGCATCTATTGCCCCACCTTTCTGGATATACCCCAGAGCTATACCCCGGAGTCGCCGGCGGCGATGCGGGCCCGGCAGTGCGGCTATGACGCTCGAAAGCAGGTTGAGCTGAGGCTGAAAGTGCTCACCGAGATGGGGCACCCCACCGATAAGATTGAGCTGATAATAATGGGGGGCACCTTTCTGGCTTACCCCAGGGATTATCAAAACCAGTTCATCAAGGACTGCTATGATGCCTTGAATGGCAGCCAGTCGGTCAGCCTGGAAGCGGCCAAGTGGCTCAATGAAACCGCCAGCCACCGCTGTGTCGGGCTTTGTATTGAGACCAGACCGGACTGGTGCGGGGAGGCGGAAATAGACGGCATGCTTGAACTGGGCACCACCCGGGTGGAGCTCGGGGTGCAGACGCTGGATGATGAGGTCTACTGGCTGATTGGGCGGGGGCACGGGAGTGGTGAAGTGGTCAGGGCGACTGCCTTGCTCCGCCAGCACGGCTTCAAGGTGCACTATCACTGGATGCCCGGCCTGCCCGGCGCCACGCCTGAAATTGATTTAGCACTGACCCGGAGGCTGTTCAGCGACCATCGTTTCCGGCCGGACGGGTTGAAGCTTTACCCGACGATGGTGGTCACCGGCACCGAACTGGAGAAGTGGTACCGGGAGGGGCGTTACCAGCCCTATGACGCCGAGACCATGATTAACCTGATAGTTGACATAAAGTTAACGGTGCCCAAGTATGTCCGCATCTCAAGGGTGCTCCGTGACATCCCACCCAAGTTTATAGTGGCTGGCTTGAAGGACTCGCTGCGTGATGTGGTTAAACAGCGGATGGGGGAGCGAGCCATTGAGTGCCGGTGTATCCGGTGCCGCGAATACGGGCACCGGGTGCGCAACGGCTGGCAAACAGGTGAACCGAGAATGGTCAGGCTGGATTACGAAGCCTCCAACGGCAGGGAGATTTTGCTCTCTTTTGAGGATGAAAATGAGACGCTTTTCGGTCTGCTGCGGATGAGGGTCCAGGCCGAGCCGATAGCCGGGCTGGAAAATAACCGGCATCTGGCTATAATCAGGGAGCTGCATGTCTATGGGCCGGAGGTCTCCCTCGGTCAGCAGAGTACCGCCGCCGCCCAGCATAAGGGGCTGGGCAAGGCGCTGCTGGGGGAGGCGGAGCGGATTGCCGCTGAGGAGTTTCGGGTGCCGGTGATAGCGGTGCTGAGCGGGGTGGGGGCGAAAGAGTATTACCGCACTGAGTTTGGCTACCGCTCGCAGGGCGATTATATGGTCAAGAGCCTGGCTTCAGGCTGAAAGATAATTTTTGGTCCGGTCCTAGCCCCGGCTTGAGGGCAACAGGAGATAGAGAGTGCCAGCCAGAATGGGGCTGATTATTGTTACCGCGATGATGTCACTGGTTTTGCTGGGCGGGAGCTGTGCCCCCGCCCCCGGTTTTGATAAACAGTTGAAGTCAGTGGTTAGGCCCTACCGCTTCAGTATCGCCGGCTGGGAATTCCGGGCGATTCCCGCCGAGGTCGGCAGATGGCTTTTCCGCGGCTCTCAGAAGGCAAATGACGAGGTTAACCTGGTTAGCGAGTACTTTGCTACTGTCGGGCAGATAAAAAGCCTGAAAACAGAGATAGAAGCCGTCAAAAAAGGCGATAAAGCCGGTGACCTGGCTGCACTGCAAACGAAGCTGGAGGAGCTACAGGAGCAGAGGGCGGCCAACGACGAGACGGTAGAGGGGATAATCGCCCGCCAGATAAAAGATACCCTGGTGGAACAGGGTATCTACAATCCCGTAGTCGTGTGGAAGGTGAGCTTCCCCCCGCTCGTCTTCAGATTAGAGCCCCCGCCCAACCTGCTGGTGGTTTCGCCAAGAGAACGCATCGAGAGCATGCGCGAAATCCCCCTCCAGTCGGCTATCAGTCGGGACGAAATGGAGGCTATTGAGGCTGAGGTTGATAAGCTTAATGTTTCCTCGCTGGTGGTGGGGCTGGGTGGTTTTGCCACCTATCCCAGCGTGGTCAGTAATGAGTCTGATTTACAGTTTACCCTGAACACGGTGGCGGAGGAATGGCTGCACCAGTACCTGGCATTTAAGCCGCTCGGCTTCCGTTACCTGCTTGACCTGAGCGGTATCTCCCGGGACTACGAAATTGCTACCATGAATGAGACCTTGGCTGGCATGGTCGGCAAGGAGATTGGTGCCATCGTCTATGAGAAGTACTATGCTCAACCGGAAAATCAGCCGGCGCCGGCAGCCCAGCCCGGTTTTGACTTTAACCGGGCGATGAGGGAGATAAGAAGGGCGGTTGACCAGTATCTGGCTCAGGGTGAAATCAAGACGGCTGAGGAGTTTATGGAGCAGAAGCGCCAGTATCTGGCCGGCAAGGGCTACTATATCCGGAAGCTGAATCAGGCCTATTTTGCCTTTCACGGGACTTACGCCGATATGCCGACCTCAATCAGCCCTATCGGCGTTGAGATGAAAGAGCTGAGACAACAGAGTGTCTCCCTTAAAGAATTCCTGGAGACGGTCTCGGAGATGACCAGGCGCCAGGAGCTGAAAGAGGCATTGGGTGGGGAGTCTAGCCAGTGAAAAGTTATGACGTAATCATTGTGGGCGCTGGACCGGTGGGGAGCTATATAGCTTCCCAGCTGGCGGAGAAGGGGCATAGCCTAGCGGTAGTAGAGCAGAAGGCAGCCTTGGGGGAGAAAATTTGCTGTGCCGGCATCATCAGCCCTAGGTGCGTTGACTCATTTGCCCTTGGCGAGGATATTATTCTGCGGCGGGCCAACAGTGCCAAATTATTTTCACCCTCAGGCAGGCTGCTCAGGGTGTGGCGGCCGGAAACCCAGGCCTGCATCATTGACCGGGCGGGGCTTGATGCCTCGCTGGCGAAGCAGGCTCAGGGCAGGGGGGTGGACTACTGGCTGGGTAGCCTGGTCAGCAGTATCAGTATTGGCGATGACGGCGTTAGGGTTGAAGCCGTCGGGCAGGGGGAGCGCTTGGATTTCAAGGCAAGAGCGGTAGTCATCGCTACCGGCTTCGGCTCAAGTCTGACTCAACAGCTGGGGCTGGGCAAGGCTGGTGATTCGGTTATGGGGGGTCAGGTGGAGGTGATGAGTGGGGTGGAGGAAGTTGAGGTCTATTTCGGTCGGGAGGTGGCACCGGGCTTTTTCGGCTGGCTGGTGCCGACCTCGCCAGACAAAGCTCTGGTCGGGCTGCTTTCCCGGCGCCGCCCTGAGTTTTATCTCCCGAAGCTGCTCTCATCCCTTGAGGCTGAGGGGAAAATAGCCTCCGCCGGGACTAAACCAAGTTATCGCGGAATTTTGCTTAAGCCGCTGGCTAAGACCTATGGTGACCGGCTGCTGGTGGTGGGTGGGGCTGCCGGGCAGGTGAAGCCGACCACCGGCGGCGGTATTTACTATGGCCTGCTCTGTGCCGATATTGCCGTGGCTATCCTGCATCAGGCACTGGGGCGTGGTGACCTGTCCGCCAGGAGCCTGGCGGGCTATGAGAGGGGGTGGCGGAGGAGGCTGGGGAGGGAATTGAGGATGGGCTACTGGGCACGGAAGCTCTATGAGCATATGAGTGATGCCCAGATTGACCGTGCCTTTGACATAATAAAGTCCAGTGGTATTGATGATGCCCTGCTTAAAGCGGAAGAAGTGTCTTTTGACTGGCATGGTGAGGTGATATTGAGGCTGGTGGGGCACCAGCTGTTAGCCCGAGCCATCGGGGTGGTCAAGATTCCGTTTCGCTCAAAATAGGGATGAAGAGCGCAGTCTAATCTTATTGACCCAAGCGTGGTTAGCGCTTAGAATATGAAGTGAAATCTCTAGCGGGGGTGATATCGATGAGTGAGCCTGGCCCGAGTTTGAGTGAAGCGGCCACTCGTTTTCTGGCCAGTTTATCCCCGGAGAACAGGAGTCTCAGCCAGCAGGAGGTCTATCGCTTTGTGCGCTGGTACGGCTGGGAGCGACCCGTCGCCGGGCTTACCGCACCCGAGGTAGCCAGATATGCCGAACA
Source organism: Dehalococcoidia bacterium (assembly GCA_020353235.1). Classification (GTDB taxonomy): domain Bacteria; phylum Chloroflexota; class Dehalococcoidia; order Dehalococcoidales; family JAUYDJ01. The sequence continues at coordinate 782,089 of CP070693.1, read as the reverse complement.
GCTATCCCGCTCTGATACTGACTATAACCAGAAGCTGGAGCTGACCCGGGCCTTCCTGATTCATGCCAGGCAGGCGGGGTGGACGGCTAAAAATCTGGCCACCAACCTGCGGGTGAGAAAGGGGAAGACCGCCCCCGTCCCCGGCTCTCGCCGCGGTTCGGTAAAAGCGGTTCCCTTGACCGGCGAGGGCTACGCCAAACTGGAAGCGGAGCTGACGGTGCTGAAGGCCAAGCGTACCGAGATTATTGCCGAAATACGCCGCGCTGCCGCCGATAAAGACTTTCGGGAGAACGCGCCTCTGGAAGCCGCCCGGCAGGAACACGGTCGGCTGGAGGGGCGCATCCGGGAGATAGAGGCAACGCTGAAATCAGCGGTTATCATTGCCGAAAAAGAGGCGCCGGCGCCTAAGGTAGGCATCGGTGACCGTATTATTCTGTGTGACCTGGCTTCCGGGGAAGAACTGCGCTATACCATGGTTAGCCCCCGCGAGGTAGACCCGAGCCAGGGCAAAATTTCCAGCCTCTCCCCCATTGGCAAGGCGGTATTCGGACGGCGGCAGGGGGAAACGGTGGAGGTAACCGTACCCGTCGGCAAGCTGCGCTACCAGATCAAGCAGATTGAGCATTAGCCGGGCTTTTTAAGTCTGGTACCTCTTCTCGGGCAGGTTGACATGGAATGGTGGGATACTTTTGTCATTGTCCTCCTCTTGTTTCTGGCGGTGATTGGTCTGGCACGACCATTCATGAAGCTGAAAAAGGGCAGTCCTAAAGACGTGAGCTTGCTGCTAGACCACCTGCAGGGTATGGGCATCTACGCGACTCTTTCAGAGGTAGATAAAAAAGCGGGCGCAAGGGGCGCCCGACGGGCTTCAATGGAGAGGTGCCAGGGCGCCATCAAGATAGGGGGCCGTAATGTTGACCTTATCAATGTGGTCAGCAAAGCGACCCCGTTCGGGGACCGTCTTTTCGCTGACTACTCGGTCGGGACCGGTTTATGGCTGGCTAAAACGAGCCGGAAGAAGACCGGGCTGGTCCGGAAAGGGGCGCTGGGGGTGTTGGGTGGAGGGGGTGATATTGAGTGGAAAGGTGATGAGTGGCTTTGCCGGGAGCTCAATTACGACCCCCGCCTTAAAGACAAGCTGGGGCAGGCTGAAATGGAAGGCGGTCTTTCGATTTTGCCGGGTAGTGAGTGCGCCAAAGTAAGGGTTGCTTACCAGCTACCATCGGCTAATCTGTTTGAGGTCATTGATATTATCGCCGGGCATATCAGGTCGGTCTGGTGAAAGCGCTGACCTAGAGCCTGTCTTTCAAGCCCCGCCGCAGCAGGACGTGGCGCCAGCTGCCGGCTTTGTCCCGCATTTCCTTTACTCTGGGGATGTACTTAATTGCCGGCAGGAGCAGGAGCAATATGGTATAGACTACCAGCGTGCCATCGTGATACATCAGCCAGGCAATGAAGGGGAAACTGACCAGGGCGAGGCTGTAGCTGAAGGTCGGGAAGCGGGTGAAAAGCAGGCCGACGCCGAAAACAGCCAGATATATGGGGATGCCCCAGGGCATGAGATAGGCCAGGACGCCAATGCAGGTTGCCCCGCCCCGCCCGCCGCGGAACCTGAGGAATATGGTGAAGCCGTGGCCGATTACGGCAAAGGCACCGGCTAGCAGCTGAATTATCTCGGGTGTTCCCATCAGGCGTGCCAGGGCGACCACGGCGGCTCCCTTGCTGATATCTATTGCCAGCACCATTAGTCCGGCCAGAAAACCGACCTGGTAGAAGACATTCATGGCGCCCATATTCCGGGTGCCTACCTGGCGGATGTCAAACCCTTTAACGAGCCGGCCGGTGATATAAGCGGTGGGGATGGAGCCGATTAAGTAGGCAATGCTAATAGCGAGGGCACTAAAACTTATTTCACTGGTCATATTCCCTCTCCATTCCGGCCGGGGCAAAGTCCAGGATATTAAGTCTCAGCTTCTCTTGCCCGCCCCAGCGATCTATTTCCAGATTATACACAATGTCAAGCGGCGATGATAGCTCCTCCCGAAAATTACCCAATCCAAAACCGACTCCCTCCCAGACGGTGCCGCCCTGCTGCAGTTTTGACCTGAGGTGGGTGCCATCGCTACCCATGGTGCGGCAGTCAACCATCTCTACCTGGCGGCTGAGAAAGACGGGCAGGGGGTTACCGCAGCCAAAGGGAGCCAGCTGCTGGATGGCGGAGAAGACAGCCTCGTTAAGGTCGGGCAGGGCAACCTCGGCGTCAATATCCAGCGAGGGACGGAGGTCAAGCCCAGCGAGCTGGCTGGCGGCCAGCTCGGAGAGGCACTGTTTGAAGCGGGATAGATTCCGGGTGGGCAGGGTCAGACCGGCGGCCTGGGAATGCCCGCCAAAGCGGGACAGAAGGCGCTGGCACTGGCCCAGTGCCTGGAGAATATCAAATTCAGGGATGCTACGGCAGCTGCCACTGCTTATCTGCTCACCGAGGCGGATAAAAACCGCCGGTCGGTAAAACTCCTCGGCCAGTCTGCCGGCGATGAGTCCGGCGATGCCCACCGGGCAGTCTTCATCGCCGGCGATGAGCAGGGGTGAAATCTCCTGAGCCAGTACCTGCTCCCGGGCTCTGGTTAATACTTTGCTGGTTATGCGCTGCCTTTCCTCATTTTTTTGCTGCAGCCATGAGGTAAGCCCCTGTGCCTCCACCAATGAGTCGGTCACCAGCAATTGATAGCTGCTCATGGCGTGGGCCAATCTGCCGGCGGCATTGAGCCGGGGGGCGATGACCCAGGAGACCGTTTCGGCGTCAAGATTGCCCGTGCTCAGCCCGGCCTGGGTTATCATTTCGCTCAGCCCCAGACGGGGGCTATCGTTAATCAGCTTGAGCCCCTCTTTGACCAAATAGCGGTTTTCACCGAGCAACGGCGTCATATCGGCGATGGTACCCAGGGCAGCCAGGTCTATCAGACTGTGAAGCTGTGCCTCTTTACCGATACTCTGGAAGAGGGCCTGCAAAAACTTGAAGGCTACCCCCACGCCGGCTAGCTCGGCAAAGGGGTAGGCTGAACTGGGGAGCCGGGGGTTAATCACGGCGGTAGCCGGTGGGATTACCTCGGTCGGGGTGTGGTGGTCGGTAACGATGATATCCAGCCCCATCTTTTTGGCTTTCTTGACCTCGCTTGCCGCGGTGATGCCACAGTCAACGGTGATAACCAGGCTGACTCCCTGCTGGCGGAGGTTTTCCAGGGCGGCGGTCTTCAGCCCGTAGCCCTCGGTCAGGCGGTGCGGTATATAAGGGGTTGCCTTAACCCCCAGCAGGGATAGCCCCTGAACCAGGAGAGCCGTCCCGGTGATGCCGTCAACGTCAAAGTCACCGTAAACGGCGATGCTTTCCGCAGAGAGCAGGGCACGGTAGACCCGGGCTACTGCCGGCTGCATATCGGGCAGGAGCAGGGGGTCGCCGAGCAGACGGCTATCGGCGGCGATGAATAGCTCAACCTGGGCAGGCTCACTGAGCCCGCGGTTATACAGGAGCTGGGCAACCAAAGGGGACAGACCGGCGTTGGTAGCCAGATGCTCATCTGGCACCGGCGGTAGAAGCTTCCAATGGCAATGGTTCAAACTTATGCCTCAGCAAATTTTCGAAAGACAAGCACCGAGTTATGGCCACCGAAGCCGAAGGAATTGGACAGAGTGGTGTTGACCTCAGCCGGGCGGGCTTCATTGGGCACATAATCTAAGTCGCATTCCGGGTCGGGGTGAGTGAGGTTTATGGTTGGCGGTATTACGCCGTGCCGGATAGCTAAGATGCATATGGCGGCTTCAATCGCCCCGGCAGCGCCAATCAGGTGTCCCGTCATTGACTTGGTCGAGCTTACCGGAATATGGTGGGCGCGGTCACCGAATACGGTCTTGATGGCGATAGTTTCGGTTTTGTCATTTAGCGGGGTAGAGGTGCCGTGGGCATTGATGTAATCAATTTCACTGGTGGTCACCCCGGCTTTTTTCAGCGCCATCTGCATTGCCTTGACGGCACCCTCGCCGTCTTCTAGGGGCTGGGTAACGTGGAAAGCATCACCGCTGGCGCCGTAGCCGATAACCTCAGCCAGTATGTTAGCCCCCCGCTCCCGGGCGGAGCTGAGACTCTCTAAAACAAGGATAGCGGCGCCTTCACCAATGACAAAGCCATCCCGTTCGGCATCAAAGGGGCGGGAGGCTAGCTTGGGGGCGTCATTTCGGGTTGATAGTGCCCTCAGGGCATTAAAAGAGGCGATGCCCAGTGGGTTGATTATCGCCTCGGCACCGCCGGTAATCATGATACGAGCATCCCCCCGCCGCACAATTTCATATGCCACGCCGATGGCATCCGAGCCGCTGGAGCAGGCTGAAGTGGTGCACAGGTTCGGCCCCTTCACCCTCAGCGCGATGGATACCTGGGCGGCGGCGATATCGGCAATCATCATCGGGATGAGAAAGGGGCTCACCCGGTCCGGCCCCTTCTCCAGCATTATTTTGGTCTGTTCAAACAGGGTGCCCAGACCGCCGATGCCGCTGCCAACGACGATACCGGTGCTGTCCTGGTTGTTGGCGTCTATCTGGATGCTGGCCTGCTCTAGTGCCTGGAGACTGGCGGCGACGGACAGCTGGGCAAAGCGGTCCATACGGCGGACTTCCTTGCGGTCAATGTAATTGCTCGGTTCAAATCCCTTGACCTCACCGGCGAACTTGGTCTCCATTGAGCTGGCATTAAAAAGGGTGATGTAGTCAATCCCTGACTTGGCTGAGATAAGACTATCCCAGGTCGTGGCGACATCCAGTCCCAGCGGGCACAGTATGCCCATGCCGGTGACTACCACCCGGTTATTGGCGTCATTCATTGGGTTTATCCCTCCTCTCCGGCTTAGCTGTAACCCCTTGAGTATAGCTAATATTATGGCATAATTTCAGCCTGCGGGCAAATTTAGGCTTTGACCGCGTGAGGGCACGGCAAGTATAATTTAACCTGAAATGAGCACTGACCAAAGAGGCAGTAAGATTGCCTTGGATACCATTGGTTGCAAGCTCAATCAGGCAGAGACTGAGCTCCTGGCTAAGCAGCTGACCGCCGCTGGCTACCGGCTGGTAGCCGACGCCGATGAAGCAGATATTTATATCTTGAATACCTGCACCGTCACCCATGTTGCCGATAGCAAGTCACGCCACCTGCTCCGGCGGGCCCACCGGCAAAACCCTGATGCCCGACTGGTGGCTACCGGCTGCTATGCCGAGCGGGCGTCTCAGGAGCTGGCCCAAATTAATGGGGTTGACCTGGTGCTGGGCAATAACGCCAAAGCCGATTTGGTCAGCCGGCTTGAGGGGCACGGTTACCTCTGCCGTCCCCGCCGGGCTCTGCCCGAGCCGGTCCGCCGGAGCTATACCGGTTTCAGGACCCGTGCCTTCATCAAGATTCAGGACGGCTGCGGTAACTATTGTGCCTACTGTATTGTGCCTCTGGTGCGGGGGGAGGAGAAGAGCCTGCCGGTTGACCAGATTATTACCGAAGTCAACCAGAGGGTAGCTGATGGTTATCGGGAGGTGGTGTTAACCGGCACCAGAATTGGCGCCTATAACTATAACGGCGTTAATCTAAAGGGGTTAATTGAGCACATCTTGGCCGGCACCGGTGTCAATAGGTTGAGGTTGTCCTCTCTCCAGCCCTATGAAATCTCCGCTGAGCTTATCGGGCTGTGGCCCGATGAAAGACTGTGCCCTCACTTTCATCTGTCCCTGCAGAGTGGCAGTGATGCGGTGCTGGGTCGGATGAAGCGGCGCTATACTACGACTGATTATCAGCAGGCGCTAGCCTTAATTCGGGATTCACTGCCTGAGGCAGCCATCACCACTGATGTTATCGTCGGCTTCCCGGGTGAGACGGAGGCTGAATTTAGTGAGAGCTATGATTTCTGTCGGCGAATGCACTTTGCCCGCCTTCATGTCTTTGCTTACTCCCCGCGCCAGGAGACGGCAGCGTCTCATCTACCGGGGCAGATCGGCGACCAAGTCAAGCAGCTGCGGAGCCAGAAAATGCTGGCTCTGGCCAGAGAAAGCAGCCGGGAATTCGCTCAGCGCTTTCGGGGTAAGACACGCCCTGTCTTGTGGGAGAAGCGCACCAACGGGGTGTGGTCGGGCTATACCGATAACTACATCAAGGTATATATCAGAAGTAAGCGCAATTTAGCCAATCGGCTCATGCCGATTGAATTAGGGGGGGTTAACGGGGATGGGTTGTGGGGACTCAATCGGCTGGCTGAGCCTGTTCCAGCACCTCTTTGATGGACTTGGTCGGCATCAGGAAGCTTTTCTCGGAGACATCCTGACTGATTATCCCCATATTCTCCAGCAGGCGGTAGAAATTGACTGCCCAGCCAATGCCGAAGACCTCTGGAGTAAAGACCCGTCTCTCCATAGGATTCCAGTAGGCTTCTTTCAGTTTTTCTTTGGTGGGTATGCGGAAGTCATAGGGGACAAAGCCGGCAACCTTCCCGTGCCACTTTCTTTCCGCTTCCGGCTTTTCCAGTTCCTGGCATATTGCCGCCAGAACGAGAGCAATCATGGTAGCTTGCATAATTCGACTACACCACTTGCTATCCATCTCTACTCCTTTGTCTCCTTTTTGATATCAACCCCGAGCACAACTGAGGTTTCAACTTGACGCTGGGGGATGTTCCAGTAGGTTCTGAGTAGCTCATCCTTGTCGGGCAGCAGGTGAAAGCCGTGCTTTTGATAGAAGGCAATTGCCCAGCGGGCTTCCGCCCAGGTTCCCACCAGCAGGCGGGGCGTAGCCACCAGTTGCTCAAGATAGCCGAGCAGACGGCTGCCGATTCCCTGTCTCTGCCACTGCGGTAAAACATAGGCATGGCGGATGAGGGTAATGTCCCTGACGGGCTGGAATCCCATCACCCCGACCAGTTCCCCGTTTATCTCCTCGCCGAAGAAGGTCATCTGTTTCATCTCCCGCTTGAGTTCAGCCATCGGCATATAGGGCTGGTGGTAGCGGTCAGCCGGGATAACTCCTTCATAGGCTTTAGCCGCCTCATTGATGATAGCATATATCTCTTTCACCTCACCTGATTGACATTCCCGAATCACAGACCACCCACCACCTTTATTATACCTTAATCTCTCGGCGGTCAATATTCCGCTGCCCTGAGATTTTGGGGTTAGTCCTGGCGCTAAGCATATGCTATAATATTAACGGGTTGCTTATCAACCTGTTTCTGGCCGGTAAACCCGATAAGGAGATTGAAGTGGCTAAGTTTGATTTGGAGCAGTTTGTCCGGACCGCGGAGAGAATCAGGGATAAGGCTATCGCTGAAAAGAGACTGGTCAACAACCCTGCGGTGGCCGAGTTGCGGAGGCTTCTGGAGAAGCAACCCGGCGTCAGGCAGACGGCCTACGGAAATTTTGTCGCCGAAAGTGAACCCAGCTCCCGCTCGGCGATGTTTACCAAGAACAGCGTTGACTGTTCCTTTGGCAAGGAAGAAGAAAAGCTGTTAGCCCAGTGCGAGGCAGCCCTGGCCAAAGAAAAACTTATTTCCACTGATAGAATTGTGGGCAACAAGGACAGCGATACCGTGGTCCGGTTAATTGTCCCGGAGCGTTTTGCCCATGTCGCCTACGGCGGGGGAAATCTCTTTATGCCGGCGAAGCAAGAGGTGAAGCAGCCCGCCTACCATGTTATATTCTTCGCTGATGAGGCGTTTGAGGCTAATAAAACTAAGCCCCTACCTCAGAAAGATATTACTATCCGGCTGGCGATGATGGATGGCGGCCGCTTTGTCAAGGTAATCAGGAATGGTAACTACATCGGTTAGTATAAGAAGGGGGTCTTTGCCGCTGAGGACTGGGTAGCCAAGACCCGGCGTGGCGGTATCTTCCTGCATGCCGGCTGCCGGGAAGACTACCTGCAATCAGTACATGGAGATTACCAACTGAACCGGACGCTGCTTGTCGCCCTGAGTGCTAATGGGAAGACGACTACCACCTGCCGCATCCTGGCCAGAAAGGGGAACGAACGCTCCTGGCTTATCCAGGATGATGGGGGGGTCCTTATGCCTGACGGCTCCTTTCACGGCTTTGAGGCAGGGGGAGTATTCGTTAAAACCGAAGGGGTAAACCCGGGGGAACAGACCGAGATATTCTACGGATTGTTAAAGCCGGACACCGTCTGCGAAAATGTTCATGTCAATGATGACGGTGATTTTGACTTCTATAATCTGGAAAAGACCTCCAACGGACGGGCCGTTATCCTGAGAAGTGATTTTATGCATGCAAGCCGTTATATTGATGTCGATCAGATAGATAACCTGATTCTTATTACCCGGGGACCGTTGATTCCGGCCATATCAAAACTGACCCAGGAGCAGGCGACCACCCTGATGATTCTGGGGCAGGCGATGGAGTCTTCGGCAGGTGACCCCACTAAGGCCGGCCAAATCAGAAGCGAGTTTTTCTATGACCCCTTTGTCGCCGGTGACCTGGCTCAGCATGCCAATATCTTCTACCAAATAATTAAGGGTCTTCCCCACCTTAATTATTATCTACTGAATACCGGGGGCATCGGGGAGGGGGCACCTTTCAAGGATATCAAGCTGGAATACACCATGGGGGTACTGGACTCACTGCTCAGGGGTGGTCTTGAAGATTGGATAGATTCGCCTACCGGCTTTCAGGTGCCCAAAGCGATTAGAATAGTGGATGATATTTTCGTGCATCCGGAGAAGCTTTATTCAGCGGCTGAGTTTGCCCAAAAGCAGGGAAAACTCAACCAGCTCAGATACGAGGCGGTGGCCAAGATTGGTCGCAGCCTTCACCCCGATATAAGAAAGGTCTTCAGCAAGGCTTAGCGTTAGCCCCCAGCGGCTATTCTACGGTTACACTTTTGGCTAGATTTCGCGGAAAGTCTATGGGGCAGTCCCTCTCTCTGGCGGCATAGTAGGCCAGCAGCTGCAGGGCGACCGTATTCACCACCGGTGAGAATATCGCCTCAACCTGGGGCACAGTAAGGACTTTATCCGCTATTTTCTCAATATCCTCGTCACCCTCACGGGTAAGGGCAATGATGGCTGAACCCCTTGCCTTGACTTCTTTGATGTTGGTCAGCATCGGCTCGTAGGTGTCGTCCGGGGCTAAAAGGGCAATCACCGGGGTATCACTGCCCAGCAGGGCAAAGGGACCGTGCTTCAGCTCCCCGGCGGCATAGCCCTCACCATGAATATAGGAGATCTCCTTCAGCTTGAGGGCTCCCTCCAGGGCTACCGGGAAGTTTATCCCCCGTCCGATGTAGAATATGTTTTCGTATCGGGACAGCTCTTGGGCGTACTGTGCCGTCTCACCCTCGTTGTCCAGCACCTGCTGCACCTTATTGGGCAGTTGTCGCAGTTCTTTGGTCATGCTGTTTAATTTACGCGCCCCAATTTCAGGGTGGGCCATCATTAGCTGGTATAACACCATAAGCTGGGCGGTGAAGCTCTTGGTGGCGGCGACGCTTATCTCCGGGCCAGCCCTAGTATAGAGGGTCCGGTCGGCAATTCGGCTGGCGGTGCTGCCGACCACATTGGTGATGGCTAGAGTCTGACAGCCCACCTCTTTCAGTTTTTTCATCGCCTTCAGAGTGTCGGCGGTCTCGCCGGACTGAGTAATGGCAATCGCCAGCGTCCGGTCCAGGAGTTGAGTTGAGTAGTTGAACTCAGAGGCAAGCTCAGCCCGCACCGGAATTTTGAGCAGCTCCTGCCCCATCTGTTTGCCAATTAGGGCGGCATGGTAGGAGGTGCCGCAGGCTAATATCAGCAGGGCGTTGATGTCGTCGGCCCACATCGTGGCTAAATCCTCCAGTGCCTCACCGGAGACCCAGCCGGCCAGGGTATCCCGTATTACCTTGGGTTGCTCGTGTATCTCCTTGAGCATGAAGTGCTCGTAGCCCGCCTTCTGGGCATCCTCCACCGTCCAGGATATCTGGTGCACTTTGGTGGCCACTTCGCTGCCGCGCCGGCTGACCTTGATGCTGTCGGTGGTAATAACGCCGATGTCACCGTCTTCCAGGTATACCACCCGGTTGGAGTAGTCCAGAATCGCTGGCACATCGGAGGCGATAAAGTTTTCCCGGTCACCCAGGCTGATGATTATCGGGCTATCCTTGCGGGCGGCGACCAGCTTGGGCTCATCGGTAGCCAGCACGATGATGGCATAGGAGCCCTCGATATCATTCAGGGCAGCGGCTACGGCGGTTTCTAGGTTGCCGTGATAGTACTTCTCAATCAGGTGGGGTATTACTTCGGTGTCCGTCTCGGAGACAAACTGGTGCCCCTCACCGGTTAGCTGGTCTCTTAATTTCTGATAGTTGGTGATTATGCCGTTGTGCACCACGGCAATCTTGCCGCTGCAGTCGAGGTGGGGGTGGGCGTTTATCAGGGACGGCGCACCGTGGGTTGCCCAGCGGGTATGACCGATGCCGGCGGTCCCGTTGAGCCGGGGCATCGTTTTCTTCAGGGCTTCCACCCGGATGGCATCCTTGCATACGTTGATGCCGTGCTCGGACACTGCGATACCACAGGAATCATAACCGCGGTATTCCAGCCTGCCCAGACAGTTAAGCAATATGGGCTGGGCTTGCCTTGAGCCGATGTAGCCAATAATACCACACATATTTAAATGACCAGACTACGGTCGGGTAACCGACCGCTGATTATCTTCAGGGCCTGTATCTGGCTGTGATTGCCGACGACGACGCCGGACTGGGCCACCACGCCGCTGCCAATCTGGCAGTCCTCGCCGAGCATTGCCCCGACACTGACCGAGTGGTGCTCATCGTCAATCTTGACCTCAGCCTGACGGCTGAAGGCGGTGAATTGCCCTTCGATGATACTCCCCCGGTCAATAACCGAGTCCTGGATGAAGCAGCCTGGCCCCAGGCTGACATCGTTGCCAATGACGCTGTTTTTTATCTCGGTGAAGGGTGAGATAACCACATTGTTGCCGATACTGGTGGCGGGCAGAATGCAGGCGTTGGGCCCAATCTCACAGCCGGTGCCGATAACCACCGGACCGGAGATGTAGCAGTTTGACCTTATCACCGTATCTTTACCTACCGAGACCAGCCCCTTTAGCGAAGCGCCGGTCTCAATGATACCTCCCAGGCTGGCCGGGATTCGCGGCAGGACGATGCTGTTCAGGCTTAATATATCCCAGGGGTAGGCTACGTCCAGCCAGGTGCTGTCGGTTTCTCTAGCCCTGACTTGATGGCCCTGGGCAATCATTTTGTTGAGGACATCGGGAATATCCAGCTCGGACTCAATAAAATCAAAGATTTTCCGGGTAAAGGCATAGATACCGGTATTGACGATATTGCTGGCGGCTTCCTTGGGCTTCTCGGTGATATCCTTGACCGCGCTTTCGGCCAGGGTTACCACACCGTATCTCAGGGGGTTATCCACCCTCTTCACCAGCATGGCATCCGGCGTCAGGCTCTCAAGGCAGGCAATGGTGTCGGCGTCAATCAGATTGTCGCCGGGCAGAACCAGAAACTCTTTATCAACCTTAGCCTTTGCCTGGGCGAGGGCATGGGCGGTACCCAGCTGCTTTTCCTGGGTGACATAGGTTATCTCCACCCCCAGTTCCTCCCCCGAGCCGACACTGTCAAATATCTGCTGCCGGCGGTAGCCGACGACGAGCACAATGTTGCGAATCCCCCGCCGGGCGAGTGACTCAACCACATACTGCAGTATCGGCTTGCCGGCTATGGTCAGCATTACCTTGGGCTTGGTGGCGGTAAATGGCCTCAGTCTCTGTCCCTCACCAGCCGCTAGAATTACCGCTTGTTTCATTTTCTTACCTCTATAATATTTTTGAATGCGGGGCAATAACCCCGCTGACACTTACCCCGGGCCCGATGTGGGTATTGTTACCGATCATACTGCCGATATTAACGCTGACATTGATGCCAGTTTCAACCCGGTCGCCGATTATCGCCCCCAGCTTACGCCGTTTGGTAGCCACACCGCTGACTATTATATCCCTTCTATCAAGTCTGAGATTGGCAATCTTGGTGCCGGCGCCGAGATTGCACTCTTCGCCGATGATGCTATCGCCGACATAGCTGAGGTGGGGGATTTTGGTGCCCGGCATGATTATCGAGTTTTTGATTTCTACACCGTGGCCGATGTGGCAGTTATCGCCGATGGCGGTATGGGGACGGATATAGCAGCTGGGGCCGAGGTCACAGCCCGCCCCGATTACGATTGGCCCCACCAGATATGATCCCGACCGGATAATACTGTCTTGGCCGATAGCTACCGCACCTTTGATGATGACGTTATCTTCTATTTCACCCCGGTTTTGCGACTGGGTGGTGCCGAGCAGAAACTCATTGGCCGGCAGCAGGTCCCAGGGATAGCTCAGGTCAAGCCAGTAGCCTATTTTCTGGGCTAGAACGGGATTTCCCTTGTCTATCAGTAGCTGCAGGGAGGAGGTTATCTCATACTCCCCCCGTGGTGATTTTTCGGTGCCGGATACTGCCTTGAATATATAGGGAGTGAAGAGATATAAACCAGCATTGGCTAAATGGGAGGGGGGCTTTTCCGTTTTTTCATAGATGCCGACCACTCTGGACTGCTTTACCGCCACTACCCCCAGTTCCCGGGTATCTTTGACCTCGACAATACTCATGGTATTATCGCGCTTGTGAGCCAGCTTTTTGATATCCTCCTGGCTGACGATAATGTCCCCGTTTATCAGCAAGAAGTTGCCATCAACCAGATCCCTGACCAGTTTCAGGGCATCAGCCGTGCCCAGTTGCCGCCGCTGGCGGCAGTAGTCAATTTTTACTCCCCATTTATCACCGTTGCCAAAGTAGTCCCGCACCTGTTCATCGTGGTAGCCGGCAACCAGGATAAACTCTTTGATTCCGGCCTGTTTGGCTTCAAGGAGCAGGTGCTCCAGAATGGGCCTGTTGGCGATAGGTAGCATTACCTTGGGTCGGGTGTAGGTGAGGGGGCGCATCCGATTGCCTTCCCCGGCGGCTAAGATAACTGCTTTCAACTCGGGTACTCCTGATATCCTGAGCCATTAGCTGGCTATGCTTGGCTTGATTTTACTCACCCTGAAGCCCAGTGTCAATTTACCCTTTGCCATAACTCGGTCTTACCGTGTATAGTTATTGCTAGCATGCCGATTAGAGTCCTGGACCCCGAGGTTGTCTCCCGAATTGCCGCCGGTGAGGTGGTAGAACGCCCGGCTTCGGTGGTCAAGGAGCTGGTGGAGAATTCGCTGGATGCAGCGGCAACTCAAATCTCGGTTGAGGTCAGGGGTGGTGGACTGAGCCAGATTCGGGTAATCGACGACGGGGTGGGTATTCCCGCCGGGGAAGTGGAGCTTGCCTTCAGCCGGCACGCCACCAGCAAGATAAACGCTTTTGAAGACCTGAGCACGGTTGCCAGCCTCGGCTTTCGCGGCGAGGCACTGCCCAGCATCACCGCCGTGGCTCAGGTGGATATGGTTACCGCTGCCGCCGGCGAGGCGCCCGGCAGTTTTATCAGCGTCCGGGATGGCACCGTGGTCAAGCAGGAAAGCCAGGGGCGCTCTCAAGGGACCACGGTTACGGTGCGCAACCTGTTCCGTCAGGTACCTGCCCGGCTGAAATTCCTCAAGTCGGCGGCGACCGAAAACGGCCATATCGCCAGCGTCTTGAGCCAGTATGCCCTCGCCTTCCCCGAAATCAGGTTCAGCCTGTCCATTGATGGCCGGGTAGCCCTCAGAACCGCCGGCACCTGCCGCCTCATTGATAGCATTATCTCGGTCTATAGCGCAGAAGTTGCCCGGCAGATGCTGGAGGTTGTCAGTGGGGAAGGGGGGTGGGGGGACGACCACCAGATTCAGGTGCTCGGCATGACGAGTACCCCTTCAGTAAGCCGTTCCAGCCGGGGCTATCTCAGCTTTTTCGTTAACCGCCGCTGGATAAATAGCTGCCTGCTGAACCGGGCGCTAGAAGAGGCCTATCATGGTCTGTTGATGGTGGGGAGACACCCGATAGCGGTTATCAATATTGCCCTCCCGCCTGAGGAGCTAGATGTTAACGTTCACCCGACCAAGACGGCGGTAAAATTCACCAAGGGGGACCTTGTTTTTAGTGCTGTCCAGAGAGCAGTGCGGCGGGCTTTAATCGAGCAGGCACCGGTGCCCCGGATGGAAGAAAAAGCTGCCGGCTACGGTGCCGCGGTTGCCGAGCCGGAGTTGTGGGCAACAGCCGAAATTAGAGACAGGGCTGCCGCTCCAGCAGCGGGAGATTATACGCCGACTGCCGCGCTGCCGGTGCTGCGCGTCCTGGGACAGCTATTCAATAGCTATATTATCGCCGAGGGCCCGGACGGGTTATATCTTATTGACCAGCATGCCGCCCACGAGCGTATTCTTTTTGAGCGGATTAAATACCAGCCTTCCCAGATAGAGGTCCAGGGGCTCCTTGAGCCGGCAACAATTGAGGTCAGCCCGGGGCAGAACGAGGTGCTGAAATCGCACTACGCCGGGCTTAAAGAATTCGGTTTCACCATTGAGCCCTTCGGCAAGCGGACCTTTCTGGTGCGGGCGGTGCCCGCCCTGCTTAATGATAAGGACTGGTCCGCCGTGCTGCGGGAGTTGATGGACTCGCTTGGCGGGGAGGGGAGGGGAGACTGGCAAGAGATTCTGGCGATATCTATGGCCTGCCATGGTGCGGTAAGGGCGGGGCAGACATTGACCGATGACGAAATGCGCGAGCTGCTGCGGCAGCTGGAGCAGGTCACCTCTCCCCGAACCTGTCCCCATGGTCGCCCGACCATGATTCAGCTCAGTTCAGACCAGTTAAAGAGAGAATTTGGACGAACCTAGACGTCTTTGCTATAATGTAGACCAGTTTTTTAGTGGGTGAAGGTCAGATGGACAAACCAAGGGATATGGTTAGCCGCTTAGCCGAACTGGGCTATCGGCTAACGCCACAGCGAATGCTGGTTTTAGCCGCCATTGAGAATAG
Source organism: Dehalococcoidia bacterium (assembly GCA_020353235.1). GTDB lineage: Bacteria > Chloroflexota > Dehalococcoidia > Dehalococcoidales > JAUYDJ01. Next base: position 767,055 of record CP070693.1, on the reverse strand, counting down.
TGACGGGCACATTAGCGCTGAGGAAATCTATGTTCAGGTGGTGGCTAAATATCCCCATGTCAATATCTCCACGGTTTACCGCACTCTGGACTTGCTCACCCGACTCGGTCTGGTCACCGAGACTGACCTGGGGGGAGGCCGGGTCAGGTATCATCCCGCCGCCAAGGGGCACCATCATCACCTGATTTGCCAGCAGTGCGGGGAGATTATTGACCTTGAGGAATCGACGCTGTCACCCCTGAAAAAAACCTTGCTCCAGGAATACCAGTTTACCGCCGACTTGAGGCACCTGGGTATTTTCGGCCTCTGCCAGAAGTGCCGCCAGTAAATTTATTACCCATGATTTCTGGTGCGAAGCCTTGCATTGCCCCGATTAAATAATTGCGCTATAATAAAACAGTGAAGAGGTGAAAGACCTTTATTTTTTAACCCAATAGCTGCAATAAGTTGCAGTTGCGTTAAATCGTAGTAAGGGGAGTGGTGATGCATATTCCAGACGGCTTTCTCAATATAACCACCGTAGCCACTACCTATGTCGTATCTGCGGGTGGGGTGGGCAATGCGGTGCGGGTAGCCAACCGCAAATTGAGCGAAAAGCAGGTGCCGCTGATGGGAGTGCTGGCTGCCTTTATCTTTGCCGCTCAGATGCTCAACTTCCCCATTGCCGGTGGCACCTCGGGGCATGTTATTGGCGCCGCCCTGGCTGCCATACTGCTCGGACCGTGGGCAGCGGTGCTGGTGATGAGCTGTGTGCTCATTGCCCAATCGCTCATCTTTCAGGATGGTGGCTTGCTGGCGCTGGGCGCCAACATATTTAACATGGGTATTATCGCCAGCTTCGCCGGCTATTATGGCTACCGTCTGGTTAACTCACTCCTAGGTAGTAGCCGTAGGGGTAAGCTGGTAGGCAGCGCCTTTGGTGCCTGGAGCTCGGTTCTACTGGCCTCAATTGCCTGCGCCATTGAGTTAGCCCTCTCCGGAGCATCACCAATTGGGGTGGTCCTACCGGCGATGGCCGGTGTTCACGCCCTGATTGGCATCGGTGAGGGGCTGATTACCGCGGCTGTGCTCAGCCTGGTGATGGCAACCCGGGCTGACCTGATGCAGCTGCAGCGTATTTAGGAGACAGAAGTTGAAGTCAAAGTGGTGGTTAATCGCTTTAGTTGCCTGTCTGGCACTGGTCTTGCTGGCCCCGCTGGCGTCATCTTCGCCGGACGGGCTGGAGCGGGTGGCTGAGGATGTCGGTTTTATGGAACTGGCGCAGGCGGCACCATTTTCGCTTATTGCTGACTATGTCTTTCCCGGGTTGGAGAATAAGGCGCTGGCGACCATACTGGCCGGCATGGTCGGCACCCTTGTTCTATTCGGTATCGCCTATGGCCTGGCCTGGCTGCTGGTATCAAGCCGGAGGGAGATGGTTTAGTGAAGCACGGTTTTCTCGACCAGTATAGCGACCGGGACAGCTTTATTCATCGGCTCGACCCGCGCACTAAGTTTATTATCAGCTTTCTCTTTATCCTGGTGGTGGTGCTGACGCCGCCGGATAGCTGGCTGGTCTATATGCTTTATGCGGCGCTGATGGCTGGCCTGCTTCTGGTGGGCAAATTGCCCGCCGGCTATGTTTTAAAGCGCTCGCTGATAATCATGCCCTTTGTGCTGCTGATTGCGCTCTTTATTCCCTTTTTTAAAGAGGGTGAGGTAGCCGGCAGCTACAATATGTGGCTGTGGCAGGTAACGGTTACCTATAGCGGTCTTCAGGTTCTGGTCAATATTGTTATCAAGTCCTGGCTTTCTATCTTGAGCCTCATCTGGCTGACCTCAACGACCAAGCTACCCCACCTGCTCCGTGGTCTGGAAAAAGTGCGCCTGCCCCGGGTGATGGTGATGATACTGTCTTTTATGTACCGCTACCTTTTTATCGTGGTGGATGAGGCGATGCGTATGAAACAGGCGAGAGATAGCCGCAATTTCGGCGGGGGCAGGCGGTGGCAGGTCACTACCATCGGCAACATGATTGGCACCCTGTTTATCCGCAGTTATGAGCGGGGGGAGCGGGTTTATGTGGCCATGGCCGCCCGTGGTTTTGACGGGCACATCCGGACGCTGAACCATTTGAGCTTCCGGGTAGCCGATGCCTACTTTGGCATCGGCGGTATCCTGGTGCTCACTTTAATTAGCCTGTTTACCTTTTTGTTTTAGCGGAGGCAATTTGAACGAAGTAATCAAGATTAATAATCTATCTTTTATCTATCCCGATGGCCAGCCGGCGCTATCCGGTTTGAGCCTGACGGTCGGTCAGGGTGAAAGCGTGGCCGTTATCGGCCCCAATGGCGCCGGTAAATCCACTCTGCTGCTTCACCTGAACGGTATCCTGCACAGTAACGGCACGGTGAAGGTATTTGACCGGCCGGTTAACGACAAAAACCTGAGGTGGGTGCGGAGCCGGGTGGGACTGGTATTTCAGGACCCGGATGACCAGTTGTTCTCGCCGACTGTCTTTGACGATGTCGCCTTCGGCCCGATTAATATGGGCTATTCCGAGGCAGAGGTGCACCGGGCAGTGAGTAAAGCCCTGGAGTGGGTAGGCATGACTGGCTATGAGAAACGTTCCTCCCATCACCTCAGTATCGGGGAGAGAAAGCGGATTGCCATTGCCACTGTCCTATCAATGAGCCCGCAGATTCTGGCCCTTGATGAACCATCCGGCAACCTTGACCCGCGGAGCAAGTGGTCTTTAATAAGCCTGCTGCGCCGGTTGCCGATGACCAAAATAGTAGCCACTCATGACCTGGAACTGGTGCGGGCTTTGTGCTCACGGACGGTCATTCTTGACCGCGGCCAGATAGTTATCGATGATGCTACCAGCCTTATTCTGAATGATAAATCCCTGCTGGCAGCTCATGGGCTGGCTCCGCCGCCTGCCTCGTAAAAAATAGAAAAAATGGTTAGCAGTTGACTTTTTAACTATTTTGTCTAAAATATGAGGTAGCCCCTGAGGTTTTTACCGTAGCATTTTTGGGTTCAAAACTGGTTAATGGAGGGAATCAATGAGCAGGTATCGCGTAATTCACTATCTTCTCGGTTTATTTTTATGCTTGGGCTTGTTTAGTAGCTTGGGCGGAGACCAGGTGGCACTGGCGGCTCAGCAAGCCGGTGATGGCGCTCTGGTGGTGTCGTCAAATCAGGAGGAGCCTGCCGCCGAAGAGTGGCTTGAGGTTATTGCCAAGTACCCCGTGTTGAGGGAAAAATCGGGAGAAGAGTTTGAGTTTCAGCTTGAGCTGAGGTGGTACGGCAAGGAATTCAGGGAGTTTGACATTGCCGTTAGCGGACCACCCAAGTGGGAAGTCGTCACCGAAGCCGGACTGGGGACAAAGGTGGCGGTGACTGACCGCATCGGTCTGAAAGTGGCCGACCCAGAGAAGGAATATCCGGTAGAAACACTCTTCGTCAAGCTTACGCCACCTAAAGGCCAAAAACCGGCGCCCGGTGAATACAAGGCAACTTTTGAGGTAAGCCTGGGCGATATTTATGAATCGGTTGAACTAACCGCCGTGGTGACCGCCCTGTATCAGTTTAATTTTTATCCCGCTACCGGGCGGCTGAACACCGAGGTAACCGCCGGTGAGGATAATTACCTGACGGTTCGGGTGGAAAACACCGGCTCGATAGTCCTGGACACGGTCCGTTTCTCCTCCGGTACACTGGAGGGCTGGATGGTAACCTTTAATCCCGACCCGGTGGAGTCGTTAGAGCCAGGGCTGGCCCAGGAAGTAACGGTAACCATAAGGCCGCCGGACAAGGTGATTGCCGGTGATTACGCTATTACCCTGTTTGCTGACAGTGAAGAATACTCGGCCGACCCGTTGAAGATGAGGATAACCGTAATGACACCGACGATTTGGGGTTGGGTTGGCATTTTAATTGTGCTGGCGGTTATTGCTGGTTTAGCCATAATTTTCCGGCGTTTAGGCAGGCGATGAGCGAGTGAGCAAACAACTGGTTGTCGAAACAGTAGACTTGACCAAAGCTTATGACGGCGTCACGGTGGTGGATAAGCTGAACCTCCGTGTGGAGGAAGGGGAGATTTTCGGCTTTCTGGGCCCTAATGGTGCCGGCAAGACGACCACCATATTGATGTTGCTCGGGTTAACCGAGCCGACTTCGGGAGTGGTGCGGGTCTGCGGTTATGATTCCACCAGAGAGCCGCTCAAGGTGAAACGGATTACCGGTTATATCCCGGAAACGGTGGGTTTCTACGAAGACCTGACGGCGGAGCAGAACCTGGCCTACACCGCTAGACTGAATGACCTGGCGGAGTGGCTGATTCCGGATAGAGTTGGTGAGTCACTGGACACGGTAGGCCTGTCCACCGCCGCTGATCAGAAGGTGGGTGAGTTCTCGAGAGGGATGAAGCAGCGCTTAGCCATCGCTGATATGCTGGTGAAGATGCCCCAGATTGCCATTTTGGATGAGCCAACCATTGCTATTGACCCGGAAGGGGTGAACCAGATTCTTGACCTAATTAAAAAAATAGCCCGGGAGCACAATATGACCATTATCATGTCCTCCCATCAATTAAATCAGGTGCAGCGCATCTGCCGCCGCGTCGGCATTATTGGCAAGGGGCGAATGCTGGCGGAAGGCATGGTGGAACAGCTGATGAAGGACGCTCTGGGTGGCGGACGCTTTAAAGTTGAGATTCAGCTGGCTGAAGTCACAGCGGACATTGTTGACCGTATCAAACAGATTAACGGCGTGGTTGAGGTGGAGAGGTCGGGGGATTTGCTGCTGGTGGGCTGCACCCAAGACCTGAGGCCACAGATTGCCAAGGCAATTATCGCCGGTGACGGTTCGCTGATAGGGATGAAGATTAAGAGCTACGCTTTAGAAGACATATATATGAAGTACTTTCACGAGGTTTAATATGCGTGGATTGATGACTGTCTTTGGCAAAGAATTAGCTGACGACTTTACCAGCTGGCGCTTTCTGATATTGTTTGCCATGGTCGCGGTGGCCGGTGTATTCACTCTATATATAGATAGTCAGAACATACTGGCCCAGGCGGCGGAAAGCAACCAGTTTATTTTCCTCAAGCTTTTTACCACCGCTGATGAGACCTTGCCCGGCCTGCTGCAGTTTTTGAACATGATGGCGGTCTTTTTTGTGCCCATAGTTGGCATCGCTCTCGGCTTTGATGCCATCAATGAGGAGAGAAACAGCGGCACGATGAGCCGTCTCCTGTCCCAGCCAATCTACCGGGATGCGGTTATCAACGGTAAGTTTCTGGCCGGGGTGGTTACCATTGCTATTATGGTAACCAGCATCGTTTTACTGGTGGCTGGAGTCGGTCTCCGCATGATTGGAGTGCCACCGAATTCAGAAGAGGTTATCCGGCTCATGCTTTTCTTGGTGGTAACCATTTTCTATGGGGCCTTCTGGCTGGGGTTGTCGATACTGTTCTCAATATTCTTCCGCCGGGTGGCTACATCAGCCCTGGCCTCAATAGCGGTGTGGATATTTCTGTTCTTTTTCATGCCGATGCTGGCCGGGATTGTGGCTAACTTTATGGTGCCCCTGGAGGAAGCTGGTACCGAAGTTTACCTCAGCAATTTGGGGATACAGAGTGCTGTTCTGCAGGTCTCTCCGGTCAGGCTCTATCAGGAGGCAATATCGGTTATTCTGGTACCGGGAGCCAGGACATTGGGACAGACGATTCAGATTCTGGGTGTCGGGGGCTACCGGCTAATACCCAATCCCCTCTCTCTGGATCAGAGTCTGCTATTAGTATGGCCGCATATGGTCAGCCTGATTGCCCTCACTGCGGTGTGCTTTGCCGTTTCCTATATTAAATTCATGAAGGAAGAGATAAGGGCTTAAAGCTAGATATTAAACAGGAAAGTGATGACATCACCATCCTGAACGATGTAGCTCTTGCCTTCCAGCCGGACCAGCCCTTTCTTGCGGGCTTCCGCCAGATTGCCACACTTCACTAGGTCTTCAAAGCTGATTACCTCGGCTCGAATAAAACCCCGTTCCATGTCGGAGTGGATCTTGCCGGCGGCTCTCAGGGCATCAGTGCCCTGTCTGATTGACCAGGCTCTGACTTCATGGGAAACGATGCTGAAAAACGAGATTAGCCCCAGCAGCTCGTAAGAGAGCCTGATAACACATTCAATGCCCGATTCAGTTATCCCGAAGCCGGCACGCAACTCCTCCGCCTCACTATTCTCTAGCTCGGTCAGCTCCATTTCCAGCTTGCCGCAGAATGTAATCAGGCGGCACTTTGGTCGCTGGTATTCCGCCCCCAGTTCCGCTTCTAAAGAACCCGCTTCAGATAGCTGGTTTTCGTCAATATTGACCACGTTCAGCAGCGGCTTGGCGGTAAGAAACTGATAGTTAGCCAGCGTTTTATTTTCCTCAGCAGTTAGCTCCAGTTCTCGGATCGGCAGATCTTTTTCCAGGTTGACCTTGAGCCTGGCTAGCATTTCCTGTTCCTGAATAAGGTGCTGGCGCTCCGGTGGCTTGGCGCTTTTGAGGGCTATCTCTATTCTCTCCAGCCGGCGCTCCATGATGGCCAGGTCGGAGAAGGTAAGCTCCAGATTCATGCTGGCGATATCCCGTTTTACATCCAGACTGCCTTCAATGTGGGGTATGCTTTCATCAGTAAAGGCTCGGGCGACGTTAATCAGGGCATCGACATTGCTGAGCTGGGTGAGCCACTGGCCGCTTCCGGTCTTACCTTTGGCTAAATCCTTGACGGAGGCACCGATATCAACATAGGTTACTTCGGCGGGGACTATCTTCTGGGGTTGAAGCATATCAACCAGCTGTTTCAGGCGGGGTTCGGGGACTCTGGTGACACCGATGTGGGGGACGCCTTCCGGGGTGTAACCTCCGGTCTCCGCCTTCCCTTTGGTCAGCGCATTGAAAACGGTGGTGCGACCGCTTTTAGCCAGCCCGATGATGCCAATACTGACACTCATTGGTCATCTTTTAATAACCAGACTTTACTATTTTTCGGGCATACTTGAGGGCAAGGTCTCTCTCGCCTTTGGATAACGTCTCTTTGGCGGCTAGGCCGAGCAGGGCGAGCAGGGCATCGTGGGTGCCAACATTACCCAACCGCTGGGTAGCTTTGGTTCTTACATCCGAGGGGAGTTCTAGGTCACTGGCAATACCAACCAGCTTGTTTACTTCATTTTTGGCCTCGTCAGTTTTTTCGGTCATCTTGACACTCCTTTTGGTAATGCTGGGTAGAGTTTAGCCTTATTCTACTCTTTGTCGGATTATTCCTCAATAGGTGGTGGATTATCAAGCCCTAGTTATTGGCTGAAGTGGTGGTATGGTAAAATGGGGCAAAGATAAAGAGAATAAAGAGAGTAACCAGCCTTGTTGTATCTGTTATTAGGCGAGGACGATTTTTCCCTTTGCCAGTCGCTGGAGGAGATAAAACAGGGTATGGGCGACCAGAGCCTGCTGGCAACCAATACTACTATTCTGGATGGCCAGCAGTTAACCCTGAACGAACTAGCCACGGTATGCGAGACGATGCCTTTTCTTGCGGAGAAACGCCTAGTTATCGTCCGGGGGCTGCTGGAGCGCTTTGAGCCCAAAAGCAAGCTGGGGAAAAAGAAGAAGTCATCGCCGGCGTCGGAGCAGCCCAATCAATATAAGTCAATCGCTGACTGTATTCGTAGGCTGCCGGAAAGCACGATACTGGTCTTAATGGATAGTGGCGTAAGTAGCCGTAATCCTCTGCTGGGGAAAATCTCCGCTGGGGCAGAGGTGAGGTCTTTCCCACTGCGCAAAGAGCCCGAGCTGCGTCAGTGGATTGAGCAGAGGGTGGCTGAAGAAGGGGGCAGTATATCTGCCCCGGCCCGAGACCTGTTAGCCAGGGTAGTGGGCAGCAACCTGTGGCATATGGCCAGCGAAATCAGCAAGTTGGTTTCGTTTACTGCCGGGCGCCGCATTGAAGCCGAGGATGTAGCCGGAGTGGTCAGTTATGCTCAGCAGACCAGTGTTTTCACTATGGTTGATGCTATCCTTGAGTTTAAAGCTAGTGTTGCCGAGCAGGCGCTACAGCAGTTGCTGCAGGTGGGCGCCATGCCCGCCTATCTGCTGGTCATGCTCACCAGGCAGGTGCGGCTGATGGTACGGGCAAGAGAACTAGTCCGGCAGAAGAAGAGCCGGGACGAAATCCAGAGCCGACTGGGCTTGACTTCAGAATTTGCCCTGCGCAAAACGCTGGTGCAGGCGGAGCGCTACCCCATAGAACGGCTCCGGGAAGCCTACCATAGATTGCTGGAAGCCGACTTGTCGATTAAGACTGGGAAGTATGGTGCGGAGCTTGCCCTCAATATTCTGATTGCCGAGCTGTGCCAGCCGAGGAAAGTATCCGCCTAGACCGAGGCTGCCGCACTTGACAGGCTCACTGGTGCGTGTTAGACTTCTAAACTAACCTCAGTATAGTTACAAAAAAGCCGCTTAAAATCGCTAAATTCCCCTGTTAAGAGCCGAAACGGCCAGGGAGGCTGGATGGTAAAGAATAGCACCGCCCGATTAGAAGAATTATGCCGTGAAGGCTTATCACGCTGGCGAGTGATTCTAGCCAGCAATCGGGGACCGATTGAGTATCAGTTTTCTCCCGAAGGGCAGCTTCAAGCCCAGCGCGGTAGTGGTGGTGTCGTCACCATTCTGACTGGTCTGAGCAAGTATATTGACATTTGCTGGATTGCCAGTGCCATGGGTGAGGGGGACCGGGAGGCGGCGCGCCGGATGAGAGAGGAGGGAGCTACACTGGCCCCGCTGGGCGAGGGACTATATCTCCACTTTGTGGTAAATCCCCGAAATACATATCATAAGTTTTACGGTGTCTTTTGTAACCCTCTGCTTTGGTTTTTGCAGCACTATATGTGGAACTCACCGCGCACTCCCAATATCGACCGTGCCGTTCACGATGCCTGGGAGAATGGCTATGTCCCGGTAAATCAAGCCTTTGCCCGGGCAGTGGTGGACGAGGCAAAACGGAGTGAGTCACCGCCCATAGTGATGCTGAACGACTATCATCTCTATTTAGTCAGTGCCGGTATTCGTCAGCAGCTGCCCGATGTGTTAATTCAGCACTTCATTCATATACCGTGGCCATCACCACGCTACTGGCAGCTACTGCCTACGGCTATGCGGCAGGCAATCCACGAAAGTCTATGTACCACCGATATCGTTGGCTTGCAGACGCAGCGTGATGTGCTCAGTTTTCTGCAGTGTTGCCACAGCTTCATTGAAGGGGCGGAGATAAATTATAAGCAGCAGACAGTGGCTATAGATGACCATGTTGTCATGGTGAAGGCTTACCCGACATCGGTTGATGTTTTGAGTCTCCGTAAGATAGTGGCTTCAGCTAGGTGTCAGGAGTATGAGGAAAAGCTGTCTCGCCTCTGCGGGGAACAGACCATCATTCGTGTGGACCGGTGTGAGCCGAGCAAGAATATTATCCGGGGCTTTAGGGCCTTTGATGCTCTGCTGGAGCGGTATCCTCAGTTTCGGGGCAAGGTGAAATTTATCACCTTCCTGGTGCCTACCCGAACCCATATCAAGACTTACCAGCGGTATGCCGAGGAGTCACTGGAAATAATCGGGGCGATAAACAATAAATACCGGACGGAAAACTGGTATCCCATTGATTTATTCTATGAGAACAACTATGTGCAGGCGATTGCCGGCATGCGCCTGTATGATGTTATGCTGGTCAATGTCGTCATTGACGGTATGAATCTGGTCGCCAAAGAGGGCCCCACCGTCAATAGCCGCGACGGTGTGCTGATACTATCCGAGGGGGCGGGCGCCTGCGAGCAGCTTGGACATAATGCGCTAATGGTAACACCGACTGACCTGGAGGGTACGACTCGGGCTTTATATACCGCGCTGACCATGCCCCTTGCCGAGAGGCGAAGGCGGGCGGTTGAACTTAAGCGGATGATTGAAGAAGAGGATATGACTAACTGGCTCCGGAACCTGCTGGGGGATATGGTTACCCTGATTCAGGAGCGTTCCGGGATAACCACTGGAGGAAGCGTTCCACATCAGCTACGCCGTTCAGGCTAAAATCGGCTTCGCTGACCAGCCCTTCCGGCATTTCCGGGCTGGTGACGCCAATGGCAAAGCCCTGAAAAGCCAAATTACCGGCTGTACTGTGTAGCGCCCGGAAGGCATCAATATCGGTGTATTCATCCCCGAGATAGATACCGCCGCGCAATTGGTAATCACGGATTAAAGCCAGCACCGTAGTTCCCTTATTTATGCTTACCGGGGGAAGCAAATTAACTGCCATCTTACCTTCCATGATGCGCAGGTGCCTGGCTTGGGCTAAATCTTTTAGTGCCGCGTGGATTTTCTCTTTAGCCAGTTCTGGCTCGGGACAAAGGCGATAGTGTATGGTAGCGGTGGCTCCCTTGTCCTCTATGCTGATGCCGTCAATAGCGAGTAAGCGGCTTAGTTCCTTGACCGCAGCCTTAATTACTTTAGGGTATTCTTCGGCCTCATCGACTAGTTCGGTATGCCCCTCGCTCCATCGCTCCAGACCGTGATTACCGATGTAGACCATCTTATCAATCTGGAGCATATTTTTGGCTTCAAGGGCGGGTCTCCCAGAGATTGCCGCCACCAGAGCCAGCTTCTCACTGAGAATGGAGAGATACTGACGGCAGAGAGGGGAAACCTCAGCCTGCGCTGGGGTGGGGGCGGTCGGGCTTATGGTGCCGTCCACATCGGTAATCAGCCCGAAGGGGCTCTGCCGGAGCGCCTGTTTAATCAGGTCTAAGTGGTCAAAAAGATAGGGCATAGGCTAAATGTAACAGGGCACTGGGCCAGCGTCAACCAGAGGCTCGACAAATTGCCGGCGATAAAGTAATATTTAGTTGCCCAATTTAACGCAAGACGGGAGACAAGGATGAAGATTCGCAAAGCGGTGATTACAGCGGGGGGTTGGGGAACCCGGTTTTTGCCGATTACCAAATCCCAGCCCAAGGAGATGCTGCCGCTGCTGAATAAGCCGCTAATCCAGTATGTGGTGGAGGAGGCGGTCAGCTCTGGCATTGAGCAGATTATTCTGGTCACTTCTCTGGTCAAGAATGCCATTGAGAATTACTTTGACCGTTCCTTTGAACTGGAGCACTTTCTGGAGCAAAAAGGGGAGACCAGGCTGCTCAAAAAACTACAGGATTTATCCAGCCTGATTAATGTCTGCTATGTCAGGCAGAAGGAGCAGCTTGGTCTCGGTCATGCCGTCCTGTCCGCCCGCGATGTTATTGCCGGGGAACCGTTCGCGGTCCTCCTCCCCGATGACATTATCGAAGGCAAGGTGCCGGCGCTGAAGCAGATGATCGCCGTTTACGAGCAATATAAGACCAGCGTTGTCGCCGTCCAGCGTATTAGCAGCCAGGATGCCCCCAAGTATGGTGTCATTACCCCCAAAGAGGTCTCAGGGCGCACATATCAGATATTGAGTTTGGTGGAAAAGCCGACACCGCAAAAAGCCCCCTCTAACTTGGGGGTGGTGGGGCGGTATATTCTTACCCCGCAGATATTTGATGCTCTCGCCGTGACCACTCCCGGCAAAAACCGGGAGATTCAGCTCACCGATGCCCTGCAATTGCTGCTGGAGCAGCAGCTGGTTTATGGCTATGAGTTTGAGGGGGAGAGGTATGATACCGGCACCCCCCTCGGCTGGCTGGAGGCAACGGTTGCTTTCGGGCTGAAGCACCCCGATTTTGGCCCGGCTTTTCGGGAACACCTGCGCAAGCTCCTCTAAATTGACATTAGCGGCTATTCATTGACAGCCAGCCTACCTTAAACTAAAATCGTAGGTGACTTTCTATTTATTCGGGACAAGTAATTGATGACGAGTGACGAAATCCGGTCGGCGTTTCTCGACTTTTTTGTGGAGAAGAGGCACAAGGTAATTCCCAGCTCCTCGCTGGTGCCCAAGGGTGACCCGACGTTGCTGTTGACCACCGCCGGTATGGTGCAGTTCAAGCCCTACTTTTTGGGCCAGGCAGTGCCACCCAACCCCCGCCTGGCTTCCTGTCAGAAGTGCTTTCGCACTACCGATATTGAAGTAGTCGGTGATGTCAGCCACCTTACTTTTTTCGAGATGCTGGGCAATTTCAGTGTCGGTGATTACTTTAAGAAAGAGGCGGTTGAGTGGGGGTGGGAGTTTGTTACCCGGCGTTTGGGGCTGCCACCGCAGCGCCTGTGGGCAACCATCTTTCTGGATGATGACGAGGCGTTTCGCCTCTGGCGGAAGCAGGGAATCCCGGAGTCAAAAATACTGCGCTTCGGCGAGGAAGATAACTTCTGGGGACCAGCCGGCGATTCCGGTCCCTGCGGGCCGTGCAGTGAGATTCACTATGACTTCGGGGAAGAGTTTGGCTGTGGCCGGCCGTCCTGTGCCCCCAACTGTGAGTGCGGCCGCTTTTCCGAGGTATGGAACCTGGTCTTTATGCAGTACAACCAGGATAAAGCCGGCAAGCGCACCCCCTTGCCCAAGCCCAACATTGATACCGGTATGGGGCTGGAGAGGACGGTGGCGATAATGCAGGGCAAAACCTCGGTCTACGAGACTGACCTCTTTCTCCCCCTGCTGAATTATATTGCCGAGCTGGCCGGGAAGAAGTACCAGGCGGACAGCGATGCTGGCAACGCCATGCGGGTGATTGCCGAGCACGGGCGGGGGATAGCCTTTCTCATCGGGGATGGGGTCACCCCCAGCAACGAGGGACGGGGCTATGTCTTGCGCCGACTGCTAAGACGGGCGGTGCTCTTCGGGCGCCGGTTAGACCTGAAAAAGCCATTTCTGGCCGGGGTAGCCAAAATTACCATCGGGCAGATGAAGCATATTTACCCCGAGCTGAAACAGAGAAAAGACTTTATCCTCAAGACGATTGAATCTGAGGAGACCCGGTTTAACGAGACGCTCACCACCGGGCTGGAATTACTGGCTGATATCATGTCCCGGGTTACCAGCAAGGGGGAGAGCAAAATCTCGGGCAAAAAGGCGTTCAAGCTCTATGATACCTACGGCTTCCCGGTAGCTTCAACCGCCGAGATTGCTGCCGAGCATGGCTTAGCGGTGGATATGGCTGGTTTTGAGAAAGAGATGGAGAAGCAGCGGGAGAGGGCGAGAGCAGCACGAAGAATAGTAACGTTGAAAGGGATTTCAAAAGGGGAAACAGTAGTAAGGGGGACTCTCACAGTACTTAAAAAGGCAACCCCCTTTGTTGGCTATCGCACTCTGGAGCACAAAGCGATTATTATCGGCATCCTGGTTGACGGAAAATCGGTAGATTCAGTAGCAACCGGGCAGGAAGCCAGCCTTATTCTGGACTCCACCCCGTTTTATGCCGAGATGGGGGGACAGGTGGGCGACAGCGGCGAGATAGCCAGCCGTACCGCTCGCTTTGCCGTGGCCAATGCAGCCCGAATTCCGACCGATATTGTTGTCCACCAGGGCAAGGTTGCCGAGGGCGGCTTCAGTACCGGTGACGAAGTCGTTGCCAAGGTGGACGGTGAGCGCCGCTGTGATATTGCCCGCAACCATACCGCCACCCATCTGCTTCAGGCCGCCCTACGGGAGGTGCTGGGCGAGCATGTCCAGCAGAAGGGTTCACTGGTCGCCCCGCAGCGGCTCAGGTTTGACTTTTCCCACCCGGTAGCCCTGAGCAGGGAGGAAATAGACCGGATTAACCATATCGTAAATCAAAAAATCCGCCAAAACCTGAAGGCATATGACGAGGAGCTGGCCTATAAAAAAGCGCTTGCCGAAGGGGCCATCGCCCTCTTTGAGGAAAAGTACGGTGACAAAGTGCGGGTGATGAAGATTGGCGAGCCGGTTATCAGCGCCGAGCTTTGCGGTGGCACCCACGTGGCGACCACCGGCGAGATTGGCTTCTTTCACATTGTCAGCGAGAGCAGCATCGGTGCCGGGTTGAGGCGCATTGAGGCGGTAACCGGGAGGGGGGCGGAGGAATTTATTGAAAAGCGTTTGGAAGATTTGCAAAAGATCGCCGAAAATTTAGACACTGAACTAGATTATGTCCTCGATAAAGCATTTGGTTTGGTTAAAGAACGAGATAGAGAACGCAGGCTAGCTCTAACTCTAGCGAGGGAACTGGCTAGGAAAGAGGCCGAGTCTCTGTTAGGTCAGGTGGAAGTAGTTAATGGGATAAATCTCCTAGTTGCTAAGGTGTCATGTTCCCGTATGGAGCTTATGCGGGAGATGTGTGACTTTATTAGAGACAAGCTGAAAAGCGTCATAGTAGTGCTGGGTGGCATTTATGGCGATAGCCCATTTTTTGTAACGGCGATAACCCCTGATTTGGTAGCCAAGGGATATAATGCCGGTGATATCGTAAATGAGGTGGCTAAAGTCGCCGGGGGAGGCGGCGGGGGCAAGGCTGGCATCGCTCAGGCCGGCGGCAAGGATAAAGGCAAGTTAGACGAAGCGCTTGGGCAGGTGCCGAAGATTTTGGAAAAACTGTATTCCGGATAAGGGGTGTTGTTACGCGCTGTCTGGGGCTTGATATTGGCGATAGGCGGATTGGGGTAGCGCTCAGTGACCCCAGTGGGATATTGGCGACACCGCTGGATACCATTAACCGCACTGATGACGAGGCCGATATCGCTGCCATTAACCAGATTATCCGCCAGCACCAGGTCGGCAGGGTTATCATCGGCCTGCCCCGCTCTATGGACGGGAGTATCGGCAGCCAGGCCGAGAAGGTGAAAGCCTTTGTCGAAGGGCTCAGTAGCCATATTAAAGTCCCCATGGAGTTCAGGGACGAGCGCCTGTCCACTGTTTCTGCCCAGCGCCTGATGAGGGATACCAAAAAGACCAGCCAGAAAGCTGGGGAGGATGCGGTGGCGGCGGCGGTGATCCTGCAGGCTTATCTCGATGAAACACGGCTATAATCCAGTCGGTGGCGAGAGTTGAGAAATTGAAAGAAAGCGTGCCCCACTTCTATTTAAGCAAGACCTGCCCCCAAAGTAAAGCCCGTGCCGGAGAACTATCAACGCCCCATGGTCGGGTGCTGACGCCGGTATTTCTGCCGGTGGGCAGTCAGGGAACGGTGAAGACATTGACCCCGGCGGAAATAAAAGGGCTGGGGATAGCCATGATACTGGCCAATACCTATCACCTCTACCTTAGACCGGGTATTAAGGTAATTGAGCAGATAGGAGGTTTACATAAATTTATGGGCTGGGAGGGGGCAATGCTGACCGATAGCGGTGGCTATCAGCTATTCAGCCTAGCCTCCCTGCGTCGGGTCAGCGATGAAGGGGTTTTATTCCGCTCCCATATTGATGGCAGCGAGCACTTTATCACTCCGGAGATGACGGTACAGTTTCAGGAGAGCCTGGGCGCCGATGTTATTATGGTGTTGGATGAGTGTCCCGCCCTAGGAAGCCTAGCCCAAATGCAGTCGGCGATGACCCGCACCCACCACTGGGCGGAGAGGTGCCGCCAAGCCCAGCGGCGCCGTGACCAGAAGCTCTATGCCATTGTCCAGGGTGGCGTCTTCCCCGAGCTAAGACGCCAGTCGGCGGAATATCTTACCTCGCTGGACTTCCCCGGCTATGCCATTGGCGGTCTCAGCTTGGGGGAACCGAAAGAGGTAACCTTCAGTATGGTAGCCGAGACCACAGCTTTACTGCCGGCTGATAAGCCGAGATACCTGATGGGGATGGGCTCCCCGGAGGATGTTGTCGAGGGCGTGGCACAGGGGATAGATATCTTTGACAGCGCTTTGCCCACTCGTGTTGCCCGCAATGGTGCCCTCTTTACCCCCGCCGGGCGGGTCAATATCGGCAATGCTGCCTATGCCCGAATGGCGCAATCAGTGGTGCCTGATTGTAATTGCTATACCTGCCGGAATTTCTCAGCCGCTTACCTGCACCACCTGTTTAATTGTAGCGAGCTTCTGGCCTACTGGCTGGCGACGATTCACAACCTGAGCTTCATCACTAATTTAATGCGTGAGATAAGGGAGGCTGTTATGGCGGGTACCTTCCCGGCTTTCCGGGACAAATTCCAGGCAAACTACCAGGCCACTGATGAGCAGGTAAGACTTAATCAGAAGAATAAGTGGCCGAAATCCCGCCGGCTATAGTTCGGCTCTCTCGCCGGCGGGGTCAACCCGCACTCCCTTGGAAATAGCCCAGGCGATGCCCTCATCAATATTTTTCTTTTTGCCCTCAAATTCAACTATTATCCAGCCCCGGTCCTCACCTAAATCAGCCTGGCGAATGTTAGCCACCAGATTGAATTCCTGGCTGATGGTATAGATAACCGGTTCGGCGATTGTTTCCTCGGTATAGCTTAGTATTACCCTTCGTTTGGTCATTTCAAACCCCCATATTGCCATAAGCTAGGCTTGGTTAGCTGCAAAGCTTCATTTCACCTCTCCCCCTATCCATTCCAGATAGTCTGGATTGCCGCCGACAATGGGCAGGGCAATTATTTCGGGGACATCGTAGCTGTGAATACCCTTGACCAGGGTTACTATTTCATCAATAAGCGAGGCTTTGGTTTTGACAATGAGCAGGCTTTCCCGGTCCGAGTCAAGCTTGTCCTGCCACCAGAAGCGGGAACTGACGTTGGCGATAATATTGACGCAGGCTGCCTTCTTCTGCTGGAGCAGGGCATCGGCGATGCGGGGTGCCTCTTCGTGGCTGCTGGTGATAAAGATGACGGCGTTGGCGTTCTTCTCCATCGTTTTCCTCCGGGAGCGCTTACTCAAGTGAAAATGGGGCGTCATTAATACTGGGGAATGACTGAGGGGGAGTTAGTAAGTGGGGAAGTGGCGCTAAATGCCTGGCGAACTGACTGCCATACCCTAAATAGCAAGCGCTGCCTTGATGTTTCGGCGAGGCATTACTACGGTGGTCGGTCTCGTCTTCCATCGTCTTAACTGGCTTAAAGTTCTATCCTTTTCGCCGCTGTCTAAGATAATAATGTTAAACCGAGCTGGCTGTCAAATTTAAACCTCTCGGCTCAGGTTGAAGAGTGCCTTATCATTAGGCTAAAATAGTATCGCTAATCAATAAGGAGACCGTTTTGCTCAAGAGTCATAGTTGTGGTGAGCTGAACCGAAAGCACATCGGCAACCAAGTAACCCTGGCCGGTTGGGTAGACCGGCGCCGTGACCACGGTGGCTTGATTTTCATTGACCTGCGGGATAGAGAGGGCGTTGTCCAGGTCGTCTTTAACCCGGAGACATCAGCCAAGAGCTGTCAGTTAGCCAACGGGATGCGCAACGAATATGTGGTCCGGGTGAGTGGTCAGGTTGCCCCCCGCCCGCCGGGGACGGAGAACCCTAGGCTAGCTACCGGGGAGATTGAGGTAATCGCCCACAGCACGGAGATACTCAATAAATCAAAAACACCGCCCTTTTACATCAACGAAGAGGTTGAGGTGGATGAGAGCCTGCGCTTCAAGTACCGCTATCTTGACCTGCGGCGCAACCGTATGAAGGCGAATCTCATCCTGCGCCACCGGGTGGTTAAGTTTATCCGTGATTTTTTGGACAAAAAGGGCTTTATTGAGGTGGAGACGCCGGTCCTGATTAAGAGCACCCCGGAGGGGGCACGCGACTATCTGGTACCCAGCCGTCTTCAACCGGGCAAATTCTATGCCCTACCCCAGTCCCCGCAGCAGCTCAAGCAGCTATTGATGGTGGCCGGGGTGGAGAAGTACTTCCAGATAGCCCGGTGCTTCCGCGACGAAGACACCCGCGCCGACCGTCAGCCTGAATTCACCCAGCTTGACATTGAGATGAGCTTCGCTGAGGAAGAAGACATCATTAATCTGATGGAAGAGCTCTTCGTTTCTATGGTCAGGGCGGTTAAGCCGGAGATAAAAGTGCAGAAGCCCTTCCCCCGAATTGCCTATGCTGAAGCAATGGCACGTTTCGGCACCGATAAACCAGACCTGCGCTTCGGTCTGGAAATAAAGGACCTGTCCGATATTGTCACTCAGTCTGAGTTTGCCGTTTTTCGTAACGCTCTGGCCGAAGGGGGCAGGGTGAAGGGGATATGTGCCCCCGGTTGTGCTGGCTATAGCCGCGGTCAGCTTGAGGAATTAAACCGGCTGGCGCGGGAGAACGGGGCGGAAGGTCTGGTAACCATCGCCCTGGGTACTTCGGGGGGCAGCCTGGGCAAGTTGACCATGGACGAGGTTAAGTCAGTGGCGGCGAAATACCTCCGCCTTGACCAGATAAAGCAAATAGCTGAGTGTCTCAGCGCCAATGCCGGAGACCTGCTCCTTATTGTAGCTGGCAAAACCAAGGTTGTTGATAACGTATTGGGTGAACTGAGACAGGAGATGGGATATCGACTCAAGCTGGCTGACCCGGCTCAGCTTGTTTTTGCCTTTATCACCGATTTCCCCCTGTTTGCCTGGGGTGAGGAGGTAGGGCGGTGGGAGCCGATGCATCACCCCTTTACCGCACCCAAAGAGGCGGATGTGCCGCTGCTGGATAGTGCGCCGGAAAAGGCGCGCAGCCGGCATTATGACCTGGTCTGTAACGGCTGTGAAATCGCCGGCGGGAGCATCAGAATTCATAACAGCCGCCTCCAGCGCAAGGTATTTAGGCTTCTGGGCTATACTGATGAAGAGGTTGAGGAGCGCTTCGGGCATTTACTCAAGGCTTTTGATTACGGCGCCCCGCCCCACGGCGGTATTGCCCCCGGACTTGACCGGGTGGTGATGCTGCTAGCCGGGGAGGAGACCATCCGGGAAGTGATTGCCTTCCCCAAGAACCAGGGTGCGGCTGATTTGACCTTTGACGCCCCGGCCACGGTAAGTGAGGAGCAGCTGACCGAGTTGCACCTGAGACTGCGGGACGAATAGATGGAGGCAGCGTGAAGGTAACCAACGAGAAGACAGAGAACAGGCAGGCTTTTCTCACCGTTGCGATTGAGCCGGCTGAGATGGAGAAGTCACTGGAAGAGGCATATCAGCGTCTGGTTAAGCGGGCGAATATCCCCGGCTTTCGCAAGGGCAAGGCACCACGAGATGTTATCGAACGCTATCTGGGCAGGGACAGCCTGCTTGAGGACGCCTTGAACAAGCTGGTCCCCGAAGCCTGTGAGCAGGCCATCAAGGAGCAGGCAATTGAGGCGATTGCCCACCCCCAGGTTGAAATAACGCAGACCGAGCCATTGATTTTTAAGGCAACGGTGCCACTGACGCCTCAGATTGAGCTTGGCGATTATCATCAAGTCCGGCTTGAACCGGAACCGGTAAGTGTCGACGAGGCAAAAGTTGACCAGGTCCTGGAGCAGTTGCGCCATCAGCAGGCAGTCTGGGAGCCGGTGGAGCGCCCGCTGGACTTCAGCGACTTGGTGATATTAGATGTCGAGAGCCAGGTTGAAGATAAACCCTTCATTAACCAGAAGGGAGTGCAGTACCAGGTCCGCCGTGACTCATCGGCGCCTGCCCCCGGTTTTGCCGAGCAGCTGCTGGGCATGAAAAAGGGTGAGGCAAAAGAATTCAGCCTCGGCTTTCCTTCGGATTATCCCCGTGCTGAGCTGGCCGGAAAAGAAGCCCACTTCAAGGTGAAGATTGGCGAGATAAAGCAGGAGAAGCTGCCTGAGCTAAATGATAAACTGGCACGGGAGGTTGACCCCAAGTTCAAAACCCTGGCTTCGCTCCGTAAGCAGGCCTCGGCTGATTTACAGCGCAACGCGGAGAGAAAAGCTAGGCTGGACTTTGAGGACCGGGTAATCGAAGCCGTTACTGATACCGCCCAGGTTGAATTTCCGCCCATTCTGGTGGAACTGGAGATAGACCAGCTCATCGCCCAGCAATTGCGGAGCTGGCAGATGGACTGGGAGGCGCTGGGGGAATATCTTACCCGGATTAATAAGACCGAGGAGGAGCTGCGCGAGGAACTGCGTCCCCTGGCGACCAAGCGGGTTAGGCGCTCTCTGGCACTGGGCAAGATTGCTATCGCCGAGAAAATCAAGGTAACCGATGCTGAAATAGACGCTGAGATAAAAAATATGCTCAAGGGGGATATTAAAGACCACGACAGACTGGAGAAGCAGTTGAACACCCCCCAGTCGCGTGAGTCAATCGGGCAGGTATTGTTCACCCGCAAAACCATCCGGCGACTGGTAGCCATCGCCGAGAGTAAAGCTGATTCCAAAGTAAAGGAGGCCAAGAATGATTAACCAGCCAATGAATGTTATTCCGATGGTGATTGAGAGTGGCGCCAGGGGGGAAAGAGCCTTCGATATCTACTCGCTGCTCTTGAGGGAGCGTATTGTCATGCTGGGTATGCCGATAAACGACCAGGTGGCTAATGTCACCATTGCCCAGCTGCTATATCTGGAGCGGGAAGACCCGGACAAGGATATCAGCCTCTATATTAACTGCCCGGGGGGTATTATTGCCTCTGGTCTGGCCATTTACGACACCATGCAGCTCATCCGCCCCGATGTCTCTACTATCTGTGTCGGTATGGCCGCCAGCATGGGAACCCTGCTCCTCTGCGCCGGTGCCAAGGGGAAACGCTATGCTTTGCCCCACTCTACGATTCATATGCACCAGGCAGTGGGTGGTGCCCAGGGACAGGCGGCCGATATTGAAATCGCCGCCCGCGAGATCATGCGGCTTCAGGAAATAATCCGCAATGTTATCGCTAAGCATACCGGGCAACCGATGGAAAAGATAGCCCACGATACCGACCGCGACTTCTACCTCAGCCCGGAACAGGCCGTGGAATACGGCATTGTGGATGAAATCCTAAGCAAGCCACCAAAATAGCTAAAGCTTCTGGCCGTAGCGCTCTTGATAGCGCTGGGCTAGCTCATTGGGGGTGGGGAAACCCTGTCTGGTGCCCAGCTTGGTGATGGCCAAACGGGCGACAGTGTCACCGAGACGCCCGCATTCTTCAAGCCCTTTCTTCTTAAGCAGACCATAGAGAAAACCGGTGGCGAAGGCGTCACCGGCCCCGGTGGTATCAATTACTTTCTCCGGCTTACCCGGCTCAATGATATATTCTTTCCCGGTATCTCTGATGTAACCAACCGCACTGACGGTCTTGCCCCCCAATTTTAACGTGGTGCCCTTACCCATAGTAACCACCACCATATGGCAGCCCAGATTGAGGCAATCTTCAACTCCGGCGGTAACCTCCCGGCCGGTCAGCTGCTCTATCTCGTCACGATTGATAAACAGAAGATGTGTCCGGCTCAACATCGGGGCCAGGGCTTTGAGCCCCTTGATGGCATACAGTGCCCCTGGGGCGAAGCTGACTTTAACCGATGGCGCCAGCTCCGGGATTAGCTCGGCGGATATCTGGAACTGCCGTTCACCGGCAAAAGAAGAGAGGTGGACTATTTGAGCTTGGTTGAGATAGGTCGGGTCAAGGTCATCCCGGCTCAGCTGGTCATTGGCGCCGGGCACAACGTGGAGCGAGCGCTGCCCTGACTGGTCGCTGAGGCACAGTACCGAACCGGTATTTGCCCCCGCTTTCACCCTGATCTGGCTGATATCTACTCTGACATTCTGAAAGTCCTGGAGCATTCTTTTCCCGTCAGCATCATCACCCACCACCCCGGCAAAACCGGTCTTCATCCCGAGCTTGGCCAGACCGAAGATAGTGTTGGCGGCGGAGCCACCCGGGGACGATATGGACTCGGTGACCACTGCCTCATCGTCCTCAAGGAGACGCCCCACCCGGTAGAGGTAGTCCATATTCAGCGCCCCCAGCCCGATTACATCCAGAGTCATCCCAGTTTGCCCGCCTCTTCTCTGACCAGTCGTCTCAGCCGTTGGTGAATCTCAACGACATCGTCAATATCTTTCCGCCCCGCCAGCCAGTGAAAGTGATTTCTATTCTTGGCGCCCCCCGCCTTTTCCTTTTCCCGGACTATTTTCTCCACGCCCTTGCGTTGCCCCTTCTGCCAGGCGGGCAGCACCTCGGTCAGGTCGCTGATGTGGGTGGAAGCCAGGCTCATGGTGGCGTAGGGCAGGGCATATTTATTGGCATTGAAGGCGATGGCTAAGCCGCCGGCCTCATCTACGGTCTGCAGCATCCTGAAATCGGTGATGCTGTCACCGACCACTATCCAGTTAGGCAGGGGCTGGTCGTATTTCTCGGCGAACTTATTCAGGGCGGCTACCTTGCGCCTTCCCCCCACTGGTTTCACTTCTTTGATTATCGCCCCGACATCAGTGGCCGGTAGCTTCTGCCAGAAAAAGTCGTCCAGGTGCTGCTTGAGCCGGGTGTCATCCTTGCCCGGCTCCATGGTCAGGATATCTGCCTCTGCCTGCCGCAGCAAGCTTAGCTCTTCCTCACTCAGCGTTTGGCGGAGCTTGTTCAGGGGGAAGGGGGTGCCGGCGACATTATGGGCATAGATACCCAGCTTCTGGGTAATATGCAGGGCGTATTGCTCATAGGTGGTGGTAATGCAGAAGACCTTCCAGATGTGGTACTGGAGCCAGGAAATGAGCTTGACTGCCTCACCGGTGAAGCTGGCGTTAGCCGCCAGGGTGGTAATATCGTTCTCGGTAATCTGGTGGAGCAAGAGAAAGGGTACGATAAGGGCCAGGGTGTCCCCCGGCTCGTAGTCCTCCCTCTCTTCCAGGGTTAACAGGTCATCGTAGTAACTGATAACCTCAAAGACCTTATCCCCGTTGGGGAAGAGCTTCATCAGGTCGTAGGCATTGTCCTGCGGCGACAGCGGTCCTTCCAGGTCAAAGGCGATAAAGTTAGCCATTTTTATAACCTTACTGCTTCGTTTATCTCTCTGGTTAGATTATAGCCGTAAATGGGCTTGTCTTCAGCATCAACCACCCGTTTATCAGCCGTTATTTTGACTTTGCCCTCACTGAAAGCCTTGATGGTGGCGATGATTAGGGGGAGCTCCCGGCGGAACCCATGCTCCCGGATGAGCCGAAACAGGCGGTTATTCTCGCCCTGTTCCTGCTTGATTTGCTCAATAGAGAGCCCCTTTATTTCCTGCCAGTATTCGGCAAAGGGCTTGCCTTTAATGGGGAAGGTGCCGTAAGCCACTGCCGGCCCCTTGTCCAGCTCCGGGGTGACCAGGTGCATCATTACCCCGGTTTCTTCCGCCCTATCTTTAATTAGCTGCCAGATTACCTCCTGCCAGGTGCCGGTGGGACCGCCGGGGGCAGCGGGGTGGAGATTAATCATGTGGTAGAGCTGGCACATCTCGCGGCCCACTATCAGCATATAGCCGGCCAGAACGCAGAGGTCGGGCTTAAAGCCTTTTAGCCGCGCCATTACCTCTCTGTCGTAGTCAAGCCGCTGCTGGGGTAGGGCTTCGGTTTTAGAGGCGGCCCCTCTGGCTGATTTAAACTTCTGATAGGAAAAATAGGTACTGGGAATATGATAATCGGCTGCTTGCTTCAGAAAAAGGTCGCTCTCCACTGACTCACCGGGCTCACGGCTGCAGAAGACAAAGGCTATCTCTGCCTTAATTTTGCCCTGCCTGATGCTGTCCTGTACTGCCGCTAGGAGGTCTCGGGCGGCCTTGTCTCGGCCGGTGGAAAACCAGCCCAGTTTATACATCATCATTATCCCTATTCAGGTTACCTTTCAGCCTTGACCAGATACTGGCAAAGTGAATCATAGGATTAGTCCGTCGTCCGACCACCTTGCCTTTGGCCAGTGCCTCCAGGAAGTCATCCCGGCCGTTGAACTCAGGCATCTCAACATAGGCATTGCCGATTTCACTGGCAGTATGAGCGTCGCTACCGGCGCTCTGCTGGATGTCATATTTATCGGCAAACAACTGGGCTTTGTTGGTAGGGTTAGCCAGCAGGCTCCTTGAGTTAAAAACTTCAATTACGTCAATCTGCTCCCCCAGTTCCTCCACGATATCGCTATCCAGTGCCGTATATCTCAGCCGGTCGAAGGGGTGGGGGATGCATACCAGCCCGTTTTGCGCCCGGATGCGGGCTATCGTCTGCTCGACTGATAGACCGCTGGGTATCTCCTCCTGGAGAAACATGCCCATAATTTCACCATGCGTGGTCAATATTTCCTCAGCAACGATTACGGTGAAGGGGGCCAATTCCTGCATCCTCAGAGCGCCCTCAATGGTGCTGTGGTCGGCAATGGCGATGCAGTTTATGCCGATATCCAGACAGCGGCGGACAATTCTGGGCAAAGGGGTATTGCAATCCACAGAATACTTGGTATGAACATGTAAATCGGCTTTAAGCAATTTAACTGACCCTTTCCAGATAGGTGCCGCTGCGGGTATCAACCTTAATGATATCACCCTGACTAACGAACAGGGGCACCTGAATTTTAAGCCCGGTCTCCAGCTTGGCCGGTTTGTTTCCCGCCGTAGCCGTATCTCCCTTAAAGCCAGGTTCGGTCTGGGTTACCTCGAGCTCAACCGTAATCGGCAATTCCACGCCGACCAGCTCCCCTTTATAGCTGGATACCTCCAGCGACATGCCTTCCTTCAGGTAATTAAGGGCATCACCTAGCTGGCTGGCATTAAGGGGTAGTTGCTCGAAGTTTTCCTCGTCCATGAAATAGTACAGGTCTCCCTCATTATAAAGGTACTGCATGGTGCGGAAGTCAAGCCGCGCCCGGGCGAACTTTTCTGTCGCCTGAAAAGTCCGCTCGATAGTATGTCCGCCCCGGATGTCGCGCACTTTAAGGCGAATCTGGGCGCTGCCCCGCCCCAGCTTCAGGTGGTGGTAGTCCAGCACTTGGTAGAGCTCTCCCTCCAGCTCGATGATAATTCCCTTTCTCAGTTCCCCGCTGCTAATCATGTCATTACCTTCCTAGCTTTAGAAATAACGTTGACTTTATCTTTGGTCATAACCACCATGTCCTCAATTCTGACCCCACCCCAGCCGCTGAGATAGATGCCCGGCTCAAGGGTAAAGACCATGCCCGGAAGCAATGGCTCGGTGGCACCCTTGCCCAGCCGGGGTAGCTCATGAGGGGCAAGCCCGACGCCGTGGCCCAAGCCATGTCCGAAGGCAGGCCCGTAGCCGGCCTGTTCAATAACCGTCCGGGCGATAGCGTCAGCCTCTTCGCCGCTCATCCCCTCTTTCATTATAGCCAATATCGCCAGCTGAGCGCCAAGAACGGCGGTATATACTTTGTTGAAGTTATCATCGGGCTTACCCAGGCACAGGGTGCGGCTCAGGTCGCTGCTGTAGCCGCTGACTCTGGCCCCGATGTCAATTACCACCGGCTCGCCGGGGTTTATGGGGCGTGGCGAGGGCTTGGTATGGGGCAAAGCCGAATTAGGTCCTGAGGCAACGATAATATCAAAGGGCAGTGCCTGGCTGCCCTGCTCACGCATGAATTTCTCTATCTCCCAGGCTAGCTCCTGCTCGCTGATACCAGGACGAATTATTTCCTCGGCATGGGCGCAGGCGCTATCGGCAATCCCGGCGGCTTCGGTAATGAGTTTAATCTCTTCCGGCTCTTTTACCGCCCGCATCGTTTCCACCAGCCCGCTGAGCGGGACGAGCTTGAGCGGGGAGGGCTTCAGGACATCGGTTAGCTCCCGGTAGAAGGCAAAGCTGATATGCCCGGCTTCAAAGCCCAGCTTTTTCAAGTCCAAATCGGCGGTTAGCCGGGGAAGCCATTCAGCCAGATCATTGCTTATGGGGAAAATCTCATAGTCAGGTGCCTGGCTTCCGGCTTGCTCCAGATAGCGAAAATCGGTAGCCAGAATTCTATGTTGCGGGGTAATTAACAGATAGCCGGCTGAACCGTCAAAGCCAGAGAGGTAATACCAGTTCTCCGGCTGGGAGATGAAGACGCCGTCAAGCCCTTTTTCGGCCAGACTTTGGCAAAGTCTTGACAGCCGGCTATTTAGATTCATTACTTTTCTCCTGAGCCATGGGGTGGGCGGAGAGGTACACTCTCTTGGCCTTGCTTTTGGTGACATGGGTGTAAATCTGGGTGGAGGACAAATCGGCGTGCCCCAGCAATTCCTGGACTACCCTTAAATCGGCGCCGCCATCAAGCAGGTGGGTGGCGAAGGTATGACGCAGCAGGTGGGGGTGAACCCGCTTGCCAATACCAGCAATGCGGGCATATTTCTCCAGTATCTTCTCTACTTGTCGCGTGATAATCCTTTCTCCGTAGCGGTTGAGAAAGAGGGCACCGGTCGCCTTTTTACCGGTGAGCTTGGGTCTGCCTTCACTGATATAGGCACTCAGTGCCGCCGCTGCCGGTTTGCCGATTAACACCACCCTTTCTTTAGCCCCCTTCCCCCAGACGCGAACCTCGCCGGTCTCCAGATTAACCTGCTCCAGATTCAGACTGACCAGTTCACTTACCCTGAGCCCTGAAGCGTAGAGTAGCTCCATCAAGGCACGGTCACGCAGCCCTTCCGGCTTGGCCAAATCGGGTATGGTCAGCAGCCGCACCGTTTCTTCTACAGTAAGAAAAGAGGGCAGGCGCTTCTCCAGCTTGGGTGAGGAGATAGCCGCCGCCGGGTTGGTGTCAATTATGTCTTCCCTGACCAGATAACCAAAGAAGGAACGTAATGCTGACATCTTGCGGGCGATGCTTGCCTTGACCAGTTTTCTGTCGCTAAGATGGGCGAGGTAATCACGCAGAATATGCTTGTCCACCTCCCCCAGCGAACCAACCCCCCTGGTCTTCACAAACTGAAAGAAGTCCAGTAAATCGGTGGTGTAGTTACGCACCGTGTAGGGGGAAAAATTGCGCTCTGCCTTAAGGTAGTTCAGGTATCTATTAAAGACTTCTTGCATTGGGTTAATCCTGGCTCGGCTTCTCGGTTTCAGCTAACTTGCCTTTATAATCGCATTTAACGCACTTGGCCCACTTCTGGCGGTACAGGGTGAGCAGGCTGCCACATTTGGGGCAGGGCTGGGGGAGGGGTTTGAAATTGGTGGCAAAGCGGCAGTTGGGATAATTGCTGCAGCCGTAGAAGGTGCGCTTCTTTTTATTGATGCGCTCTAGTAGCTCGCTGCCGCATTCGGGGCAGCTAGCTCCGGTCTTAATCTGGAAAGACTTGGTGTATTTGCAATCCGGGTAGCCACTGCAGGCTAAAAACTTGCCGTAGCGCCCGGTCTTGACTGCCATCGGCTTACCGCACTTGAGGCAGGCTTCCTCGGTTAGCTGTTCCGGTAGCTTTACCCTTTCCATCTGCTCGGAGGCACGCGCCACGCTTTGCTCAAACGGGGTATAAAAGTCCTGAATTACGCTTACCCACTCGTGTTTCTGGTGGGCAATTTCATCCAGTTCGTCCTCCATACGGGCGGTAAATTCAATATTGACGATGTCGGGGAAGTACTGGCAGAGCAGGTCATTGACGATAACCCCCAGCTCGCTTGGTTTAAAGCTCCCCTTGACCTTGGACACATATTCCCGCTCCTGTATGGTGGCAATAATGGGGGCATAGGTGCTGGGGCGGCCGATGCCGTTCTGCTCCAGCATCTTGACCAGGGTGGCTTCGGTGAAGCGGGGTGGGGGCTGGGTGAAGTGCTGCTCCGGGAAAATCCCCAATAATTTAAGCTTGTCGCCCTTTTCCAGTGGCGGGAGGGGGGCAACTTTTTGGCTTTCTTTATTGGCTTCATCTTTCCCTTCATGATAGAGGGTAATAAAGCCGGGGAAGCTGATAATAGAGGTGGACGCTCTCAACAGATAATCAGCCTTGAAGGCGCGGCGTTTGCCCCTTATGTCGACATTGGTATTATCATAGCGGGCGGCCGCCATCTGGCTGGCTACCATCCTCTGCCAGATAAGCTCGTAGAGCCGGAACTGGCTGGGGGTAAGGTGGGCTTTAATCAGGTGTGGCTCCCGCCTGATTTTGGTCGGGCGAATTGCCTCATGCGCCTCCTGAGCTCCCTTGACACTCCAGGTGAAGGCGCGGGCATGGGCGGGCAAAAACTCGGCGCCATACGTTTGGCCGATAAACTCTCTGGCTTCGGCTATTGCCGAGCGGGCGACGCGGGTCGAGTCGGTGCGCATATAGGTGATAAGCCCCACATTTCCCTCACTGCCGATGGGCAGCCCTTCATAAAGCTGCTGGGCGACAGCCATAGTCTGGCTGGCGCTAAAGCCGAGCCGGCGCCAGGCTTCCTGCTGGAGGGTGCTGGTGATAAATGGCGGTGCCGGCTGACGGGCAATTTTTTTGGTGGTCACTTTCAGGACGCTGTAACCGACCTGCTTCAGCTCCTCAACTATCTCATCAGCTTCTTGCTGGGTATGAATCTCCAGCTTGGCGCCCTCGGTAAAGCCAATCAGTGTCGCCCGGAAGGGGGTAACTTCTTGGGCTTGCTTGGTAAGCTCGGCTTCAATCAGCCAGTACTCTACCGGGACAAACTGCTCAATCTCCCGCTCCCGGTCCACGATGATTCTCAAGGCAGCTGACTGGACTCTGCCTGCGGAAAGGCCCTTTCTGACCTTGCGCCAGAGCAGTGGGCTGAGCATATAGCCGACCAGCCGGTCCAGAATGCGTCTTGCCTGCTGGGCATTGACCAGTTGCTGGTTTATTGACCGGGGGTTTCGGAAGGCTTGCTTGATGGCTTCGCTGGTTATCTCATGAAACACGACACGGCGGTAGCGTTTCCGGTTTGAACTGGTTACCTCAGCCAGGTGCCAGGCAATAGCTTCCCCCTCGCGGTCCGGGTCGGTGGCCAAGTATACTGTGGAGGCATTTTTAACCGCCTGTTTCAGCTCGGTGACTACCTTGCTTTTCCCTTTGGGCACCACATATTTGGGGGCAAAGCTATTGGCGATATCCACCCCCAGTCGGCTCTTAGGCAGGTCTCTGATATGCCCCATTGATGCCTTCAGGCTGTAGCCTTTGCCCAGAATCCGGTACAGTGTTCTCGCCTTCGCCGGCGACTCGACGATAACCAGTTTATTCATCTACTCTATCTTCACCCGATAGGCTTCCCTTCTGTCTTTTCTATTGGCGGAGAGGGTGGGATTCGAACCCACGGTCGGGAAAACCCGACACGCGCTCTCCAGGCGCGCCTGTTAGGCCACTCCAGCACCTCTCCTCGGATGCATAAAAGAATTATTTTATTAGTGGCGGAGAGGGTGGGATTCGAACCCACGCTCCGCTAAACACGGAGACCGCTTTTCGAGAGCGGCACCATAAACCACTCGGACACCTCTCCCAGCTTTCAAATTCTACCTTAAACCTTATCCAAGGGCAAGATTAGGGCTGGCCAATGTGATTTAAATTCCAAAAGAGAATTTTCAGCTAAAATTTCAGGTAGCCCTGATTAGGCTTGCACAAAGTGGTTTGGTTAACTATAATGGGGTGACTCTAAAATCCTTTCGTGGTCTGAAATGCTCAAGGAAGCGCTTACCCGAAAATGGTATAACCTGAAAGCAGTTGAAGCGATAGGTGCCCTTAAGTCGGATTCCAACGGCTTGAGCCAAGATGAGGTTCAGAAAAGACTGGCTGAGTTCGGCCCCAACGAGCTGATAAAGAAAGAAAAGATCTCTCCCTGGGTAATCTTCCTCGAGCAATTTAAGAGCTTCCTCATTATTATCCTCCTTATTGCCGTCGTTCTCTCTGCTATTGTGGGCGAAATAGCTGACGCTGTTCTTATTGCCATCATTGTCATATTCGCCGCTGGTTTAGGCTTTGTCCAGGAATACCGGGCGGAGCGGGCCATGGAAGCCCTGAAAAAGATGGCGGCACCTACCGCCTCAGTATTGCGGGATGGCAAAGAAATAGAGGTAGCGGCCGGGGAGCTTGTCCCCGGCGACATCATTCTTCTGGTGACTGGTGACCGGATGCCAGCTGATGCCCGCCTTGTGGAAGCGGTCAATTTGAGGACAGATGAAGCCTCCCTCACCGGGGAGTCTGTGCCTGTTGAGAAGACTGATGAGCCACTGGAGGGTGACGTGGATGTGGGCGACCGGCGAAACATGGTCTTTATGGGAACGGCGGCGGTTTATGGCCGGGCCAAGGCAATTGTTACCGCTACCGGCATGGCTACTGAATTCGGCAAGATTGCCGGTATGCTCCAGGAAGTCAAGGCGGAAAAGACCCCCCTCCAGATTAATCTTGACCGGGTGGGCCGCTATATCGGTATCGTGGCTCTTATCCTGTGTTTTACCCTGGCCGGGATTGGCATCATGCGGGGGCATGGCTACTTGGAGATGTTCATCTGGGGGATTGCCCTGGCGGTAGCTGCCGTGCCCGAAGCGCTACCGGCGGTGGTGGTTATCAGTCTGGCTCTCGGGGTGAGGCGTATGGTGAAGCGCAATGCCCTGATGAGGAGGCTGCCGGCGGTGGAGACCCTGGGCTCAACCACATTTATTTGCTCGGATAAGACAGGCACCCTCACTCAAGACCAGATGACCATACGTGCCCTTTATGTTGACGGTAAGATAATGGAAGTCACCGGGACCGGCTATGAGCCTAAAGGGGAGTTTTATTGTAATGGCAAAACCATTGAGCCAGGCAAGGACTCGACTTTAGAAATATTGCTTAAGGCAAGCAGCCTCTGCAATGATACCTGCCTTATTTCGGTTGATGGAGCCTGGGATGTTAAGGGTGACCCTACCGAGGGTGCCTTGGTCGTGATCGCTGCTAAAGGCGGTTTGCTTCAGGAAGAACTCAGCCAGCAGTCACCTCGCGTCGGTGAAATCCCCTTTTCCTCGGAAACAAAAAGAATGACCACCGTCCACCAAACCACTGATGGCAAGGTGGCCTATTCTAAAGGTGCGCCTGAGGTAATACTGAACTCCTGCCGCTATATTTATCGTGATGGCCAGGAAAAAGAATTAACCGCCAAGGATAAAGAGGGTATTGTGGGCGTCGCCCAGAATATGGCGACTCATGCCCTGCGTGTTTTGGGCGTAGCCTACCGAAAGTGTGCCGCTAATGTCTGTATCGATGAGACATTAGAGCAGGATATGGTCTTTATTGGTCTGGCTGGGATGATTGACCCGCCACGGGAAGAGGTTAAAGATGCGGTGAAGCTGTGTGACCGTGCCGGTATAAAGTCGGTGATGATAACCGGCGACCATAAACTGACCGCAATTGCCATTGCCAAGGAGCTGGGTATTTATAAGCAGGGAGTTGGCTTCAGCGGGGCTGAGCTGGATGCTTTAAGCGATAAAGAATTCGAAGACCTGGTTGAAAAGATAGAGGTCTATGCCCGGGTTTCCCCCGCCCATAAGCTGCGTGTCGTTGAAGCCCTGGCCAAGAAGGGGCATGTGGTGGCGATGACCGGAGATGGCGTCAACGATGCCCCCGCCCTGAAGAAAGCTGATATCGGGGTGGCCATGGGTATTACCGGCACCGATGTGACCAAAGAAGCGGCTGATATGGTGCTGACCGATGATAACTTTGCTTCTATTGTGTCGGCAGTGGAGGAGGGTAGGGGCATCTTTGACAATATTAAAAAATACCTGATGTACCTGCTTTCCTGTAATATCGGGGAAATCCTGGTGATGGCGGGCGCCATTCTTATCGGCCCGCTGCTTGGGCTTCCCTACGGGGCGATACCCCTTATTGCCGTGCAGATTCTGTTTGTCAACCTGGTCACCGACGGTTTTCCGGCTATTGCTCTGTCCGTAGACCCGCCGGCTCCCGATCTTATGGAGCGAAAGCCGCGCCCGCGGGGACAGGGTGTCTTTACCAAACCAGTAGTAATCCTTATGGTCGTTGGCGGAATATGGATAGGAGTGGTAACCCTGTGGTCATTTCGCTGGGCACTGGACATTGGCCGAAGCATGGCTGAGGCACAGGGGGTTTGTTTTCTGAGCCTGATTCTTATCCAGTTCTTCAATGCCTATAACTTCCGCTCTGATAAGCACTCTCTGCTCCAGATTGGTATCTTCAAGAATAAGTGGCTGAATATAGCCGTAGGTTCCCAGGTACTGCTAATGCTGGTTATTTTCTACGTGCCTTTCTTCCAGCCATTGTTCAATACCGTAGCCTTGGATCTTCAAGAATGGATTTGCGTCCTCCTGGTCTCCGCCTCTGTCTTCCCGGTCATTGAGGGAACCAAAGCCATTTTCCGATATCTGGAGAGGAAAGAGCAAGAGAAACCGGCCTCACCGGTGATGTCCTGAATGGCTGACCCCATGGTATGGTTATGAAGCTAGCCAAACTCATTATTATTGCGTTGTCATTGGCGATGGGGTAAGATAAAAAAGTCAGCCCCTGTAGCTCAGGCGGATAGAGCACCAGCCTCCGGAGCTGGGTGCGAGCGTTCAAGTCGCTCCAGGGGCGCTTTTTATCGTCGATAGGGATAAATATGGTCGATATAAACCAGCTAGTTGAGATAAGGTGGCATGGTCGTGGCGGCCAGGGAGCCGTTACCTCTGCCGAGCTGCTGGCCCGGGCGGCCATAGACGAAGGTAAGTATGCCCAGGCCTTCCCCAGCTTTGGTCCGGAGAGACGGGGCGCCCCGGTCTTGTCTTTCGTCAGGGTGGATAGCCAGCAGCCCATCAGGACCAGAGCCGGTATCCAGGAGCCCGACGTGGTGGTGGTGCTTGACACCACCCTTTTAGCCATCACCAAGATTACCGCCGGACTCAAGGCTGACGGGATGGTGGTCATCAATACCCGGAAACCGGTAAAAGAGCTGAGACAGGAGTTCGGCATCAACTGCCCGCTGGCGACTGTTGATGCCACTACCATTGCCCGCGAAGTGCTGGGGATTCCGATAACCAACACCACTATGCTGGGTGCCCTGGTTAAAGCCACCGGAATTGTTAAGCTGGAGTCCTTGGAAGAACCGCTAAAACAGCGATTCGGCCGTCTTGCCGAAAGAAATATTGCCGCCATGAAAAAGGCCTATCAGGAGACCTCAGTCAAGGAGTGAACCATTGCCGAAAAAAGGTGAAAATGAACTTACCTGGCGAGACCTGGAAATTGGTGGCATAGTTACCGAGCCGGGTAATGCCAGCCAATACCAGACCGGTGACTGGCGCTCGCAGAAGCCGACCTATGATTTTGACCGGTGCATAAAGTGCGGTCTCTGTCAGCTCTTTTGCCCTGAGGGTTGCGTTGAGCCGAACTCTGATGGCCATTTTGAGGCTGATTTGTATTACTGCAAGGGGTGTGGTATCTGTGCTCGTGAGTGCTGGACCAAGGTGATAACCATGGTGGAGGAAGAAGGATGATGGCTAAGAGAGTGGGTATGGAAGTCTCAGTGGCCATTGGCGAAGCCGCCAAAATGGCTAATGTTGATGTGGTGGCGGCCTATCCGATTACCCCGCAGACTCATATTGTGGAGCACCTCGCTGAGCTGGTCGCCGATGGCGAACTGGATGCCGAATATATCCCGGTCGAATCCGAGCACTCGGCAATGAGCGCCTGTCTGGGCTCCTCCGCTGCCGGGGCGCGCACCTTTACCGCTACCGCCGGGCAGGGCCTAGAATTAATGCATGAAGTGCTCTATGTTGCCTCGTCAATGCGTTTACCCATCGTCATGACGGTGGCTAACCGGGCGTTGTCGGCACCGTTAAGTGTCTGGGGAGACCATTCTGATGCTATGGCAGTCCGTGATACCGGCTGGATTCAACTCTTTACCGAAAACGGTCAGGAAGTAGTCGATAATGTGCTCTGTGCCTTCCGCATTGCTGAGGACCAGCGGGTCCTGCTGCCGGTGATGGTCCACCTGGACGGGTTTCACCTGTCCCATATGATTGAACCCATCCTCCTCCCCGAAGTGGAGGCGGTAAAACGATTTATCCCGCCTCTTAAGTACCCCTTCCCCCTCGACCCGCTTAAACCGGTCAGCATGGGGGACTTTGGCCCGCCCTTTATCTATTCTGAAGCCAAGTGGGCGCAGGAGGTAAAGCTGAGAGAGGCGAAGGATGTTGTTGTTGAGTGCTGGCAGGAATTCGGCAAGCAATTTCAGCGCCACTATTCTCCGGTCGAAGAATACCGGAGTGAGGGGGCGGATGTTTTGCTGTTAACTATGGGTAGCTATAGTGAGACGGCAGCCGCAGCCATAGATAAGGTCAGAGCGGAAGGTAAGAATATCGGGCTGGTCAGGCTCCGCCTGTGGCGCCCCTTCCCCTTTGCTGAACTGCGCCAGAAAGTAAGCCAAGCCAGGGTTCTCATTGTGCTGGACAGAGCCCTGTCCATTGGCGGACCGGTGGGGCCGGTCTGCTCTGAAATCAGGTCTGCCCTTTACGGTCAGGCTAAGCAGCCGAAGGTGGTCAGTATCGTGGGTGGTCTGGGCGGTCGCGATATTAGCGTAGCTGGATTTGAGGCGATAATCAGTCGGGGCATTAAAGTCGCCGAAAAGGGCAGCCGCAACGAGTTTGAGATATTCGGGGTGAGAGAGTAGATGGAAAAGTTTGCCGTTTATGTCCCCAAGCTAATCACCAAAAAAGAAAACTTTGCCCCCGGGCATCGGGCCTGTATCGGTTGCGGTGAGGCGCTGGCGGTGAGGCTTGCCTGTAAGGCACTGGGCGATGATGTCATCATCACCAATGCCACCGGCTGCATTGAAATAATCTCCTCCCAGCTTCCCTATACCTCGTGGCGTCTGCCCTGGATGCATACTTTGTTTGAAAACACGGCCGCAGTCGCTTCCGGGATAGAGGCTGGCTTGAAGGCGATGACCAGAAAGGGGAGAGGCCTGGCGGTAGAAGCTAAGGTGGTGGCGATGGCCGGTGACGGCGGCACCAGTGATATCGGGCTTCAGGCGCTATCAGGGGCTCTGGAGAGGGGGCACGACTTCCTCTTCCTGTGCTTTGATAATGAAGCCTATATGAATACCGGGATACAGCGTTCTTCGGCGACTCCCTATGGTGCCTCCACGACTACTTCCCCGGCGGGCAAGGTAAGTATCGGTCAGTTTGCCTGGAAAAAGAATGTGCCGGCTATTGTCGTTGCCCACAACGCTCCCTATGTGGCGACTGCCTGCCCCAGCTATCCCTTTGACCTGATGGATAAAGTTAAGAAGGGGCTGGAAACCAACGGCCCGGCTTATGTTCATATCCTCTCCGTCTGTCCCACCGGCTGGCGCTGTCTGCCGGAGCTAAGCGTCCGAATCGGGCGCCTGGCGGTGGAGACGGGGATATTCCCACTGTATGAAGTGGAAAGTGGCCGGTATAAGCTGAGCTTTGATTTCCCCAAACTCAGGCCGATTGATGACTACCTCAAATCGCAGGGACGGTTCAAGCATCTTTCCCCGGATGAGATAAAAAAGATTCAGACCAGGGTCACCGAGGAATACCAGAAACTGAAGGAAATAGCCGCCAGAAGCTGAGGTTTTAATGAATAGAGTTGTCTTTAGCAGCTGGGGGGGTAATATTGTCGACAACCGTCGGAAGACGGCGGGATACACCCCGGTTGAAAATCTGGAGTTCCCTCTTGAGCATAACGGTCACCGGGTAAGGGCCTTTATGTCGTGGTGGGGGCTGGTGGTGGTTGATGAGAAGATTAATGTCGCCGATATGACTCATGCCTACCTGAAAGAAGTGCAGAAGCTGAGCTGCGGCGAGTGCAGCGTCGGTTATCTCGGCATAAGGGTTATGCTGGATACCCTGACCCGGATTTTGGGCGGGAAGGGGACAGAAAATGACATCGCCCTGCTGCGCTGGCTGGGCAATGGTATTAAAGCCAACACCAAGTGCGACTTCTGTGCCCTGGCGCTGACCCCGGTTCTAGACAGCCTCAAGTATTACGAAGGCAAATATACCAAAATTAAGGCGGCTCAGAAGTCGTTGGCCAAACCGGCTTACCTCACCCGAATTACGGCCCCCTGTATGGAAGCCTGCCCCGCCCATCAGGACGCCCCCGGCTACATCGAGCTGATAAATAACCGCCGATACGAAGAGGCGCTGGCATTAATCAGGCAGACAAATTGTCTCCCCGGCACCATGGGGCGGGCCTGCTTCGCCTTCTGTGAGGAGAACTGCACGCGGCAGGATATTGATAAGCCAGTCTCCATCAGGGCCCTGAAGCGGGTCCCGGCTGACTATGAAGTGACCGCTGCTTTGGAGCCTGAGGCTAAAGTAAAGAAAGCTGGCGGGGATAAAGTAGCCGTCATCGGGGCTGGCCCCGCCGGGCTGGCCGCCAGCTACAATCTGGCACTAAAGGGCTATCGGGTCACCATCTATGATGAGCAGCCGTCGGTGGGGGGTATGGCTTGGGTGGGTATCCCTGCCTTCCGTTTGCCCCGCAATGTCCTGGGCAGGGAAGTTGACATAATAAAGAAGCTGGGCATAGATGTCAGGCTCAATACCAGAGTGGGTAAAGACATAACCCTGGAGCAGCTCTTAAAGCAGGGCTTTAAGGCGGTATTTATCGCTACCGGCGCCCACGCCGGCCGGGAGCTGGGCATCGAGGTTGAGGGTGGGGGAGTGGTTGACGGGGTGGAGTTTCTGCGTGATGTCAATATGGGCCAGAAAGTGGCCGTTAAGAAGCGGGTGATTATCGTCGGCGGGGGCAATGTCGCCGTTGACTGTGCCCGTACCTGTTTGAGGCTGGGCTTTAAAGAAGTGATCATCCTTTACCGGCGCTCGCGGGCTGAAATGCCCGCTCGGGAAGAAGAAATTGAAGCTGCCGAAGCAGAAGGGGCTAAGATTCATTATCTGGCGGCTCCGGTTAAGGCGTTAACCGAGGGCGGTAAGGTGACCGGCGTTGAGTGCATCCGGATGAAGCTGGGCGAGCCGGATGATAGCGGGCGGCGAAGCCCCATCCCGATAGAAGGTTCCGAGTTTACGGTCGGCACCGATATGATAATACCAGCCATCGGCGAGAAGCCGGACTTATCTTTAATTGAAGGCAAATCAATTGATACTACCAAGTGGGGTACTATTGTAGTTGACGCCCCTACCGGTCAGACCAGCCTGCCCGCTGTTTTCGCGGGCGGTGATTGTGTTTCTGGCCCGGCGACCCTGGTGGAGGCGATTGCCGCCGGCAATAAAGCCGCCCGGGGTATTGACCGGTACCTGAAATCGGGCAGGGCAACCCCACCTGAGGAACAGGTGGTTGAAGACTGGCTTCACGATGTTGCCCTGAACCACCAGCGTGATGGAAATATCGTTGCCAAGAAAGAGCGCCAGTCCCCGGAGCAGCTTCCCATAGTGAAAAGAAAGCTTGGTTTTGATGAGGTGGAGCAGTGCCTGACTCTGGAGATGGCGGCTAAAGAGGCAGAGCGTTGCCTGCGCTGCTACCGGGTGATGCTGCTGGCAGTAGACGGTAAGAAGTAAATTATTGAGTGAAGTCTGATGATTAAACTGACCATTGATGGTAAAAAAGTTGCCGCCGAAGAGGGCGGGACGATTCTGGATGCGGCCAATCAGGCTGGCATCCGTATCCCCACTCTCTGCTCTCATGAGTCACTCCGCCCGGCGGGCGCCTGCCGGGTATGCACTGTGGAAATAGCCACCAACGGCGCCAAGAGCTTGACCACGGCCTGTGATTATCCGGTAGAGGCCGGGCTTAAGGTCAGCACCACTTCGGAGAAGGTGATGGAAGCCCGCCGGCTGGCGGTGGAGCTGTTGCTTGCCCAGCGCCCCCATTCATCCAAACTCCAGGAACTGGCCCGCAAGCTGGGCGTTAAGCAGCCCCGCTTTGTCCTGGCGGAGCAGGAGTGTATTCTCTGCCAGCTGTGTGTCAGAACCTGCCAGGAAATTGTCGATGTTGAAGCGATTACCTTTGTGGCTCAGGGGAAAGACCGGGGTGTGGCTGAGCCGACGGTGGTACATTCGCTGGATAAGTGCATCGGCTGCGATGCCTGTGCCTATGTGTGTCCCACCGAGTCAATAACGGTGACTGATATCGGTGATACCAGGACGATAAACACGCCCAGCGGCAAGCTGGAGTTTAAGCTAAAGCAGTGTCAGGTCTGCGGTAAGTACTGGGCTCCGGAGAAACAGCTGGACTACATTATCGAGAAGTGGCACCTGGAGCCGGAGCTCTTCGCTACCTGCCCCGACTGCCGCGACTAGGTTGACCCTTGAGTCAGCGCCTTGTTATACTCTAACGGCGGGGTGTAGCGCAGTCGGGTAGCGCGCAGCGTTTGGGACGCTGAGGTCGGAGGTTCAAGTCCTCTCACCCCGACCATTTTCAGACTAGCTATCACCAGGCTGGCTTCTTTTTCCTGACCAGCGCCGGTTCCTTCTCTAACGCGGGCTGATAGAACTCAGCCAGGTTCTCTACTTCGCGCATATAGCTGCACTGAAGGCACTGCTCAAACCATCGGTGTTCCAGGCTATCCAGAAAGACGTCACCCCCGCATCTGGGGCAGCCCTTTAGTTTCCACTTTGCCATTTTTTGCCTCACTTGTTAGTCTTAGTCTCAAGTATTTTAGGCCAGGCAGTAATGCTTGTCTGTGACTTTGGTCGCAACCGGCAATTGCCCTGGGGCAAACTTTTCGCTATTATATTTAACGAATCAGGGCAGGACAGGTTATGACGGTAAAGATAGAACTATTAAAGACAGCTTGTTACTTCACCAAGCTGGATGAGGCTACTCTGCAGGCGGTAAGCCGTTTTATATTTACCAAGCAGGTCCCGGTGGGCGAGGTTGTCCTGTGGGAGGGGGAGGAGGATGAAGCCATCTATTTTGTCATCAGCGGGCAGCTGAAGCTCTTCACGACATCGGCCGAGGGACGGGAGTTTATCGTCCGCATCGTCTATGGCGGGGACTCCATCAACGATGATGCCACCTTTGAGATAGAACCGAGCAAGCTGAGTGCCATGACGCTAAGCCCGGTGGTGCTTTATGGCTTGCGCAAGCCCGATTTAGTCAAGATTCTGCGTGATTACCCGCTGATCAGCCTGAATATTGCTCAGGTCCTGTCCGCCCGGCAGCGTTATCTCGTCCAGCTGGCTACGGAGCTGGTCTTTAAGAATGTCACCGGCCGGTTGGCCCGCCTGCTCTTGGAAAGGGAGAAGCTGGCACTCAGCGGGGCGGAGAATGTCCGCATTACCCAGCATGAGATGGCGGCCATGATCGGGACGGTCCGGGAGATAGTCTCTCGCTCGTTGCGAGAACTGGAGGCGATGGGAGCTATCAGTATGAAAAGCAACCAGATAATCATTACCAGCCGCGAACGGTTGCTGGAATTGAGCCGTACCTAGTCCTGGGCTGTGACCAAAATCATAGACGGGAGTGGGGTGCTTTTGATAGTCTGAAAATAGACGATAAGGTGAGCTAAAAATGAAGGTAATGCCGGAACTAAATGCTGAATTGTGTGATGGCTGCGGCTTGTGTATCATAGCATGCCACGGAGGGGCTATTATTACGGAAGATGACCAGGTGCGTATCGAGTTGAGTGAAGACTGCGATTTCTGCGGAGTCTGTGAGGCAGTCTGCCCGCAACAAGCCATTACCTGTTTTTATCTCATTGTCCCCGCTTGAGCAAACCTAATCCCCTTTTCCGCAAAGAGCTTGAGGCAAACGTCTACTACCTGCGGATCATAGCGATAGCATTTTTATTTCCTCCTAAGTCGGCTAGATAAGGGCGC
>CP070693.1:641292-727502 GCA_020353235.1 Dehalococcoidia bacterium | reverse complement strand
ACCTTCTGGCTATGAGACCGAAACCATGAAAGATAATAAAAAGTAAGGAATATCCCTTAAGTTACTCTTTCCGTAATTAGTTTGTAGAATGAATTTAACTCATATTCCCCCGCTGTTAGTATTTTTAAGGGCAAAGACTGTCCTGCTACTTTCAACTCAATGTTTGATTTGGGCGCAAGTCCTACCGTGAACATAATGAATCCCATTGACATGACACCTAATCCAGAGGGGGTTAACCAACCGATATCGAAAAATTGAGTAGCACCAAGGGCAAGTATAATGAGAAAAATACCACCATATAGCATTACATATTGCCTACATTTTTTATATTCAATACTTTTTATGTGATCATAACTAAAATCTCTAATTAAATGGCCTTTCTTCATTAATAATCGCCTGTTCGTGACGTAAATAGTGCCATCCCGCAAATGATAGAGTCTTTCAAAGGTTTCACCTTCCGAAACGTAGTTCTCAATTTCTTTGGGAACAAGTTCAATATACTTGTCTGCTTCGGGATCTAGATGCTGCATTTTATTTCACCCTAAATCATTTTCCCAAACCATTTAACCTAAAAAGGGGCACCAGCTACCACCGTATTAATTAGCATTTCTAGTGCCCTCTTTGCATCTCTTAGCCTCATTAAATCTAATGGGCTATCTGTGTAGAATCCGTGATACTAGTTCTAGAATATTATTCGCTTACGATATTCGATTATTATATTCGATTAAGCCACGTGTCAATAGTCATTTAGTCCTACATCAATAACAGTAATTGAAGTACTAATTCATTAAAAAATTGAATTCTGAGGGGTGCACTAGGGGTAGTTAGGTTTGAGGATAGGTTGAGGTTTTATAAGGCGCCATTGTGGCTATTCAAACTCATCCTTTGCAATCGCCACAAATATGGTAGATGCCACTCCTAGAGGGAATGCCCCAAGTATGGCAATAATAGAGCCAGCAAGTGCCCAACCCCACTTCATTCTTTGAAGTGCAAGCACTCCGCCAATTATGGGGAATAATACTACAATGATAGCTAATAATAAGAGAATTATTAGTATTGTAGGTATTAGGGGTTCAACAGAGGGGAGGTATTCAGGGGGGCAGCTGTCCAAGATAGATTTCCCAATGTCATCGGCAACAATGGCAGTAACAAGCCCTATAACATTGAATACGCTTGTTGCTCCTGAGATTATATTCAAGACACCTGCTGTGATTGGTTTCCAAGTCCTTTTCAGAGTAGCCTCCATATTCAGACGTTAATAGGTATGGGTAGCTTATCATAGAGTAAACTCAATTTCTACTAGCGTGCTTATTTGGACATACGGGGGTCTACCAAACCTATATTCCTGTTGCAGCTAAATTGGACAGCTTGATTTGTAAAATCAAAGTCATTTATGGTATGATTATGATAGGTTACAGTAAAGGTTATCACAAACTGAGTTGAACATTACAGATTCCCTCATGTGTTGGATGACCAAAACTCAAACCAAGTAACAAAGAGAGGAGGTCATCTCATGAGCTTCGAGGACAAGACACTTAAATGTTCCGATTGCGGCAGCGACTTTACCTTTACCGCTGAGGAGCAGGAATTCTTCCAGTCAAAGGGCTATACCAACGAACCCAAACGTTGCCCCGAGTGTCGCCAGACAAGAAAGCAAGCACGTTACGGAAATAGTGGCAATGTTTACATGTCGTCTCGTCAAATGTTTCCGGCGGTATGTGCTGAGTGTGGTAAAGATACGGAAGTCCCGTTCCAGCCACGTGAAGACCGACCGGTGTATTGCAGTGATTGCTTCCGTAAAGTAAGACCAAGCCGATAAACTCGTTTTAATCGGCAGGATAATAAAGGCCGGGTAATATCCCGGCCTTTATATTTTGATGGGAACAGTGTTCACGGGGCAATCATGGTAAACCATAGCCAGGCAATGGTAATGCCCAGTAAAGCGCCAATGATAACCTCAAAAGGGGTATGCCCGATGAACTCACGCAGGTCGCGTTCCAACTCAAATAAAGGTCGCCTAGTTCTAATTTCCTTGACGATACGGTTTAAGACAACGGACTGTTTGCCTACCCAACTCCGCACCCCAGCGGCGTCGTACATAACTACCATAGCCAGAATGGCGGCAATCCCAAAAGCCACTGAATCCAGACCTTCAACGATAGCCACTGAAGTAGCCAGGGCACAGACCATCGTCGAATGCGCACTGGGCATGCCTCCGGTAGAGACAATTAAATGTAAATCTATTTGCCTCTTGCCTATTAAGGCGAAGAATACTTTCAGCAGCTGGGCTAATGCCCAGGCGCAGATTGAGGCTAATAACACGTTACTCATGTTGATTTAATCCAGCTCCTATTCTACCACTAAGTGGGCCATATGAGGGCTATCTTCAAACTTAATATACATTATAATGAGGATATATAAATTTAAGCTGGCTAAGGAGGCGTATATGGAATTCCTGGAACTTGTCAAAAAACGGTACAGTGTCCGGGCTTATAAACCAGAGCCGGTAGAGGAAGATAAGCTACAAAAAGTGCTGGAAGCGGCCCGTCTGGCACCTACGGCGGTCAATACCCAACCCTTTCAATTGATAGTAATACATACCACCGGTAGAGAAGCGGAACTGAAGCGTATCTATGGTGCCCCTTGGTTCGTGCAGGCACCGGTGGTAATCTGTATCTGCGGAATTCCATCTCAGGGCTGGGTTCGGGAAGATGGCAAGAATTATTGTGATATAGAGGTGACGATTGCTATGGACCACCTCATACTGGCGGCTACCGCGCTGGGATTGGGCACCTGCTGGATTGCTGGCTTTAACCCGGCGGCGGCTCGGCAAATCTTGGCCTTGCCTGACGGGGTGGAGCCAATTGCCTTTACTACGCTGGGCTATCCGGCTGACCGGCCGGGAAGTAAAAGCCGGAAATCTCTGGACAAACTAGTACGGTACGAGCACTGGTAAGCCCGGTTATTAGTTATGAATAAACCGGGCACTAGCTATCGCCATCTTTCCCGCAGGGCTTGCTGAATCTGTTCCTCGATGGCTTCCTCTTTATCCCAGTCGATGGCGTCTTTTAGTTCTTTTTCCAGTTCCTCTCGGAAGAATATTTTGTATAGCTGTTGTCCCTTTTTCCAACCCATGAGCCAACCCAGGGCTAAACCCACCGCCGCGGCGGGTGCCATAATCGTGGTTTCAACTCCTTGGAACAGCAGAATCATAATAGCAAACAAAACGAGGAAAAGGAAAACGGCTACATCTATGTCCCACCTGGCTGCTTTGGAGCGGTATTTCGCCCGCTGGGCAGCTGCCTGTTTCCTTTCTGGGCTGAGCAGTTCGGCGACTTCAGTCATCTTCCCTTGCCCTTAGCCTCGGTTTTTTATTCAAAAAAGAGCACCAGCTACCGTCACTATGTCAGCGGTTTCCGGTGCCTTTTTATGCCCATTTTCCTTGTTCTAGCCTTGTTGTTTTGAGTCTAGTCCGGTTTGGGGTGATT
This sequence comes from Dehalococcoidia bacterium, assembly GCA_020353235.1. GTDB lineage: Bacteria > Chloroflexota > Dehalococcoidia > Dehalococcoidales > JAUYDJ01. The sequence continues at coordinate 724,014 of CP070693.1, read as the reverse complement.
GTCAATGCTATCACTAAATCTTTTTCAGGCTAAACGGCATCATGAAACTCGGGTTGAAATTTCACGGTGCCATCTCTTCCCGCCAGGGCGCCTTCCCGCAGTTCCAGCACCATCCAGGCTTCATCGGGGGCTTCAAACTCGCAGCCAATGCCCCTGGGCTTACACGGCGCAAAACCGAAGCGCGGGTAGTACTCGGGGTGGCCCAGTACGACCACTATTTCGTGGCCAAGTTGGCGGCATTCTTCGAGGCCGGCTCGAACCAGCTGCGAGCCAATTCCCTGGCGCTGGTAGGCGGGCAGAACCGCTATCGGGGCGAGGGTTATAGCTTCGAAGCGGGAATTGCCTGATTCTACGGCTACTGGGCTGAAGGCAATATGCCCGATAATCTCACCGTCCTGGACGGCAATGAGTGATATCGTTAAAACACCGCGACTGCGGAGCTGGTCAACGAGGTCGGCTTCGGTAGCACCGCCAAACGCCTGCTCGTTAACATGGCGGATAGCATCAACATCTTCGGCTGCTTCCCGGCGAATGGTCAGCATGGGCAAACCTCCTGAAGCTCATCACTCATGGAACAGGCAAATTTGGTGTTGCCATTATATCAGATAGCCGGGCTAAAAAATATCCCCAGAAAGTCTAGTCTACATGCTCCGTGATGAAGGCGTTTAGGCTCTCTTGGTAATGGCTGCCTGAGGTCAGGAAGCCCTCGTTGTGGGTGCCGCCGATTTCCAGAAAACTTTTCGGCTCGGAGGCGGTGGCAAATAGCCGCTGGCCGTGGCTGAAGGGCATTATATCATCGTCGGGGCTGTGCACAATCAGCACCGGGCAGTCTATTTTCTTCAGGTATTCAGCGGTGCTGTATTTAAAACGCAGCAGCAGCCTGACCGGGAGGTAGGGGTAGAGGGTGGCGGCGATGTCGGGTAGTGAGGTGAAGCTGGACTCCAGAATAAGGGCGGCGGGGGTGTGGTGCTGTGCCAGCCAGGCGGCGACCGCCCCGCCCAGGGAGCGCCCGAAAATAATAATCCGGCCCGGCTCTATTTGGCGTTTCTTGGTCAGGTGGCGCCAAGCGGCTTCGGCATCCTGATAGGTGCCAGTCTCGGAGGGTTTCCCCTCACTTTGACCATAGCCCCGGTAGTCAAAGATGAAGACATCCAGTCCGAGGCGGTGGAATATCTCAATAGACTCCATGCGGTGGCCGATATTGCCGGCGTTGCCGTGGCAGAACAGGAGCACGCCGCGGGCATCGGAGTGGGGGATAAACCATCCAGAGAGCCTGACCCCGTCTTTGGTTTCTAGGGTGACGTTCTCAAACTCAAGGCTGATGTCGGCGGGGTCGGTGGTAACCGGGCGTGTCGGATAGTAGACAAATTGCGACTGAAAGACGAAGATAAAGCCGGCCAGAATAAGGCAGGCGCTGGTGACAATAACTAGAATCCACATGCCGGCTATAAAGAGCCCCCTCAATTTTACCTTACCTTGCCCGGTGGCCTATTGATTGATAGTTGACTCTGCTCAGGGGGAATCTCGCCCTCGCGTATTTTCATGAAGGGACAAACGATGCTCTCAATCTCGTGAGTAGCCACTTCGTAGTACCCCAGGATATGGCGGACAAATTCCAAGCTGGTTTCAAAGGCAGGCTCGACAATCTCCGAGACCCCCAGGTTGCGCAGCCGCTCGGCGACTGATGTCTCCGGTAATCGGGCGATGACATCAATATCGGGGTTGACCCGTTTGGCATAGTTGGTGGCGGTTATCTCGGCCATCGGGTCGGGGCAGGTAAGCGCCAGGACCCGTGCCTTTTCTACATGAGCCATGCTCAGAATCTGGGTATTACCGGCATCGCCATAGATGCAGGGTATTTTTTGCGCCCTGAGCTCGGCAATAATTCTAGGGTTGAGGTCTATGACGACATAGGGAATCTGGTAGCCTTTCAGAATGTTGGTCAGATTGCCGCCGGTGCGCCCGTGACCGCAGATGATGACATGGTCGGACAGTTTCTTTTTGATATCTAGCAGCGGCTTATCACTGCCCAGTCGGGTCAGGGGGGCCAGTCGTCGGTAGGTGGTCAGGGAGCTATAGGTCAGCTCGGCCAGTTTGAGGGCCAGCGGGGTGAACAAGATAGTAATAAAGGCGCTGGATAGAATCAGAGAATAGAGGTTGGCTGACATCACGCCGGTTTCTAGCCCGGCCTGACCGATGACGAAGCTGAACTCACCGACCTGAGTCAGACCGGCGCCCACGAAAAGGGTCGTCTTGAGGCTGTAACCGTATAATCTGGGGATAAGCGCACAGATGATAAGCTTGCTCAGGATAATGATTAAGGCGACCAGTAAGACCATGCTCCAGTTGTCGAAAATAAAGCGGGGGCTGGCCAGCATGCCCAGGGAAACGAAAAAGAGGGCGGCGAAGGCGTTGCGCAGGGGGATAATGTCGGCCAGCGCCTGGTGGGTAAATTGGGAGCGGCTGACCAGCATACCGGCGGCAAAGGCGCCAAAGGCGGCCGAGATACCGAAGTATGAAGTGCCGAAGGCAGCCCCCAGACAGATGGCCAGTATGGTAATCAAAAATAGCTCGCGGGAGCGTGAGCCGGCCGTCTGCCCCAGGAAAACGGGTATCAACCAGAAGCCGATTACGGTCATCGCCCCCAGAAAGAGCAGGGCTTTGCCCAGAGTTATGCCCAGGGAGTAAATTAAATTGGCCGTCGGCTCGCCCAGTGCCGGTAGGATTACCATAAGTGGCAGGACCGCCAAGTCCTGGACGAGAAGGATGGCGATCATAATGCGGCCATGAGGGGTGTTGGTCTCACCCCGTTCCACCAGAATTTTGAGCACCACGGTGGTGCTGCTGAGGGCAATCAGGAAGCCGAAAAAGATGGCATCGGGGACAGACCAGATGAATAAGTATTTACTTATTACGAAGCCCAGCAGCGCCGTCACTAGTATCTGGATGCTGCCCCCCAGCGGGCCGACCTTGCCCATCCGCCTCAGGTCGCCCAGGGAGAATTCCATGCCTAGGGTGAACAGGAGAAGGACCACGCCGATGCTGGCCATGGTTTCAATCAGGTCTACGTTCTTGACCAAGCCGAAGGAGAAGGGGCCGATTAGCATCCCGGCGATAAGGTAGCCGAGCAGCACCGGCACCCGGAAGCGGTAGGCAATCAGCCCGCCGACGAGAGCGGCCCCCATAATGATAGCGATGTCAGCCATGAATAATACCCCTCAGTCACGCTTTATAGGGATATGGTATCATTTTTGGTGAATTCATGCATTTAGTAGAAACAAAAAGGCCAGACTCTCATTATATCGGAACATCTGGCCTTTACTTAGAATACCTTAAGGTATAATTTGCGGTATAAGTTCTAGCTCTTACCAATTCTGAACATTTTGGTTCCGCATACTGGACAAACGCCTTGGGTCGCTGGTTTACCGTTTTTCATTGTGATGCCCCTGGCGTCTTTCATTTCCCTTTTAGCTCGGCACTTTACGCAGTATGCTTGCATTTAGTCTACCTCCTTTCTTGGTTGTCGGAAGACATAGAAACCATAAACTATTTGAGGCTATAATGTCAATAGTTTTAGCCCTGTTTTGACGCCGAGATTGTAAAAAAAATTCCGCTTCCGGCCACAGAAAAGCCATTTTTTCTATTTATCACGTAATTAGCCCGTAATAGGGGGACCAGTAAGCCGGCTTTTTACTCGTCGCGCCCTTCGGCGGGCAGGCGCCTTTTCTGCTTGACCAGCCAGTATTCCAGGCTATCGGCGAGGGCAAGCCAGCTGGCTTCAATGATATTGGTCGAGCTCCCCACCGTCCGCCATTGCTCTACGCTGTCGCTGGACTCAATAAGGACACGGACCTGAGATGCGGTGCCGGTGCTCTCTTCCAGGATGCGCACCTTATAGTCAACCAGCTCCACCGCGGTCAGGCTGGGGTAGAACTGCAGCAGGGCTTTGCGCAAAGCCAGGTCAAGGGCGTTAACCGGACCATTGCCTTCGGCGGCGGTGTGCATTATCTCGTTGCCCACCCTGACTTTGAGCATCGCTTCGCACAGCATTCCGGTCAGGTTTTCCTGGGTCGGCATGCGGCGCCGCTTCTCCACCACTACCATGAAATCAACCAGCTCAAAGGGCGATTGATAATCGGGCTTGGCCCGGTGTAGCAGCAGCTCAAATGATGCCTCGGCGTTTTCATACTGAAAACCGCGGCTTTCCAGAAACTTGACCTGCTCCAGCAGCTTCTGCGCCTCTTTACCCTTGGGGGGCAGGGCCAGCCCCAGTTCCTTGGCTTTGTAGATTATGTTCTTTTTCCCGGATAGTTCCGAGACCAGTATCTTGGGTCGGTTGCCCACTTTAGCCGGGTTAATATGCTGGTAGCTTTCCGCCCACTTCATCATTCCGGAGACGTGCAGCCCCCCCTTGTGGCCGAAGGCACTGGAGCCAACATAGGGCAGGTGGGTGTCGGGGATGAGGTTGGCTACCTCGCTGACGTAGCGGGCTACTTCGGTCACTTTAGCCAGCTGGGCATCGGAAACGCAGTTGATGTTCATCTTGAGCTTCAGGGCGGGCATAATGGAACAGAGGTTGGCATTACCGCAGCGCTCGCCATAGCCGTTGATGGTGCCCTGGACCTGAACGGCGCCGGCGTTTATCGCCGCCAGTGTGTTAGCCACCGCCAGTTCGGCGTCATTGTGGGCGTGAATGCCCAGGGGGACGGTGCTTATTTTGGCGGCGGCTTTAACCGCGGCGGTTACTTCCTCGGGCAGGGCACCGCCATTGGTATCGCATAGCACCAGGCAATCGGCTCCCGCCTCGGCGGCGGCGGTCAGGCAGCGCAGGCTGTAATCTCGGTTCGCCTTGAAGCCGTCAAAGAAGTGCTCGGCATCAAAGAAGACGGTGAGCCCTTTTGCCTTAAGAAAGCCGATTGAGTCGGCAATCATGCTCAGGTTCTCTTCCAAAGTAGTCTCCAGCACCTGGGTTACCTGCGGCTCCGAGTTTTTGCCGACGATGGTGACTATGCCCACCCCGGCACTGCCCAGCGCCTGCAGGTTGGCGTCTTGCTCGGCTTTCACATTGACTCTCCGGGTGCTGCCGAAGGCAACCAGCCGGGCCTGGGCCAGAACCAGGCTCTTGGCTTTGGCGAAGAATTCAACGTCTTTGGGATTGGAGCCGGGCCAGCCGCCTTCAATAAAGTGAATGCCCAGCTCATCAAGCTTCTGGGCGATGTGCAGCTTGTCAATCACCGCAAACGAGACACCCTCTCGCTGGGCGCCGTCGCGCAGTGTGGTATCATAAAGCTGAATTGATGGCAATTTAGCCTCCCACCTTGCCGGCAATCAGGTTCCCCATCTCCTTCGTGCCCACCTTTGTTTTACCTTCTCCCATTATATCAGAAGTGCGGTAGCCTTCATCCAGCACTTTCTCCACCGCGCGCTCAATCACCCGGGCCTCTTTGGTTAAGCCCAGAGAGTAGCGCAGCATCATGGCGGCACTTAGAATAGTAGCGATTGGGTTGGCGATATTCAACCCGGCAATCTGGGGCGCACTGCCGTGAATCGGCTCATACATCCCCAGTGTGCGGGTTTCCTCTCTGGGTATGCCGGCCAGACTGGCTGAGGCCAGCATGCCCATGGAGCCGCCCAGTATCGACGACTCATCGGTGAGAATATCGCCGAACATATTCTCGGTAACAATCACGTCAAAGCGGGCCGGGTTCAGCATCAGCCACATGGCGCAGGCGTCCACCAGGATGTGCTCCAGCTCCACATCGGGGTACTGCGGGGCAATCTCGGTGGCAATCTGCCGCCACAGACGGGAGGTCTGCAGCACATTGGCTTTATCCACCGAGACCAGCTTGTGGCGCCGGGTGCGCGCCAGCTCAAAGCCGACCCTGAGAATGCGCTCAATCTCGGCTTCGGTGTAGGTCATGGAATCGACCGCTCGCCTGCCCTGGGGTGTCTGCCACTCCCGCTTGGGGCGGCCGAAATAGATACCCCCGGTAAGCTCGCGGATAAAGATAAAGTCCACCCCTTCAATCAGCTTCGGCTTCAGGCTGCTGGCGTCCACCAGCGCCGGGAAGACCTTCACCGGACGCAGATTGGCGAACAGCCCCAGCTTCTTGCGCAGGGTGAGTAAGCCGTCCTCGGGGCGAGTCCTGGCGCGGGGGTCGTCCCACTTGGGTCCGCCCACCGCCCCCAGCAGCACCGCATCTGAAGTTTGGCACAGCTTCAGTGTCTTGGGAGGGAGGGGGTTTCCCGCCTGGTCAATAGCCACCCCGCCCACCAGTCCGTAGCGCAGATTGAAGGTTTGTTTGAATTTCTGACCCGTTGCCAGCAATACCTTGATGGCTTCGTCAATAATTTCGGGGCCAACCCCGTCACCGGGTAAAACGGCCAGGTCAAACTTCACTCTGGTGCCTCCTACTAGCTAACCTCTTTCGGGTAAATTCAATTAGTCCTCCGGCGGAAATAAGCTCTGCCATAAAGTCGGGGTAGGGCGTGGCGGTAAAGCTCATATTTTTAGTCAGGTTTTTAATCTTGCCACCGGAGAGGTCAATCTCCAGTATATCACCGGCTCCGGTATTAGCCACCGCCTCGGCGCACTCCAGCAGGGGCAGGCCGATATTTATGGCGTTGCGGAAGAAAATACGGGCAAAGCTCTGGGCAATTATACACGAAACTCCCGAGGCTTTGATAGCCAGCGGGGCGTGCTCCCGCGATGAGCCGCAGCCGAAGTTGGTCGTGGCGACAATAATATCCCCCGCCTTGACCTTTTTAACGAAGTCCCGGTCTATATCCTCCATGCAGTGTCGGGTGAGCTGGGCAGGCTCGGACACGTTGAGATACCGCGCCGGGATAATCGCGTCGGTATTGACATCCGCCCCGTATTTATGGACTCTGCCTTTTAACATCTACTTAATAATCTCCTCCGGGCTGGTGATTTTGCCAGTGATGGCGCTGGCGGCGGCGACGGCGGGGTTGGCCAGATATACTTCAGATTCAGGGCTGCCCATCCGGCCGACGAAGTTGCGGTTGGTGGTGGCGAGGCAGCACTCGCCATCGGCCAGAACCCCCATATGACCGCCCAGGCAGGGGCCGCAGGTGGGGGTGGTGACCACCGCCCCGGCACTGACGAAGATTTCCATCAGCCCCTCCTTCAAGGCGTCAAGATAGACCTGCTGCGAGCCGGGGATGATAATACATCTAATGCCGGGGTGAATCTTGCTGCCTTTAATTATCCCGGCGGCAATCCTGAGGTCTTCAAGGCGACCGTTGGTACAACTGCCAATCAGCACCTGGTCAATTTTAATATCACCCACCTGGCTCACCGGCTTAGCATTAGCCGGGGAGTGGGGCAGGGAGACCTGGGGCTCAATTTTGGCGGCGTCATACTCCATAACCCGGGCGTATTCGGCATCATTATCCGGCTGATAGACTTTATAGGCTCGTCTGGCTCTCGGCTTTACATAATCTATGGTTTTAGCATCAACTGGGAAGAGCCCAGCTTTTGCCCCGGCTTCAATGGCCATATTGGCCATGGTGAACCGTCCGTCCATTGACAGTCTGTCGATGACCGGGCCACTAAATTCCATAGCTGAATACAGTGCCCCGTCCACGCCGATATCGCCGATGGTATATAGAATCAGGTCCTTGCCTCCCACCCATTTCTTAATATTGCCGCGGTAAACGAATTTTAGTGTTGGTGGCACCTTCATCCAGATGTCGCCGGTAGCCATGGCGGCGGCAATGTCAGTCGAGCCCATGCCGGTGGCAAAGGCGCCCAGGGCACCGCCGGTGCAGGTGTGGGAGTCAGCGCCGATAACTACATCGCCGGGCAGCACCATGCCCAGTTCGGGCAGGAGGACATGTTCAATGCCCATCTGCCCCAGTTCAAAGTAGCCGGTGCCCTGCTCGCGAGCAAACTGCTGGGTCAGCTTCACCTGCTCGGCGGAGGCGATGTCCTTGGCCGGGGTGAAGTGGTCGGGCACGAAGACTATTTTTTGGGGGTCAAAGACGCGTTCCAGGCCAAGCTGGCCGAATTCCCGGATGGCAATGGGGGCGGTAATGTCATTGGCCAGAATCAGGTCAACCCGCACAGTGATAAACTCACCCGGCATGACTTGCTTTTGGTTGGCGTGTGCCGATAGTATCTTTTCAGCTAGTGTCATTATCATTTCCTTAGGTAAGGGTTGGGCTTTGCCTTCAGCTGATGGGATGGGGGAGAAGCAGTATAATCAGAATAATGGCCGTGGCCACGGCGGCGATTAAATAAAAGCCCGCTCCCGCCGCCATCCCGATACCGGCGGCGGCCCATATGGTAGCGGCGGTGGTCAGCCCGGCGACCACACCTTCACCGCGGCGAATAATGGCACCGGCACCGAGGAAACCGATCCCGGCCACGATGCCGGCGGCGACTCGGGACGGGTCAGCCTCAGCCCCAAAGGCATAGATTGAGGTCAGGGTGAACAGCGCCGCCCCGACGCAGATAAGCACGATAGTTCTCAGCCCGGCTACTTTGCCCGCCCTTTCCCGCTGGTAGCCGATAATGGCACCTAAAGCGGTCGCCAGCAGGAGGCGGAGCACCATTTCCAGTTCTGGTGGCATCTTATCCCCCCAGTTTATTTTACAACTTTCTTGGCCGACAGTAGTCGGTTGAGGGCATTCATGTAAGCTTTGGCGCTGGCGACGATGATATCAGTGTCCGCGCCCCGGCCGGTGTAGGTTATGCCCTCGCTCTCAATCCTGATGAGCACTTCACCGATGGCATCAATGCCCTCGGTGACTGATTTGACGGTAAATTCGGTTAGCTTATTGGGCACCCCCACGATGCGGTTAATTGCCTGATAGACCGCGTCCACCGGGCCGGTACCCAGGGCGGCATCGGCTTTAGCGGCGCCATCGGGGGCAATAAGCCTAATCGAAGCGGTGGGAATACCGCGGTCCCCGCAGGTTACCTGAAGGCGTTCGAGGTGGTAGAACTCGGTTACGGTGCGCTTATCCTCGGCAACCAGGGATTCGATATCCTTATCGGTGACCTCTTTCTTCTTATCCGCCAGCTCTTTAAAGGCAATAAAGACGCGCCCCAGGTCTTCATCAGACAGGCTATAACCCAGCTCAGCCAGCCGCTCTTTCAGGGCGTGCCGTCCGCTGAGCTTGCCCATTACCAGGCTGGAGGCGGGGATACCCACCGTCCTCGGGTCCATTATCTCGTAGGTCACCGCCATCTTGATGACGCCGTCTTGGTGAATTCCGGACTGGTGGCGGAAGGCATTATCACCGACAATGGCTTTGTTGGGCTGGACGACGAAGCCGGTTACCTCGCTTACCCGCCGACTTGTCTTGTAGATCTGGGTGGTGTCAATTTTGGTGGTCAGGCCGAAGAAGTCATCACGGGTCTTCAGCGCCATCACGATTTCCTCCAGGGAGGCGTTGCCGGCTCTCTCCCCGATGCCATTAATTGTGCACTCTACCTGCCGGGCGCCGTGCTTGATGGCTTCCAGGCTGTTGGCTACCGCCAGCCCCAGGTCATTATGGCAGTGGACACTGATGACCGCCTGGTCTATGTTGGGCACATTCTGGGTGATGCCCTCAATGAGACGGCCAAACTCGGCGGGGATGGCATAGCCCACCGTATCCGGGATATTGACCGTGGTGGCGCCAGCCGCAATCGCTTCCCTCAGGATTTGATACAGATAATCCGGCTCGGTGCGGCTGGCATCCATCGGCGAAAACTCAACATCGGCGACATATTTCTTGGCGCGGGCGACCATACTTCGTGCCATTTCCATAATTTCCTCGCGGCTCTTCTTCAGCTGATAGACCAGGTGTATATCTGAGGCGGAGAGAAAGGTATGGATGCGGGGGTGCTCCGCGTCTTTAATCGCTTCCCAGGCCCGGTCGATATCCTGAGGTAGGGCCCGGGCGAGGGCACAGATGGTCGGTTTACGCACTTCTTGGGCGATAGTCTGCACTGCCTCAAAGTCGCTCGGCGAGCTGATGGGGAAGCCGGCTTCAATCACATCGGCACCGAGCAGCTCCAGTTGCCGGGCAATCTCCAGCTTTTCCTCAATGTTCATCTTCCCCCCCGCCGCCTGTTCCCCATCCCGCAGCGTAGTATCAAAGATAATTACTCTGTCCATTTTCCCCCTCACTTCTTCTTCAGCCAGGACATCATGTCTCTCAGCTCTTTGCCTACCAGTTCAATGGGGTGCTCGGCTTCAATGCGCTTGAGGGCATTATAGACTGGGCGCCCGGCCTGGTTTTCCAGAATCCACTCGCGGGCAAAGGAGCCGTCCTGAATCTCAGCCAGGATTTGCCTCATCTCGTCCCGGACCATTTCATCAATAACCCGTGGTCCGCGGCTGTAATCGCCGAACTCGGCGGTATCACTGACCGAATAGCGCATATAATTCAGGCCGCCCTGATACATCAAATCAACGATGAGCTTGAGCTCATGAAAGCACTCAAAGTAGGCGATTTCGGGCTGGTAGCCGGCTTCCACCAGGGTCTCAAAGCCAGCCTTGACCAGAGAGGAGACGCCACCACAGAGCACGGTTTGCTCCCCGAAGAGGTCGGTCTCGGTCTCCTCGGCGAAGCTGGTCTCAAGCACCCCGGCCCGGGTGCAACCAATGCCTTTGGCATAGGCCAGGGCAATTTCTCTGGCTTTACCGGAGGCATCCTGGTGAACCGCCACCAGTGCCGGCGGTCCGGCGCCCTCGGTGTAAATCTGACGCAGCATATGCCCGGGGCACTTGGGGGCAATCATGGTGACATCAACATCGGGCGGGGGCACAATCTGCCCGTAATGGATGTTGAAGCCGTGGGCGAACATCAGCATTTTGTTGGGCACCAGCCCGGCCTCAATTGACTTGTAATAGACATCCCGGTGCAGATTATCGGCAAGGAGAATGGAGATGATGTCAGCTTCTTTCGCCACGGCGCCTGAGTCCAGCACCTTGAAGCCGGCTTTCTCGGCATTCTGCCAGCCTACGGAGCCTTTGGCTTCCGCCACGATGACTTTTAAGCCGCTGTCCTTCAGGTTCTGGGCATGGGCGTGCCCCTGGCTGCCGTAGCCGATAACACCAATTACCTTTCCCTTGAGTAAATTCAGGTCGGCATCCCTGTCGTAGTATATTTTGGCCATAATTAATACCTCCCTTTATCTGGATTTAAATTAACCCGGTCTCTGACCGGTGCTTTTCACTTTTTATTATTGGCTTTAGCCGACTTTCCTTCTAGCGGCAGTAGCCCGGGACCGCCCCGGGACATGGCGATACGACCGGTGCGCGCTATCTCTTTAATGCCAAAACCGCGCACCAGCTTAAGTAATGAGCCGATTTTTTCCTCGTCACCAGTGGCCTCAATGGTCACCGAGTCAGCGGCCACATCAACGATGTTGGCCCGGAAGATATCCACAATCTCAATAATCTCGCTGCGGGTCGCTGAGGTGGCGTGCACCTTAATCAGGGCCAGCTCCCGGGCGATGATGTTGTCTTCGGTAATATCAGAAACCTTGATGACATCTGGGAGCTTGTCCAGCTGCTTCCTGACCTGTTCCACTGAGGTGGTTGTCCCATCAACGACAATGGTCATGCGGGACAGGTTGGGCTTTTCGCTGTGCCCCACGGCAATGCTCTCAATGTTGAAGCCACGCCGGCGAAAAAGGCTGGCCACCCGGTTGAGAACACCCGGCTTATCCTCGACCAGAGCGACTAGAGTGTGCTTTGTTACTACCATATCGCACCTCTTTTCTATATATTGCTCACCGGAAGTTTAGCCGAATCGGCGGCTTTGGTCTCCGGCTTGGGTGCCTCCAGGACCTCGGCTAGAGATGCCCCCGGCGGCACCATGGGATAAACATTCTCTTCCGGCTCCACCCTGAAATCAATCAGGAAGGGACCCGGATGCGCCATTGCCTGCTCAATGGCCGGCCTGACTCCGTCCCGGTGTTTGACCAGCAGTCCGGGAAGGCCGTAGCCTTCGGCAATCTTGACAAAGTCGGGACCGGACAGGGGGGTGGCGACATATCGCTTTCCGTAGAAGAGCTGTTGCCACTGCCGCACCATGCCCAGATAGCCGTTATTCAGAATGGCAATCTTGACCGCCAGCTTTTCCTGGACTATAGTGGCCAGCTCCTGGATGGTCATCTGCAGGCTGCCATCGCCGTCAATACACCAGACGGTGCTGTCGGGACAGCCGGCCTTGGCCCCCATGGCGGCGGGTAGGCCAAAGCCCATAGTGCCCAGACCACCGGAGGAGATGAAGCTGTTGGGCTTGTGGTAGCAGTAGTGCTGGGCCGCCCACATCTGGTTCTGGCCCACGCCGGTGGCGATGATTGCCTCACCCTGGGTTACCTCATAAAGCTGCTGGACCACATACTGGGGTAGCAGTCCGTCGCTGTCTCTGATTGAGATTGACGGGTGCTCCCGGCGCCAGGTATCCAGCTGCTTCACCCACTCAATGTGCTCAATGGGTGTAATCAGTTTGTTCAGTGCCTGAAGAATGACCTTGACATCACCCACAATGGGCACGTCAACGCGTACATTCTTGCCAATCTCGGCGGGGTCAATATCAATATGAATAATGCGGGCGTCAGGGGCAAAGGCGCTTACCTTGCCGGTGGCCCGGTCATCAAACCTCATACCGATGGCAATGATGAGGTCGGCAGCGTTGACCGCCATATTGGCGTAAGCCATACCGTGCATCCCCAGCATGCCATAGCTTAGAAAGTGGGATTCAGGGAAGCAACCGATGCCCAGTAAGGTGGTGATTACCGGTAGCTGGGCGGTTTCCGCCAGCTGCTTGAGCTCGTCATGGGCGCCGGAGATAATTATCCCCCTCCCGGCGAGAATAACCGGCTGTCTGGCTTCGGCAATCAGTTTGGCCGCCTTCTTAATCTGGGCGGGATGCCCCTGAAGGGTGGGCTTATAGCCGGATAGCTCCGTCTGGCTCGGGGGATGAAAGTCCACCGCCTCGGCGAGAACATCGCGCGGTATATCAATCAGTACCGGTCCAGGGCGCCCCATTCGGGCCAGATGAAAGGCTTCCCTGACCACCTTGCCCAGTGAAGCGGTATCCAGAACGAGGTAGTTATGCTTGGTAATGGGCAGGGTGATACCGGTGATGTCTACTTCCTGAAAAGCGTCTTTACCGATGAAGGCTCGGGCTACCTGACCGGTTATGGCCACTATTGGTGACGAATCAAGGTGGGCGGTGGCAATTCCGGTGACCAGGTTGGATGCCCCCGGCCCAGAAGTAGCCAGGCATACCCCGACCTTGCCGGTGGCCCGGGCGTAGCCATCAGCGGCGTGGGCGGCACACTGCTCATGCCTTACCAGAATATGGCGCAGCTGGGAATACTGGGGGAGGGTGTCATACAGGGGTAAGACGGCCCCACCCGGGAAGCCGAAGATAATCTCGACCCCCTCCTTCACCATACCATCGCACAGAATCTGGGCTCCTGTCATCTTCATTGTATTGCCCCCTTATCTCCTGAAAACTGCCCCGTGGCTGGCGGAGAGCACCTTCTCGGTATAGTCCTTGAGATAACCACTTTTTACCCTCGGCTCAAATTCAGCCAGCTTGGCCAGGCGGCTGGCTATCTCTTTATCGCTTAGTTCGACATCAAGCCGGTAGTTGGGAATGTCAATCTTTATTATATCGCCGTTATTTAGCGCCGCAATCGGCCCCCGGCTGGCTGCCTCCGGAGAGACATGCCCGATGGCTGCCCCCCGCGTACCCCCCGAGAAGCGCCCATCGGTAATGAGGGCGATCTCTTTGTCCCGCCCCATACCGCTCAACAGCGAGGTCGGGGTGAGCATTTCTCTCATCCCCGGCCCGCCTTTAGGCCCCTCGTAGCGGATGACGATTACATCACCCGCCTTGATATTGCCCCTGGTAATGGCTTGCATCGCCTCTTCTTCCGAGTCAAAGACTCGCGCCGGACCGCGATGGGTCTGCATCTCGGCAACCACCGCCGACCTTTTGACCACCGCCCCCTCCGGCGCCAGATTGCCGAAGAGAACGGCAATGCCCCCTTTCGCTGAGTAGGCATTACTAATAGAGTGAATAACATCGCTATCCACGACCCCGGCGTTTTGCATCACTTCGCCCAGGGGCTTACCCGATACTGTTTTTGATTCTGGATGCAGTAGTCCGTTAAGTTCTTTCATTACCGCCGGTATCCCACCAGCACGGTCCAGGTCTTCAATGCGGTACTCCCCGGCCGGGCTGAGCTGGCACAGGGTGGGGGTGCGCTCGCCGATCTCGTTTACCGCTGACAGCGGGAAATCAATCCCGGCCTCATGGGCGACCGCCATCAGGTGCAGGACCGAGTTGCTGCTACCGCCCAGCGCCATATCAACCGTAAAGGCATTATAGAGGGCCTGCTGGGTGACTATATCCCGGGGACAGAGATTCTCCGCCACCAGCCTGGTAATCTGCTTTCCCGCATCCTGGGCCAGCTGCCGGCGCCGTTCGGCTACGGCGGGGATGGTGCCGTTACCGGGCAGCCCCATACCCAAAACTTCGGTCAGGCAGTTCATGGTGTTGGCGGTGAACATACCGGCACAGCTGCCGCAGCCGGGGCAGGCAACCTCTTCCAATTTTTTCAGTTCGGCCTCAGACATTTGCTTCCGGGCCACCTCACCGACGGCTTCAAAGACCGAAATCAGGTCAACCGTCCGGCTGCCCTGACTAGTTTTCAGGTGGCCGGCCAGCATCGGTCCGCCGCTGATAAATACCGACGGCAGATTAAGCCTGAGCGCCGCCATCAGCATGCCGGGCACCACCTTATCGCAGTTGGGGATAAAGACCAGCCCGTCAAAGGCGTGGGCTTCGGCGACTATCTCCACCGAGTCGGCGATGAGTTCGCGGCTGGGCAGGCTGTATTTCATACCGGGGTGGTTCATGGCAATGCCATCACACACCGCAATGGTGTTGACCTCAAAGGGAACCCCGCCACCACTACGCACCCCGGCTTTAACCGCCTCAGCAATCTCCCTGAGGTGGATATGTCCCGGGACAATCTCGCTGAAGCTGTTGATGATGCCGATAAAGAGCTTGCCCATTTCGGCTTCGGTGCAGCCCACGGCACGCAGTAGTGAGCGGTGCGGTGCCCGCTCTATACCTTTTTTGATTGCGTCACTCTTCATTGCCTATGTCCTTATAATTAAAAAGCCGCCCCTGTGGGGACGGCCCCGTTTTTGGAGACAAATCCCCGGCCGACTATGTATGTGTAACGAGTACTAAGAGATAAATCCTTTTCATCTTGATTGATAAGTTACCATAAGTGTTTATTTATTGTCAAGATGAGTCAGGCAAAAATGGCTCAGCATTCTAATGCCTTTATCTTGTTCAGCCGCTGCTCATGCCGGCCGCCCTCAAAATCGGTGCTGAAAAAGGCGTCAATAATGCCGGTGACTGCCCCCGCTTTTTGCGCCGCTAGGCAGAGAATATTAGCGTCATTATGCTGGCGCGCCCGTCGGGCACAGAAGGCGTCATAGCATAGGGCAGCCCTTATCCCCTTAACCTTGTTGGCGGCAATGCTCATACCGATGCCGGTATCGCATATCAGAATACCGCGCTCAAAACTACCTGAGACTACCGCCTCGGCCACTTTCTGGGCAATATCGGGGTAGTCCACCGATTCGGTGGTATTGGTGCCAAAGTCCTGAGGGCTATGCCCGGCGTCGGTAATCAGCTTGATGACCGCTTGCTTGAGCTCCAGCCCCCGGTGGTCACTGCCAACCGCAATATGCATTGCTCCATCTCCTTTAGCCACATCGGCATTCTTTTGATAAAAGCGCCTATCCCTTCAGCCTGAAGAAAACACTTCCCCAGCCGAGCAGTATTATACCGCCGGCAATTTTGGCTACGCTCAGGCCGGTGCCGCTCTGCACAGTGGTCCAACCTGGCCAGAAGGCTTGAAATAAAAGAAATGCCCCGTAGGTCAGTGTCAGGACCGCCGTTATCAGCGCCCACTTACGCCGGGTCATTTTATCTCACACACCTGTTCCAGTTCTTGCCGGGATATCGCCCCTTCCCGGAGCAGTACCGGTGTCGGGCCGGTAACATCAACTATGGTCGACTCTTCCCCCTTGGGGCATTTGCCGCCATCAATAACCAGGTCTATCTTATCACCAAACTGGTTATAAACTTCGGCCGCGGTCAGGGCGCTGGGCTGGCCGCTCAGATTGGCGCTGGTGGCGGCAATCGGCCCCAGCTCCCGGGCAAAAGCGACCGGGACGGGATGGTTCGGAATACGAATGGCAACGGTGCTGCCGCTGGCGGTAACAATGTCTAGAACGGCATCAGCTTTGGGTAAAACTAGGGTCAGGGCACCGGGCAGGAACTTATTAATTAATAGCCAGGCAATCGGCGGTACGGAAGGGGCGGCCCGGCTTATCTGTGATTTGTCGGCCAGAAGCAGGGGCAGGGCTATATTCTGTGGGCGCTGCTTTAGCTCAAAAATTTTGGCGACCGCCGTTTCATTATCGGCACAGGCCCCCAGCCCGTAAACGGTATCGGTGGGGAAGGCAACCACCCCTCCCCCTCGCAGAATGGCAATGCCCCGCTCAATCTGCGCCGCAAGAGAATTATCTGGCTTTAACATAACTAGCGTTTCTTGGCGCTAGTATAACACAGTGTTACAAAGGAGCCCAAAACACTAGCCACTACCTAAGGAAGCTGAGCGAAGGCCTGAGCTTGGTTTCCGAAGCACTGAAGGGGTTAGCGGACTGTCAAGCTGATTAACTGTGAATAACAATAAGGCACAGCTTGTACACTGTGCCTTATTACTTTCATCAGGGGGAGGGGTTAAACCGGGTTTTACAACCCTTACTAATAATAAATCGCAGGGAGGTTTGTTCCGAATACATTTTTAAGAATACAGCGAAATGGGTGGATGAAGTAACGCGTAATAACAGATAGTATTGACAATTCACCCTATCAGGAATAGACTCCAACTATCAAGGATGGGGGCAGGGAAGATGGGTAAAATGAAGGGCACTTGAAGCGTTAAATAATGACGGTAGCTGGTGCCCTTTTAATACTAATAAGGAGGTCTGAGATGAAAAGAAGGTGGCTTATGTTTGGGGTGATATTCTTATTGCTTCCGTGTCTTCTGGTCGGTTGCGGTATCTCGGAGGAAGAGTATGACGCGGTAAAAGCTGAGCGAGATGCAGTTCAGGTACGGGTAACTAACCTGCAGAGTGAGGTCAGCGCAATACAGGCCGAGTATGATGATTTGAAGGCTGACTATGATGAACTAGAGAGCGAACATGAGACGTTGCAAGTTGAGCATGAAGAATTGAGTGCCTACTATGACGAGCTGAATACGCAATATGAAGAGTTGAGCGAACAGCTTGGTGTCCCAGTAGAAGAAACCGGCGGGATTATTGAGGCAGATGTAGAACAGGCGCTGTTCGAATTGGTAAATCAAGAAAGAATAGATAACGGACTGGATGAACTGGAGTGGGGTAGGTATCTCTACAAGACGGCCATGGCCAATAACAATGATATGGTTGCAAGTGGGCAGCTTGAATACCCGTCACGTGCCGCCGGTAAAGAAGTTTATCGGGCGACCGGATATAGCACTACCGAGGAAATAGCTAGCGCCGTATTTACAGTCTGGAAGAACACCAGGAATTTTGATGCAAATTTCCTTATTAAGGGCGCTCAATATGGCGCTGCGGCCGTGTATAAATCGGGAGATATTTACTACATTACCTGTATGGTTGATTATTATCAATAATATTTTAGAGTTAAGGCGATGCAGAAGGGCACCAGACCACTGACCAGATGGTGGTAGCTGGTGCCCTTTAGGTTTTGGAAGTACTGCATGAATAGGAAATGGAAGCTAAAAACAGCTCTGTTGTTAATCTTCGTTCTGTTGATATCATTGGTAATTTGGACGGCAGGGTGTGCTCAAAAACTGGACATTCGAAATGTAGCAATATGTTCCTATGTTGGGATTGATGGAGCCCATATAGTTCAGCCGGGGGCAGCCTTTAACCGTGGCGATGGTATCTGGCTTTATTTTGAGGCACGTAGCATGGCAGTGAAACAGATTGAGGACAAATATGAGTGTTGGCTGGAGTTTAGCCATTTTGAAATATTCGGCCCTGATGGCGATATGGTGGAACAGCTGGTAGACGTCGGCGATATCCACGAAGATGATTTGCCTGAAATGCCTGAATATATTTGGCTCTGGGGATTCTTTGGCAGTAGGTTAGATGATATCCCGGGACAATATCGGTGGGAGTTTACCGTTAGAGACAAGCTCTCCGGGGCGATAGGTACCGGCTCAGCTAACTTCACCCTTAAGTAGCACCACTTGAAAACAATTTGGCACAGTGATAATCTTTGATAAATGGAAAGAGTTAGGGGTAAGGCAAGGCGAGTTACTGAGAAGAGCCGCCGGGTAACCACTAGTGGTGATATTGAGGTCTCCACCTATCTTGAGATTGCTGAGAAGATAGGCGAGGAGAAGCTGGCCCCGGCTAAAGAGGCGATACCAACCGTTGAGCGTGAGTCAATTATCGTTATTGATTTTGGCTCCCAGTATAGCATGCTCATCGCCCGCCGCATCCGTGAGTGTCAGGTATATTGCGAGCTGGTCTCCCCGGATACCCCTTGGGAAAAGATAGCTCCGCTCAACCCCAAAGGATTTATCCTCTCCGGGGGTCCGGCCAGTGTCTACGAAGCCGGTGCCCCACTGGCACCAGCTTATTTTTATGAAAAAGGCCTGCCGGTGCTGGGCATCTGCTACGGCATGCAGGTTATTACCAAGCAACTCGGCGGCAAGGTATCCCCGGGCACCAAGCGCGAGTACGGGTATGCCGTCCTTCACCTGAGCGAAGTGGACTCACCGCTTTTTGCTGATTTGCCGTCTTCCATGCCGGTATGGATGAGCCATGCCGACCAGATTGATGCCATGCCCCCCGGCTTCACCCCCCTGGCTTATACCGAAAATTCGCCCCTGGCCGTTATTGGCAGCAAGCGTGTCTTTGGTCTCCAGTTCCATCCTGAGGTAGCCCACACCCCGGAGGGGAAGAAAATCCTGAGAAACTTTGCCTATCGGGTATGTGGCTGCCAGGGGAACTGGACGATGGGCAACTTTATCAATGAAAGCGTGGCGGCCATCAAAAAGCAGGTAGGCAAGGGCCGGGTCATCAACGCCATCTCCGGCGGGGTGGATTCGTCGGTGGTGGCTACTCTCATCAACCGTGCCATCGGCGACCAGCTCACCTGTATCTTTGTCAATAACGGGCTGCTGCGCCGCGAGGAAGTGGAGCGGACCTTTAATGTCTTCCGTCTTAACCTGGGCATGAACGTTGTCTTTGTTGATGCCGCGGAGAGGTTTCTGTACCGGCTAAAGGGGGTAGTGGACCCCGAGACCAAACGCAAGGTTATCGGCGAGGAGTTTATCCGGGTATTTGAAGAGGAAGCCGGTAGTATTGGCAAGGTTGATTTCCTGGCTCAGGGGACGCTTTACCCCGATGTCATTGAGAGTGCCTCTTCTTCCACCAGCGCCCCGGCGCGGATAAAGAGCCACCACAATGTGGGTGGACTGCCCGCCAAGATGACACTGAGCCTGCTGGAACCGCTGCGCTATCTGTTTAAAGATGAGGTGCGTCAGGTCGGGCTGGAGCTGGGGCTGCCCGAAGAAATGGTCTGGCGTCAGCCCTTCCCCGGACCGGGACTGGCGATTCGCATTATCGGTGAGGTGACCAAGGAGAAGCTGGAGATACTGCGCAGTGCCGACTGGATTGTGATGAGCGAGATTAAGGGGGCCAAGCTCTACCGCCAGCTCTGGCAGAGCTTTGCCATTTTGACCGATGTCAAGTCGGTGGGGGTGATGGGTGACTACCGGACCTACGGCTATCTGGTGTCTATCCGTGCCGTTACCAGTGATGATGCCATGACCGCCGACTGGGCACGCCTGCCCTACGAAGTGCTCGCCCGCATCTCCAACCGCATCGTCAACGAAGTCCCCGGCGTCAACCGCGTTGTCTATGACATAACCTCCAAACCCCCCTCCACCATTGAGTGGGAATAGACATTTAAAAAGAAGAGAGTAGCAGGGGGTAGTTTGAAGGAGCGAAGCCCCTTCAAATCCATTCCTCCCCCTCTCCTTTGAAGGAGAGGGGGAAACAGGGGGTGAGGTAAATCAAGATACTAGTCGTTGGGGGTGGGGCGAGGGAGCATACCTTAGTCTGGAAGATAGCTCAGAGCTCCAAGGTTAATGATATTTACGCCGCGCCAGGTAATGCCGGCACCGCCCAGCTTGCCCAGAACCTGGATATCAAGCCTACTGATATTGAGTCGCTACTCAAAGTAGCCCGGGAAAAGAAGATTGACCTCACCGTGGTCGGCCCCGAAGCCCCGCTGGCGGAGGGCATTACCGATGAGTTTATCAGGAGGGGCATGGCTATATTCGGCGCCACCAAAAAAGCCGCCGAGATAGAGTCAAGCAAGGTCTTCGCCAAAGAATTAATGCATAAATACAATATCCCCTGTGGCCAGAGCGCCACCTTCGCTGATTATGCCCAGGCTAAAGACTATGTCCAGAAGCAGATACCCCCGATTGTGGTCAAGGCGGATGGGCTGGCGGCGGGGAAGGGGGTAATCGTGGCCGAATCAGTGAAAGAGGCTCTGGATGCTCTTGCCTGGATTATGGAGCAAAAGGCGCTGGGGGCAGCGGGGGAGCGGGTGTTGATTGAAGAGCATTTAACCGGCCGGGAGATAAGCGTCTTTGCCTTCACCGATGCCAAAAGCGTGGTCCCGATAGTGCCGGCCTGCGATTACAAGCGGGTATTTGACGGTGACCGAGGCCCCAATACCGGCGGTATGGGTAGCTACAGCCCGCCGCCCTTTTATAATGCGGCGCTGGCACAAAAAATTCAGCAGGCTATTATGCTGCCGGCGGTAAAGGCGATGCTCGCTGAAGGCAGGGCCTATCAGGGTGTACTCTACGGCGGTCTGATAGTTAACAATAATGAGCCAAAAGTGTTAGAATTTAATGCCCGGTTTGGTGACCCGGAGGCACAGGTTACCCTGCCCCGGCTGAAGACCGACTTGGTTGATATTATGCTGGCGGTAATTAACCATAAACTGGGCCAAATAAAAATTGAGTGGAGCCAGGACGCCTGCGTCGGGGTGGTTATGGCTTCCGGTGGCTACCCTGGTAGCTACCAGACCGGCTTCCCGGTTAGCGGGCTGGATGAGCTGGATAAAGATATTGTCGTTTTTCAGGCCGGCACTAGGCTTGGCTCAGATGGGGAGGTATTGACCAGCGGGGGGCGGGTGCTGACGGTAACCGCCCGGGGCGAGACTCTTGTTGAAGCCCGAAAAAAGGTTTATGCTAATATTTTCCGAATTAATTTCAAGGGCTGTCACTACCGTAAAGACATCGCCGAAATAAAAAATATAAAGCTATAATTAAAGAGAGTCAAAGAGGGGTGAAGCCCCTCTCAAAACTTCCTTCCCCCTCTCCTTTGAAGGATGGGGGGATTAAGGGTGTGAGGTAGATTAAATGCCACTGGTGGCCGTAATTATGGGTTCCAATTCAGATAATGAGGCGCTTCAGCCGACTCTGGATATATTGACCAAGCTTGGCATTGAATATGAGGTTGATGTTATCTCCGCCCATCGCACCCCGGAGAAGGCGAGGCAATTCGGCCAGAATGCCCGCCGTCGGGGGATTGAGGTCATCATTGCCGCCGCGGGCAGGGCCGCCCACCTGCCTGGCGTGCTGGCGAGTTGGACAACCCTCCCTGTTATCGGGGTACCCCTCGCCCATGGCGAGCTAAAGGGGATTGATGCCCTCTACTCCATAGTCCAGATGCCGGCGGGGATACCGGTTGCCTGCATGGCGCTGGACACCGCCGGGGCGAAGAACGCCGCCTATCTGGCGGCGGGGATTCTGGGCTTGAAGCATGAGGATATTCGCCAGGCCTATGAAAAGTACCGCAGCGAATTACAAGGAGACAGCCAATGATTGAGCGATATTCCCGCCCGCCAATGAAGCGGGTATGGTCAGACGAGAACAAGTTTGAGAAGTGGCTGGAGGTGGAGATTGCCGTCTGTGACGCCTGGGCTGAGCTGGGCGTTATTCCTCGTGAGGCCATACCCAAAATCAAGATGGCACGCTGTAACCACAAGCGCATGGCCGAGATTCTCAAGGAAACCCACCATGATATGACTGCCTTTCTCAGCACTGTCTCCGAGAGTCTGGGTGAGGAGTCCCGTTTCATCCACCTTGGCCTTACCTCTTCAGATGTGATTGACACCGCCCTCAGCCTGCAGATGGTGGAAGCTACCGAATTATTGACCAAGGACATAAAAGAGCTTGTTTCGGTAGTGGCGCAGAAGGCAATCGAGCACAAATATACGCCCATGATAGGGCGTACCCATGGCGTTCACGCCGAGCCGCTTTCCTTCGGCTTGAAGCTGGCTTTATGGGTGGAGGAGATGAGGCGGAACTCGCAGCGGCTTACCGAAGCCAAAAAGGCGATTGCCGTGGGCAAGATATCGGGCGCTGTCGGCACCTATGCCACCGTATCCCCTGAAGTGGAACGAAAAGCGTGCCAGAAGCTGAAGCTTACCCCCGCCCCGGTATCCAGCCAGATACTGCAGCGTGACCGGCACGCCCAGTTCGTGACGGCGCTGGCAATAATGGCTAGCTCTCTGGAAAAATTTGCCACCGAAATCAGGGGGCTGCAGCGGAGTGAAATACGGGAAGTAGAGGAACCGTTCAGCGTGGGCCAGACTGGTTCCTCGGCGATGCCGCACAAGCGTAATCCGGAGCTGTGCGAGCGAATCTGCGGGCTGGCCCGTTTGGTGAGGGGCTATGCCTTGACCGCAATGGAAAATATCGCCCTGTGGCATGAACGCGACATCAGCCATTCCTGTACCGAGCGTGTTATTATCCCCGATGCCTGCCTGCTACTTGATTACTCGCTGTCTCTTTTCAGCTCGGTAATCAAGGGGCTGCAGGTTAATCCCCAGCGGATGAAAAAGAATATGGAGCTGACCAAGGGCCTGGTTTTCTCCCAGCGGGTGATGCTGGCCCTTATTGACAAGGGAATGAGCCGGCAGAAAGCCTATGAATTGGTCCAGCGCAACGCCATGGTTGCCTGGAAGGGAAACAGGGACTTTCTGGCTCAGCTCAAGAGTGACCTTGAGGTTGCCGATGTCCTGTCGGCTGAGGAGCTCAAGCCACTCTTTGATTATCACTACTATCTGCGTCATATTGACGAGATTTTTGAACGGCTGGGCTTGACCCAGGCACAGTGGAAGGGTGATTTGGCCGAACCTGGCGAGCTTGCTCCCCGAGCGATTTAAGTCAGTTAGGCGAAATGGCGTTGATGAGTAACGGCTCGGAGGTTTTACTGAAGACGGAGCTGCCCCTGCCCCCCTTCTTCCGGGGTAAGGTGCGCGATACCTATGAGCTGGGCAACCTGCTGCTCATTGTGGCCACTGACCGCATCTCGGCGTTTGACCTGGTCCTGCCCTGCGGCATCCCAGACAAGGGCTTGGTGCTCAATCAGCTTTCCTTCTTCTGGTTCCGGCAGACGGCCAATCTGGTGCCCAATCACCTGGTGGAAGTGATTGATGATGTCCGCTTACTGGATACCTATCTTTCCCAGGCGGAGCGTTTCGCCTATCCCGATTACCTGGTGGGGCGGTCAATGGTGGTCCGGAAAGCCGAGCGCATCCCGGTCGAGTGTGTCGTCCGCGGTTATCTCTTCGGCTCGGCGTGGCTGGAATATCAAGAAAAGGGCAGCGTCTGTGGTATTCCCCTGGCTAAGGGTCTGAAGCAGAGCCAGGAATTAGCCGAGCCGATATTTACCCCGACCACCAAGGCGGAGAGTGGGCATGACTTGCCGCTGACGATGGACGAACTGAAGGAGTTGGTGGGGACAAAGCTGGCCGAGGAGCTAGAGGAGAAAAGCCAGGCGGTTTATAGCTATGCCTGCGGCTATGCTCTCGCCCAGGGTATTATCATTGCTGACACCAAAATGGAGTTCGGACGGGATAATAATCAGGTGATTTTAATTGACGAGCTGCTGACGCCGGACTCAAGCCGCTTCTGGGAGGCGGCGCAGTACAAGGTGGGGCAATCCCAGCCCAGCTATGATAAACAGCCGGTTCGCGACTGGCTAGTTAATTCGGGGTGGAACCAGGAGTCCCCCGTCCCCATGCTCCCCGCCGAGGTCATCGCGGCGACCACCGCCCGCTACCGCGAGGCTTACCAGAGGCTGACCGGCCGCAAGCTGAGGTAATGTTCCTGATGAGTGTAGAGCAGGCGATCATTGCCCAGGCGCAAAAATTGTTTGATGTCTGCGGGGTTACCCTCTGTGGTGCCGATAGCCTGCTTATCCTGGGACTGGTCACTAACCCCAGGCGTGACCTGGATGATTTCGGCCGGAATAAGCGGGGGGTTATCCAGCTGGGTGGCTTTAAGGCTCACGCCCTGCCCAAGCTTCAGGCGCTGGTTGATTTTATTCAGGGAAAGGGACTTGCCGCCCAAATAATCGGCCGGTGCGGCTATCCCCAGGGCAAAAAACTTAACCTGAAGCAGCAGGCGGTGGTGGCCGGGATAGGCGGTTGGGGCAAGAATTCCCTGGTTATTCACCCCAAGTTCGGCCCCTGGCTGCGCTTCATGGCAGTTAGGGTATCAGGCGTTATCCTGCCACCGACCAACCCGGCAGGGAATAGCCGCCAAGAGAGCCCCTTATGTCAGGGCTGCACCGCCTGTATTGATGCCTGCCCCCTGAGCATCATTGAGCCCTACTACCTGCCGGACTCCGGTCGCTGTCTGGCAATCTTTGATAACCTACCGCAAGCTGGTAAGCTGGTGGCTTGCGACCTGTGTCTGGTTGCCTGCCCCTATGGGGGCTAGCGCTCCAGGCGCTTCTTGGTGCTGGGCAGTTCACCAGAGAGGCGCGCATCAACCCCGGTGGCTACATCCAGGGCTCTACCCAGCGCTTTGAACAAGGCTTCTGCCTTGTGGTGGTCGTTGGTGCCGTAGACGATGTTGACGTGCAGGTTGAGCCTGGCTTCAATGGCTAAGGACTCTAGGAAGTGGCGGATAAGGTCGGTGGGAAAGCCGGCCATATCATTACCGGCGAAGGGTAGCTCAAGCACGGTATAGGCCCGCCCGCTGATGTCCACGGCTACGGTGGCTAGAGCGTCATCCATAGGCACTGAGGCATTGGCCATGCGGATGATGCCCCGCTTCTCCCCCAGCGCCTGGTTAAAGGCTTTGCCTAGGCAGATGGCGACATCTTCAATCAGGTGGTGGGAGTCGTCCCCGCGGGCAGCTATTTTGAGGTCAAACCGACCGTGCTGGGCCAGCTGGGACAGCAGGTGGTCAAGCATCTTGAGCCCGGTGGCTATCTGGTATTGGCCGCTGCCGTCAAGATTGAACTCCAGGCTGATCTGGGTTTCTTTGGTCTCCCTTTTAACGGTGGTAAGTCGCTTAGACATTTATTCTTCTCCTATTTCTTGTAGCGCTTTGATGAGGGCGTCGGTCTGCTCGGGCTTGCCCACGCTGATACGGACACCGTCCCGCCAGTAGGGCAGGTCAAAGTAGCGAATCAGTATCCCCTTACTCTGCAGTTTCTGCTGAAGCTCCTTGGCTTCTCCCTTGAGCACCGAGGCGAAAATGAAGTTGGCCTGGGAGGGGAAGGGTTTGAGCCAGTTGAACTTTTTGAGCTCGCCGAAGAGACGCTCCCTTTCCGCGATTATCTTCTTGACCGTGCTCATCAGGTAGTCGACATCGACCAGCGACTCCCGCACTGCCACCAGGGCGGCCATGTTGACATTATAAGGTGGCTTGATTGCCATCAGGTAGCGGGCAATCTTGGTCGGGAAGATGCCGTAGCCCACCCTCAGCCCGGCCAGCCCGGCCCACTTGCTGAATGTCCGCGGCACCATCAGGTTGGGATGCTGCTTGACCAGCGGTGCCACCGTCTCCCCACTGAACTCGTAGTAGGCTTCATCAACCACCACCGGCAGCCCGATTTTCAGTATCTCCAGAATGTCCTGCCGCGGGGTTAGCGTCCCGGTCGGGTTATTGGGGCTGGCCAGCAGGATTATCTTGGTCTTTTTGGTTATCGCCGCTTTGACTGCCTTGACGCTGACGGCAAAGTCTTCATCCCGGGGCACTTCAACCAGGGTGCCCTCGCCTATCTGGGTGCTGAAGCGAAACATGTCAAAAGTAGGCGGGCAGTTAATCACTTCGTCACCCGGCTTGATAAACAGGCGTAGGATGAGGTCAATCAGCTCATCGCTACCGCTACCGGCGACAATATTTTCGGCATCAATGCCGGTATAGCCCTCCAGCAACTCCCTGAGCTCGCTCTGCCCGGCATCGGGGTAGGTGCTTAAATAGGGATAGCTGGCCAGCGCCTTGTTTACCCGGGGCGAACAGCCATAGGGATTCTCATTGGCATCCAGCTTGATAATCTTCTCGGCGGCGATGCCTATCTTCTTGGCTAGTGTCTGCGGCGATTTGGCGGCAGAGTAGCCGCCCAAAGCAGCCAGATTGGGCCGTATTAATTTCTCTATACCTTCTTCACTCACGAAAGAAGCTACCTCCTAAGATAAATAGCTTAACCTGTTTCTAGTCTTTTTTCCACTGCCTTGGCGTGAGCCTCAAAGCCCTCGGCGCGGGCGATGATAGCCGCGGCTGGGCCCAGCTTTTTTAAGTTGGCTTTATCTATGGTCACCAGGTTGGTCAGCTTCATAAAATCAATAATATTGAGTGGCGAGCTAAACTTGGCCGTGCCGCTGGTGGGCAGGGCATGGTTGGTCCCGGCGACATAATCACCCAGCACCGTCGCTGAGCTTTCCCCGACGTAAATACAGCCGGCATTGACGATGCGGTCTTTATAGGCGTCTGTCTTCTTTACCACTAGGCAGAGGTGCTCCGGGGCATAGAGATTGGCTAGCTCAACCGCTTCGTCTAGATTAGCCACCACCACTATCGTGCCGGTGGTTTCTAAAGATTCGGCGGCAATCTCGCGCCGGCTCAGCTCTTTTAGCTGCTTGTCTACCTCCCGGTTGACCTCTTGGGCCAGCTTGGCGGAATCGGTTACCAAGATAGCTGAGGCTAACGGGTCATGCTCCGCCTGGGCTAAGAGGTCGGCCGCCCGGTATTCGGGATCAGCCGTCTCATCAGCGATAATCAAGACCTCGCTTGGCCCCTGCAGTCCATCAATATCAACCGCCCCGAAGGCCAGCTTTTTGGCCAGCGTGACAAAGATATTGCCCGGCCCGCAGATTTTATCCACCTTGGGTATAGATTCGGTGCCGTAGGCCAGCGCGGCTACTGCCTGGGCGCCGCCGACGCCGAAGATACGGTCAACTTGGGCAATATCCGCCGCCACCAGATTGGGGGCGGGGATAGCTCCTGCACCCCGGGGTGGGGTAGCCAGAATGACCTCTTTCACCCCGGCTACTTTAGCCGGTATCGCCGTCATCAGCACCGTTGAGGGATAGGCGGCGGTGCCGCCGGGAACATAGGCGCCGATGCGCTCCAAGGGGCGTATTTTTTGCTCCAGTCCGTCTTTGGTGACTTCGTGCCACATACTTTTCTTCTGGGTGCGGTGAAACGCCTCGATTCGCTCTGCCGCCAGCTTTAGGGCAGCGAGTAGCTCTTTATCCACATTCTTATAGGCGTCGGCTATCTGCTCCCGGCTTATCTCCAGCGAGGCGAGCTTCATGCCATCTATCGCGGCGGTATATTCAAAGAGGGCGGCGTCGCCGTTGCGGCGCACCTCAGCAATGATTATGCGTACCGCCTGCTCCGGGTCCTCGGTGCCAAACATCTTCTTTAGACTTCGCTTTAACTCATCTGAAATCGGGTATAGTCCGCTGGGGAGCTCCCGGGACAGCAGGCTTCTGGCTTGAGCCAAGCCGGTAATGATTTTCATTTGTCTTCCTCCACGGCGTCTCTCAGTATTTCCCTGATTGCCTTTATCTTTTCACCCTTTTTAGAGCGAGCGCTGTCTTTGCGGCCAATGAGACAGGCAGTCGACTCAAAAAGATTATCAATAATTTTAAGCTTGTGCCGGGCCAGGGTCTGCCCGGTCTCGGTATTCTCAATCAGCAAGTCGGCATCCTCGGGCAGAAAGGCTTCGCTGGCCCCCCAGGTAGGCACCACCCGGTAGCGGCCGAGGTGGTTGTCGCGGGCATACTTATCGGCAATATTGACGTACTCTGAAGCCACCCTCAGCCCGCTCTCGCCGCCGTTGCTGAGTTGCCGCAAATCGCGGCTATCATTTACCGGCAAGTCTTGGCTGACTACGGCCACTATTTTTACCCGCCCCGATTTGAGGTCGAGCAGCTCCACCGCCGGGCTGGAGGGAAACTGGTAGCGGTGCTCCCTGAGCCAGTCCCGGCCGGTAATGGCCAGGTCAAAATTGCCGTTGGCGACCTGCAGCGGCATATCTTGGGGCCTGATTACCTTGATACTGACCCCGCCTAGGCTGGTGGTCGGGCGGCGGTTGCCTGATGCCGAGGGGTAATCATCAACCTGTATGCCGGCTTTATCGAGTAGCTGCCGGGTGGGCGGCTGCTGGTGTC
The DNA here is from genome assembly GCA_020353235.1 of Dehalococcoidia bacterium. Taxonomy (GTDB): domain Bacteria; phylum Chloroflexota; class Dehalococcoidia; order Dehalococcoidales; family JAUYDJ01. Next base: position 695,427 of record CP070693.1, on the reverse strand, counting down.
CATCGGGTATAGCCAGCCGCACAGTGTCCCCAACCGGGTAGGGCACCGGCGTTCCAGTGCTGGCCACCGCAGGCGTCTCTTCTTCAAGCGGTGGCAAAACTGCCCTCTCAATAGCCGAGGTTATCTCACTCAGGTCTTTCTCTTCCCAGCTGGCCTGGTTGGCAATCAGGAAGGCGCTGAAGCCCATAAGTTCACTCAGGGGCACCAGGTCATTACTCAGCGGCTCTCCCTTTCTTCTTGAGACCAGTGCCATCTCGGCATTTTCCGGCGGGTAGACCTCGGCTCCGCCCCACAGGGGGAAGACGCTGAACCGCCTCAGCCGGTTACTCAGGGCAAAGGCTTCCGCCAGATTGGGGTACTCGCTGGCAATACGTATGGTATTCATCTTGGCCGGAGCGTCTTTCAGCGTGGGTGCTCCGCCAGCGCGGCTGGTCATCATGTACAGCCCGCCCTCGCCGTAGCCTAAATTGCTGATTTTGACCAGAGCCGAGCTCGGATACTTGGCCAGCAGCTCTTCCACCCAGTCCAGCCCGCAGATACCCAAATCATAGTTGCCCACCGCTACCTGAATCGGGATATCCTTTTCGTGGAATATCTTGGCAAAGAGGTCAGGATATCTTTCGGAGGTGAGGCGGTAAAGGCGGGTTTTGGGGTAGTAACCGGCCAGTCCCAGGTCAGCCAGCTGCAGCCGGCGGGCGGTCTCCGCCAGAAGACGCCCCTTGGGCAACGCTATTTTTATTGACACTTCTACTCACTCTCTTTGTCCAGTAATTGCTGAATCTCAGCGCTTGACGGCGCCGAAAAATGCTTCTTTTTAGCCCGGTCAGTCAGCCTAAACCGGGGTGCTTTGTCCTGAATTTCAATCGTCCACCTCAAATCAGCCGGCGCCTCATCGCCGAGCTGGATTTCAGCACTGTAGCCAGCTCCATGGAGGCTTTTAGCCAGCTTGAAGCCTTCGGTTAGTATCTCCGGCAGGTCAGCTTTAGCCCTGATTAATATCTTTCTGCCTGATGTTTTCAGCTCCGTTTTGGGCTTCAACAGCTTCATCAGCTGGTTCAGGTAAAGGGCAAAACCGGAGGCCGGGACGTCTTTACCGCCCATCAGCGGGATGAGGGCATCATACCGCCCCCCGCCGCCTATCTTCTTATTGCCGACGGAGAGCTGAAAGATGACACCGGTGTAGTACTCAAACCCCCGCCCGGAGGCAATATCAATCAGGTAGTCATAGCCCAGAGCCTCTAGCAGTTCGGCCGCTTTGATTAAATTGTTAAGCGGGCGCTCAAGTTCTGGCGAGAGCGCCTTTACCTCCCGCAGAAATCGGGTTGACTTTTCTTTACGCTCGAGCAAGAGGGTGAGGGCTTCTTTCTGCCCGCCGTCGCCAGGCTTTAGCCGGGCCAGCGCCCGGGTATTCCCCTCCAGAATCTGGTCAAAGAGCGTGGCTTGCTCCTCAGCGCTTAAGCCGAGCCGGGTGAGCAGCGCCCTGATGATGCCGGCATGCGATAGCCTTAACTCCACCCCTTCAATGCCCAGACTCTGTAAGACTTCTAAGGCTAGTATGACCAGCTCCACATCGGCGGTGACTGACTTCACCCCGATTAGTTCCGCTCCACTCTGCCATTTCTCCCGGTTCTCTTTGCCGGTCTCTTCAAAAATAAAGGTGTTGGTGATATAGAAGAGCTTGGCCAGCCCCTTATCCGCCATACTGTCGATGTAAAAACGGGCCACCGGAATGGTACCATCCGGTCGCAACACCACCCGTTCCCCGCTCCAGCCGTCCCAGTCCAGGAAGGAATACACCTTGCCCAGCATACCCGGGGTAAGCGTTCCGGTGGAGGTAAACAGGTGGAGAGACTCAATGGTTGGCGTCCTGACCTCTTGGTATCCCCATTTAAGACAGATGTCCCGGAATAGCCCCTCAATCTGGCCAAATACCTTCATTTCGGCGGGGGAGAGGTCGCGCATTCCTTTGCATCTCTGGACTCTCATCACATACCCTTCATGAATGTGGGTAAATTCTACACTAATCTGCCCTGCCTCTTCAACCTGAGAGGCGTGTAATTAAGCCCTGATTGATTTATAATAGGGGGCTGAGGCGGAGTGGGGAGCTCAGGAAGGGGGACGGGAAATGACAAAATTAAAAATCCTGGCCTTTTTCTTGGTGGCGATGAGCCTGCTCGCTTGTTCCTGCCAGCTGGCTAAGGAGGCAAGCGGGGTGTTTATCTCGGGGACCTCATCTGGTGACGCCGAAACACTCAACTGGATTCTGGCCGCCGATAGCGCCTCCTTCGGCTATGCTGGACATACTGTGGATTCACTGGTGGCCTATGATAATGAGTGGGATATTCAGCTGCGCTGTGCGGCTAGAGACGTTGAGGTCAGTGAAGACGGTCTGGTCTATACGGTAACCATCAGAAATGACCTCAGGTGGAGTGATGGCTCCCCGGTTACCGCCGAGGACTATGTCTATACCCTGGAGAACCTGATGTTCTCTGACTGGCTGAACTACCCCTACAAAAGTGACTGGCAGGAAGAGGTGGATGGTGAAACGGTCTTTATCACCGCCGAGGTGGTTGATGAGACTACTTTTAGCCTGACCCGCCGGACGGTTGACACAGAATTTGTCTATAACGTACGCACTCTGGCTCCCTATCCCAAATATATTGCCGTTAAGTATGAGGGCGATGTCAAGGCCTTTACCGAGGCCCCCGAGTTTAATAACTTAACCTATACCGGTAATCTGGGGCCATATAAATTTCTGGAGTGGGTTAGAAACGACAAGTTTGTCCTGGAGCGAAACCCGGAATATTATCTCGCTAAAGATGTCGGCGCCCCCTATTTTGAGCAGTACACCATCAAGATATTCGGTACCGCGGCTACCCTCCACGCTGCCCTGGAAGCCGGTGACATTACCTACACCGGCATTGACCCGGAGAAGATGGGCAAGTTCCGGGAGATGGACTGGCTAAATGTCTATACCGTGCCCACCCGGAGCTATTTATTACTCGCCTATAACCAGCGGGACAACGGCTGGGTGGGGCTGAAGCAGAGAGAAGTCAGGCAGGCACTATCAATGGCGATTGACAAGGAACTGATAGTCGAGCAGGTGCTCTACGGTTTTGGTGAGCCTGCCTTCAGCTTCATCCCCAAGCCATCACCTTGGTATATGGATGAGGGCCTGGCTAAATACGGGGTTGGGTCGTTGCTGGATAAAGAAGCGGCCCAAGAAAGACTGCTTGAGCTGGGTTATGCCGTAAAGAGGGATGATGGCAATATTGAAGTCAGGGACGAAGAGGGTAGGCCATTGAAGCTAACTCTGGTCACCAATGCCGGTAACGAGGTTAACGAAGATGTGTGCCATCTGATTAAGGAGGAGTTAGCTGCTATCGGCATCGAGGTGGAGCTCAAGTTTGTGCCCTGGGCCACCGAGCTCAGGAAGTACATGATGAATAAAATACCGGGCACCGACCAGGAGCCGAGGTACAATAACGGTGTCGGGGCGGTCAGCGAGGAACCCTGGGATATGCTGGTGATACTATTCAACACTCACCCGCTATCGCCTTCGGGGTCGGACGTCTTTTACTCAACCAAGGGAGGCTTGAACTTCTGGGGTTTTTTCAACTCTCAGGTTGATGGACTCTTCCGGCAGGCGAAATCAAAAGAAGCCCTTGACGAGGAGGTGCGGCGGGAGGTATATGCCGGACTATCGGTGCTTATGTCCGAGGAACAGCCGGTGAACTTCCTCGCCTTCCAGCTGGCTAATGTCGGCTTCCAGAGCAATGTTAGGGGGCTCGAGCCGGGCATAAATATGGGCTATAACTACCATCTGTGGTATTTTGAGTAGCGCCTTTTCCGGATTGAGGTCGGCTGAGACCGATGAAGAAGACCTGGCTGAGAGACTACATTATCAGGCGGCTGCTCTACGCCATAATCATCGCCTGGGGAATACTGACCGTCACCTTTGTCCTGGTCAGGATCGGCCCCACTTCACCGGCAGATAAGTATCTGGCCAATCTGGCCGCCCGCGGGCAGGATGCGGCGCAGGTGATTGCCGCCGTTGAGGCAAGATACGGGCTTGACCAGCCGATATATGCGCAGTATTTAAATTATATCGGCAATCTGGTGCAGGGCGATTGGGGCTGGTCTTTCAGCACCTCAATGCCGGTCATAGAATTAATTCAGACCCACTGGATTTATTCCTTCCAGCTGATTCTGCTGAGCTCTATCTTTGCCGGTATAATCGGCATCTTAATTGGCATCTATTCGGCGGTCAGGCAGTACAGCAGGACCGATTATATTGCCACTTTTTTCTCTTTTATCGGCATCTCTATCCCCAATTTCTGGCTGGGGGTGATGCTCATTCTGCTCTTTGCGGTACAATTCGGGCTGTTCAAGACCTACTATGATACCAGCCTGCCCCTCTTTTCTTTAGCCAATCTAAAGCAGCTGATTCTACCCGTGATTACCCTCGGCACCGGCATGCTCGCCGGCTATACCCGCTATACCCGCTCGGCGATGTTGGATAACCTGCGCAAAGAATTCGTCCGCACCGCCCGGGCGAAAGGGCTGCCGGAAAGGACGGTCATCGGTAAGCATGTCTTCCGCAACGCCATTCTGCCCCTGATTACCATCATCATGTTTGATTTGGGCAGCATTGTCTTCGGCGGTGCCTATCTCACTGAGATTGTCTTTGGCATCCCCGGGCTGGGACGGATTTCTTTTAATGCCATCTTTGCCGACGATTATGCGGTGGTGGTGGCGATAACCCTGATTGCGGCTTTCCTGATTTTGATGATTAACCTTATTACCGATATCACCTATACCTATCTTGACCCGAGGATAAGATATGACTAAAAGATTCGGCATCCGCAACCTGGCGCTGATATTGCCGGCGCTGCTAATTGGTTTAACGCTGTTGCTGGATATCTTCGTTATCGAAACGATAGTTGAACCGCTGGTTTACCTCTATATTGCGCTGGGGGGGATATTTATCATATATGTTATCTCGCCTCTTTACGCCAGCAGAAGGCTGGTTAATTATTACTGGCAGAGAGTCAAGCGAAACCGGCTGGCGGTGGCCGGGCTGGGCTTCATCCTGTTCTTGATACTGCTGGCTATAATCGGTCCCTTTTTAACCGCTGACCCGACGGCGGTCAGCTTCGAGGAGAAAAACATACCGCCGGTTGGTTTCACGCTCAAAGAGTCGATTTATGAACTGGAAACGGGGCAGTTTATCACCAGAACGGCTACCGGGGACTGGCAGCACCCGCTGGGTACGGATAATAAGGGGAGAGACTTGCTGGCCATGATAATTTCCGGTGCCGGAGTTTCACTGCAGGTCGGCTTGCTGGCGACCGGCATTGCCCTTGCCCTGGGCACACTTATCGGTGTTATCTCCGCCTATTTCGGCGGCAAAACGGACAATATTCTGATGAGATTCACCGATATTATGATGACCTTCCCCTTCTTTCTGCTCCTGGTGCTCATTGTTTTTATCTTCGGCGCTAACCTGGCTATCATCGTCTTGGTTATCGGCCTCACCGGCTGGACAGGTACCGCCCGGTTAATCCGCAGTGAGACCCTTTCCCTCAGAACCCGCGAGTTTATCATGGCGGCGAAGGCCCTGGGGGCAAGCGATGGCCGGGTTGTGCTGACTCACCTTGTCCCCAATGTCATCAGCCTGATTATCGTCATCGCCACGCTGTCAATTCCGGGGGTAATTGTGGCTGAAGCTGCCCTGAGCTTTATCGGCCTGGGTGACCCTGCTGTGACCAGCTGGGGAATGGTATTAAGAGCCGGGCAGCAGACCCTGGACACCGCTTGGTGGGTGGCGGTGGCGCCGGGGGTGATGCTCTTCCTGACTGTTTTGGCCTTTAACTTCGTCGGTGACGGACTGAGGGATGCCTTCGACCCGAGGAGCAGCCTGTGATATGAAAGAGACAATTTTAAGCGTTAGAAACCTAAAGACCTATTTCTTCACCCGGCGCGGTACTGTCCGGGCGGTGGACGACGTTGATTTTGAGCTAAAGAAGGGGGAGTGTCTCTGTCTGGTGGGTGAATCGGGCTGTGGCAAGACAGTAACCGCGCTCTCCATTCTGGGTCTGGTTGACCGCCCGCCGGGGCGGATAGTCGGTGGTGAAATCAATTACGACGGTATCAATCTGGTCAGCTGTCTCCCCGCCCGGATGAGACAGATTCGGGGCCGGGAAATCGCCATGATATTTCAGGATGCCCAGTCCGCCCTGAACCCGGTGTTTACCATCGGTGACCAGATTGTGGAGCAGATAAAGCTCCACTCTGAGAAGAGCCATCGCCAGGCAAGGGAAATGGCGATTGATTTGCTGAAAGAGGTGGGCATACCCTCACCGGACGAAGCGGCCAGCTACTATCCCCACCAGCTATCGGGGGGGATGAGACAGAGGGCGATGATTGCTATGAGCCTGTCCTGCGACCCCCGCATCCTGATTGCTGACGAGCCAACCACCGCGGTTGACGTGACCATAAAAGCCCAGATTCTGGACATTTTTCAGCGGCTGAAAGAAAGCCGCCAGATATCTCTGCTATTTATAACTCACGAAATGGGACTGGTTTCCGAAATTGGTGACCGGGTGGCTGTGATGTATGCCGGTAAAATAGTTGAGATAGCTAGTGTCACCGAGTTGCTGACCAATCCCATCTTCCAGCACCCCTATACCTCCAGTTTGATTAAGTGTTTGCCGGGTATAACTCAGGAGAGGGAGAGGCTGGAATCCATTCCGGGAACGGTGCCCAGCCTGATTGACCCACCGAGCGGTTGCCTCTTCCATCCCCGCTGTGCCAAAGCAATGGCTATCTGCCGTGAAAAAGAGCCGCCGCCGGTTAACGTGACCAAGGGGCATACTGTTTTCTGCCACCTCTATTCTGCTCAGGGAATGAAGAAGTGATGTTGAACCATAAGCTGCTGGAAGCAAGAGACTTAAAGAAATACTACCCGGTCACCGGCGGGCTGCTTTCCCGCCATCGGGGTGATGTCAAGGCGGTGGATGGCGTCTCTTTCTTTATCAAAGAGGGGGAGACTTTAGGCTTGGTTGGTGAATCCGGCTGTGGTAAGTCCACTCTGGGCCGGACAATATTAAGGCTGGAAGAGCCCACCGAAGGCGAAATCATCTACCGGGGCACCGATGTCACCCGGCTGGACAAAAAGGCATTGAGAGAGTTACGGAGGGAAGTCCAGATTATATTCCAGGACCCGCAGTCCTCGCTTGACCCGCGGATGACGGTGGGGCGAAGCATTGGCGAGGCGCTGCTCATCCAGGGCCTGGGGGATGAGCTGGAGCGGGGACAAAAAGTGGCCGAGATGCTGGTGCAGGTTGGCCTGGAGGGGCAGCATGCCGCCCGCTACCCCCATGAGTTCAGCAGTGGTCAGCGGCAGCGCATTGGCATTGCCCGGGCGCTGGCGGTTGAGCCTAGGCTTATTATCGCTGATGAACCGGTCAGTGCTCTGGATGTTTCGGTTCAGGCTCAAATCCTGAATTTAATGCTCGACCTGAGGCAGGAATTTGGTCTGGCCTATCTCTTTATTGCCCATGATTTGGCGGTAATCCGGGAAATATCCCATCGCATTGCGGTAATGTATCTGGGCCGGATTGCGGAGATGGCCGGGGTAAAGCCGATTTTTGAAAATGCCCTTCACCCCTATACCGAGGCGTTGCTATCGGCCATCCCGCAGGTGGGCCGAAAAAAGACCCGCCTCCTGCTGCCGGGCAGTGTTCCCTCCCCGCTGAATCCACCACCCGGCTGTCGCTTTCACCCCCGCTGCCACCGTGTAATGCCGGTTTGCTCTCAAGAGGAGCCAGTGCTTAAGGATGTGGGGGGTGGGCATCTGGTCGCCTGCCATTTATACTGAGTCTAGCTCAGCTCGCTGCCCTTTTGCCAGACACGGGCGAGCTCTGTCGCCAGCGGCTTATGCTCGGCTTTGGCTAAAGTGGGGTCTACCTGAAAGAGTTTCATGGCTTCGGCACGCGCCATCTCCAGCAGGGCAATGTCAGAGAGCTTGGCCATGCGCAGGTCGGGCAATCCGCTCTGGCGGGTGCCGAAGAATTCCCCCGGCCCCCGCAGTTTGAGGTCCTCTTCGGCCAGGGCGAAGCCGTCCTGAATCTTCTCAATGGAATCCAGCCGTTCTTTGGCCACTATGGACGGGTTCTCGGCAAGTAGCAGGCAGTAGCTCTGCTCCTCCCCCCGCCCGACTCTGCCCCGGAACTGGTGCAGCTGGGAGAGACCGAAGCGGTCGGCACTCTCAATCAGCATTACGGTGGCGTTGGGCACATCAATGCCCACCTCAACCACCGGGGTTGATACCAGAATATGCAGCGTGCCGGCGTGGAACTGGCGCATCACCTCGTCCTTTTCACTGGCCGACATCCGCCCGTGGAGCAGGCCCAGCTTCAGCTCGGGGAAGACTTCTTCTGCTAAGCGCTTGTATTCGGCAACAGCCGCCTTGGCCTGAATTGCCTCTGATTCCTCAACCAGGGGGCAGATGATAAAGGCCTGGCGGCCGCCGGCCACCTGGCGGCGGATGAAAGTGTAGGCTTTCTCCCGCTGGGCGGGGTGGAGCCACTTTGTCTTTATTTCCTGCCTGCCCGGGGGGAGCTGGTCAATAACCGATAAATCAAGGTCGCCGTAGAGGGTCAGGGCCAGAGTCCGGGGGATGGGTGTCGCCGTCATTACCAGCACATGGGGACTGAAGCCCTTCTGCCGCAGCGCCGAGCGCTGGGCAACACCAAAGCGGTGCTGCTCATCCACCACCGCCAGCCCCAGCTTCTTAAACTCAACCCCCTTCTGAATCAGGGCGTGAGTGCCGATAATAATGTCTATCTCACCCGACTGGATTTGCTGCTGCAGCCCCAGCTTCTTGGCCTGGGTAATATCACCGATGAGCAGTGCCACGGTAAGCGGCTGAGCTAAAAGCCCGCCGTAGCGGCGCCAGTAGTCCTCCCCGGCTTCTTCTTGGCCGGCCCGGGAAAGGAGGTGGCAGACATTGGTGAAGTGCTGCTCGGCCAGAATCTCGGTGGGCGCCATAAATGCCCCCTGATAGCTATTAGCCGCCGCCATAATCAGGGCGGCGGTGGCGACCACCGTCTTGCCGCTGCCGACCTCCCCCTGGAGCAGACGGGACATCGGCTGTGTTCGGGGTAAATCAGCCAGTATCTCCTTGAGCACGCGCTGCTGCGCCGGGGTCAGGGCAAAGGGCAGGGAATTAAGAAAATTGTCCAGTACCTCGTTCTGGGTGTTAAGCGGGTTGCCCGGCTGGCCCTCCTGCCAGTCCCGTTTTCGCCCCAGCACCCCCAGCTGGAGGAGAAAGAGCTCATCAAAGGCGAGGCGGGTGCGGGCGCTATCGATGGCGGTCTCATCATCGGGGTAGTGGGCCTGGCTTATCGCCTGGGGTAGCTCCAGCAGGTTACAGCGCTTGCTCAGCTCCGGCGGCAGGAAATCGGCTACCTGCCACGCCCACTGGTCAACCACCTCTTTCATCAGTTTTCTCACCTGGCGCGGTCTCAGTCCCTGAGTCAGCGGGTAGAGTGGAATCAGGCGCCCGGTATGAATTAATTCTTTATCCTCAGCCAGCTCCCATTCCGGGGATTCAAAGACATATCGGCCACCAAACAGGCTCACCCGGCCGCTGATAACCAGCCGGGTATTGGGCGTTAGCGTCTTGACCAGGTAGGGGTTATTGAACCAGACTACCCGGATATTACCGGTCTCATCGCCAACGATAGCCTCGGTGCTGCGCCGCCCGCCGAGCATAACCAGCTTTGCCTCCCAGACATTGGCCATAATGGTCTGTTCGTCGCCCTCGGTGAGCTGGGAGATAAACTTGCGCTGGCTGTAGTCAAGGTGGCGGCGGGGGAAGAAGTAAAGCAGGTCACGGATTGTTTTCACCCCCAGCTTGCCGAACTTGGCTGCCAGGGTGGAGCTAATGCCGTGAATGCCGGTAATAGCCGCATCTAGGGACTGGCTGACCGCGCTTACCCGTGGCCTTGATGGCGGTCGGCTGATTGGGGGCGGTGGCTTGGCGGCGCTCTTGGCCACCTGTCCCTGTTCAAACTCGAACAGAAAGTCGAGCAGGCTCTGGACCCATTCCTTGCGCCGGGGTTTGGTCAGGGAGGCGTATCTGGATTTAGCCAGTTTAAGGCTCTGAAAGCGTTTCAGCAGTCTGGGCTGGTTGAGTGATGCCGCCGCCTGGCTGGCCCAGTTGCGCAGCAGCTGGTCAAGGCCACCGATTACGGCTGAATCCTGGTAGCCTTTCTGGTGCTCAAGCTCAAGAATTTTGCGCAGTGATTCGGTATTTATCACCCGGACCTTGCCTCTGTTCGCCTCGGCTGATGGCGGCTACTTATCGCCCAGCACTGATACCACCAAGGTATGGGGGCCGGTATGGGTACCGATGACCGGGCCGGTCTTGGAACGAAAGATGCGCTCTTTAGGGAAGTGGGGGCTAACCCGTTCCGCCAGCAATTCGGCATCGTCGGGACACATGGCGTCCTCTATGGCCATCTCTTCGATACAAGAATGGCTGGTCACAAATCTGGTGAGGTAATCGATTATTTTAGACCAGGAGCGCTCTTTACCTGCTGGCTGGACCACGCCATCTTTCAGCATTATTATCGGGTTTATCTTGAGCACCGAGCCCAGAAAAGCCTGGGCGGCACCGATGCGCCCGCCTCTTCTGAGATACTCCAGGGTATCAAAAGCAGCCCGCATATCGGCTCGCTTCAGGTTGCGGCGGGTGATATCCATTACCTCGTCAAAGCTGGCTCCAGCCTGAGCCGCCCGGGCGGCGGTAATAACCACCATCCCCTGTGCCATCACCGCCAATCCGGAATCAATCACCTCAACCCGGCATTTCCGCTTCATCAGGCCGACACTCTGCACGGCTACCTGATAGGTACCGCTGAGCTTGGAGGTAAGCATGATGGCCAGGATTTCATCGGTTTCCTCGGCCACCTTATCATATATCTCAGCAAAGGTCGCCGGCGTCGGTACTGAGGTAACCGGCAGGATTTTGTCATACTGGAGCCGGCGGTAGAACTCTTCGGCGGTCATGTCAATACCGTCGCGGTAGACCTCGTCACCAAAGCGGACATTAAGTGGAACGACGCTAATTCCCAGCTCTTTGGCCACCCCATGCGGGAAGTCACAGACGCTGTCGGTGACAATCTTGACCGTCATTGAAGCTACTCTACAGAAACAATGTAGTTGTAGTGAGGCTGACCACCGTGGACGACTTCAATCTGAAGCTGCGGGTGTTGTGCCTGGATTTGGGTGCTGGCCGCTTTGGCTTCTTCCGGCTTGGTGTTAGCCCCGTAGTAGATGGTAATCACCTCAGCTTCATCCAGATTGAGCTTGGCCAGTACCTGGTTGAGCACATCGGTGGGGTCTTTACCAGCGGCTATTAGCTTCCCATCGAGGAGACCGATAGCCTGTTTCTTCTTGATATCAAGGCCGCCTATTTTAGTGGAGCGGGTGGCACGGGTAATTTCAACGGACTTCACCGTTGCCTTTGCCTGGTTCATCAGGCGGGCATTGGTTTCAAAGTCAGCCTCGTAGTCAAAGGCGAGCAGCGTGGCTACTCCCTGCGGAATTGTCTCGGTGGGCACCACTTTGATTTTTTTCTCGGTCAGGGATTGCACCTGCTGGGCGGTAGCCACGATATTTTTATTGTTGGGTAGAATGATAAACTTATCCGAAGGCACTGTCTCTACTGCCTGAAATATGTCTTTGGTGCTCGGGTTCATGGTCTGTCCGCCGGGGACAATGGCGGCTGCCCCCAGGCTCTTGAAGACCTCGGCCAGCCCATCGCCGGAAGCCACCGCTACGATAGCGACATCAATTTCGGGCATTCTTTCTTTCTGCATTTCCACGTAGTCTTGGTGCTGCTCGTCCATATTGCGGATGTTTACCCGGTGCATCGTGCCTAGGGAGGTGACATAGCGAATAACATTGCCCGGCTCCAGGGTGTGAATGTGAATCCTGACCGTAGATTCATCACCGACCACAATCAGCGATTCGCCCTTCTTCTCCAGTTTGGCTCTTATCTTGTCCGGGTTGAGCTTCTCCCCCTTAAGCATGAACTCGGTACAGTAGCCGTAGGGCACCTCTTCATCGGCAATCATCTCGGGGAGCTTGGTCGGGTGAACGTCACTGACGATTATCTGTGGCTTGCGCAGCTGTATCTGCTCCATTTCACCCTTGAGGTAATGAAGCGCCCCCTCTAGAATGGTGTAAAGCCCCTGACCGCCGGCATCCACCACGCCGGCATCTCTTAACACGGCGAGAAGCTTGGGGGTATTGGCTACTGATTCACTGGCGGCATCAACCGACGCCTCGATGACCGATATCAGGTCATTCTGGGCACCGCCTGCTTGGGATTGAGCCGCCGCCGCGGTGTCCTTGATCACGGTGAGAATAGTCCCCTCAACGGGCTGGCTCAGTCCCTTATAAGCCAGTATCGATGACTGTAGCAGGGCGGTAGCTAGGTCTTTACCGCTGAATGATTCTTTATCGGCCAGTCCCTCGGCCAGACCGCGGTAAATCTGCGACAGAATCACCCCGCTGTTGCCCCGGGCGCCCATCAGCGCCCCTTTGGCCATTGCCTGAGACACTGCCGAGGCGCTGCGGTCGGGGGCACGGTAGGCTTCATCAATGACCGAGCGCATGGTAAGCAGCATGTTGGTGCCAGTATCACCATCAGGTACCGGGAAGACGTTCAGGGCATCAATATCAACCGCATTCTTCTCCAGCCAGGTAGTGGCGGCAGCAAACATTTCCCTCAGGTCTTGCCCGTTAGCGGTGTTAATTTTCTTCATTTTGGTACCATCCTTATGGTTACTAACCCGCCCGGTTTTACTTTTCCCGTTATCCTTGCCAGACTCTGCTGGCTTGTGGTAGTATTATAGCGTATTTTACCATAAATCAATACTCAAGGGAGAAAAGCTAATTGAAGTGTGATTTGTGTGGGAAAACCCCTCAATTCGGTCATAATGTCAGTCACTCCAAACGACACACTAATCGTCGTTGGGTGCCCAATATTCACCCGGTTACCTTGGTAATAGACGGTCAGCCCCAGAAGCTCAACCTGTGCACTAGGTGCCTGCGTAGCCAGCACAAGTTAGCCCGTAAGCTGCCCTCCACTTCAGCTTAACTAACTACCCCCGCTTACTATTTTTCTCGCCCGAGCCAGGGCTTTATTTACCTGTTTCGGTGCCGTGCCGCCAGTATTATCCCGGGCGGCGATAGACGTTTCGGTGGTAATAGACTTGGCATCTTCACCAAATAATGGCGAAAACTGCTTGTATTCCGCCAGACTGAGCTCGTTAAGCGCTTTGCCCCTTTGCACCGCGTAGCTCACCAGCTTACCCATGATGTTATGGGCACTGCGGAAGGGCTCCCCCTTGCCGACCAGATAATCGGCTAGGTCGGTAGCCAGCAGGTAACCGCGCTGGGTCGCCTGCTTCATATTTTCCTTTTTAACCCGTATGGTCTTAATTATACCGGTCACTACCTCCAGGGTAGCCAGCAGGGTATCGGCACTGTCAAAGAAGCCCTCCTTGTCCTCCTGCATATCCCGGTTGTAGGCCAGGGGGAGGGCTTTCATAGTGGTCAGCATGGCCGTCAGGTGACCGTAGAGGCGCCCCGTCTTGCCCCGGACTAGCTCGGCGACATCGGGGTTCTTCTTCTGGGGCATGATGCTGGAAGTGGTGGCATAGGCGTCGTCAAGCTCAATGAAATTAAACTCAGCCGATGACCATAGAATAATCTCCTCAGCCAGTCGGGAGAGGTGCATCATACCCAGACTGGCGGCGGCTTCATATTCAATGACAAAGTCCCTATCCGAGATCGCATCCAGGCTGTTCTGGCTTATCTCGCTGAAGCCCAGCTCCCCGGCGAGAAACTCCCGGTCAATGTTATAGCCGACCCCGGCTAGTGCCCCGCTGCCCAGGGGCATAACATCGGTGCGCTTCAGGCAGTCGCCAAAGCGGTCAATGTCCCGTTGCAGCATCTCAAAATAGGCCAGAAGGTGATGGGCCAGCAGCACCGGCTGGGCCGGTTGCAGGTGGGTGTAGCCGGGCATAGCCACCTCTTTATTGGCTTCGGCCAGGTCAAGCAGCGCCCGCTGCAGTCCCCTCAGCTTGTTACGGGTCTCGGCAATGGCCTCTTTGGCCCACATGCGCAGGTCCAGCGCTACCTGGTCGTTTCGGGAGCGGGCGGTATGGAGCTTTCCCCCCGCCTCGCCGATTTTATCCATCAGGCCGGCTTCAATATTGAGGTGGATGTCCTCCAGCTCAGGCTTGAACTGGAACTTGCCCTGCTCTATCTCGTCTTTGATTGCCTTCAGCCCCGAAACAATGCTCTCCGCCTCTTTGGGGGCAATGATGCCCTGTCTGGCGAGCATCTTGGCGTGGGCAATGCTGCCGGCGATATCGTGTTGATACAGGCGCCAGTCAAAAGGGATAGAAGCGGTATATTTATTGACTAATTTATCGACTGCCTTGTTCAGGCGACCTCGAATATGGCTCATATTAATCTTCCTCTACTAGCTTGGTGGGCTGTATCTCTGCCTGCGTCCGGACCGGCAGCCCCCATATCTGGATAAAACCGGGGGCAGCCTTCCGGTCAAACTCATCACCCTTATCATAGGTGGCCAGACTGTGGCGGTACAGGGAAAAGGGCGACTTCCGGCCGACCACCGCCGAGCTCCCCTTGAACAGCTTCAGTCTGACTGCCCCGCTGACGTAGCGCTGGGAGCTCTTGACGTAGGCGGCTAAATCGCGGTGCAGCGAGCTGAACCACAGGCCGTTATAGATCAGGTCGGCATACTCTGTGGCTACTTTCTGTTTGAAGCGCAGTTGCTCTTTAGACAGGGTTATCGCCTCCAGCGCTTGGTGTGTCTGAAGCAGCACGGTGGCGGCGGGGGCTTCATAAATCTCCCTCGACTTTATGCCCACCAGCCTGTTTTCTAAATGGTCAACCCGACCGACACCATGCCCACCGGCCAGCTTGCTCAGTCGCTGAATCAGGCTAACGCCGTCCATCTTCTTGCCGTCGATAGTTACCGGAACCCCCTGCTCGAAGCCAATCTCGACATAGCTCGGCTTGTCAGGGGTCTTGGCTGGCGATTTGGTCAGGGTAAACACATCTTCCGGCGGCTCAACCCAGGGGTCTTCCAGAACCCCACACTCAATACTCCTCCCCCAGAGGTTCTCATCAATAGAATAGGGGCTGTCAACGGTAGTCGGCACCGGGATATTAAAGCGCTGGGCGTAGCTGATGCTTTCCTCCCGCGTCATATCCCATTCCCGGGCCGGGGCAATCACCTTGAGGTCGGGCGCCAGCGCATTGACACTGACCTCGATTCTTACCTGGTCGTTACCCTTACCGGTGCACCCGTGAGCCACGGCGGTGGCTTTCTCCGCCCGGGCAACGTCTACCAGAATCTGGGCAATCAGGGGTCGGGACAGGGCAGTGGCCAGCGGGTAATGTCCCTCGTAGAGGGCGTCTGCCTTTAGCGCCGGGAAGATAAAATGGTCGACAAACGCTTTTTTGGCATCCTGCACCAGCGCTTTGGTGGCGCCGGCGTTACACGCTTTCTGCTGAACCAGAGAAAAGTCACGCTCGTTACCCACGTCCACGGTAACGGCGATGACCTCCAGATTATATTTCTCCTGAAGCCACCGTATGGCTACTGAGGTATCCAGTCCTCCGCTATAAGCCAGTACTACTTTATCTGGCATTTTGGACCTCCGCTTGGCTGAATTATCACCACTTCTCAACGCCGAAGTTTAGCTCTAAGAAGTCAGTGATCTGGCGGTAGACCTCGGGGTATTGCCACCAGTAATCATGCCCCGGAGCCTTAATAAAGTGCAGAACCGCTCCTGATTCATTGGGGGGCTCTGGTAGACCGAGCAGGTTCCTGAGGCTAGCCCGAACCATAACCAGAATTTCCCCCTCGGCGAAAGAATCCGGAGTGCGACCGTTATCCGTCATCACCAGCGTCCGGTCTAAGATGACACTATCGTGCCAGAAGGGGGGACCGCTCTGGATACTGTAAACCCTTGGGTTGTCGGCTAGGATGCCCATCACCTGGTCGCAGATAATTGTGCCATTGCTTTCACCGGCGATGATAACCTTGAGCTTGGGGAGATGGGTGGTGAGAAACTCCACCCGGCAGGCTAAATCTTTCGCCTTTGATGAGTAACCGTTTAGCATTTCAGCCAGCTCATCAATGCGCCCCGGCAGGCTATCAGTCGTTCGCTGGTAGCTTACCAGCAGCGGTTTATAGCCCGCATTCTTTAGTTCATATTCAATGCCGGTAAAAATGCTTAACCAGCCGGGAGAGGCCTCGATTAGATTCCACCCCCAGCCACCGGAGTTAAAGACCAGAATAAAGTCCTTGTCTTTAGCCCCCTGATAGGTGCCCAGTAGCTGGTTGGTAAAGGCGTCACACTCCTCATGGTTATCACCGAAGAGCTCGGTGGCTAACCGGTTAGCGTCCTCAGCTACCGATGGCGGCACTACCGAGAGGTCTTGGGCGTGCAGGGGGAGACCGCCGGTGCAGATTTCAGAGGCTACCCCGACCTGGATAGCTGACACTGACAGCACTACCGCCACAAGGGAGAGGACGGCGATTACGGTTACTAAAGTCTTGCGTTGTTTAAACTTGGGCATAAATTGCCCCCTTAAAGATTAAACACTGGCCAGGGCTTCAGCCAGAATGCCGAGCGCTTCATCAACCTCCGCTTTAGTAATAATAAGGGGCGGCATAAAGCGCAGGGCATTGGGCTTCACCCGGTTAATCAGTAAGCCTCTCTCCAGGCAAGCCATTACCACTGCCTGGGCAATATCCTGGCTGAACTCCATCGCCACCAGTAATCCACACCCCCGAACCTCGGTGATAAACGGGAATTTCGGTTTTAAGCCTTCTAGGCTACTAATCAGGTACTGCCCTACTATCTGGGCATTACCGGCAATATCATGCTCAATAATAAATTGCAGGGTAGCCAGGCCAGCGGCACAGGCTACCGGGTTACCGCCGAAGGTTGAGCCATGCTCCCCCGGGGTAAATACCGAGACGCTGTCTTTGGCTAGAATAGCCCCGATTGGGATGCCGCTAGCCAGCCCCTTGGCTAGGGTTATTATATCAGGTTCAACACCATATTGCTCGTAGGCAAAAAGGGTTCCGATTCGCCCCAGCCCGGTTTGAATTTCATCAAAAATAAGCAGAATACCGGTCTCATCACACCAGGCCCGCACCGCTGCCAGATAGTCCGGGTCGGGGAGGTTAACTCCCCCCTCCCCCTGTATCGGTTCCAGCATTACGGCACAGGTATGACTGGTGGTGGCTGCCTTTATCACCCCGAAATTATTATACTCCACATTGACAAAGCCCGCTGGCAGAGGGATATAGGGCTGCTGGAATTTAGGCTGAGCGGTGGCGGCGACCATGGCCAGGGTGCGACCGTGAAAGGAGCTAGTGGTGGTAATCACCTCATAGGCTCCTTTTAAGTGGAGCTTGCCATAGCGCCGGGCCAGCTTCACCGCCCCTTCATTAGCCTCCGCCCCGCTGTTAGCCAGGAATACCTTATCAAAGCAGCTGTGCTGCACCAGGAGCTCGGCGAGGCGAATCTGGGGAATGGTGTAGAACTGGTTGGAAGCCTGAATCAGGGTATTGACCTGCTCGGTAACAGCCTGGGCAACTGCCGGGTGGCAGTGCCCCAGGCTGTTGACCGCCCAGCCGCCCACAAAATCGAGAAACTCCCGGCCGTTTTCATCCCATGCCCTTGCCCCCTGCCCCTTGACCAGGGTCAGCGGTAGTCTTTCCACGAAGTTCATTAGGTATTTGTCTGCCATTGCCGGCCAGTTAGTCATCTTTTACCTTCTCATTTCTTCTTTATTGTGGTGCCGCGGTGATGCCCTTCTATTTCCTGGAGCAGGGCATGCGGCTGGCGGCCATCGATAATGCAGGTGGTCTCGGCGCTGGCTAATGCCCTCAGGCAGGCTTTAACCTTGGGAATCATACCCCCCGATATTGCCCCGGAGGTGATTAAGGCTTCGGCTGCCTCCGGCGATAGCTGGGGTAAAAGCTTGCCTGCTTGGTCGCTAACACCGCTAACATCGGTGAGCAGGATAAGCGCTTCGGCACCAAGCGCGGCCGCAATTTCACCGGCGACGGGGTCACCGTTAACGTTAAGTATCTGGGGGGCATCTTCCGGTCGGTCAAAAGAGTGCTGGCTCAGCGGCGAGACCACCGGGATATAGCCTTTGCCCAGCAAAGCTTCCAGGGGGGCAGTATTTACTTTAACCACGGTCCCCGTGTAGCCTGACTCCTGGTCCTTAATCCGGCCCTGAATCAGGGTGCCATCGACACCGCTGATACCGATTGCCTGACCACCCAGGCTGTTGATGGCGGCCACCAGCTCTTTATTCACCAGCCCGGCCAGCACTGCGGTCACCACATCAAGGGTTACCCGGTCGGTGACTCGCTCCCCCTGGACAAATCGGGTGGATATGCCCAGTCGGGAGAGCCAGCCGGTAACTACATTGGCGCCGCCATGCACCACCACCAGTGATTTGCCCTGCTTCTGGAGGCAGACGATGTCCTCCAGGGTGGTGTCGTGTTTACCCAGGGTAGCCCCGCCTATCTTGACCACAATAACTTTTTGTTTACTCATTTGTCACTACCATTTATCGCTAGCATCAGGTGCTGTATTGACTATTAATGGTGACATATTCCTGGGACAGGTCGCAACCCCAGGCGGTAGCCGTGGCTGCCCCCAGGTTGAGCTGTAAATTTATGGGCACCTCATCGCTGTCCAGAATTTTGACCGCCTCTGCCTGCTGAAAGGGCAGGGGACAGCCGGCTTTAATCACGCAGACATTGCCCAGATAAAGCTCAAGCTTGGTTTCCACCAGCTTCACCCCGCTCCGCCCGGCGGCGGCGATAATCCGCCCCCAGTTGGGGTCGTTGCCGTGGATGGCGGCCTTCACCAGCGGTGAACTGACGATAGTCCGTGCTGCCTGCCTCGCCTGGCTGGTGGTAGCTGCCCCGCCCACGGTAACCGCAATAAGCTTGGTGGCCCCTTCCCCGTCACGGGCGGTGGCTTTAGCCAGTTTGGTGCAGACCTGGTCAAGCGCCTGTTGAAAGATAAAAGCCTCTTTGCTATCCGCCGTTATCGGCTTGTTACCCGCCATCCCGTTAGCCATGATTAGCACCATATCATTGGGGCTGGTATCCCCGTCAATCGAAATCATATTAAAAGAGATATCCACCGCCTTTTTTAGAGCCAGCTTGAGAAAGTGGCTATCTACCGCGGCATCGGTGGTCAGGAAGCAGAGCAGGGTGGCCAGGTTGGGGTGAATCATCCCGGAACCTTTGGCCACACCACCGATAGTAAAGCTATCCGCCCCCACGCTGACGGCAACCGCAATCTCTTTAGCCATGGTATCGGTGGTCATAATGGCTCTGGCCAGATTGTGCCCCCCATCGGTGTTGAGGGCAATCTGTTTCAGGCTGGCCCTGACTCGCTCCATGGGCAAATAGTGCCCGATGACGCCGGTGCTGGCTACCAGGACCCGGTTGGCGGGGGTATCCACCATTTTAGCCACCAGCGCTGTCATCTCGGTGGCATCATCAAGTCCCGGTTGGCCGGTGCTGGCGTTGGCACAGCCGCTATTTACCACTACCGCCGTGGCTTTCCCGGAGCGTAGCCTTTTCTGGGACAGGATTACCGGTGCCGCCTTTATCTTAGTAGCCGTAAATAATGCCGCCGCGCTGCACGGGGCTTCAGAACAGAGAATACCAAGGTCGAGTGTATCTTCAGCTCTTTTCTTGATACCGGCGTAGGTAGCACCAGCCCGGAAACCGTGGGGGGAGGTAACCGTCCCGGCGGGGATGGGCTCAATTCTGGCTTCCATTTACCGAAACTATATCATATCGGGCATAACAAGGCAACGAGGCGGGCCTACCGCGTGGAAAAGAAAAAAGAAGGCTGTAGGAAATTACACCCAGAAAAGGCTAGCTTTTCTGAGCGCCTACAGCCTTTACTAAGTCCCGGAGGCTGATTTAAGCTCCCGGGAATTTTACTGAGCTGGAGTATTTATCGTCGGTCTAACCGCCTTCATCGATTGTGTCATTGCCTGACGGCGCTGGCTAAACAGAGGGCGGCGCAGGAACGAGGGAACATCGAGTTCATCTTCACTCTTCATGCCCTTCAGGAATTGAGCCAGTTCGTCTTCCTGGGTCATTCCAGGCATTCCTGACTTGGAGATAAAACCGGTGGCAATCAGGGTAATTCTGATCTCCTTATCCAGTTCAGCTTCATTAGCCACGCCAAAGATGATGTTAGCCTCAGGGTCTACGGCTTGCCTGATTACTTCAGCTGCTTCGTTAACCTCCATAAGGGATAGGGTGGTGCCGCCAACGACATTGAACAGCACTCCCTTTGAGCCGTTGACCGAGACATCAAGCAACGGGCTGGACAGGGCTTCCTTGGCTGCCTCAACGGCTCGGTTCTGCCCGGTGCCGGTGCCAATGGACATCCAGGCGGGACCGGCGTCTTTCATTACTGACTTAACGTCGGCAAAGTCCAGGTTTATCATGCCGGGGACAGTGATGACTTCGGCAATGGCCTGAACACCGTGTCTCAGTACGTCATCGGCTAATTTGAAGGCGTTGTCCACTCCGGTCTTCTGGTCACAGATGTTGAGCAGTTTGTCATTAGGGATAATAATGAGGGTATCAACCTTGCCCATCAGGTTGGCGATACCATCCTCAGCCACTTCGCAGCGGTGATTACCCTCAAAGGTGAACGGTCTGGTGACCACGGCAATGGTCAGGGCACCGCTGTGCTTGGCAATCTCAGCGATTACCGGAGCGGCGCCGGTACCAGTACCACCACCCATGCCGCCGGTGATAAACACCATGTCTGCCCCGGTGACCAGGTCTTTGAGCTCATCGCGGTTTTCTTCGGCTGCCTTCTGCCCCTGGACGTGGTCACCACCCACACCTAGCCCCCGCGTAAGCTTCTCCCCGATCTGGATACGGGTTGGTGCTTCAGTAACCGACAGGGCTTGAGCATCAGTATTCATGGCGATGAATTCTACGCCTTGAATTCCTTCTCTGACCATGCGAGTGATAGCGTTGCAGCCGCCGCCGCCTAGGCCGATGACTTTAATCCTGGCTGGATTAGGTGCGAAACTTGTCTTTGCCATCTCCTCCTCCTTTCTTTACTGCCTTCTAGTTATTTTGATTAGTGAAACAGGTTCTTGATTCGGAAAACTAAATGCCGTAGGGCACCGCTGAACTTGGGGAGTCGCCAGGTCGGTGTGCTTTTATGGCTGGTTCCCCAGAGCAGGAGGCCAACACTGGTAGCGTAGGCCGGGTCGCGAATAGCATCGGTAATGCCGGCCACATTAGTTGGCGTGCCTACCCTTACCGGGAGTTGTAGTATATCGCGCCCTAGGGCATCGATGCCGGAGAGATTAGAACTTCCGCCAGTGAGTACCAAGCCAGCTGGGACCAGGGCTTCATAATCAGAGCGGGGTAACTCAAGGACAATAAGCCTTATGATTTCCTCCACTCTGGCCCGGATAATGTCACACAGGTCTTGGTAGGAGATACCGTGCCCGTCTTCAGATATTGCCGTAGCCATTTCTGACTGGCTTTCGTAGATCGGCATAACGCTGCCATACCGCTTCTTCATTTCTTCCGCTACGTCAAAGGGCAGTCCCAGACCGATGGCTACGTCTCGGGTAAGCTGGTAGCCAGCAACCGGTAGAATGGCCGTATGCCAGATGCTACCGTCTTTGAAAACAGCAATATCGGTGGTGCCACCGCCGATGTCAGCCAGTACGATGCCGACATTCTTCTCATCCTCGGTTAGTACCGCCTCACTGCTAGCCAGGGGCTCAAGGACGAGGTCGTCGATATCGACGCCGACGCCCCGGATGCACTTGACCAGATTTTGCACTGAGGTTACTGCGGCGGTAATGACATGGGTCTCGACATCCAGTCTGAAGCCGTGCATACCTACCGGGTTCTTGACGCCGGGTTGACCGTCCACCGAGTAACTTCGGGGGATAACATGGAGTAGCTTTCGGTCATTGGCAACCTTAAGGCTTTGGGCACTGGTGAGCACTCGCCTCAAGTCGGGTGGGCGCACCAACCGGTCATTGTGAGTGATGGCTACCACCCCCCGATTATTTAGTGAGGTGACGTGTCTCCCGGTGACACCGACAAAGGCTGATTCTACCCGGTAGCCGCTGGCGTACTCGGCTTTTTTCACTGACTCGCGGATTGACTCTCTGGCTTCGGTGATGTTGACTACCAATCCTTTATGCAACCCCTTGGATGGGGTTATCCCCACACCGGCCACCCGAATTGGGCCCTCGTCATTTACTTCAGCGATGGTGGTGCATACTTTAGTGGTGCCAACATCAATGGCGGTTATTGTCCGCTTTTTCATTTGCCCCTCCTTTCTACATTTTGTATCTGTAATTTTTTACGTTTCACATTGGTGACCCCCCTTTTGGTAAGCTATTTAGCCGGTGGATAAGAGCGCCTTAATCCTGCCCACCAAATTTATATTCTGAGTACTTCTCCTTCTTTCACTCTTTCCAAGCACTGACTGAGGCTGGGTATAGCAAAGGTCATGCGGAGCTTGTTGAGCTGAACCGGCTTCTTCCAGTTGCCATCCTGCCGCTTAAGCAGGGAGAACAGGTTTTCGGTGGCTTCAGCACGCTCTTCCTGACTGATAATCCGCTCCGCGGCTCTCAGTTTGGCACTGTGGCTGCGCGGATTAAGTTGAACCTCAGCCGCACTGGGGGTAATGACTTTCTTATTGACCAACCTCAGGCTGGGAGTGTGGCCGCAAACACAGACTGGTGTTCCCGGTGGGCAGATGCAGCCCTTGGCCTCCTGGTGCATAAACTTTTTGACGATGCGGTCTTCCAGAGAGTGATAGCTGATGACCACCAGCCTGCCCTCAAAGCCAAGCAGCTTGACTGCCTGTTTCAGGGTGGCTTCTAGGTTTGCCAGTTCGTTATTGACCGCAATTCGTAGTGCCTGGAAGGTCTTGGTGGCGGGGTGGATTCGCCCGCCGCGGCGTCCAATGGCCCGCTCGATTGTCTTGGCTAGGTGAAGGGTGGTCTTTATCGGGCGTTCCTGGACAATGCGGTGGGCGATGCGACGGCTGTAACTTTCCTCACCCAGAGTCCGGATAAGGCGAGCCAGCTCTCTCTCGGGGTAGTCGTTAATGAGCTGTGCGGCGGTAACCTCTTGGCGTGGGCTAAGGCGCATGTCGAGAGGAGCATCGTGCTGGAAACTGAAACCGCGATTGTTGCCGTTGAGCTGCAGGGAGGAGAGTCCTAGGTCGAGTAGGATGCCATGTACCGGGAAGAAGTCATACTTGAGGCAGATGGTTTGTAAATCAACGAAGTTTTCATTAACCAGGAGGATTGAACCGCTGTAGGCTTCTAGCCTTGCCCTGGCGGCTTTTATTGCCTCGGCATCAGCGTCGATACCGAGTAGCTGTCCGCCAGGTGAGCTGTGCTCGAGTATAGCCGAGGCATGCCCCCCGCCCCCAAGAGTGCCATCAATATAGCGCCCTCCAGGCTGGACGGCTAATGCCTTGATTGTCTCTTCCAGTAGAACCGGGATGTGGGTAGGTGTGCTTTTCATTTAGAGCTCCTCTAGGCTTTCCATAATCTGCCAGGCTTGCTCTCGACTCATTGTCTTCTCTTCGGCCCACCTCGGCTTGTTCCACAGTTCAAAATACTTGTTGACTCCGGCTACAACTGCTTCATCCTTTATCTCAGCATATTCTCTCAGTTGAGGAGGCAGGGCTAGCCGGCCCTGTCCGTCAATATTGAGACTGAAGGCGGCGGCGAAGATAGCCCGATTTAGTCTCCTCAATTTACTGCGGGTAATGGGACCGGTGGTCAGGCTGTCGGCCAGTTTGGTCCATTCCGCCAACGGGTAGGCAAGGATGCACTTCTCGATACCGGCAGTCAGGACAACCCCGTCAAGCAGCTCGCTTCTGAACTTGGGCGGGATGGGCACCCGGCCCTTTTCATCAACCTTATAGTCGAATTCGCCAAAAAACATATGGCACCCCTGGATTCCACAGGTCTCCACAATTTACCACTTTCTACCACAAGAATTTACGTTTGTCAAGTCCTTTATGTAAAATTTCTTGTAATTAGCCTCATTTTGCTTAGTCCACGGCGAGTGTGGTAAAATACCGAGTTACCGGGGAGAAGCGCTTTATGATCAATCTGGGCATACTTACCATTAGCGATAAGGGGTGGCGTGGTGAGCGCGATGACAAGAGCAGTCAGGCAATCAAAGAAAGCCTGTCCCGCTTGAACTCCGGCCTGCTTAAATACGAGGTCATCCCGGATGAAGCCAGCGTCATTGCCGCCAAGCTTGCCGAGTGGGCCGATGAAGGCAGCCTGGATATTGTTCTGACTACCGGTGGCACCGGCCTAGCTGAGCGTGATGTAACCCCGGAAGCCACCCTTTCCATACTGGACAAGATAGTGCCCGGTCTGGCTGAGGCGATGCGGGCCAAAACCGCCGAGGTGACCCCTTTCGCCATACTAAGCCGGGCGGTAGCTGGGCTCAGGAAGAAATGTCTTATTATCAATCTCCCCGGCAGCACCAAGGCAGTTACAGAGTGCCTCGAGGTGATATTACCGGTCATCCCTCATGCTTTGGAGATTATCAAGGGAGAAATGACCGAGCATATCACCCCCAGGAAGGAATAGCCGTTGCGTATTGATATTTTGACTCTATTTCCCGAGATGTTTCCCGGTCCGTTTAGCGCTAGCATCATTAAGCGGGCGGTTGACGGTGGGTTGGTTAGTCTTAATATTTACAATATTCGGGACTATACTCATGACAAGCATCACACCGTTGATGACTATGCCTACGGTGGTGGGGCGGGCATGATATTGAAGCCCAAGCCTATTTTTGAGGCGGTAGAATCGGTCAAAGGCGAAGATACCTGCTCAGTTATCCTGCTGACCCCGCAGGGGCGTCCTTTTTCCCAGTCGGTGGCTCAGGAACTATCCCGACACGACCGTCTCATTCTTATCTGTGGCCGCTATGAGGGGGTTGATGAGCGGATTCGCGAGCACTTGGTTAGCGATGAGATTAGTATTGGCGACTATGTCCTCAGCGGTGGTGAGCTGGCGGCGATGGTAGTCGTCGAGGCGGTGGTCAGGCTGCTGCCTGGAGTCCTCGGCTCGGAAGAATCACTGGCGGAGGACTCTCATACTGACGGGCTTCTGGAGTATCCGCAGTACACCCGTCCGGCCGTGTTTCGCGGTTGGTCGGTGCCTGAGGTTTTACTTTCCGGCAACCATGCTCAAATCGCTAAGTGGCGTCGGGAGAAGGCGATACGGCGCACTAAAGAACGCCGCCCCGAGCTACTGGACAGGGTCAGTCTAGGTAAAGACAGTTAGTCGACTTATAGAGCGTCTTTCTGATAAAATTTTAGGGAGTCTTCGTTATGGATATTGCCTCAGTAGTTGATGTCAAACTAAATCCTAAAATTCAAGCCTTCGCCCCCGGCGATACGGTCAAGGTCAGCAATAAGGTGGTGGAAGGTGACCGGGAGCGCACCCAGGTATTTCAGGGAGTGGTCATCAGGGTCCGCCGTGGTGGCGCCGGGGCTAGCTTTACGGTGAGGCGTGTTGCCTACGGGGTAGGCGTGGAGCGCACCTTTCTCCTAAACTCCCCACTGGTGGAAAAAGTGGAAATAGTGCGGCATGGGAAAGTGCGTCGGGCTAAGCTTTACTACCTGCGCGGACTCAGTGCCAAGGCCTCTCGCATCAAAGAGAAACAGGTCGGTCGCGAAAAGGAAGTCGGGGAAACGGAACCCGAAGAGCCAGAACCGGAACCAGAGCCAGAGCAGGCGTAAGCGGTCTGGTTGGAGTATGACCAGTGGGGTATGCTGAGGTTAGTGTTAATTCACCAATTGCCCAGCGCCGGACCTTCAGCTACATTATACCCCCCGATTTAGAGGTCGCCGTCGGGCAGGCAGTGTGGGTTCCCTTCGGCGAGAAGCTTCTCCAGGGTATTGTTACCGAACTGACCACTCACCCGGTGGTTGAAGAGACCAAAGAGATTGCTGGCGTTATCGAGCCCCAGCCCATTCTTGCCCCCCATCAGTTATCTTTAGCCCGCTGGCTGAGTGAATACTATCTATCGCCCCTTTTTGACGCCCTGGCTCTGATGCTACCCCCCGGTTTTGAGCGTAAGGTGCTCACTTTCGTCACCCCGCCCCCAAAGCGGCGCGATTATGACCCCACCTCCCTTAATCAAGAACAGAAATATGTCCTTGACCTGGTTCAGGAGCGGAGCCGGGTTTCCCTGAAGGAACTGGAGAAGGTATTGGGCAAGAAAAAGGCGCCGAGCCTTGTCTCCCAGCTGGTTGGGCGGGGGCTACTGGTCCGAAGCTATGAGATGGAGCCGCTCCGGGTAAAGCCCAAAAAGGAGCTTTATCTCGGTCTGGCGGTGGCCATTGACCAGGCCAGGCAGGCGGCGGTTAAGCTGCGGGAGAAGAGAGCTCGCAAGCAGGCTGCCCTGCTCGACTTTCTGGCTCACCAGCCGCAGCCGGTGTCCTGGCGGGAGGCGAGGCAGGCGGTCAAGACTGATAAAGCGGTGGCTCAGGCTCTGGTCAGCCAGGGATTGGCTCACTTTCAGCAGGTTGAGGTAAGGCGTGAGCCGGGTTTTTATGAGGGGATTACGCCTTCAACACCGCTGACGCTTACCGCAGCGCAAAAATCAGCCCTGGCGCGCATCAGGTCCAGTTTGCTTAATACTGAGGGGGCTTCATCGGCCGTTTTTCTGCTCCACGGGGTTACCGCCAGCGGCAAGACTGAGGTCTATCTCCAGGCGCTGGCGGAAACGGTGAGGCGGGGCAGGCGGGGCATTGTTTTGGTCCCCGAAATTTCGCTCACCCCCCAGACGATAGAGAGATTTGCCGCCCGCTTCCCCCACAGGGTAGCCGTGCTCCACAGCAAGCTATCTCTGGGAGAGCAGTTTGATACCTGGCAGCGAATCCGCAAGGGAGAGTTTGATGTCGTTATCGGCCCGCGGAGTGCCCTCTTTGCCCCGCAGCCTGAACTGGGCCTCATTGTCATTGATGAAGAGCATGAGTGGACCTACAAGCAGCACGATAAGTCGCCCCGCTACCATGCCCGCCAGGCAGCTATAAAGCTGGCGGAGCTCAGCGGCGTGGTGGTTATTCTGGGCAGTGCCACCCCCGATGTAGAGACCTTTTACCGTGCCGAGCGGGGGGAATACCAGCTGCTCCGGCTTCCGGAGCGGGTTACCCCGGCTGAGGGCTCACCCTTGCCTGAGGTTGAAATCGTTGACTTAAGGGAGGAGCTTAAGGCGGGCAATCGAAGCCTGTTCAGTCGCTCTCTGGCCGAGGCGATGACCAGAGCTGTAGTCAATCGGGAGCAGGTGATTCTGTTTCTCAACCGGCGGGGGGCGGCTACCTTTATTCAGTGCCGCAACTGCGGCTTTGTTTATCGCTGTCGGCGCTGCGAGGTTACCCTTACCTATCACCTTGCTGAAAACAGTCTGGTCTGCCACCATTGCAACCACCGGACGGCAGTGCCCCAGGCCTGTCCGCGCTGCTCAGGCCGGCGCATCAAGTTTCTGGGCATAGGTACCCAGAAGCTGGAGCAGGAGACCGGCTATGTCCTGCCCCAGGCCAGACGGCTGCGCTGGGACAGTGATGTTATTAAAGGCAAGCATGCCCATCAGGAAAGCCTGAACAAGTTCCGCGACCATCAGGCTGATATCCTGATTGGCACCCAGATGATTGCCAAGGGGCTGGATTTACCCCTGGTCACTCTGGTCGGGGTGGTTAGCGCTGATACCGGCTTGAATCTGCCCGATTTTCGAGCCGGGGAGAGGACCTTTCAGCTCTTGAGTCAGGTGGCGGGCCGAGCCGGGCGGGGCAGTCAGTGGGGGCAGGTTATTATCCAGACCTATGCCCCGGAGCACTATGCCATTCAAGCTGCTGCCAAACATGACTATACCCTCTTCTATAAACAGGAGCTCGCCTACCGGCGCCAGCTCCATAACCCTCCCTTCACCCAGCTGGCACGCCTAATTTTTAGCCATACCAATAATTTCCGCGGCCAGCGGGAAGCGGAGAGGATGAAGCAGCTGATTACTACCGAAAGGGATACCCGCGGCATTGCTGGCCTGAGCCTTGTCGGGCCAGCACCGGCTTTTATCCACCGCCGGCGGGGGCGGTTTCGCTGGCAGATTATGCTTCGCGGTGCCGAGCTGCCCTCTTTTCTGGCGGAGATACCCTTTCCCCAGGGGTGGGCGGTGGATATTGACCCGATAAGTCTGGATTAGGCAAAATTCCGCCACGCTAGGCTCAATTTTAACAGGTTTTTAACACCCGACCTATTGGCATTTTCACTATCCTGAAAAGCATTGCCAAAAGTATTGCCAAAGAAGATTAACCACCATCAATTGGGCAAGGCTTCTTTTCAAGTGCCGGTTTTCTCTATTGGCCTGATGCCGTTTAGTGGTTGCTTTTATTTCCCCTTGATAGAAGGTATGCCGTAGCGGTATAGTGTAGCTTTAGGGACGATTAAGCATATCTGGAATTGATGACAATGAACCGCAGTTCTATGCAAAAAGTCCATTTTAATCTGATTGAGCCAGAAGCCCGGGCGGTATTGACCAGGGTAAGTAGTCTTCTCACCGGGCTCAGCGTGAAGGCTTATCTGGTGGGCGGCTTTGTACGGGACGTAATTCTGGAAAGAGAGACCGCCGATATTGATTTTGCCATTAGCGCTGATGCGCTGGAGATTGCCCCTCAGTTAGCCAGGGCTCTGGGGGGGAAGTATGTCCTTCTTGATGAAGAGAACCGGGTGGGCCGGGTGGTCTGGATCGGGAAGCCCCCCTCCGGGCGTCAGTGGCAGCTTGACTTCTCCACATTCAGGGGCAGCATTGAACAGGACCTGGCCCTGCGTGATTTCACCATCGATGCCATGGCGGTTGAGCTGGCTCCGGTGGTGGCTCAAACCCGTCTCGCCGAGCTGATTGACCCGTTTCACGGTGGGGATGACCTTAAGTGGGGGGTGGTCCGGGTGGTGTCAGCGTCAGCCTTTGCCTCAGATGCGGCCCGTTTGCTGCGGGCGGTGCGTCTGGCAGCTGAGCTCAGGTTTAGCATTCACCGGAAGACGGAGAAGCTGATTAAAAGCCATGCCCACCTTGTGGACACCGTAGCTAGAGAGCGGGTAAGGGAGGAGCTGCTTCAGCTACTGACTTTCCCCGGCGCTGGGCAGATTGCCTACCTTGATGAGCTGGGCTTGCTGACGGCAATGATTCCTGAGCTGGCGGAGACAAAGGGGGTCGCCCAGCCCAAAGAGCACTACTGGAATGTCTTTGACCACTCCCTAGCGACCGTGGCGGCCGTTGACTTCCTGCTGAAGCAGGAGACCTGGGAGTATGGTGGCGATGAGGTTCTGAAGGTTGTCCCCTGGTCGGCAGTGCTGTCCAAGCACTTTGAGTTTAAGGTCAGCTACGGCAGCAACCGGCGCCTGATGCTGAAACTGGCCGCGCTGCTGCATGATATTGCCAAGCCGCAGGCTAAGACGATTGAACCAGGCGGGCGGATGCGCTTTCTGGGGCATGGTCAGCAGGGGGCTCTGGTCGCCGCCGGTATTCTAGAGAGGCTGCGCTTCAGCAGCAAAGAAATAAAGCTGGTGGAGATGATGATAGAGCATCACCTTCGCCCAATGCAGATGGGCCAGAATGAATTTCCCACCAGCCGGGCAATTTACCGTTATTTTCGTGACACGGAGGGCACCAGTTTTGATATACTATATTTAAGTCTGGCTGACCATCTTGCCACCAGGGGTCCCAATTTAGATTTAGCCCAGTGGCGCGGTCATGCTCAGCTAGTAGATTATATACTGACGCAACGCTTTCAGCAGGAGAGCCAGGTTATTCCGCCCAAGCTGGTCAGCGGTCACGATTTAAGCCGTATCTTTAAAATGAAGCCGGGGCCGAAAATGGGGGAGGTTCTGGAGGCGTTGCGGGAAGCCCAGGCGGCGGGCAAGGTAGCCACCAGAGACGAAGCACTGGCCTATATTGAGCAGTTATTAACGCCGTCAAAGAGATAGATAGAAAATGCTGAGAAAAAATACCTTGGTCCTGATAGGCATCGCCGGCCTCTTTATTTTTGCAATTGTTTCCCTTCTCTACCCCCTGTTTGGTCGGGAGGCAATGCGGCTGGGGCTTGATTTGCAGGGCGGTATCCATGTCGTTTACCAGGCTGATTTATCGGCGGTGGAGCCGGCGGAGGTGGACAACGTTATGGATGGGGTGGTTGAGGTTATAGGTAACCGCATCAATCCGCTGGGCGTTACCGAGCCGGTTATCCAGCGGCAGGGTCAGGACCGGATACTGGTGGAATTGCCCGGGCTTAGTATCAGTGACAAGGAAAAAGAACGCCTCTCGCGGGTGGCGCTGCTCGAGTTTGGCGAGCTGGCTGATGAAGGGGAAGAGGCGAAGTGGGAAAACGAGCGGGGTCGGTGGAAGCCGGCTACGGCGTTGGTTGGTGGTGAAAAGAAGGAACTGACCAGCCGCTATTTCAAGGAAAATACCTTTGTCACTCAGGACAGGCTGGGTGGCGTATTGCTCGTTTTTGAGTGGGATGAGGAAGGGAGCCTGATTTCGGAGAAGATTACCAGCCGCCTGGTAGAGGGGCAGCAGCCGCTGGGCATATTTGAGGGGGATGAGTCCCTGCGGGGGGAGGATGGCCGACCGCTTGCCCCGGTCGTCCTCAGTGTGATTACCGATAAGGGGCAGATTGAGGGGCTCAGCTTTACTGAGGCGGAAGCATTATCAAGCCAGTTGAATGCCGGCCGTCTGCCGGTGTCTCTGGAAATACTCTATGACCAGACGGTATCGCCCATACTGGGAGCCGATTTCGTTGATATGAGTGTTAAGGCGGGCATAATCGGCATCATCATTGTGATGCTGTTCATGATGATTTACTACCGTTTGCCCGGAGTTATCGCCAGTCTGACGCTGGTCTTTTACGGAGTACTGGTCCTGGCGCTGTTCAAGCTGTGGCCGGTCACTCTCACCCTGGCGGGACTGGGCGGCTTTATCCTGTCCATCGGCATGGCGGTAGACGCCAATGTGCTTATCTTCGAGCGGATTAAAGAAGAGTTGAGAGGGGGGCGTACTTTGGGGGCGGCCATTGAGGCCGGCTTTAATCGTGCCTGGACGGCAATCAGGGATAGCAACGTAACCACCTTTATCGTTTGCGCCATTCTCTTCTGGGTGGGCAGTGTGGTGGTGGCCGGCGCGCCGGTGAAGGGGTTTGCCTGGACTCTGGCCATCGGCGTGGCGGTAAGCATGTTCACCGCCATTGTGGTTACCCGTACCCTGCTGCGCCTGTTCGTGGGCACTGCCCTGGCACAGCGGGCTTCCCTGTTCAGCCCGTACTTAGGAAGGAAATAACATTGAATATTATCGGTAAAAGGTTCTACTTCTTTGCTCTTTCGGGGCTGATTATCCTGGTCGGCTTTATTTCGCTGGCCACCTTTGGCCTGAGGTACGGGATTGAGTTCAGCAGTGGCTCAATAGTGAGGATGAACTTTGAGCAGGCGGTGGAACTGGGTGACCTGAGACAGGAATTAGCCGGTCTGGGCTACGGCAACGCCCTTATTCAGCATACCGAGGCGGGCGATTATATTATTCGGACACACGAGCTGACTGGGGAGGAGAAAACGGCACTGGAGGAAGCCCTTGCTGCTAGGTTCGGGCAGCTCCAGGAGACGGAATTTAATACTGTGTCGCCGATGGTAGCCCGGGAAACGGCACAGAATGCCGCCATTGCGGTGGCGGTGGCTGCCATCGGTATTTTGCTTTATATTACCTGGGCATTTCACCGTATGCCCAAACCATTTCACTACGGCAGCTGTGCCGTGATTGCCCTCATCCATGACACGCTGATGGCGCTGGGCATTTTTTCCATTATCGGTGGTGTGCTGGGTTGGGAGGTTGATTTAAAATTCATCATCGGCATTCTGGCCGTTATTGGTTACAGTGTGAACAACACGGTGGTCGTTTTTGACCGAATACGTGAGAACCAGACTCTGGGGGTCAGCCCTGACTTTGAGGTGGTGGTCAACCGCAGCTTAGTTGAGACGCTCAGCCGTTCCCTCAATACCAGTCTAACCACTCTCTTTGTGGTCTTAGCCCTGATGCTCTTTGTGGGCGTATCCATCCAGAATTTTGCCGCGGTGCTACTGATAGGGGTCGTGGCCGGAACCTTCAGCTCAATCGGCATCGCCCCTTCCCTGCTGGTGGTCTGGGAGAGGGGGGAGTGGGGTCGGTTTTGGCAGTGGCTTCCGCTTCATGGTAAAAGCTAGCCAGAGATGAGGAGTATGTTTTCCAGTCGAGTTGGTGTCGTCAGGCTTGCTTTAGCGGTGGTAATCGGGTTGGTTTTGCTCAAGGTGGCGGTGTCGGCTATCACCGGGAGCATCAGTATTCTGGCTCAGGCAGCGGATAGCTTTCTTGACTTGTTTGCGGTTACCGTTAGCCTTTGTGCCGTCAGAATAGCCGCCAAACCGGCTGACGAGGAACACCCTTTCGGACATGGCAAGGTGGAGAATATTGCCGCCATCGTCCAGGCGATGCTCATTTTTACCGTCGCTGGCTTGATTATCTATTCCGCCGTGAGCCGCATTATGACCGGGGCGACCCTAGAATTGACCGAAGCCGGCATCGGGGCAATGCTGGTCTCCATAATCGCCAGCATCTTTCTTTCCCGTCACCTGCTGAAAGTAGCTCAGGCCACCGATTCCATCGCCCTGCAGGCCAACGCCCGCAATATCGCCGCCGATGTCTACTCGGCGGCCGCCGTGCTCGCCGGACTGATAGCGATACGCATTACCGGGCTCAATATTCTTGACCCCATCATCGCCCTGCTGGTGGCTTTGTTCATCCTGAAGGTAGCCTATGATGTTTTGCGGGGCTCCTTTGGCGGGCTGATTGATGTCAGGCTGTCCCCCGATGAGGAGAATATTATTGATCTAGCCATTATGGAGCACCAGGGCGAGCTGGTCAGTTTCCATCAACTGCGTACCCGCAAGGCGGGCAACCAGCGTTATATTGACCTCCACTTGGTGATGCCGCGTAGCCTTAATATAGATGAAGCCCATCAGATGTGTGACCATCTGGAACAGGATATCGCCAGCAAGCTGCGTCAGGCTAATGTAACCATCCATGTTGAGCCCTGCAGTGAAGAGTGTGAGCAGTGCCCGATTTACCCCCACCGGGGCAAGGAAGAGTCCTAGGCTAGAGGGCGTGGATTTCTTTTATCGCCTTAATCAGGGGCGTAATGTCGGCGGCAATCAGTGGCTGGTGTGGTTGACCGAGCCGGTCTTCAGGGCTGGTTTCACCGCGGAGCACATCAAGAGTAGCCTTGACCGAAGCGGCTAGGGCGTCGAGATTATAGCCCCCCTCCAGACAGAAGACCGCCTTTCCCGAGCAAAGTTCGTCGGCCAATTCTTTAATAATTTTCACTATTTTGGCGAAGCCGGTGGTGCTCACCTGCATCAGGGCGAGATCATCCGCCCAGTGGGGGTCGTAGCCAGCCGAGACCAGAATGAGCTGGGGCTGAAAACGCCGGGCGGCGGGCATAATAATCTGGGTGAAGACCAGTTCGTATTCCCGGTCACCACAGCCATAGGGCAGCGGTATATTGAGGGTCGTCCCTCTCGCCTTCCCGCTGCCGATTTCATCAACATAACCCGTTCCCGGGAACAGGGGGAACTGGTGGGTTGATATATAAAGCACCCTCGGCTCTTCATAGAAAATTTCCTGGCTACCGTTGCCGTGGTGGACATCAAAATCAATAATTAAGATGCGCTCTAACTGGTATTTAGCTAGGGCATAGCGGGTGGCAATCGCCAGATTGTTGAACAGGCAGAAGCCCATTGCTCGCCAGGGGGTGGCGTGGTGCCCCGGCGGCCTGACCAGGGCGAAGGCGCTATCCACTTTGCCGTCCATAACCGCCTCGGTTGTCCAGATGGCACCGCCAGCGGCATAGATAGCTGCCTTGTAAGAATTGGCCGACATTACCGTGTCGCCGTCGAGCCAGCCCCCACCCCTCTCGGCGGCTTCCTGAATATGAAAGACATGCTGCTCTTCATGTACCAAGCAGAGCTCTTCGGTGGTGGCCGGGCGGGGCTTGATTTCGGTCAGCTTGGCTTTGAGCCTGGTCTGCTCCAGGTGAGCCATAATCGCCTTCAGCCGGCGGGCATTCTCCACATGCCCCCCGGTGTCGTGCTTGAGATAAATGGGGTCATAGACCAGACCGACCTTCATCGGCGCTCCTTAAATTACTATCTGAATTCCGGAGAAGACAAACCACCCCCCGAAGCCCACCAGTAACAGGCTGCAGGCGATAAAGAGCCACTCCTGGAACTTTCGGTTCCACATGGAGTGGGTGCGGTAGATAAATATTGACACCAGCGATAGCCAGGCGAAATCACAGAACCAGTGCACCAAAATGAAGGTGATTAAGCCGGCGGTGCCGAAGTCGAGGAACTTCATCACCAGCATACTGCCGATGGTTGCCCACCAGACCAGGAAGAAGGGGTTGAAACCGCTGGTCAGGATGCCGGCGACAAAGGCATTATAGGGCAGGTCTTTGCCCTGGCGGACTACCTCGGTGCGGGCGAGAAACATGGCGATACCGAGCCAGATAATCATACCGCCTCCGGCGATGCTCAAGCCGAGCTGGACCATACTGTTCTGGAAGAACTGGGCGAAACCAAAGTAGATGAGCAGTATCAACGGGACTTCAATGGTGGCATGGCCCAGGGATACCAGTGCCCCCGCCCACGGTGAGCGGTAGCTTTTGGCCAGGGTTACGGCAAACATCGGCCCCGGTGCCATTACCCCGGAGAGGGAAATGACGACCACGCTTAAGATGATGGGAAGCATATTGGCTTCATTGTAGCACACTTGTTTTGGCTTGAGTTAGCCGACTTTAATGCTTTATACTGGGGCATAGAGACTGGTCAGATAGTAAGAAATGTCACTGGATTTAAGCAAGCTGGCGGCGCAGGTTGGTGGTATGGTTGCCCGTCTGAGAGTGGGCACTGAAGAGAGAAACCGTCGGCGGCAGTATGCCCTGGAGATTGCCGCTAGCCAAGCTATTGACCTTGCCGACCTTAAAAGAAAAATCGCCATCAGTCGGGGTAAGATTACCTGGCTGGTGGCTGACTTATTAGATGGACTCAGTCAGGGCTGTGAAGCCCCGCCCCCGCCCTCGGAATTCAATGTTCTGGCTACCGATGGCTCCCATATTGATGTTGACCGCCATAAGTCCACCAGGTGCTACTTAATTAATATCGGCGCCGCCTGGCTTCATTACGGGGCGGAGCCTAGCGCTTTCTTAGACAGCTTTCCCCGTCTCTATGCCGAGGACAAAGACCTGGTAGTCGTGCCCACCAGGGGGCGGGAGCAGCCCATTGAAGGGACGCTACTCGGCATTAAGCGGGCGGTTGAGGAGTGCCATCAGCTGGCTGAGCTGGCGGCCGGGCTGCCCCCGGATAGCCCGTTGCTGGCGCTGGTTGATGGCTCGCTTATCCTGTGGGGGCTGGAGGCTTACCCCGATTTTGTCACCGGGGCCATGCTGGGGGAGGGCTTTCTGCGCCACCTTGAGGAATTAAGGAAGCTAGGTAAGCAGCGTCGGCTTGCCCTGGCCAGCTACATCAGCTTTCCACGCAGCACCGATGTGGTCAATGTGCTCCGTCTGGCGCTGTGCCCTTATGAGCCTACTGACTGTGACCTTAATTGCCCGCCGGGTAAGGAAAAAGAGTGCGATAAAGTAGCCGGGGTTCAGGACCGGGAGCTTTTCTTTAATCTATTGGGTGAAGGGCAGCGGTCACCCGTCTTTATCAGCCAGTCATCGGTGGTGCGCAAGCACTACGGCGAGCACCAGGTCTGTTTCAGCTATATCAGGCTGGAGGATGAGGTTGCCCGGATAGAGATGCCGAAGTGGGTCGCTACCGATGAAAGCTTGCTTAATCTGGTCCACAGTCTGGTTCTGGACCAGTGCTGGCGCGGGCTGGGCTACCCGGTGGCGCTGAGTGAAGCCCACGAGCAGGCAGTAATCACCACCGCCGACCGGGAGAACTTCTGGCAGCTGGTGGAGTCATCACTGGTTGCGGAACGCCTCCCCACCCTCACTTCCGCCAAGAGCCAGAGCAAAAGAACGAGGTGGATTTAATAGGTTAAAATGCGACAAGCCATATTACTAATTTCAGCTATCGTGGTTCTGGGGCTGGGGGGTTGCCTGATGCAGACGCCGAAGATGGAAGCCCCGGCAGAGGCGGAATCAGAGGTGCCACCGGAGGTGATAGTCCTGGCGGGGGCGGGGCTGGTTGCCGAGTGGACGGGGATTGGTACCAAAACCACCGAGCCGTTTACCATTGAGAGTGAGTCCTGGGTTATTGACTGGGTGCATGTACCCTCGGAGCT
This sequence comes from Dehalococcoidia bacterium, assembly GCA_020353235.1. Classification (GTDB taxonomy): domain Bacteria; phylum Chloroflexota; class Dehalococcoidia; order Dehalococcoidales; family JAUYDJ01. The sequence goes on along the minus strand of CP070693.1, from coordinate 658,844 downwards.
CAATGACCAGTCAATAGGCACTTTTCAGATAATGGTCTACAATGTAGAAGAGCCGGATATGCCGGTAATCATCGCAGCCAATTCGCGGGAAAGGGAGGCTGATGTCTTTACCATAGCAGGGAAGGGGACATTTTACCTCATGATTAATGCCGCCAATACCCGCTGGGCAGTCCGGATACTGGTTGCGCCTGAGGAAAGCGCTGATTAAAGTATTTCATTATGGAGGAGGCCGAGGTGGGCAAGAAGGGAAGAAAGAACATAAAGAAACCCAAACAGTCAAAAGTTAAGAAAGAGAACTAAGCAAGGGCGAAGCAAGCAGGGCAAAAAGGGCAAAGAAGGGGAAGTTAGAAGGGCGCAGCCCTTCTTAATCCACTCTTCTCCCTCTCCTTATCAAGGAGAGGGAGATTAAGGGGATGAGGTTCACCATTGAGCACTTCTACACACCCGGATAGAGTTGGCGAAGTTATTGCCGCCAGCACCACTGACTTTGTGGCGCAGTGCTATGAACTTTACCAGTCACCGCCGCTGGGCAGCCTGGTAAAGACCAGAGACGGATCGGTGGAGCTTTACGGCGTGGTCTATAATGCTACTACCACCAGCCTTGAGCCGGGGCGGCGCCCCATTGCCCGCGGCAAAGACGAAGCGTCTGAGGAGGGAATCTACCGCCAGAGCCCCCAGCTGATGAAGCTGTTTAGAAGTGAATTCAGCACCCTGGTCGTCGGGCACCGGCAGGACGACAGGCTCTATCACTACCTGCCCCCCAAGCCAGCCCGAATCCACGGCTTTGTCTATCTTTGCCCCCCAGCGGAAGTCAAAGATTTCAGCCAGTCCTTTGACTTCCTCAATATCCTGATTAGCAATCCGCTTCCTATTTCTAATGATGAGCTTGTGGCGGCGGTACTACGCCAGATGAGTCAGGCCTATGAAGACCAGCACGACTTTCTGGTAGCCGCCGCTAGAGAGCTGGCCATACTGCTCAGCGGCCAGCTGAGCCAGCTGAAGGCAATTCTGGGGAGGATAAGACCGTGACCGAGCGGCTGGGTATAGTTACCTCCGGTTCCCTGGAGAAGGGGGTAGAGGTCAAACTGGACCGCCCGGTATCGGTGGAGGATATGGCGGTGGGGCGCTATGTCACCGTTGAAGGGCAGAAGCGGCGCTTCTTCGGCATGATAACCGATATCAGTCTGGGGGTAACCGACCCAAGGCTGGCCATTACCCCGCCCGATGTCTCTGATGACTTTATCGCTGAGGTGCTGGCCGGCACGGCGACCTACGGCACACTGCGGGTGATGCCCTACCTCACCATTGGCGGTGATGCGGCCAGTATGCTGGAAGGGCCCCAGCCGGTGAAGACGGTGCCCAGTCACTTCTCAGTGGTAAATCTGGCTTCACAGCGGGATGTGGAGCTGGTCTTCGGTAGAGAGGACGAGAGAAGGTTCTACCTCGGCACGCCGCTGGATATGGAGACCAAGATCTGCCTTAATTTGGAGGAACTGGTCAAGCGCTCCAATGGTGTCTTCGGCAAAAGTGGCACCGGCAAGACTTTCTTAACCCGCATTTTGCTCATCGGCATGCTGCAGAAGAGTACGGCGGTGAACTTACTCTTTGACATGCACAGTGAGTACGGCTGGGCGGGTAGCAGCGAGGGGGGCCGGGTGGTCAAGTCGCTAAAACAGCTTTTCCCCTCCAGCGTGGCCGTTTTCACCCTTGATGAGGAGAGTTCACGACGTCGCAAGGTGAGCACCGATTTTGTGGTCAGAATCGGCTATGACGAAATCGAGCCGGAGGATGTCACCCTGCTGCGGCAGACGCTGAATCTTACCGAGCCCGCCGTAGAAGCGGTATACCAGTTGCGCCGGCGGCTGGGTAAAAACTGGTTACAGAGCACTCTGGACCTGAGGGAGAGTGAAGAGGCGAAAGAACTGCTCCGGGAGCTGAACATTCATGAGAGCACCTTTCAGAACCTGCTGCGGGGGCTGCAGACTATTGGCCGGCTCCCCTTTCTGGTGCCGCAGGCTCCGGATAATCCGGTAAAGAGCGCTCTGGACTATCTTGACCGGGGGATAAATGTGGTGCTGGAGTTCGGCCGCTATACCGATATTACCGCCTATGTGTTGGTGGCCAATCTGCTTACCCGCCGCATCCATGCCCAGTATCGCGACCGGATGGAAAGGGCGATGGGTGAGGCTGGTGCACGCCCCCGTCCCCTGGTGATAACCATTGAGGAAGCGCACAAGTTCCTCAACCCGGAGGTCTCCAGCCAGACCATCTTCGGTACCATCGCCCGCGAGATGCGCAAGTACAATGTCACCCTGCTGGTGATTGACCAGCGCCCCAGTGGCATTGACAGTGAGGTAATGTCGCAGATGGGGACCAAGATTGCCTGCCTTCTGGACAACGAGCGTGATATAGATAGTGTCCTGGCTGGGGTATCGGGCAAAAGCGAGCTTAAATCGGTGCTCGCCAGGCTGGAATCAAGACAGCAGGCGTTAATCTTTGGCCATGCCTTGCCGATGCCGGTGGTCATCAAGACTAGGGAGTATGGCTCAGTCCGGTCATATAAAGAGCTGACATCAGGGGAAGGGCCGGAGACTAAAGAGCAGGCGGAAAAGGACATTGAGGAGCTATGGGGATAATAAAATCAGTTCGCTTTAAACGCTGGCTCGGGCCGGGGGCAGCTATCGTCCTGGGGCTGGTCTTTCTTCTTGCCGGGGCGGGTAAATTATTCAATGAGTATGATGTCTTCTTCATTTTCTTTACCCCCTTCGCCGATTTCGTACTGCCCTTCGCCCCGCTGATTTATCTCTGGCTTCCGGTTATTGAGATAGCTGTCGGCTTGCTCTTAATCAGCGGCATCTTGGCGCGGCCGGCCGCCGTTCTGGCGGTGGGGCTGATCGCCATCTTTATCGCCAATAACAGCTGGCTGATTGCTCACGGATTCGGCGCCGAGCCCTGCGGCTGTTTCGGTGTACTGGAGGAGCTTGCCCGGGTTAGAATGTTGACCATCGGTGCCCTGGTTCTGGATGTGGTGATGCTGTTATTAGCCCTGGCTACTCTGTTTCTGGCGCCGGTCAGTTTCTTCAATATTAACACCTGGTTCTGGGCCGAAAAGCGGCCCGTAGATGAAGAGGTGGGCTGAGTTGTTCCGCAAAAAGAAGAAGATAGGTCTGGCTTTGGGTAGTGGGGCGGCTCGGGGGCTGGCCCACATTGGCGTGTTGGAAGTCTTGGAAAAAGAAGGCATCCCGATTGACCTGATTGCCGGCACCAGTGCCGGGGCGGCGGTGGGTGCCCTCTATGCCCGGGGCACTGACGCCCATCAGATAAGGGCTTTAGCCCTGGAGGTGGGCTGGAAAAGGTTGGCGCCGCTGACCGACCTGACGCTGCCCAAAACCGGCTTTATTCAGGGCCGGAAACTTAAAGAGTTCATGAAGCGGAAGATGGGCGATGTCGACTTTGCCGATTTAAAAATCCCCCTGGCCTGTGTGGCTACCGATATTATGACTGGTGAGGAAGTGGTCATCAACGAGGGCTCGGTTTTAGAAGCGGTAAGGGCCAGCATTTCAATTCCGGTAGTCTTCACCGTGGTCAAGTGGCAGAACCGGTGTCTGGTTGATGGCGGGCTGGTCAACCCGGTACCGGTGAGCGTCCTGAAACAGATGGGAGCCGATGTCATCATCGCGGTGAACGTAATTCCGGAGCCAGATGTCCGCGCCCGGCGGGGCGGGGAGTTCAAAAAGCTCAACATCATTAACGTGATGGTGCAGTCGGTATATATCGGTTCTTATCTCCTGGTTGAGCACTGCCTGGAGGGGGCTGATATTGTCATTGAGCCTCAGGTAGCCCATATCGGGTTTGGTGACTTTCATCAGGTCCAGAAGCTTATTTCGCTGGGGGCTCAGGCAGCCCAGGATGCTATTCCCGAAATAAAAAAACGCTGCTAAGCCCGATAATTTTCCCGGTTAGTTGACAAATATTCAGCTGTCGGCTATAATAGATGCAAATGGGTCGCATTAGTAATAATTGATTATGGTTATGTCTAAAGAGAAGAACCGAAGGGCATTAAGCAGCGCTGGGCTGAGAGTCACCCAGCAGCGGGCGTTGCTGCTGGAGATTATCCGCCGGGGCAAGGGACACCTTGATGCTTATGAGCTCTACCGTCAGGCCCGGGAGAGACAGCCTGGTATCAGCCTGTCCACGGTTTACCGCGCCCTGCAGAAGTTCAAGGCACTGGGTCTGGTGGATGAAGTCCACTTTGATGAAGCCCACCACCACTATGAGGTGAAGCCCCCTTCCGAGCATCACCACCTGGTGTGTCTCGGCTGCGGGCGGGTTATCGAGTTTCATTATCCCCTGTCGCGTCAGGTCAAACGCAGTGTCTCCGCAGCCAGGGACTTTGATATTGTCGGTACCGAGGTTCGGATGACCGGCTATTGCTATCGCTGTCGTCAGAAGGAAAGGAGAGCAGAGAAAAAGTAGATGCCAGATTCAAAACAGGTAAATTTAGTCCGGATGCAGGCCGGGCAAAGTGGCAAAGTGGTTGAAATTCAAGGCGGGCACGGCATGGTGAACCGCCTTAGTGCGCTCGGCATCAGGCCGGGTAAACGGATAACCAAGGTCAGCGCCATGCTGATGCGGGGACCGGTAACCATTCAGGTGGACAGGGCGCAGGTGGCGGTTGGCTTCGGTATGGCCAGCCGCATAATTGTGGAAGTGGGTTAGGTGGTAACATGGCCTGTCACAGGCTAGGCAATAAGAAAAACAGGCAGTCCGGAATCAAAAAAGTCCTGCTGGTGGGTAACCCCAACGTAGGCAAGAGTGTCCTTTTTTCCCGTCTCACCGGGGTTAAGGTAATTGCGTCTAACTACCCCGGCACCACGGTCAGCTACACCCACGGCGCTATGAAGCTGGGCGAGGGGGAGGTGGAGGTCATTGATGTGCCAGGCACCTATACCCTAGAGCCGACCTGCGAAGCGGAGCAGATTGCCCTCGACATGCTCGGCGACGGCGACCTGGTCATCAATGTGGTCAATGCCACCAATCTGGAGAGAAATCTTTATCTCACCCTGCAGCTGCTGGAACGGGATATCCCGGTGATAGTGGCTCTGAATATGTGGGATGATACCAGGCACCGGGGTATAGATATTGACCTGGCAAAGCTGGAGGAGCTGCTGCGGGTGCCGGTGATACCGACCGTGGCGGTAACCGGGCAGGGGATAAAAGAGCTGGTGCAGAGTATTCCCCGGGCAGCCTCACCCCGCCTCCCGGCGCAGAGCCATGACGAGCGCTGGGCGGTTATCGGTAAAATTACCGACAGCGTCCAGCGGATTAGCCACCGCCACCATACCTGGGCGGAGCACCTGGAGGATGCCAGCGTCCAGCCGCTGACTGGTGGCCTTATCGCCATGGTGGTGCTGGCGGCGGCTTTCGGGGTGGTCCGTTTCATCGGCGAGAGCCTGATTAACTATGTGCTTGACCCCTTCTTTAACGGGGTGTGGGCACCAGTGCTGTTAAGGCTGAGCTCATTGCTCGGCGGCAGCGGCTTTCTCCATGAAATTATAGTCGGCAGGCTCACCAATGGGGAAATAAACTTCGTCGAGTCCTTTGGCCTTCTCTCCAGCGGGCTTTACGTCCCCCTAGCTATGGTTCTGCCCTATATCATCTCTTTCTATCTGGTGCTCGGTCTGCTGGAGGACGTCGGCTACCTGCCCCGACTGGGGGTTCTGGTGGACACCGTGATGCACCGGCTCGGTTTACACGGCTATGCTATCATTCCCGGGCTGCTCGGCTTTGGCTGCAACGTGCCGGCGGTTCTGGCAACCCGGATTCTGGAGAGCCGGCGGGAGAGATTCATCGCTGCTACCCTGATTTCTATTGCCGTGCCCTGCGCTGCCCTGCAGGCGATGATATTCGGTCTGGTGGGGGCGCGGGGGGGACAGTATGTCGCCATGGTCTACGGCACCCTCTTTGTGGTCTGGGTCGTCCTGGGTTTTATCCTGAACCATACGGTGCGGGGGTTCAGCCCGGAGCTGCTCATCGAGATACCGCCCTACCGGCTGCCGCCCTGGCGTGCCGTGCTGCAGAAGCTGTGGCTGAGAAGCTACGGTTTCCTGCGGGAAGCCGTGCCCATTATTTTAATTGCCATTCTGGCCATCAATATCCTCTATTTCTGGGGAGTGTTTGAGGTAATCGCCAATTTCACGGCACCGGTGGTGACCGGCCTGCTGGGGCTGCCCAAGGAAGCGGTGACTGCCCTGGTCATCGGTTTCCTGCGCAAAGACGTGGCGCTGGGCATGCTGGCGCCGCTGGGCTTGACCAGCGGGCAGCTGGTGGTGGGCAGCGTGGTCCTGGCGATGTTCTTTCCCTGCGTGGCTACCTTCGTGGTGCTCATCCGGGAGCTGGGGGTGGTCAATATGCTGAAAGCGGCCGGGATAATGATCTCGGTGGCTCTGGTCACCGGCGGGCTGTTAAATTTAGTTTTATAGCCGGCTATATCGGCCAGCCCAGCCAGTCAAAAACGCCAATCATCCTCAGTCCCATATAGAAGACGACGGCAATGAACATGTATCTCAGCTGCCGGGCGGGCAGGCGGTGGGCGGTTACCGCCCCTAGCTGGGCCATGCCGACACCGGTTGCCGCCAGCAGCAACCAGGTGGGCAGGTGAACGTAGCCGAGGGAATAAGCTGGCAGGTTGGGCGCATTAAGGCCGTTGATGATATAGCCGATGGCGCCACTGGCGGAATTGAACATCATGATAGCCAGCGAAGTGGCGACGGCACTGTGCATCCTGAGTTTGAGCGCCAGCACTAGGATGGGAATCATCAGTATGCCCCCGCCGATGCCCAGGATGCCAGTGAATAGACCGATGGGAATCGCCCAGGCTGCCCAGAGCCAGGGGTTTGACTTAGGCTCTTCTTCTCTGGTCTCCGGCAGCCGGGCGGTAAGCATCCTGACGGCAATGGCTACCGCCACCACACCGAAGACTATCTTCAGGGTAGCCCCGGGGAGGTGGGTGGCTAGGGTAGCCCCAACAAAAGAGGTGACCAGACCGCAGCCCCCCATAACCAGGGCTACCTTCCACTTAACTGCTCCCCTCTGGTGGTGTCTCAAGGCGCCGCTGATGGCAATGGGCAGCACCACCAGTAAATTGGTGCCGAAGGCGAGCTTCACCGCAGTGTCGGTCGGGATACCGGCATCGGTATATAAGATGTACTGCACAGGAATCAGAACTGGGCCGCCACCCAGGCCGAGCAGCCCGATGATAAAGCCGACACCGGTGCCGGTTATGAGCAGAATAATAATGTGAGCGGTTGGTATTATCATGGGACATTACGCCAAATTGCAAATAGGAACTTTGCCTATTATAATACTTTTTGAGGTGGGGCTGTAGCTCAGCTGGGAGAGCGCCTCCTTTGCACGGAGGAGGTCAGGGGTTCGAGTCCCCTCAGCTCCACCAAAAGTATCAATAGGTAGAACTTCATTATTAACTCCTCCAGAGCTGCCTCTTGGAGATGGTAGGTCGTAGTTAATTGTCACCGTAGTCAATACCTCAAAACGCACCCGTATTTTATTTCACCATCGACCGGGCGTCGACCACCCAGTAGCCTTCGCCTCTCGGCATTACCTTGACCGGGTTCAGGTCAAGCTCGGCAATTTCGGGGATATCCTCCACCAGTGCCGAGAAGCAGAGCAGCAGGTCCTCCAGCGCCTTGGTGTCGGCGGGGGGCAGCTCCCGGAAGCCATCAAGAAGCTTGGCCATCTTGACCGAGCCAATCAGTGACCTGGCATCCAAATCGGTGAGGGGGTGCAGTCTCACTGCGATGTCCTTGAGCAGCTCGGCGTAGATGCCGCCGAGCCCGAACATAATCAGCGGTCCGAAAGACGGGTCCTGGGTGACGCCGACGATGACTTCGGTGCCTTCCCGTATCATCTTCTGCACGATTACCCCGTCCATCTCGCGCTCGCGGCCAAGCTTGGTAAGCCTGGCTTTAATATCATTAAAGGCCTCTTTTACCTCGCTTTCAGATTCAAGGTCAAGAATAACCCCACCGACATCGGTCTTGTGCACGATACTGGGCGAGTTGAGCTTAACCACCACCGGAAAGCCCATTTTTGAGGCGTGGGCGGCGGCCTCAGTCGGTGTCCGGGCAAGTAAGGTCGGTACTGAGCGTATCCCGTAGCTGTCCAGCAGGCCGAAGATATCATCGGGGGCAAGCCAGAGTGGCCGCCGGCTATTCTGCGCCATCGCCTTTTGAATTATCTTTCGTGCCCTCTCCGGCTTGATACCGCCAATCTTGGGGATGGCGCCCTTCGGCTGCCGGGCCAGTTCGTGGTAGTGGGCGGCTTTGGCTAGTGCTGAAACGGCGTCTTCCGGGAAGAGATAGCTGGGCACCGATTTCCCCACTGGGCCCAGCTTCCTTGGTGTCCCTTTCTGCCCCATAAAACAGGCTACCAGTGGCTTGCCCTGCCGCCGGAAGGCGGGGTTGACCCGCCTGATGGCCTCGGCCATCGCCTGGGGGTCGGTAACGACAGGCGGGATGAATATGGTCAGCACGCCGTCACTGTCCGGGTCTTGGGCCAGTATTTTGAGCACCCCCTCAAATTCATCAGCGCCGGCACCGGCGGTGAGGTCAAGGGGGTTGTTCAGTTCAATATCACGCTTGATAACGGCTTTGAGCCGCTGTTTCGTCTCCGGGCAAAATTCGGGCAGCGCCAGGCCGTGCTGCTCCGAGGCATCGGCGGCAATTATACCCGGCCCGCCGCCGTTGGTGACGATTACCAGCCTTTTCCCCTTCGGTATGGGCTGGTTGGAAAGCAGGGTAGCCAGATTAAAGAGTTCTTCTACCGAGTTTACCCGGATGATGCCGGCCTGGTGGAAAAGGGCGTCGGAGACTATCTCCGGCGTGGCCAGAGCGCCGGTGTGGGATGACGCCGCCCGCGAGCCTGCCGAGCTGCGCCCACCCTTCACGGCCACAATCGGTTTTTTTACTGAGACCCGCCGGGCGATGCGGCTGAACTTTTTGGGATTACCGAAAGATTCCAGGTAGAGGAGGATGACTCGGGTCTTTCGGTCTTGCTCCCAGTACTGCAGCAGGTCATTGGAGGAGATGTCAGTGCGGTTACCGACACTGACAAAGGTGGAGATACCCAGGTTTAAGTTCTGGGCATGTTCCAGAATAACCAGCCCCATTGCCCCGCTCTGGGAGAGCAGGGCAATGTCACCTCGTGGCGGGTAGATGCGGGAAAAAGTGGCGTTAAGGTTTACCGAGGGGTTGGTATTGATGACCCCCATGCAGTTGGGACCAACCAGGCGCATGCCGTGTCCCAGGGCAATATCTCTCAGCTCGTTTTCCCGGGCGGCGCCTTCCGCCCCCCGCTCCCGGAAGCCATCGGAGATAACGATTAAGGCGTGCACCCCTTTGCGTCCGCACTCATCAGCTACCTTGGCTACCAGTGGTGCCGGCACCACGATAATGGCCAGGTCAACACTGCCGGGTATATCAAGCGCGGAAGGGTAGGCTTTGACTGACATTATGGCTTTGGCGTTGGGGTTCACCGGATAGACGACGCCGTTAAACTTGGCCTGGAGCAGGGATTGAAAGATGAGCTGCCCGATGGTGCCTGCTTTTCGGGAGGCGCCGATGACGGCTACCGAGCGCGGGCATAAAATAGAGCGAAGCGAAGCCAGTGTTGCGGCACGTTCGTCTTTTTCGTGTGACATAGCTCTTCGCTCCCTCACCGGTTAATTCAGGGACTATCCAGTAATAGTAACAGGATAGCCTGGGGCTATCAAGCGAGCCGGAGCTTGACATTCCCGATAGACTCTGATTAAGATTTTCAGGCAGCCGGTAGGAACCGGCGGTTGGAGGTGGGAAATGGCTGAGCCAAAAGTAGTTATCTACTCCACCCCTACCTGTCCCCACTGCAGGAGAGCCAAGGAGTACCTTACTGGGAAGGGGATTGCCTACGTTGACCACAATGTGGCTGAGGACAGGGAGAAAGCCCGGGAGATGATACAGAAGTCGGGGCAGATGGGCGTGCCGGTTATCGTCATTGGTGACGAGATTGTGGTTGGCTTTGACCAGCCACTGTTGGATAAGCTGTTATCCCGGTAATCCCCACCGGATTAAGTCAGGCAACGTCGGCGATGTCAGCTCCAGCTTCGCCTTCCCCTCCCCGGCGCAGGTATTTCTCCGGGTTCTGGTCAAAAGCTTTCTTGCAGCCCACGGAACAGAAGTAGTACTTTTTGCCCTCATATTCTGAGGTCGCCGCGGCTGTCTTCTCGTCTACTTCCATCTTACAAACCGGGTCAATTGCCATAATGACACCTCCTTTATTTGGCTGGGCTAAATCGGCGGAGACGAAGTGAGTTGAACACCACCGTCAGTGAGCTGGCCGCCATGGCGGCGGCTGCCAGAATCGGGTTTAAGAAGCCATAGTTACCGAGGACAAAGTTGAGTCCGGCGGGAACACCGCCCTGCCCGAAGACAAGATAAAGGACACCGGCCGCCACCGGGATAAGAGCCGTATTATAGGCGAAAGCCCAGAATAAATTCTGCTTTATCGTTCTCATGGTGCGCTTGCTCAGCGCTACCGCAGTGGCGATGGCGGTCAAGTCACCGCTAATCAGGGTGATATCACCGGTCTCCATGGCGACATCGGTGCCGGTGCCGATGGCAATACCGATATCAGCCTGGGCTAGCGCCGGGGCATCATTTATGCCGTCCCCCACCATGGCGACTACTTTGCCTTTACCCTGAAGCTTCTTGACCTCCTGCGCCTTGTGTTCGGGTAGAACCTCAGCCAGGACGCGGTCAATGCCTGCCTCTCGGGCAATCGCCTCAGCGGTGCGCCGATTATCTCCGGTGAGCATACCCACCTCGATACCCATTCGGTGCAGTGCCTTCAGGGCGTCTCTGGCGTTGGCTTTGAGGGTATAAGCCAGGGCGATGATGCCCACCACCTGGCTGTCCCAGCCGAGGAACATCACTGTCTTGCCCTCGTCGCGCAGGCGCTCGGCTTCTTTAGCCATGCCATTGAGGGCAAGCCCTCGGCTTTCCATCAGTCTCAGGTTACCCAGAACAAGCGGCTTCTTTTTGAGCGAAGCCTCAATACCGTGTCCCGGGATGGCGTTAAATTCAGCGACGGGATAAAGCTTTAGCTTTTTGGCTGCAGCTGCCCTGACGATGGCTTCCCCCAGCGGGTGCTCCGAGCCTCGCTCTGCCGAGGCAGCCAGTTTAAGCACCTCTTCCTGAGATATTGAGGCGGCAGCAACGATATCAGTCACCTCCGGCTCGCCCTGAGTCAGCGTGCCGGTCTTGTCCAGCAGCACGGTGTTTATCTGGTGAGACCTCTCCAGCGCCTCGGCATCGCGAATCAGAATGCCGTGTTCGGCGCCCTTGCCGGTGCCGACCATAATTGCGGTGGGCGTGGCCAGTCCTAGGGCGCAGGGGCAGGCGATGATGAGCACGGCAATAAAATTGAGCAGGGCGAAGGTGAGGCTGGGGGCAGGTCCCACAATGTACCAGATGATAAAAGTAACTATGGCAATGCCAATCCCGGTGGGCACAAAGTAGCTGGCAATAATATCGGCCAGGCGCTGAATGGGCGCCTTGCTCCCCTGGGCTTCTTCCACCAGCCGTATAATCCGCGCTAGGGTGGTGTCTTTGCCCACCTTGGTGGCCTCAAAGCGAAAGCTGCCCGTCTTGTTGATGGTGGCGCCGATGACCTCATCACCGCTCTTTTTCTCCACCGGGATGCTCTCCCCGGTAATCATTGATTCATCAATGGTGGAGTGCCCGCGGCGGACGATGCCATCCACCGGCACCCGCTCCCCCGGCCTGACCAGAATGAGGTCACCGACCTGGACATCCTCAATTGGGATTTCGGTTTCTTCACCGTTGCGGATGACCAGAGCCGTCTTGGGCTGCATGCCGATGAGCTTCTTGATTGCCTCTGAGGTCTGTCCCTTGGCTCTGGCTTCAAAAAAGCGGCCGAGCAGAATGAGGGTGATAATCATGGCGGAAGTATCAAAATAGAGGTGGGGTTCCAGCCCGCCGGCGGCAAAAAGGGCGGGCAAGAGAATGGCAATCATGCTGTAGAGATAAGCGGCTGAGGTGCCGACGGCAATCAGGGTATTCATGTCGGCGGTGCGGTGCTTGAGGGCGCCCCAGGCGCCCCGGTAGAAGCGCCAGCCCGCCCAGAACTGCACCGGCGTGGCCAGTGCCCAGAGCAGGTAGGGCTTCCCGGTGAAAGAGGGGACAAACATGGAAAGGGCAAAAATGGGCACCGCCAGCGCCGCGGCTATAATCAGTCTCTTTCTCAGGCGTCCCGTCTCGCGGCGGGTAGCGGTAGCTACATCTTCCAGGGTCTCCGCCTCTGAGCCAAGCTCGTAGCCGGCTTCTTTTACCGCCCGTCTCAGCTCGGCAATATCAGTCCCCTCTAGATATTCTACGGTGGCTTTCTCCGAAGCCAGATTGACATCGGCTGAGATTACCCCGGGGGCGCTCTTTAGTGCCTCTTCCACGCGGGCGACACAGGAGGCACAGGTCATCCCGCCCACCGGGAAGATTGATTTCCGGGTCGCCGTGGCGTAGCCCAGCTCGGCGATTTTACCCTTGATTTTGGCCAGGCTTACCATACGGGGGTCATACTCTACCGCCGCCTTTTCCGAGGCGAAGCTGACCTTGGCCTGGTCAATGCCTAGCGTATCCGCCAGCCCCTTCTCAATGGTGGCGGCACAGGTGGTGCAGGTCATACCGGTCATGTGGATATGAGCCTTCGCTGATTTCTGCGAGCTTGATTTCTCCGCCATTGCCTTCTCCAGCTATGGCCTATTTTAAATAACCGGTTTTCAATACTTATATGACCTATATCACAGTCCGAGTAATTACGGGTTAGGGTTGGGGTAAGCTTACTTCAGGGTAATCCTGCCTTTGGGCTCACTGACTACTTCGCCAATGATGGCGGCGTCACTCACGCCGGCCTGGTGCAACCGGCGCAGCATCAGCTTAGCTTTGGCCGGCTCCAAGGAGATGAGCAGGCCACCCGAGGTCTGGGCATCAAACAGAATGTCGCGTATATACTGTGGTGCGTCTTTGGGGAAAGTTACTTTGCAGGAGTAGTATTCCTGGTTGCGGAAGAGCCCGGCGGGGCACAGCCCCTGCTGGGCGAAGTCGATGACCTCGCTAAAGTAGGGGATTGCGTCTAGGTTAAATTCCAGGCCTACCTGGCTGGCCTTGGCCAGCTGCGCCGAATGGCCCAGAAAGCCGAAGCCGGTAATATCAGTACTGGCGTGAACTCCGATTTCAGCCATTAATTCCGAGGCTTTTTTGTTCAGGGTAGCCATATAGTCAGTTACCTTCCGGGCAAGCTCATCACTCACCATGCCCGCTTTCAGGGCGGTATTGATAATGCCGGTGCCCAGCGGTTTGGTAAGCAAAAGCTTATCCCCGGCGACGGCGCCGGCATTGGTGATCAGTCTATCGGGGTGGACGGTGCCGGTAACAGACAGGCCGTATTTCAGCTCGGTATCGTCAATGCTGTGGCCGCCAATCAGGATTACCCCCGCCTCGTTCATTTTGGCGATGCCTCCCCTCAGGATGTTCTCTAGAACCGAGACGTCCATTGAGTTTATCGGGAAGCATACCAGGTTGAGAGCAGTCAGCGGCTTACCGCCCATAGCGTAGACATCGCTCAGGGCGTTGGCGACGGCAATCTGGCCGAAGGCATAGGGGTCGTCAACTATGGGCGTGAAGAAGTCGACGGTCTGGATAATAGCCAGGTCGTCTGACAGCTTGTAGACACCGGCGTCGTCCAGGCTCTCCATGCCTCGAATTACCTTCGGGTCGGAGATTAGCGGTAGTCCGCCTAGAGCCCCAAAGAGGTCACCCGGACCTATCTTGGAAGCTCAACCGGCGCCACGAACACTTTCGGTTAAACGTGGGTCTTGCTTTCTTTCCATCTGACTCCTCAATTGCTGAATCAGCCTGGTCTTGTCTGCTATTTTAGCATTGAGCGGATATTTAAAGCAAAAACTTTGAAATTGAGGCTGGATGTAGTAGAATACGGGCGATGAATAGCGAATTTCGTCATCTGCCCAGTGTGGACCGGTTGCTTGCTGACCGGCGGCTTAAGCGGCTCAGCCAGACCTACTCGCATACCCTGCTGGTGGACTTGGTCAGAAGGCAACTTGAAGATGCCCGTCAGGCTATCTCAGCGGGCAGTCCCTGCCCCCCTCTCGATGATATAGTGGCCGCAGTTTCGGCTCAGCTCAATTTTCTGGAGAGTCCCAGCCTGCATCCGGCGGTCAATGCTACCGGGGTGATACTGCACACCAATCTCGGTCGGGCTCTGCTGAGCCAGGAAGCAATATCCGCCATGGACGCTGTTGCTGCGGGCTACTGCAATCTGGAGTATGACCTGGACAGCGGGCGGCGGGGTTCCCGCCAGGTCCACGTTGAGCCTCTCCTGTGCCAGCTGAGCGGCGCCGAAGCCGCCCTAGTGGTGAATAACAATGCCGCCGGCGTTCTGCTGGCCCTGACCGCACTGGCTAAAAGAAAAGAGGTCATCGTCTCCCGGGGGCAGGCGGTGGAAATCGGGGGCAGCTTCCGTATCCCGGATGTGATGCGCCAGAGCGGGGCCAAGCTGGTTGAAGTTGGCACCACCAACTGCACCTATATTGCTGACTACGAACAGGCGTTGAGCCCGCGCACCGTCGCCCTGATGCGGGTTCATGCCAGCAACTTCCGCCAGATCGGCTTTATTCACCAGGCGAGCCTGGAAGAGCTGATAGACCTGGCTAAGTGCCGCAGTGTGCCCGTTTTTGATGACCTGGGCAGCGGCTGCTTTTTGGACACGGCTGCTTTCGGGCTTGATCCGGAGCCGATGGTTCCGCAGAGCGTTAGCGCCGGTGCGGCGCTGACTCTTTTTTCCGGGGATAAGCTGGTCGGCGGTCCCCAGGCGGGGATTATCGTCGGCCGCCAGGAGTATATCGCTAAATTGCGCCGGCACCCGCTGGCGCGGGCGGTGCGCATTGACAAGATAAGATTGGCCGGTATGGCAGTTACCCTGATTCACTACCTGAAGGGCGAGGCGCTGACCAAAATCCCGGTATGGCGCATGATTTCCACGCCCATAACCGAAATTGACCGGCGCGCCCATCTCTGGGCACAGGCGCTGGGTAGCCGGGCAAAGGTAACCGACGGGGAGACGATGGTTGGCGGGGGCAGCCTGCCCGGGGGCACCCTGCCGACCAAGCTGGTCGCCGTCGGCGGCAAGAGCAGGAGCCCGGGCCGGGCGCAGAGTCTGGCCCAGAAACTGCGTTTTCAGAAAGTGCCCGTCATCGGGCGCATCAATGAGGATATTCTGCTCCTTGACCCCCGCACCGTACTTCCCGACGAAGATAAGGTTGTGCTGGGGGCGCTTCGGGATTTAGCCGCTGGATTGAAGTAAGGCAGGGCTATGTTTGTTCTGGGTACGGCCGGGCATATTGACCACGGTAAGTCAGTCCTGGTGCATGCATTAACCGGGATAGACCCCGACCGGTTAGCTGAGGAGAAAGAGCGGGGCATGACCATTGACCTCGGCTTTGCCTGGCTGAAGCTGCCCAGCGGTCGGGAGGTGGGTATCGTCGATGTCCCCGGACACGAGCGCTTCGTCAAGAACATGCTGGCTGGGGTGGGCGGTATTGACCTTGCCCTGCTGGTTATCGCCGCCAATGAAGGCATTATGCCCCAGACCAAAGAGCACCTGGCCATCATTGACCTGCTCGGCATAACCAGGGGCGTGGTCGCCATCACCAAGAAAGACCTGGTGGACGATGAAACGCTGGCCGTGGTCAGGCTGGAGACTGAGGAACTGCTCCAGCCGACCACCCTTGCCCAGGCCCCGATTATAGCCGTTTCCGCAGTAAGCAAAGAAGGGCTGGATGAGCTTATCGCCGCCATTGACGGGCGGCTCGGTTCGGCCACCCCGAGAGAAGACCTGGGACGGGCGCGACTGCCCGTAGATCGCGTCTTCACCATGGCAGGCTCGGGCACGGTGGTTACCGGGACGTTAATCGATGGCTCACTCCGCGTCGGCGAGGAAGTCGAGATTGTCCCCGCGGGCTTGAAATCGCGTCTGCGCGGGCTGCAGATGCACAAGATCCGCATTGAAATTGCCCACCCCGGCAGCCGGGTGGCAGCCAATCTGGTGGGACTCAATACCTCCCAGCTGAAGCGGGGCGATGTCCTTGCCCATCCTGGCTGGCTGAAGCCGGCTAGCCTCTTGAGTGCCCGGCTGTGCCTGCTCGCCTATCTTCACCGCCCCCTGCGCCATAATACCAGTGTCAGCTTTCATACCGGCTCGGCGGAGGCAATGGCCAAACTGCGCCTGCTGGAATCAGACGAGGTCAAGCCGGGGGAGGCTACCTGGGTGCAGCTCTCACTGGACAGGCCGCTGGCGGTGGTGAACGGTGACCATTTCATTATTCGCTCCACTGAAGAGACACTGGGGGGCGGGCGGATAGTCGAGGCTCACGCCAAGCGGCTGCGCCGCCACCGCCCGGAGGTAATTCAGAGCCTGAGGGTCAGGCAGGAAGGCAGCCCCGAAGAGGTTGTCCTGGCGCTGCTGGCGGCCAAGCCGAAATGGGAGCTGGCCACCCTCTTGGCCCAGAGTAACCTGCCTGTTGCCGAAGCCAAATCGGTCATCAAGGCTCTGGTAGAGCAGGGCAGGGTTGTGAGGATGGGTGGGGGGGAAGCCCAGATTCTTTTTACCAAGTCGGGCTGGGAGAGTATGGCGCAGCAGGCGGTGTGCCTGGTTCAGGACTATCACCAGAGATTTCCGGCGCGGGCGGGCATACCCAGGGTGGAGCTGAGCAACAAGCTGGGCGCTGGGGCAAATTCGCCGCTTATTCTGTCCCGGCTCATTGATGAAGGGGTACTGGCTGCCGAAAAGCTGGCGGTTCGCCTGCCCACTCACCAGGTCCAGCTTGATGCCGGGCAGCAGGCCAAGGTAGATGCTTTTCTCAAGTCCCTGGCGCAGAGTCCGTATGCGCCGCCGAGTGAGCTTATCCCGGAAGCCGATTTGCTTAAATTGCTGGTCCAGCACGGTGAGGTGGTCAGGGTGAGCGATAGCGTTGTCCTGGCGGCCTCCGCCTATGACGAAATGGTCGCCAAAGTCACCGACTACATTAAGGGTCAGGGCAAAATAACCCTTGCCGAGGTGCGGGATATGTTTGGCACCAGCCGCAAGTACGCCCAGGCTTTTCTGGAGTATCTGGACAGCCAAAAAATAACCCGCCGCGTTGGTGACGAGCGGGTCCTCTACTAGAGAATAAGCTCTCATACTGGCGGGAGCGTATGGGACTCGAACCCACAGGGACCAAGGTCCGGCGGATTTTAAGTCCGCTGCGTCGGCATTTTATTTTGGCTATTATAGCATATAAAAAGCTGACTATATTAATAGAGCTATTTCCCAAATATCGTGTGGGCTGTTCGCCCTCCGGGGCAAGTATCACTATAACTACATTTCAGACAGAAAACCGATGAGAAGTAAAACCAATAGGTTATCAC
>CP070693.1:590830-641192 GCA_020353235.1 Dehalococcoidia bacterium | reverse complement strand
TCAGGGCGATAAAGAAGTATTTGAGATTGATTATCTCTCTTATCTCAAATTCCAGCCCGATGGTAAAGAGCAGAACAACGGCGCCGATGTGGGCCAGGGTGGCCACAAAGTCGGTATAGGTGACCAGCCCTAGTAAGCTCGGGCCGACGATTATACCGGCTAAAATTATGCCGACGACGGCCGACTGGTTTATGCGGTAGGCAATGAGATAGCCCGCCAGGGCGACAAAAAGTAGCAGGCTCATCTGGAATTCGGTGGAAGCCAGTATGCCTTGTTCTGCCGCCAATTAAACCTCCGTCAACTTGACTAACCCCTGGAGCAGCACCAAAGCGGCCTTTTTATCCAGGGGTTTGTTATTATTGCCACACTTTGGTGACTGGATGCAACTGGGACAGCCCTCAAGGCAGGGGCACTCGGCAATCGCCTTCAGGGTAGCCTGCCAGAGTGAGTTGATTAAGGCAAAGCCCTTTTCGGCAATGCCGATACCGCCGGGGTAGGCATCATAGATGAATATCTGGGCTTTGCCGGTGTCGGGGTGCAGGGGGGTGGATACACCGCCGATATCGTTGCGGTCACAGAGGGCAAACAGGGGCAGGATGGCAATGGCGGCATGCTCGGCGGCGTGCAGCCCGCCGGCGAAGTCCAGCTGGTCTTTGACCAGCTGGTTGACTGCTTGGGCGGGGAGGTCAAACCAGAGCGCTACGGTGGGGAAGCGCTGGGGGGGCAAATCCAAGGGCTCCTCCCCGATGACCTCCTCGGTGAACTGAGCCTTCTTTTTGAAGCCGACCACGCTGGTGGTGACCTCAACCTGACCCAGATATACCTTGACCTGACCCAGGCTCTGGTGGCGGATGGTCTTGATAATATGCAGGTCGGTGAGCTCTTTGGTTTGGGTGTAGTAGGTGGCACCGCTGGGCTCAACGTAGGCGATGTGATTATTCGGGTCAAGCTCGGTGACCAGATAAGCTTCACCCTGGTGGAGGTAAATTGCCCCCGGGTGCACCTGAAAGAAGGCGATACTGCCCTCAATCGTCTCCAGCAGGGAGTTGGTGCTGGTATCAATAATGGCGTAGTTCTGCCAGGAGGTGGAGCGGATATTTATGTCCTGGGCCGGATAGGCAATGGCGGGAGAGAGATACCAGCGGTGGTGGCGCTCCCGGAGTAGCTTCTGCTCCGCCAGCCCGGTTAATTCCTGGCTCAGGGTGGCGCCGAAGATTTCGGCGTCATTTTCGGTTAGCGGTAGCTCCCAGGCAGCACATAACAGGTGGGCTCTCAGGATGTAGGGGTTAGCCGGGTTGATCAGGGCATTCTCCACGATTTTCTGGAAGAAGAATTCGGGGTGGCGCATGAAGTACTGGTCAAGGGGATTATCCAGCCCGATCAGGAAACTGATTGACTCTTTCTTACCCCGCCCGCTGCGGCCGGCCTGCTGCCAGGTGCTGGCAATACTTCCCGGATAGCCGGTAAGCACCGTTGCTTCCAGATCACCGATATCAATGCCAAGCTCTAGAGCAGTTGTCGCCACCGCACCAAGGAGTTGACCGCTGAATAGTGCCTGCTCAATCTGGCGGCGTTCCTCAGCCAGATAACCGGCCCGGTAGGGTTTGATTCTCTCCGCCAGCGCCGGCATGGTCTCTGCCAGACGGTGCCGGGAATAGGCATAAATCAGCTCGGTCAGCCGGCGGCTGCGGGTAAAGGTGAGGGTGCGGATATGCTGGCTCACCAGCTCGGTAAATAGATTGGTCGCCTCGCTGTTGGCGCTGCGCCGGGTGCTTTTGGCCTCGTCAATAAGGGGCGGGTTCCAGAAGGCAAAGTCCTTACCGCCGTGGGGGGAGCCGTCGTTTGCCACCACGGTAAAGGGCACTCCGACCAGTCTCTCGGCATGCTCACCGGGGTTGGCCACGGTAGCCGAGCAGCAGATGAACTGGGGGGTGGCGCCGTAATGCTGGCACAGCCGGCGCAAACGGCGGAGTACATTACCGGTATGGGAGCCGAAAATACCGCGGTAGATATGGGCTTCGTCAACGACCACAAATTTCAGGTGGCGCAGCAGCCGTGACCAGGGCTGATGGTTAGGCAGGATGCCGATGTGGAGCATATCCGGGTTGGTGAGGATTATCCGGGCCCGTTTCCTGATGGCCGCCCGCTCCGACGACGGGGTGTCGCCATCAAAGGTGGCGAAGTCCTCTATCTGGAGCAGGTCGGGGTAAAAAAGCTCCTGTAGTCCGCGAAGCTGGTCCTGAGCCAGGGCTTTGGTCGGGAAAAGATAAAGGGCACTGCTGCCGGGCTCGGTTAGGATTGCCTCCAGAACCGGGATGTTATAGCACAGCGTCTTGCCGCTGGCGCTTGAGGTTGACACCATCACATTCTGACCAGCCCGGGTTTTATTTACCGCTTCCGCCTGGTGGGTGTAGAGGGGCAGCAGCTTGTGCTCGGTGAGGCGGTCTTTCAGGCGGGCGGTCAGCGCTTTGTCTAGTTCGGCGTGGTGGGCATCGCGGGGCGGGATATGTTCAATATGAACAATCTGATGCCGATAACCGGGCTGGGTGGTGAGGTGACTGAGAAAAGCCGAGGGATTCATGGTGACTCACTAAAAGGGTAGTATTTCAATCTCATAGTTGAGTATCTCTACCTCAAAGCGACCCTTGACGATAAAATCGGCCACCTTGGACAGGATTTCATTGGCATGCCGCTGGTCGTTGCTGACACAGCTGATGCCCAGGGTGGCCAGTTGCCATCGGTTGTGGTCGTCAACCTCAGCTATGGAAACGGTGAACTTGCCTTCAACCCGGCTGATGATAGACTTCAGTACCTGCCGCTTACCCTTGAGCGATAGATTTTCGGGCAGGCGAAGCCTTATCTTAGCGACACCAACATTCATGTTAGTAAAAGAGTGTATCGGATATGCGGTTCACTTACCACTATACCCTTTGCCGATGGTCTGGTCAAACTGACCCGAAATTTACAGTTAATCTCGGTTGTGTTATAATTTGCTCAAGTTAGGCTAAAACTGGCGTTGGCCAGGGATTAAAGGTTTTGGGGAGGAGTAAAGCTACTTTGGATAAAGAGAAGAAGACGGGTATTGTTAGCCAGTTTCGACACAGTGAAAAAGATACTGGCTCGACTGAAGTTCAGATAGCGCTTCTCACCGAGAGGATAAACCAGTTAACCGAGCACATGGCGGCTAATCGGCATGACTACCACACACAGCGTGGTTTGCTTAAGCTGGTCGGCAAAAGGAGAAGGTTACTGGATTACCTGAACCGTGAGGATGTGGAGCGATACCGTAGTCTGATTGCCAAGCTTGGTCTGCGCAAGTAAACCGGCTCAAATCCCCAATATGTTTAGGAGGATCATTGATAGAATCTCAACCTATGCGATGTGATGTTGGCGGTAGAAGCCTGACCATAGATACCGGCAAGCTTGCCGGACAGGCGGGTGCCGCGGTAACGGTGAGTTATGGTGACACCGTCGTTCTGGTGACGGCGTGTCTCAGCAGTGAACCCCGCGAGGGGGTTGATTTTCTGCCGCTTACCGTTGATTACGAAGAAAGGCTATATGCCGCCGGCAAGATACCGGGCGGCTTTATCCGGCGCGAGGGGCGCCCCAGTGAGGAGGCAACCCTGGCCAGTCGGCTTACCGACCGTCCCCTCCGCCCCCTTTTACCGAAGAGCTGGCGGCGGGACATCCAGCTGATAATCACCGTTCTTTCCGCTGACCAGGAGAACGACCCGGATATTCTGGCGGTTATCGGTGGTTCAGCTGCCTTGTTACTATCAGAAGTGCCCTTTGACGGTCCGGTAGGAGCGGTGCATGTTGGTTATATCAATAATGATCTGGTGCTCAATCCAACTCTTGCCCAACTGGAAGACAGCCAGCTTGACCTGGTGGTAACCAGCACCAAAGACGCCATCGTGATGGTGGAGGGGGGAGCCAGGGAGGCTAGCGAGGATATCGTTGCCCGGGCGATTGAGTTTGGGCATAAGGCAAACCAGGATATTATCCAGCTTCAGGAGCAACTTCAGCAGGCGGGTGCTAAAACCAAACTGGAAGCGCCGCCTGCGATTGAGGTCAATAGTGAGGTATTAGCCGCCATTTCGCCGGCGGTTGATGAGAAACTGCCCCAGATTCTGGTTGAGCCGGAGAAGGCGCCGCGCGAGGCAGCGCTGAACAGTCTCCGGGATGGGCTTCTGGAAAGCCTGGGGGAGTCATTCCCCGCTGAAGATATACTGGCGGCTCTGGAGGCGAAGCTAAAGGCTGAAGTGAGAGCCGGGATTCTGGAAAAGGGTAAGCGAATCGGTGGACGCAGCATGACTGAAATCAGGCCCGTGCGCGCTGAGGTTGGGCTTCTGCCGCGCACCCATGGGTCAGCCCTGTTTAGCCGGGGTGAAACCCAGGTATTGACCATCACTACCCTGGGTTCGCTTAGACAGGAGCAGCAGCTGGACGGACTGGGCATTGAGGAAGCCAAGCGCTTCATCCACCACTATAATTTTCCACCCTTCTCCACAGGTGAAGTGAAGCGTATCGGCACCCCCGGTCGGCGTGAAATTGGACACGGCGCTCTCGCCGAGCGGGCCCTTATCCCGGTACTGCCCAAGGCGGAGGATTTTCCGTATACCATTCGCCTTGTCTCTGAGGTGCTCAGCTCTAGTGGCAGCACCTCGATGGCCAGCGTTTGCGCTTCCAGCCTGTCGCTGATGGATGCCGGCATACCGATTAAGAGTGCCGTGGCCGGGATAGCCATGGGCTTGGTCACCGATGATAAGGATGGCCATGCCATTCTAACTGATATCGAGGGCCTAGAAGATGCCTACGGGGATATGGATTTCAAGGTGGCCGGTACGGCTGAGGGCATTACCGCCCTGCAGATGGATATCAAGCTTAAGGGCGTGGACATGGCGATTTTACAAAAGGCACTGGAGCAGGCTAAAGAAGCCCGGCAGCAGATTCTGGGGGTTATGCAGCAGGCGATTAGCTCCAGCCGCTCCGAAATCAGCCGCTATGCCCCACGGATGTACAAGATAAGTATTCCCGCGGACAAAATTGGTAGTGTCATCGGCAGCGGGGGTAAGACCATTAGGTCAATTATTGAAGAAACTAAAGCCAGTATTGATATCCAGGACGATGGCACGGTGTTTGTCGGCTCTCCGGATGAGGAATCAGCTCGTAAAGCCATTGCCAAAATCGAAGAGCTAACCAAGGAAGCGGAGGTCGGTAGCACCTATACCGGCAAGGTAACTCGCATACTCGGCTTTGGGGCGATGGTAGAGGTCCTGCCGGGTAAAGAAGGACTGGTTCATGTCAGTGAGCTAGCCGAATACCGGGTTGCCAGTGTGGAAGATGTGGTTAAAGTAGGCGATGAAATCACGGTCAAGGTCATTGGCATTGACCACATGGGGCGGATAAATCTGTCACGGCGGGCAGTTTTGGAAGCAGTTTCCCGGGCGGATGACGCCAGGACAAACGATTCGGCGGCGTCAGACTACTCGGCTAAAAGGGAGCGCCAGTTTCGCCCGGCACAGCGTCCCTATGGTAATCGGGGTAGGCGATACCCCAGAAAGCAATAGCAAATATCTCGGTAGCTGAGGCAGGTTATGAAGCTAATAAAAGTAGCCGTGAACGGGGCGTTGGGCATGGTTGGGCGAGAGGTGGTTAAGGCGGTATGCCGTGAGCCTGGGATGGAAGTGGTCGGTGCCATCGAAGCCGAGGTCAACGAGAAATTTCTCCCCCTGCCTGATGGCTCCGGACTGGTGCCCTTCGCCGACGACCTGGGGTATATCCTTACCAAAACCAAGCCCAATGTAGTCGTTGATTTCACCAATGCTCATGTTGCCCTGATGACGGCACGGGTGGCTGCCCAGAATGGGGTTAACCTAGTCATCGGGACCACCGGGCTGGCCCCGGATGAGATTGGTGAGATAGAACACTTGACTGAGGCTCATAAGATTGGGACGGTGGTGGCACCAAACTTCGCCCTCGGTGCGGTACTATTGATACACTTGGCCAAGATAGCCGCCCAGTATCTTGACTCTGCCGAGATTGTGGAGTTACACCACAACCAGAAGGCTGACTCCCCTTCGGGGACGGCTCTGGCCACCGCCAGAGCGATGGCGGCGGCTCGGGGCAAGCCCTTTTCCCTGTCGGACAAGCAGAAGAAGGCTTCGGACAGCCGTGGTAAAAGGGTTGAGCAGATAAACATACACAGCGTGCGCTTGCCCGGTCTTATGGCGCACCAGGAGGTGCTTCTGGGTGGACCGGGACAGACGCTGAGCCTGCGCCATGATACTATTAATCGAGAGTGCTATATGCCCGGGGTTATACTGGCCATTAAAAAAGTGGTCAAGCACCCGGGACTGATCTATGGTCTGGACAATCTGCTTGGTTTATAGGGAGAAAGATGTACAAAGTAGCCATTGTTGGCGCTAAAGGGCTGGTGGGGCAGGAATTTATCAGGGTACTGGAGCAACGCCACTTCCCCATGAACTCAATCAGCCTCTTCGAGGCCGACCGTTTCGCCGGCAAGAAAATGTTTGTTGCCCACCGGGAGGTCAGGGTTGAAGAGACAACCCCGGAATCCTTTAAGGGGATAGATATTGCCCTTTTTTCGGCGGGTGGTGAGGTTAGCCGCTACTTCTCGCCGATAGCAGCGGCGTCGGGGGCGCTGGCCATTGATAATAGTTCTGCCTTTAGATTGGAACCGGACGTGCCACTGGTGGTGCCCGAGGTCAATCCAGAGGACATTAAATGGCACAAGGGGATTATTGCCAATCCAAATTGCTCCACCATTCAGATGGTGGTGGCTTTATCTCCGCTGCATCGGGCTAATCCGATTAAGCGCGTTGTGGTTGATACCTACCAGGCAGTGTCCGGTACCGGTACCGCCGCTGTGGATGAACTGACCAGTCAGGCGAGGCAGATTCTGGACGGGCAGACGGCTATTCCTCATGTCTACCCTCATCAGATAGCCTTTAATCTACTGCCCGAGATAGATGTCTTTCTGGATAATGGCTACACCAAGGAAGAGTGGAAGATGGTGGAAGAAACCAGGAAGATAATGCATGCCAGTGATATGGCTATTTCAGCCACCTGTGTCCGGGTGCCGGTATTTACCGGGCATAGTGAGGCGATTCATATTGAATTCTCCCAGCCGATATCTCCTGACGAGGCGCGGGATATTCTCAATGAGGCTCCCGGCGTCAAGGTATTGGATGACCCGACCATTAGCCTCTATCCTCAGCCGTGGTCAGCGGCGGGTACTGATGAGGTTTTTGTGGGGCGTATTCGTCAGGATGCTTCAAATTCCTGTGGGCTAGTCCTGTGGGTGGTGGCCGATAATCTACGTAAGGGAGCCGCGCTGAACACAGTCCAGATTGCGGAAGAGGTGGTGGAGAGGGGCTGGCTACATCCAGGAGGTGAAAAATGAAGGAGCTAGGACGATTACTGACGGCAATGGTAACCCCTTTTAATGAAAAGGGGGCAGTTGACTACGAGCAGGCCAAGAAACTGGCGCTAGCCCTGATTAACTCGGGGAGTGACGGCCTGGTGGTGGTGGGCACAACCGGAGAAAGCCCCACTGTCACCAGTGAGGAAAAACTGCGCCTGTTCGGTGAAATAAAGTCAGCCGTGGGGGATAAAGCCAGTGTGGTGGCTAACACCGGTAACTACAGCACTGCCGAGAGCCGGGAGCTAACCAAAGAGGCAGAGCGGGTTGGGGTTGATGCCTGTCTGCTGGTTGTCCCTTACTATAATAAGCCGACTCAAGAAGGCTTGTACCAGCACTTCAAGGCCATCGCTGGCGGTACCAGTCTGCCCTGTATTCCGTACAATGTGCCCTCGCGGACGGTGATCAGCCTCTCCGCGGAGACTGTTATCCAGCTCAGCCAGATAGATAATATCATTGGGGTAAAAGAAGCCAGCGGTAGTCTGGAGCAGAACGCCCGCATTATCAGCGGCGCCAGGCAAGGTTTTCGTGTCTGGAGCGGCAATGACGGGGATACCTTCCCCATTATGGTTTTAGGTGGCTACGGGGTAATCAGCGTTGCCTCTCATCTGGTGGGCAGTCAGCTCAAAGAGATGATTACTCAGATTATTAACGGTAAAATCAATGAGGCAGCTCGCCTGCATCACCGTCTCTTGCCCCTGATTAAAGCCCTGTTTTTGATTTCTAATCCGATTCCGCTTAAGTATGCCCTGAACCACGTTGGCTTTAGAGTGGGCAAGCCACGCCTTCCCCTTACCGAGCCAGATGAAAAAACAGCCGCCGCCATCAGAGATGCCCTCAAAGACTGCCAGATTGATCTGCCTCTGGGTTAGGGGAGAGGCCTGAGCTCAATAATCTGCTCCCGCTTGGCGCCTACCGCCACCAGACTTATCGGGCAGGCGATCAGCTCCTCCAGCCGGTTCAGATACTGACGGGCTTCCGATGGCAGGTCTTTGGGCTCCCGGATATCAGTGGTCGGGGACTGCCAGCCGGGGAGCTCTTCGTAAACCGGCTGGCACTTCTCCAGAGCCGCCACACTGGCTGGAAAGTAATTAATTCTCTTGCCACCCAGTTCATAGCCGACGCATATCTTCAGGCTGGGTAGGGTGTCTAGAATATCAAGGCGGGTGATGGCGGCATCGGTGAAGCCATTGATTCGGGTGCTGAAGCGGGCGGCGACGGCATCAAACCAGCCACAGCGGCGGGGTCGGCCGGTGGTGGTGCCGTACTCATGAGCCCGCTCCCGGATGAGGTCTCCCGTCTTATCCTTCAGCTCAGTGGGCAGGGGTCCCTCACCAACCCGGGTGGAGTAAGCCTTGAATACGCCCAGGATGCGGTCAATCTGGGTCGGGCCCAGCCCGGTGCCCAAACAGCCGCCGGCGGCCAGTGGCGAGGAAGAAGTGGTATAGGGGTAGGTGCCGAAATCAGGGTCAAGCAGAGTGCCCTGGGCCCCTTCCAGTAAGATTAAATCATCCCGGCTTACCGCTTCTTCCAGGATGATGGTGGTCTCGCAGATATAGGGTGCTAGGCGCTCTCCATACTGGCAGTATTGCTGGTATATTCCGTCCAGCGATAGCGGTTCGGCTCCGTAGACCTTGGTCAGAATAGCGTTCTTGTAGTTAAGGGCAAAGCGCAGTCGCTCTAGCAGGACTTCTTTGTCCAGAAGGTCGCCCACCCGGATACCCAGCCGGGCTACTTTATCGGTAAAGGCGGGGCCGATACCCTTACGGGTGGTGCCGATGGCCTTACCACCTCGGGCCTCTTCCTCCAAGCCATCGAGGAGTAAGTGATACGGCATAACCAGGTTAGCCCGGTCGCTGATGAAGAGATTATCGGTAGTCACCCCGCGCTCATTCAGCTTGGCTATCTCATCAATTAACACGGCGGGGTTAATCACTACCCCGTTGCTGATAATACATTTTACCTGGGGATAGAAAATACCCGAGGGGATAAGGTGCAATTTAAACTCACCAAAGGGGTTAATCACGGTATGCCCGGCGTTATCACCGCCGGAAAAACGCACCACCAGCTTGGCTTGCTCCGCCAGTAGGTCGACCAGCTTACCTTTGGCTTCGTCTCCCCATTGACCACCAATAACTGCAATAACCGGCATTATTCCTCCTCAGCTTATAGTATCTGCTTGGTAAATTTGCCCTCTAATTTTACCCTAAAATCAATCTCAGGGCTAGTTATTTCTGGTCTGCTGCCACACGTGTAAAAATCTCTGGCTGGCGGTGATGAAGCTGAATAAAGTAATAATGACCAGGGCGATGGTTAAGGCATAATTGAACTGGCTTAGCAAGAGACCCAGCGCCAGTACGATAACCCTCTCGGCTCGGGTAAATAAGCCTACCTGGCATTCCAGACCCAGCCCCTCGGCCCTGGCCCGGATGTAGCTCACCATCATTGAGCCAATCAGCGCCAGACAGACCAGCACAATCTCAAGGGCTAGCTGTTCTCTCAGGCTGAATATTAAAATACCAAAGAGCAAGGCGGCCTCGGATAGGCGGTCAACCGTGGAGTCAAGAATGGCGCCAAAGCGGCTAACCTGACCGGTATGGCGGGCTAGGGCGCCGTCCAGAATATCCAGAAAACCCGCCAGCAGCACCACCCAGCCGGCGGCAAAAAGGTGCCGGGTAGCAATCAGCCCGGCCGCCCCCAGTGTCACCAGGAAGCCAGCGCAGGTTATAGTGTTGGGGGTGATAAAAGAAATTCGGGCTAAAAGCTTGGCCAATGGTTGCGTCAGGTAACAAGATAGCAGCTGGCGACTTTGGGATAACTTTGTCATTGGCTTAAGCTAACGCTTTATCTGCTTGGGCCGACTTTTCTTGTCCGCCAGACTCGTTAAGCACGCTGGTATAGTAATCCAGTACCCTCTGGGCGACATTCTCCCAGGAATACTCCTGGGCTTTACGCTGCCCGTTTGCCCCCATTTTCTGCCGTAGTGAGTCGTCCTTCAGGATAGTAATCAGGGACTCAGCCAGGGCTTGCTCGTTTTTGGGTGGCACCAGGTAGCCCTCGGCACCGGGGGTTATCAGGGTGGCGTAGCCGCCCACATTGGAGGCAACGATTGGTTTACCCACCGCCATTGCCTCAAGTAAAATGATGCCGAAGCTTTCCCACCCGGTGGCGGGGGCACAGAAAACATCGGCGGTTTTGTAGTACCGGGGCAGGTCGGTATAGGAGACGTAGCCGGTGAAAACAATGTCGGCTAGCCCACCTCTTTTGACCCGTTTCTCATATTTGTGCCTCAGCCTGATGCCGGGACCGACGACGATTAGCCGGGAGTTGGGAATTTCCGCTTTCACTTGGCAGTAGGCTTTGAGGAGATAATCAAAGCCCTTTCGTTTTTCCAGACGGCCGACGAAAAGGATATTTAATTTACCGTCACAGAAGTCTTCAATCGGGGCTACTGTGGGGGAAAAGTGCTCCAGATCGACGCCATTAGGGATAATATTGTAGTATCCCGGGAAGTGCTTGCAGATGCAGTCCTTGGCCAGATCTGACACCGCAATCTTGCCGTCAAGCTTGCGAAACCACTTCTTGAGAAAGAACTTGGCAATGGGTGTGCCGTAGTCATACCAGTCTCTGGATTCAGAAGCATGGAAGGTGCCCATAGTGGGTGATTTTGACAGGCGAAGCACCGTGGTGCAGAGCATGGGCACCAGTGGTTCGTGAAGGTGGATGATGTCAAATTTTTCCTGGCCGAGCACCGACTTGATTCTTGATGATAACCAGGGTGAGATGGTGATGCGAGCGATGGAACCGCTGATTGGAATTGGTCTCGGCTTACCGATGAGGATAAACCGGTCGCCCAAATCAGAAACTGCCTTGGATGCCGGGGCCAGGATTTTGACTTCATGCCCCTTTTTGGTAAATTGGTGCTCTAGGTGGGCGATATGCTGAGTTACCCCACCGGGATAGGCAAAATCATAGGGCGAGACAAGGGCTATCTTCATTGCTGGTTGGATTAGACCTCCCTGCGGACTGGCTCGGTTGTTTTTTCCTCTTCAGCTTGCTTGTTACTGGCGATGAAATCTTCCACTAGGTGGTGAGCTTCGTCATCGGTGTACTGAACCGGTGGTGATTTCATGAAGTAAGCTGAGGGGGCCACTAGGGCACCGCTCAGTCGGCGGTTCAGGGCAAGTTTACAACATCGGATAGCATCAATAACCACTCCGGCTGAATTGGGGCTATCCCATACCTCCAGTTTTAGCTCTGCGTTCAGGGGCACATCGCCAAAGGTTTGCCCTTCCATTTTGATATGGCAGAACTTGCGGTCAGCCAGCCAGGGGACATAGTCACTGGGACCGACGTGAATGTCATTGGGGTCAAGCTTGTAGTCCAGTTGAGAGGTAACCGCGGTAGTCTTGGATATCTTCTTTGACTCAAGGCGTTCCCGTTCTAGCATATTCAGAAAGTCGGTGTTGCCGCCAAAGTTAAGCTGGTAGGTTCGTAGCAGCTTGACACCACGGTCTCTAAACAGTCGGGTCAGGATGCGGTGAACGATAGTTGCCCCCACCTGAGACTTGATATCATCACCAATCACGGGAAGCCCTTTTTGGGTAAAGCGCTGTTGCCAGTAGTTCTCCTGGGCAATAAAAACGGGGATACAGTTGACAAAGCCGCAGCCGGCGGCTAGCACTTGCTCAATGTACCACTTGGTCGCCTCTTCACTGCCCACCGGCAGGTAGTTAACCACAACGTGGGTCTTGGTTTCTTTAAGTGTCTTGACGATATCGACGGTCTGGCCGGGCGCTTTCTCAATTATCTGGGAAAGATATTTGCCCAGACTGTCATGGGTCATGCCACGCTGGACGGTAACCCCGGTGGCGGGCACATCACTGAACTTGAAGGTGTTGTTCGGCCAGGTGAAAATGGCTTCCGCCAGGTCTTTGCCTACTTTGTTCTTATCAATATCAAAGGCAGCCACGAAATTGATATCACTGACGTGATATCCGCCCAGGTTGACATGCATCAGTCCGGGCACAAATTCGTTTTCCTTCGCCTTGCCATAAAAGTGAACGCCCTGAACCAGCGATGAGGCACAGTTACCGGCACCGATTATGGCTACGTTTATCTTATCCATTAATTTAGTCCTTTCCGGCTTGATAATGGCGGCTCGTTTCCCCTTCAGCGCCTTCTGAACTATATTCTTATTATACGTAGACTGTCAAGTCTGTGAAAATTCACGGCTAAAAATCCGCTCCGGCTGCCAGCTTTCTCTTTCCGGGTGGTAGTGTAGCACGCCTAGAAAGTGGCCGTCGGGGGCATAGACACGGCAGTAACCGCGCTTCTTGGCACCACCCGACTTCTTTAGTCTCACCGGTTGCCCTTTAACTACCGCCTGAGCCATTTCATCATTGACCACCACTGCCGGCCAGTCTAAAAGAACACTATCAATGGGATAGATAAAGTTATGCCCGTAGCCGAGGCGGAAGGCGTCCCCAACTTGGGGCAGGGAGATAGCCTCGGCGATGTCAAAAGGTCCGTATCTCAGTCGAATCAGGCTGCGTAGGCTAGCGCCGCAGCCGAGGGATTGCCCCAGATCGTGAGCCAGAGAGCGGATGTAAGTACCTTTACCACAGGTTACTTCTATGGTAGCCAGCGGTGGCTGCCAGTCGGTAAGCTCAAGGCGGTCAATCCGGACCGGCCGGCTTTTCCGCTTGACATTGATTCCCGCCCGGGCCAGTTTATACAGTGGCTGGCCCTGATGCTTCACCGCGCTATACATCGGGGGAGTTTGCTGGATTGAGCCGCGGAAAGAATTAAGGGCTGATTCCAGCTGTTCCCGGCTGATGGGGGAGGGGTCTTTTTGCTGGATAATCTCACCTTCGGCATCATAGGTATCGGTGGTTACGCCTAGTTCAATCTGGGCCCGGTAGGTCTTGGTGGCCGTCATCAAGAAGGGGACAACCCTCGTTCCCCGGCCAAGGCAGATGGGCAGGACACCGGTCGCCGATGGGTCGAGGGTGCCGGCATGCCCCACCCGCGGCTCGCCGCTTAGTCTTTTGATTTCGGCAACGATACTGAACGAGGTTCTGCCCGGGGGCTTGTTGATGTTTAATATGCCGTCCATGACTACTTCCCATAAAAGACCGCTCCCATTCTACATTGTTCTCAATTACTAAATCAAAGCGGAATGATTCCCATCAACAAAGTAGGGGGCTTTGGGGAAACCTGAAGCCCCCTAACTTTTTTCTAACAATCAAGCGGTGATATAATACTGACAAAGGTTTTGAAGGGTGAAGCTATGGCAGGGGAATCTAATATAAGGGAATGGTTGAGGAAGGTTAAGCGGGATAGGTGGCTTCAAGCAAGGGTAATGAACTCAATGGGTAAGGATTGGCAAAGATTCGATGAGCTTATGTTCAAACTTATCAGGGCTAAATTGACAGGTATCGAAAATGAAGAGTTGCAGGGCTTATTAGATAAATTGAAAGCCAAGAACCTAGATGACCCCAATATACAGGGATTAAAGATTTAACGCTAAAGAAAGCCTAAGGTTATTGCTTCCTATTTCGTTTCTGGTTCTGGTCGGGCTTGGTTTCTTTACTGACCTGGTCAATTAACTGGAGGAGGTGGGTCCCGCGCTCAATAGAATCATCCCACTGAAAGGTCAGTTCGGGAATATGGGGCAGGTCCAGCCGCTTACCCAGTTCGCGGCGGAAGAAGCCGGCGGCGGCGGCCAGTACGCTCAGTGTTTCCTGCTTCTCCTCATCATCACTGGCCAGATAACTGACAAATATCTTGGCGTACTTGAAATCGGGAGAAGTAGCCACGTCGGTAACCGTAATAAAAGTGCCCAGTCGGGGATCTTTGACTTGGCGTTGTAGCATTTCGCTGATTTCGTGGCGAATTAAATTGTTTACCCGCTGAATGCGATGGGACATGATTCTCTAGCCCGCTTTCTCTCGGTGGAAGAACTCTAATATATCGCCAACTTCAAACTTGTCGAAGCCCTCCACCCCCACACCGCACTCCAAGCCAGCCGCCACTTCCTTGACATCGTCTTTGAAGCGCCGCATACTGCTGACCACGGACTCGTGCACCACTTCTTCGCCACGCCGTACTTTAACCGCGACACCCCGGGTTGCCTTGCCTTCATTAACATAGACACCAGCCACCTTGCCGGCTTTACCGGTGGCGAAGATAGCCTTTACCTCGGCGTGGCCCTCGATGACCTCAACGTAGGTGGGCTCTAGCATACCCTTGAGTGCCTTCTCGATATCGTCTACCAGATTGTAGATGACATCGTAGTAACGGACGTCGATACCTTCTGTTTCCGCCAGGCGCTTTACTCCCGGCTCGGAGCTAACGCCAAAGCCGATAATCAGTCCCTTGGAAGCGGATGCCAGCATGACATCGCTTTCGGTAACATTGCCGGTGGCAATGCGAATAAGCCTGACCTGGACTTCTTCGGTAGCCAGTCGTTCCAGGGAAGAACGGATGGGGGCAATGCTACCCTGAACATCGGTCTTGAGGATAACATTGAGCTCTTTGATTCCGCCGGCACTTATCTGGTTGTAGAGATTGACCAGGCTGACTGCCCTTGTCCTTACTGAGGACCCCCGTTCCATGGCTAGATTGCGCTTCGCAATTAGCGCCTGTGCCAGCCGTTCGTTGGCCACGGTGGTCAGTATGTCACCGGCCTGGGGGACACTGCTCAAACCCAGAATGGCTACCGGGGTACTTGGCTCAACCTTCTTCAGCGGCTTACCGGTATCACCGAACATGGCTCTGACCCTACCCCAGATACTGCCTATCACCACCGTATCGCCTACTTTCAGGGTCCCATTTTGCACCAGCACGGTGGCTAAGGTTCCCTTGGAGCGATCCAGTTCGGCCTCGATGACCACCCCTTCCGCGGGTCGGGAGGGGTCTGCCTTGAGGTCTTCTACCTCCGCCACCACCAGCAGATTTTCCAGCAGTTCGGCGATACCCTTTTTCTCTTTGGCGGAAATGGGGACACAGACGGTATCGCCTCCCCATTCCTCAATAACCAGTCCGACATCAGCCAGCTGTTTTTTGACCTGCTCCGGGTCAGCATTGGGCTTATCAATTTTATTGATGGCGACCACAATCGGCACCCCGGCAGCGCGGGCATGGTCGATGGCTTCCAGGGTTTGCGGCATTACCCCGTCATCGGCAGCCACCACCAGAATGGCAATATCGGTTATCTGGGCGCCATGAGCCCGCATTGCGGTAAAGGCTTCGTGCCCGGGGGTATCCAGGAAGGTGATTTTCTGCTTGCTAACATTTACCTGATAGGCGCCAATATGCTGGGTAATGCCCCCGGCTTCAGAATCCATGACGTTGGTCTGCCGGATGGCATCAAGCAGTCTAGTCTTACCGTGGTTGACATGCCCCATTACGGTAACCACCGGTGGCCGGTGTTGAAGACCTTTTAGCTCTTTCTCCTCAAACTGGGGACGCCGCTTGGTCTCGCCAGCCGCCTGGGCTGAAGCTCGCTCCACCCGGGGGGTCAGGGATGATGTATAGCCGAGGGCACTGGCTACGGTGGCGGCGGCTTCATAATCAATCACCTGATTGATGTTGGCCATAATGCCATTTTTCATAAGCTGCTTGATAATGTCGATGGCGCTAACCCCAAGCAGTTCAGCCAGTTGCCGCACTCCTATGGAGTGGGGTATCTCCACCGAGCGTTGCTTGGTCGGGGCAGGGCTAGTGTCTGGGGCTCCACCCGGAGACTCATTTGGTTTAGCGTTCTTGTTCATTGCTTAATTCCGGTCAGGCTTTGGCCATATTCAATGAGCTGATGACGATTATCCTCGCTGAGCTTGGTTCGTAGGGTGTGCTCCAGTCTTTTGTCCTTCAGTCCCGCCTCCCAGCAGTCCGCTGCCGGGCATAGGTAGGCTCCGCGACCGGCCTTCTTGCCGGTAGTATCAACCTCCACACTACCATCAGCGATACGCACCAGCCGAATCAGTCCTCGTTTGGCACTCACCTGGTGACAGGCAACACAAGTGCGTCGGGGTATGTGCTTAATCGGACTAGTACTCCTCTTCATCTATCACAATTTCCTGCTCTCGGCGTTTCCGGCGCCGGGTGCTCTCTTCGGTCTCCTCTCTTTCGTGGGTGCCCTTCTTTTTGCGCTGTTTTGATTTGGGCACCGGCTTGGCCGGCATAATATCCTCAGCAAAGCGAAGCCGGGCTTTCTCGTCTACTTCCGGTTCGGGAGCCACTGGAGGCGCAAATTCAGAATCCAGAGACGGTAGCACCTCGGCATCAGCCTCGGTAGCTTCCGTAGCCACCGCCGCCGGCTCCTTATCCTCAGGTATTTCGGGGGCAAGCTCCTCACCGGTCAATACCTCTTCTTCCAGCTCGGCGGGTGGTTTGACCTCTTCCGTCTTCTGCGTTTCCGCTTCGGCTCTTTCTACCTCAGCTTCAGAAGCACTCTTGATGTCGATTCGCGAGCCGGTGAGCTTGGCGGCGAGCCTGACGTTTTGTCCCTCTTTGCCAATAGCCAGTGATAGCTGCTTGTCCGGGACAACGACAGTAGCCGCCTCTTCTGCCTCATTCAGCTCAACATGTACTACCTGAGCGGGACTAAGCGCGTTGGCAATAAAGGCGGACAGGTTGGACTCCCACAGCACCACATCTATTCTTTCCCCGTTTAGCTCGTTGACAATATTCTGTATTCTGATGCCACGCAGCCCAACACAGCAGCCAACCGGGTCAATACCGGGCTGGCGTGAGGCAACGGCTATCTTGCTCCGCGAGCCAGCTTCACGGGCGATTGATTTTAGCTCCACGGTGCCGTTGGCAATTTCGGGGACCTCCAGCTCCAGCAGTCGGCGCAGCAAATCGGGGTGAGAGCGTGACACGACTACTTTCGGTCCCCGGGCAGTCTGGGCTACCTCGGAGAGATAGACCTTGAGTCTTTGGCCTACCCGGTAGCGCTCGCTGGTTACCTGCTCGCTTGCCGGTAGCACCGCCTCGGTACGGCCTAAGTCAATAAGTGTCTGCCTGGGCTCGATGCGCTGCACCATTCCGGTAACGATATCGTCTTCCTTATCAGTAAATTCCTCTAGTATGGCACTGTGCTCGGCTTCATGAAGCCGTTGTAGAATGACCTGCTTGGCGGTTTGGGCGGCAATGCGCCCGGCATTAGCCGGGGTGACCTCTACCATCACCGTATCCTCAATCTCTACCTCTGGTTTGAGCTGTTTTGCCTCCTCCAGAGATATCTCACGGCGGGTATCCTCTGGTTTTTCCACCACGCTCTTCTCTGCCCATACCGTAACCTTACCCGTGCCCGGGTTAATTTTGACCGAAATGTTCTGGGAACCGGCAAAATTGTCCTTCTTATAGGCTGATACCAGAGCTGTCTCCACAGCGGCAAGAACCACCTCTTTAGGCAGGTTCTTCTCTGCCGAGAGCTGGGTGATTGCCAGCAGAAAGTCGCTCTTCATTCAGACCTCCCCCCATTATAATTTCCCCGACAATAAAAAAGTGGGATGAAACCCACTCAAATAACTCGCCCTTATTGCCATAGAGTATAGCACAACTATGTTCAAGATGCAATAGCCTGGCTATTTGTTACGCCTGTTTTGGCTAATTCTAGCCTTAAAATTAATCCCTGACCCCTTGCCAAACTAGCAAATTTTTGCTAGTGTTTATACATAGATAGTCTAAGTATAGAGGTGGGCGAGGTATTGAAATGGCAACCGGACCTGAGTTAATGAAAGGTAGTTCGGAATCTTTGCTGCTTTGTCTTATTGGCCAGGAGCCGATGTATGGCTATCAGATTATTAGAGAGCTTGAGCAGAGAAGCCAGGGCTACTTCAAGTTTAAAGAAGGAACTCTCTACCCGGCGCTCCACCGTTCCGAAGGGGCAGGCCTGATTATGGGCCGGTGGCAGACACGACCCGGTGGGCGATATCGTCGCTACTATTATATTACCGAAAAGGGTCGGCGGGCACTGGCCGAGAAGTTGAGCCAGTGGCGCCAGTTTTTGGTCGCCATGAATCTGATTGTTCCCGCGGGATGTCTCTAAAAGGGCAGGGGGAGCTTATGGCACAGAAGGTAGCCATAGTAACCGACAGTGTGGCTTGCCTGACCAAGGAATTAGTGGCGCGATATGGCATCAGGATTCTGCCCATTAATTTTTACCTTGATGGCCAAATCTATAAGGACTGGGTGGACATAACCCCCTCTGAGGCTTATGAATTATTTTTGAAAGACCCCGAGTCTTTTAAAACATCGGCGGTTTCCCCCGAGGACTGCCTGGAAGCCTATCGCCAAACCGGTAAACAGGCTAAAGATATCCTCTGTATTACCCTTTCCACCAAACTGAGTGCGGTCTATAATGTTGCCCGGCAGACTAAGGAGCAAGCCGAGGCTGAGCTTCCGGGGGTTAAGCTAGAGGTGTTTGATTCGGGGACGGTTACCGCCGCTGAGGGCTGGGTCGTTCTGGCGGCAGCTCGGGCTGCCCAGGAAGGGAAAAGCTTGGCTGAGGTAATCAGAGCCGCCGAGGCGATAGGGGAGAGGGTGGGTATGATTATGCTGCTGGATACGATTCGCCATGTTTTTCGTTCCGGACGGATACCCAAGGTGGCTGCCCTGGCTGGTTCTATGCTTAACATCAGGCCGATTCTTACTGTCTCTTCGGGGGCGGTCCGTTTCTTGACGGCGGTGAGGAGTCGGGAGCACGGCATAGACCGTATCCTGCAGATGATGAAGGATAAAGTCGGGCAAAGCCCGGTGCATATTGCGGTGATGCACGCTTACGCCTCGGATGAAGCGGAAAGATTACGGCAGCGGGTCTCCGCCGAATTCAATTGTGTTGAGCTCTGGCTTACCGAGCTCAGCCCGATAATCGGCTACGCCTGTGGCACCGGCGCTTTGGGATTAGCCTATTACGCGGAAGACCAGGGGGAATAGATTTAATATTGCCACAACCCCTAGTCAAGTCGGAGAAAACGCTCTATAATTAGAGGGTGGCAGAGACTTGGCTTGCTTCCGATGTAGAGCGACTGATCGATAGCCTGGGGCAACTTCCGGAGCCGGTAGTTAAGCCGGCCTTTATTGTGGTTAGTGGCTTGCCGGGCACGGGTAAATCTTACTTCTGCGGCAAACTGGCGGAGAGGCTACATTTTGTCATTCTGGAAAGTGACGTGTTGCGCCGGGCACTTTTCCCGTCACCAAGGTATGGCCCAACGGAAAGCCGGCGCCTTTTTCAGGCTATCCATCTTCTTATTGAGGGACTGCTGAAGAGAGGGATGTCGCTTATTCTGGATGCTACCAATCTCTCGGAGCGGTACCGGGAGCATCTCTATAGTATTGCCGACCATCTGGATGTCAGGCTGATTCTGGTTAAGGTTGAGGCACCACCCGATGTCGTCCGCGGGCGGCTGAAAGTGAGGCAGGAAGACCCACAGCGCAAATCGGATGCTGACTGGGGGGTGTACCAGAAGATGAGGTCATCAGTTGAGAAAATCTGGCGCAACCATTATGTGGTGGATACATCCTGGGATATTACCCCCGTTCTGGATAAAATTGTCCGCGCTGTGAGGCGCTAATCAAGCGAAAGGAGACTCAGGTGGAAATCAAGGCAATAATCGGAGACATTACTCAGATTAAAGCCGGCGCTATCTTGGTCAGCTTTTTTCAGGGGATGAAGAACCCCGATGGTGATACTGCCCGAGTGAATAAGGCTCTGGATGGTGCCATTAGCCAGCTGATTAGCCAGGATGAGATTAAGGGTAAATCCGGTGAACTCACCGTTATTCACAGCCTGGGCCGGCTGCCGGCAGAGCGGGTAGTGGTGGTTGGGCTGGGGAAGCCTGCCAAGCTCACTCTGGACAGGGTTCGCGGCAGTGTGGCTGAGGCATGTCGTTTTTTGCGGCAGAAGTATGTCTCGGATATAGCCACCGTTGCTCAGGGTACCGGCACCGCTGGCATTAGCGTGAAGAGTTCGGCTCAAGCCATCACCGAGGGCGCCTTGCTCGGTCTCTATGCTTTTCGTCAGCACATCACCGAGGCGGCGGAATATGGCGAGATTAAAAAGCTATTTATAGTGGCCGGCGACAAGGGCAATCTGCCTTCCCTGGAGCAGAGCATTAATAAGGGCATGATTCTGGCGGAGGCGGCCAACCTGGCCCGGGATATGGTTAATGAGCCGGCTAACTATATGACCCCCAGCCATATGGCGGAAATGGCGACCAGGCTGGCTAAGGATTACCGGCTTGAAGTCAGTATTATGGAGCGGACGCAGATGCAGGCGCTGGGGATGGGGGCACTATTAGGCGTGGCTCAGGGAAGCCAGCAACCGCCCAAGTTAATCGTGCTCAATTACCGGGGCAGCGATACTAAGGAAATCAATCTGGCTCTGGTCGGTAAGGGGATAACCTTTGATTCCGGTGGCATTTCCATAAAGCCGTCGGAGGGGATGGGGGAGATGAAGGGAGATATGGCCGGTGGGGCGGCGGTTATGGCTGCCCTCAGCGCCATTGCCCGACTGAAGCCGAAGATTAACATTACCGCCGTCATCCCGGCTACGGAAAATCTGCCTAGCGGCATTGCCCTCAAGCCGGGGGATGTCGTAACGGCAATGAACGGCAAGACGGTTGAGATTATCTCCACCGACGCCGAGGGCAGGCTGGCTTTGGCCGATGCGCTGGCCTATACCCAGAAACTGGGAGCCAAGCGTATTGTTGATGTGGCTACCCTGACCGGCTCCTGCCGGGTAGCCCTGGGTGATGTTTATACCGGTGTTCTGGGTAATAATCAGAAGCTGATAGACGGGGTGATTAATGCCGGTCGGGAATCGGGGGAGCTTATCTGGCAGCTACCGATGCACGAGCAGTATAAAGAGCAGAATAAGAGTGATGTTGCCGATATCAAGAATGTCGGTGGCAAGTACGCCGGGGCAATCACGGCGGCTCAATTTCTGGCTGAATTTGCCGGTGATGCCCCCTGGGTTCACCTGGATATTGCCGGCACCAGCATGACCGATAAAGAGCGGGCCTATCAGGTTAAGGGGGCTACCGGGGTACCGGTGCGCACTCTGGTCAACTTGGTTCTGTCGCTTTCGAAATAGAAATTTAGCCTGAATTATTGAATTATTATGGTAAAATTAGTAGTTAGAGGGGCCGGGGAATAAGCCTTGGCGATAAATGGTATTGTTCTGGTTGGTGGTAAGGGCTTACGCCTGAGACGGGATAAGGCATTAGAGGTTGTTGACGATAAGAGTCTGCTGGAGAGGGTGGTTTCCACGCTTAATTTGTTTCAGGGTGATATTATTATCGTTACTGCTCAGGAACAATCTCTGACGCACTCTATTGATTATCCCAAGTTGAGAATAGTTGCTGACGCCTATCCCGGCAAAGGTGCTTTGGGCGGCATTTACACCGGCTTGATGGCATCGGGTTCACTCCACAATATAGTCGTCGCCTGCGATATGCCCTTTCTGAGTCATGACTTGCTGAACTATATGGTCCAGCTGGCGCCGGGCTACGATGTGGTTGTTCCCCGTTTGGGGAAAATGCTGGAACCCCTGCATGCCGTCTATTCCAGGAACTGCCTGACGGCTATTGAGTCTCTGCTTAAGCAGAATAGCCTGAGTATTACCATGCTCTTCAGTCTGGTCAAAGCCAGATATGTGGGGGTTGAGGAGATTGATCGCTTCGACCCTCGGCACCTGAGCTTTTTCAATATCAACACCGAGGCTGATTTAAAGCGGGCCAGGGAGCTAATCAGGGAAGAAAGTCAATGATAAGCGTTGACCGAGCATTAGACCAAATACTGGGCTGTGTCACCGTTCTGGAGGCGGAGCCGGCGCCCATTCTGGAGACTCTGGGGCAGGTTCTGGCTGAGGATATCTACGCCACGTTTGATATTCCGCCGCGGGATAATTCGGCGATGGACGGCTACGTTGTCAGGTCAGCAGACACCGCTGGGGCCAGTCCGCAATCACCCCGGTTGCTGCGGGTGATTGACACGGTTATGGCTGGCTCTATTTCGGAACATGAGGTGGTGCCGGGCACGGCGATTCGCATTATGACCGGGGCCCCCATACCGCGGGGGGCGGATGCCGTAGCCAGATTTGAGATTACAGATGCGGCGCAGCGAAAAGATGCTACCCGCGAAATAGCTATTTTGGCGGAAGTAAAGGCGGGTGAGGACCTACGTCGTGCCGGTGAAGATATAACCAAAGGGGCCAAGGTATTAAGTAGGAGGACGGTAATTAGACCGGCCGAGGTTGGTGTTCTGGCC
The DNA here is from genome assembly GCA_020353235.1 of Dehalococcoidia bacterium. Lineage (GTDB taxonomy): Bacteria > Chloroflexota > Dehalococcoidia > Dehalococcoidales > JAUYDJ01. The sequence continues at coordinate 618,469 of CP070693.1, read as the reverse complement.
TCTCTGGGGCGGGCTGAGGTAGCCGTCATCCGTCGCCCCCGGGTAGCTATCCTGGTTACCGGTGATGAATTGGTTGACATAAATAAATCACTGCCGACGGGCAAGATATATGATAGCAACACCTATAGCTTGGCGGCGCTGGTGCGCCGCTACGGAGGTATTCCCCAAGTTCTGGGGTTAGCCTCAGACAGTGAAGACTTGATACGCGCCAAGCTTAACCAGAATCTGGATGCCGATATGCTCATCACTACCGGTGGCGTATCTATGGGTGACTTTGACGTGGTCAAAGATGTCTTGGCCAAGGAGGGGAAGCTGGTCTTCTGGAAGGTTCGGATGAGGCCGGGGCGACCGGTAACCTTTGGCCGGCTCAAGGGACGGAGTAAGGCTGGGGTGGCGAAAGAAATAGTTCACCTCGGCTTACCGGGCAACCCGGTAAGCGCCATGGTTACTTTTGAGGTATTTGCCCGCCCGGCGATGCTCAAGATGATGGGCCGGGAGAATCTGGCTAAGCCAACGATAGAGGCCATAATAGAAGAGTCGATAGACAACGATGGCGGCTTCCGTATTTTTGCTCGAGCAGTAGTGGCCGAGCGTAATGGGCGGTACTTTGCCCGCCTGACTGGTCCTCAGGGTGCCGGAATTCTGACCTCAATGTCCCGCGCCAACGGACTGGTGGTGATCACCGAGGACAGGCTCAGGGTGGAAAAAGGAGAGACCGTTCCGGTGGTGATGCTGGATTGGGACGAGGAGAGATAATAGCTTGATAGTTGACGCTAAAGAGTTTGTTTTTAAGGCACCGCCGGCGATAGCCCGGGCGCAGCGCGTTTTGATTAAGCCCAGCGCCGCTTATCCCGTGCCATATCCGGTGACGACCAGCCGCAAGATGCTGTCGGCAGTAATAAACGGCATCCGGCGGGTCAGTGATGCCGATATTCTGCTACTTGAAGGCACACCGGAGGGGAGTCCGGTCCGTCCCGTATATCAAGCCCTGGGTTACGACTTCCCCCGCGTCTTGATGCCTGATGTCAAGGATTGTATCTGGGTAGAGGTGGATAACCCGCTGACCAAGCCCCTGGCTGTGCCCACTTTCTGGGTGCCCAATATCATCCTGTCTAGTGATTACCTGATAAGCGTCGCCCCGTTAAAGATTATCAACGGGCAGTGTAATTTCAGCATAATGAACCTACTTTCCCTACTGCCCAGTAGCAAGTATGGTGGTGGCTGGGGGGGGGAGGCTCTGTATAGCCTCGGCATAGACCGGGTGATTGCTGACCTCTACTTTACGCTGCCCTTTGACCTGGGGATTATTGAAGCCCACCAGAAGTTCACCAGTGGGGGTGACCCGACTCAGGGTGAGGTTGAGGAGTTTGGTAGGGTATTCGTGGGCGAGCCCTATCAGGTGGACCGGGAAGCCACCCGGAAGCTGGGGCTTAAAGCGGGCTACCTTGACCTGATTGAAGAAGCCCGTCTGGATTTTGAAGCCTAGTAGCGGACACTAAAATCGCGGTAATCTCCGGTGTATTTTGACCAGACTGTGATTACCTTTTCCACCCTGGCGCCGGGTGGTCCGGCCTGAAGGGAGATGATTAGCTTCTCCAGTTTGTCTCTTTCCCCTTCGGCCTGAATTTCAACCATTCTTTCCGGCAGGTTGCGCACATAGCCGTTTAGCGCCAGCTCTCTCGCCCGCCGGGAGACGAAGGCACGGAAGAAAACACCCTGAACCAGACCATAGACTACGGCGTGCAGTGAAACTAGGTCACTCATCTTAAGATAAACCTCAGTGGTGGTGAGGGGTGGGGGCGGTCCAGTCTAACTAAGCCCTGCTGGTGTGCCAGGTCAACGGCTTTCTGGAACTCGTCGCCGGTTATGGAACGGGCAATGGGGCGGATAGCCGAAGCCTGGTAGCAGGGGTGGTATTGGTCCATAATATTAAGGTAGGTATTAGTCGAGACCTCTTGGGCGAGGAAGCGCACTGTTTCTTTTGTCCCCGCCAGGCGGTGGGGTAATACTAGGTGGCGTACTAGCAGACCTCTTTGGGCGACCCCTGTCTCATCTATCTTAAGGTCGCCGACTTGGCGGTGCATTTCTATGACAGCGGCCCGGTTTACTTGCGGGTAGGTTTTTATCCCGGACAGCTTTTCCGCCGTCTTTTCATCGGCATATTTCATATCGGGCATATAAATATCAACAATGCCGTCCAGCAGCTGCAGTGTCTCCACGGAGTCATAGCCACCGGAGTTGTAAACTATAGGTAACTGAAGCCCGCCATCTATGGCTAGCACCAGCGCGGCCAGGATATGGGGCACGACATGAGTCGGGCTTACTAGGTTTATATTATGGCAGCCCTTTGCCTGCAGGGAGAGCATCATCCTGGCCAGTTCCCTTCGGTCAACGGTGTCGCCTTCACCCAACTGGCTGATGGTATAGTTCTGGCAAAAGCGGCAGTGCAGGTTACAATAGGTAAAGAAGATAGTGCCTGAGCCGTGCCTGCCCACCAGAGGTGCCTCTTCGCCAAAGTGGGGGCCGTAGCTGGAAACCATCGCCTGAGCCGTAATCTGGCACTCCCCGCTCTCCCCGGCTAGACGATTGGCCCGGCACTGGCGCGGGCACAGACAGCAGTTGACCAGCATTGCCCGGGCTTTGTCGACTCTAGCATCTAGCTCCCGGCGCTGAAGCTGTTGATAAGCGGCGATTATCCTACTCCTCTTCCTGAGGCTCCTTCTTGCCTTTTTTGATTACCTCGACTTCGGTGGTGGGTGGCATTATGGTGAGCAGTGGCGCTTTCTTGACACCCTTTTTGGCTTTTTTCGGCTCGCGCTTTCGGTAATCTCGACGTCCCATGTCAGCACCTCTATTCTGAGACTTCAGCGATGGCTAACTAGAGTTTAGCAGAGGCAAATTAGAGTGTAAAGTTGATCCCAAGACGCTCTAGTGCGGAGCGGGCGGCTTCGATATCGGCGGCCTTCTTGCTCTTTCCGGGTCCCCTTCCCAGCAGGCTATCGCCTATTTTGACCTCAACGGTGAAATTCCTCTCGTGGGCGGGTCCGGTGGTGGCAATTACCCGGTAGACGGGTATCTTCTTAAACTTAGCCTGAAAGTGTTCCTGAAGCTGTGATTTGTAATCAACCGTTACCCCCCGGCTTACCGCCTTTTGCAGCGCTTTGCCGAATAGCTTCAAGACAGTGTTCTCAGTAGCATCCGAGCCCTGGTCCAGATAGATAGCCGCAATCACTGCTTCCAGAGCTCGGGCTAGGTTGGCGGACTTCTTTCGCCCCCCGGTGGCTTCTTCGCCCTTACCTAGATAGAGATAGTCGCCCAGCTTGATGGCGCGGGCAACTCGGGCGAGGGTACCCTGGCAGACCAGGGCGGAGCGCAGTCGGGTCATTTCCCCCTCACTGAGGCGGGGGAAGTCATGATATAGTTTTTGGGCAATTACTAGACCCAATACCGCATCACCCAGAAATTCCAGCCTCTCATTGGAGGCGAGGCGAAAGCTGGGGTTCTCGTTGAGGTATGAGTCGTGCACCACTGCCTGCTCAAGGAGAGACGGGTTATTAAGAGAGATGCCTAGGGTCTGTTGCAGTGCGGTTAAATCAGCCAAGTTACGCTGCCCTCTCTGAAATAATCTGAAGTCCAGCATAAAGCTCTGACTCTGCCTTGTCAACTGCGGGCTTCTTCAGGCATCAGCCGGCATGCCTGATTGCTGTAGCTGTAGCCGGATGTTATAATTCAAGGGCGAGGTATTAGGCTATGACCGATGAAACCAGGATGCCGGACACAGAGTTATTTCGAACATCAGACAGTATGATGAATGAAGGTGGTTTGGAGAGCTTCCTCCACGATTTGGAGACGGAGCAGGTTTTCTGGAACTCGGGAGTGGTCGGGGTAACCCAATTTATCGGCTTTTTCAACACGGGGAACAACCAGTATGCTGAGCCCGGACTCAGGGAAGCGTGTGATAATATGTGCCGCGCTTTTATTGAGATTCTTGATTTTCTCGTGTGCCAGTCTCAGTCCATGGATACCCTGGAGTTCACCGCCGATGATACCAAATTTGGCCTCTCTATGTGTATTGATGCTGACGCTCGGCAGTCCGGTATCGAGGTCAGCAAGGAACGGCTTCATAGCCTGGCCAAGGCTTCTCGGGAAGCCTATGCGGCTTATCGGGCGGCAGTAAAAAAGACACTGTCTTTATAATAAGCCGAGATACCGCAGAAAGTCTATCTGGTTCTACTCAAGTGACCACGTGGTGTCCTTGCTGTAACTGAGAATCGGATGCTATAATCTCAATACGCTGGGGAATCGTCTAGCGGTAGGACGCATGGCTCTGGACCATGAAGGCCAGGTTCGAATCCTGGTTCCCCAGCCATTTTTATTCCTCTCCGTAGAAAATCTGAGGGTGGCACACCAGGTACAGCAGTGAGCCGATAAAAGTAATAAATATAATTAATATCGCCCACGGCGCTTTGTGTCCGCCAATCACTTTGTTTCTTCCGGCCAAATCCTGTAGTAGCATTAAGGCCAGCACTATGTGCAGGATACCAAACAGTAAAAGGGCTAGGTACCACTCCAGGTCCATATTATTCCCGCCGAAGATTTAGCCTATATTATAAGCCAAAACTGGTGGTCAGGCGAATTCCGATATCAGTTTATCAGCTTAATATTTGCTTGAACAGGGGGGAGGCATTGACGGAAATCAGCTTTTAGCCGGCTTGATTTGTCGGAAGGTGGTCAGCTGGCAAATGGTGCCGTCTAAATCAACATAGGGAGAAGCTAGCACATCGTAGGTCCGGCCATCGGGAAAGTGGTATTGCCACCCCTCAGTTGTCCCCGCGATAACACCAGGCATTTTACAGTTCCGGCAGGGCTTATCCCGCTGGTACAGATACTGGTAGCAATAAGCGCCAACACCTTCACCAAAGTGGTTTACCATGCTGGGATTAGCCAGTCTTATCTTATAGTCGGGACCAATAACGACAACCCCGTCCGTCATCGCTTCCAGCATGGTCAGCATGGCCGCTTTCTCGGCGAGCAGCCGGGCCTCAAGCTGGCAGCACCGTCTCCATTCCTGGTGTGCCGTTGCCGTCAGGTAACCGAGACCACCGGCAATTATGGTGAAGATTACCATCCTGATAAGCGGGTCGGGGAAGGGGGAGATAAACAGGGCACGGGGCAGGAATGTCATCAGGGCGATGATGGTAATCATCATTGCCGCCCTGACCCCAAAGACATAACCGGCGTAGACGATAGGGGCCATGAACAGGAGGCGGTGCACATCATGCACGCCATAAAGAAAGCCCCAGCGCAGGGCTTCCCATCCCGCCAGGTCAATTATTTCACCGAGATAGTAGAATAGAATGCAGAATACCAGCATGGACAGAAGGATATAGCCACGATAGGCATCGTGTCTTATCGGTGCGGGTAGGCTGATCTGGCTGGCATCAGGCTTATCCATTCCTCCGTCCTCCCAGCTTCTGCCCTCAGCTTATCACCAAGGGGGTAGTTTTGACTTCCGTCGTGATACCTATTTCGGGCTTCCCAAAATACCTAGCCTGAACTGGGTGCTTAACGCTTTACACCTACCGCTGATAGTGTAGAGCTAGGTAAATATACCTAACGAAATAATGGGCTGGGGCTTCAATTCCTCCAACCCGTTACTCCGGTTCGCTTAGCTTAGCCTTATTCCGCGACCGCCTCTCCATGCTCGGCAATGTGTAGGAACCGGTAGGATAGCCAGATGACGAGCAGGGCATCGGCGACCAGGGCTACTGAGATAGCAACCTCCATCCAGTGGGGGAAGTAGGTGAAGCCCGGTCGCATGCCCAGGGCAAGCATACTGACGTTGAAGCGGTTGAGAACCAGGCCGAAGATAACCAGCACTGAACTCCAGAAAACGCCACGCCGGCTCTGCCTGATGGCAGGTCGGGAAAGCAGGATAATGGGCGTAACCACGCCGATGATAACCTCGGTCCACCACAGCAGATTTATGGGGTAGGCGGTGAAAATCAGGCCCAGTTCGCCCGCCACCAGCAGGTCCACCAGTTTCAGCAACAGGTAAAGGCCGAGGATATAGGGGATTGCCCGGCCCAGACCACTCAGGACATCTATCGCCAGCTCATGACCGAAGGCCCTGGTGCTGAGGGTAGATTCAAAGATTACCATGGCGGGGCCGACCGATATTGCCGAAAGGAGGAAGAGAAGCGGTAAAACTGGCGTGTACCACAGGGGGTGCAGTGTGTGCGGCATCATCAGCAGCATTGATCCCAGGGAGGACTGATGCAGGGTGGAGAGGACGATACCGGCGATAACCAGGGGAATCTGAATTGCCCGAATAATCCGCAACGGGATGTGCCAGTTGAAGCGCCTGATGACAGGCAAGTTGAGTTCGCTTAAGCGTTCAAAGACAGCGGGGCTGAATTCAAGTGCCAGCACCAAGGTATAGGTCATCACGCATATGGCGACCTCGAACAATGGGGAATGTATATTCCAGTAAATCATGGCGTGCCAGATATACCAGGGCTGTCCCAGGTCAACCAGCAGGGCCAGAATGACCAGCAGGTAGCCCAGAAATGCGGTCAGGATGGCCGGTCTAGCCACCGAGTGGTATTTCTCCCGGCCAAAGATGTAGACGACCCCGGCTAGCGTGAAGCCACCCGCGGCCAGGGCAACACCGCAGTACAGGTCAAAACTGATCCAGAACCCCCAGGGACGGCCGTCGCTTAGGTTGCTGATGGCGCCCAGTCCATTGAGGTAGCGAATCACTATCGGTATCAGGCCCAGGATAACCAAGCAGCCCAGGACGAAGGTGCCGGTAGGTAAAGACTGTCTCAATTGTCTCATTTTACCTTCTCCTTTTGCTTCTCTTCTTCACCGGCTTTTTGGCCTATCTTTTGCTGGCGTTGGACCAGCCAGTATATACCGGCCATGGCTGCCGCTACGCCGACGAGCACGGGGGGCACAGCAGCCATGGCACGTTCCGCATTGATGGTAACCGGCGCGGAGGGGAGGGTAGGGAAGCCTATTTCCTCAAAGGGAACCGGGGAGAGATATAGCCAAGAAGTGCCCCCTACTTCTTGTACTCCATAGATGTGGTTTACGTATTTATCCGGGTGCTCGGCAATGCGCCTCTGGGCTTCGGCAATGAGTTCATCTCGTTCGCCGAATGTCAGCGCGCCGGTGGGGCAGGTGGTGACACAGGCTGGCTTTAGGCCAGCGCCCTGCCGATCGGCGCAAAAGGTGCACTTACGAATCCAGGGAAGGGGCTTGTCCCACTCAAAGTTGGGTATGCCAAAGGGACAGGCTACCATACAGTAGCGGCAGCCGATGCATTTGCCTTCATCGTAGGTTACCGGTCCGCCTTCTGTTTTAACTAAAGCGCCGACAATACAGGCTTCGGCACAGCCCGGCTCCTGGCAGTGCATACACTGCTGCTTGTTGAAGACCCATTGGAACTTGCCGTTATGCTCCAGTTCGGTAAAGTTTATCTTGGTGAAGGTATAAGCCGTCATTTTGGGCGGGTTCTCATAGGTCCCGGAATTGGTAGTCTTCTCAGCGGGCAGCTCGTTCCACTGCTTGCAGGCCACTTGACAGGCTCTACATCCTATGCATTTGGTCGCATCGTATAGTGTTCCTTTACTCATCTTATGCCCTCCTCACATTGCACAGGAATGTCTTGTATTCCGGAATGGTGGTGTTGGCGTCACCCACGTGGGGGGTAAGGATATTGCCGCTATCACCGGTGGCCATACCGCTGTAGCCGAAGTGCCATATCACGCCGATCTGGTGGATTGTTTTCCCGGCTACCTGTAGCGGCCGGAAACGTTTGGTGACCACCGCCACGGCGGCAATGTCCCCGCGTGCTGAGCTTACGATAACCCTATCGCCATTATTGATGCCCTTTTCTGATGCTAACTCCTCACCCATCTCCACATACATTTCGGGCATCAGCTCCACCAGCCAGGGAAGGTTGCGGGTCATGATACCGGTCTGCCAGTGTTCCGTGCAGCGATAGGTGGTGCCTACGTAGGGAAACCTTTCCGGGGTGCCTCGGTTGTTCATAAAGCTGCCGACAAAGGAACAAGGGTCAGTCTTGGTTTGCGACATCAGGTTTTTATCTAACGGGCTCTCCCAGGGCTCATATACCTCGGGTACCGGCCCCTCGGCTAGCCCATAACCCCAGAGACGGGCAACACCTTCCGGCTTCATAATGAAGGGTAGGTACTTCTCTCCCGCCGCCGCCTGATTTATCGGTGGCCAGCCTCCATCGGGCACATCACCCTGCCATTTGGTATCGGCGGCGTAGTTCAGGATAACCGGATGTTCGCTGTCAAAGGGCTTGCCGTTGAGGTCAACGGAAGCCCGGTTGTAGATAATGCGCCGGTTGACCGGCCAGCACCATGCCCAGTTGGAGTACAGCCCGATTTGCTTGGGATGGGCATCTATCGGGTCGGTCTTCTTGGCCTTATTGCCGGCTTCCTCGGTATACATGTTGCAGTAGAGCCAGTTCCCGGAAGTGGTGGTGCCGTCATCCTTGAGGGCACCGAAGCTGGCCATCAGCTTGCCGGTGGTCAGGTCGTAGCCGTTTATCTCTCTGGCTACGGCGTCGGCCGTGATGTGCGCCCCGTAATTCCAGTCCAGGTTGGTTACGGCGTCGCGTGCCGGTGCAGCGCTATCGGCCTGGTAGAGCTCCTTGAGCTTGAGCATGACCAGGTTCATCGCCTCAAGGTCGGGCATGGCTTCTCCGGGCGGGTCCACTGCCTTATAGCGCCACTGTGCCCAGCGGCCGCTATTGGTGATGCTACCTTCTTTTTCATAGGAGCAAGCCACCGGCAGGACGAATACCTCAGTCTTGATATTAGCCGGATTTACCCCCGGTCTCTTCCAGAACTCGGCGGTTTCATTCAGCCATATGTCGGCCGAAACCAGCCAGTCCAGGTTGCCCAGGGCTTCCCGTTCTCCGTTGGAGTTGGGACCGCCGGAGGCCGGGTTCTGACCCCAGGCCCAGAGCCCCTTGATTTTGCCCTGGCCCATGGCTTCAAACATGCCGATATGGGTGTAGTTCACGCCGGGGTCACACTTGGGCAGGTAATTAAAACCGAAGTCGTTAGCCCTGGTGGCGGCATTGCCGTACCAGGCTTTGAGCAGACTGACGATATACTTTTTGTAGTTACCCCACCAGTTAGCGCTCTTGTCTCCGGCCAGCCCCTGGGGCGTTATCGTAGCCGGACGGGCGCGGTTGAGATAGGCTTCCAGATTGGTATCGCCTTCTTTGGGTATGGCGAGGTAGCCAGGCAGGATATGGGCCAGCAAGCACATATCAGTCGAGCCCTGAACGTTGGATGTGCCACGCAGGGCATTGATACCGCCGCCGGCAACACCCATGTTGCCCAGCAGGAGCTGGAGTATGCCGTAGGCCCTGATATTCTGGGTACCATAGGTATGCTGGGTGGCGCCCATAGCATACATCAGGGTGCCTGCCTTGCCCTTTTGCCCGGTGGCGGCGTAGGTGCGGCAGACCTCCAGATAAACATCCTTCGGGGTGCCGGTAATGTTGCCGACCGTATCCACATCGTAGCGTGAGAAATGCTTCTTGAGCAGCTGGAATACGCAGTTGGGGTTCCGCAGGGTCGGGTCGGTAGCGGGGGTGGTTTTATCAGCGTATTTCCAGGTTGCTCTGGCCGCAGCGCTGTATTTACTATCTTTCACTTCACCAAATAGCCCCTCGTGGAAGGTAAATCCGGGGTCGACAATAAGCGCGGCGTTGGTATATTGCTTTACATAATCCATATTGTAATTCTGGGGGTTTTGCTTCATGTCGTTGAGTACGTAGTTAATCATGCCACCGACAAAGGCGATATCCGTGCCCGATCTCAATGGAGCGTAGATATCAGCTTTAGAAGAGGTGCGGGTGAAACGGGGGTCAACGTGAATAAGTTTGGCTCCCGCCTCCATTGCCCTTTCCACCCATTTAAAAGATATGGGGTGGTTCTCAGCGGCATTGGAGCCGATAATCAGAACGCAGTCAGCGTTTCTGATGTCAATCCAGTGATTGGTCATTGCCCCCCTACCGAAACTTTCCGCCAAACTGGCGACAGTGGAGGAATGTCAGAGGCGGGCGCAGTGTTCGAGATAAACCACGCCCAGGGCGCGGTTCATCTTAGCCAGCAGGTAGCACTCTTCGTTATCCAGCTCCCCACCGCCAAGGCTGGCGATGGCATCGGTTCGGTTCGCCTTGGCATTCCAGTTCTGGTCGCGGGTGGACTTGACTCTCTGGGCGATGGTATCCAGCATCCAGTCCCACGATTTCTCTTCCCAGTCGGTTGAGTTGGGAGCCCGATACAGAGGCTTGGTAAGTCGGAATGGGTTAAGCTCACCATCTACCTGGTGAACCTGGGACATGGCTAAACCCTTGGGGCACAGCGTCCCCTCATTGATGGGGTGGTCCGGGTTCCCCTCTATCTTGATGATGCCATCCTCATAGGCATTGACGATGGCGCCACAGCCTACCGAGCAGTAGCAGCAGATGGTGCTGGTTTCCTTGACCTTCTTTTTCAGGGGGAACTCTTTGGGAGCCGCCCAGATGGTGGTATCGGAAAGGAAAGGAAAAGCCACCGTGGCACCAACACATGCCCCGGACATTTTGAGGAAATCTCTACGGTTTAGTTCCAAAGCTGCCTCCTTTCTGTTGGGCTAAGAAGTCTTGCCAGCAACAGAACGGGGACAATGCTGCTTTGGTCATTTTGTCCCCGTTCGCCTCAAGATTAGCTTCACTCATTTAATCCTTCTTTATTTGGCTGAAGTGGGCTCCATTAATATTTTATCACTACCCCGTTCAATTCTTCCAACCAGATGGTTGATGGCGTCTACTTAGCCTCAACCTTAGCCTCAACCTTAACTTCAGCCTTGGCCTCCTTTTGCTGGGCAGCCCGCCTGGCTCTAGCTTCCTTGATGGCGGCATAGATACCGCCGATGTTCAGGTACCAGACGAGTAATACCGGGATTATTATCACCGGTGTCATTATCGCTATGGCTACTATAATCTGCCATTCCATAATTAATTACTTTCCTCCTTCCCGGTTATTTTCCTTTAACGGCAGTGTCAAAGCTGTTTCACTTTGGCAACTGCTTTAGCCTCCTTTTCCCGGGCAACCCGCCTGGCTCTTGCTTCTTTGATGGCGGCAAAAATGCCACCAACATTCAGGTACCAGACGAATGCAGCTGGGAAAAGGATAATGGGTATGGCTATTACTAGCGCTACAACGAATTCCCACTGCATTGCCCCCACCTCCTTCCTTCCTTTAGCCGTTACTTTAAAGAGAGGGGGAAGGGCGGGGTTTGGAGCTAAGCCGAAGAGAGCTATATTTTCCTCAATCCCCCCCTTCCTCTAGCCTCAAGTCCAGCTTACCACCCTGCTCGCCGCCCTTGCTTCCGCCGTGATACCTATTTAGGGGCGCCAAAATCTAGTGATTTATACTTAATCAGGGCAGTTAAAACTAGGTAATTATGCCTAGGTCAGGCGTGAGCCAGTCTAGGGTCGTAACCGGGTTAATGCCATAGCTAGCTGGGGTGTGGTAAAATAGGCAGGTAAGGAGGTCAGCCGGTTGGGTGAGATACGGGTTTTAATCGCTGATGACCATGCCGTGGTCCGGGAGGGCACTCGCCAGATTCTGGAGCAGGAACCGGACCTGAAAGTGGTTGCTGAGGCGGCTGATGGCGATGAGGCGGTGAAGTTGACCGGTAGCAGTAAACCAGATGTGGCTATAATTGATATCTCCATGCCTCGTGTCGATGGCATCGAAGCGACCAAGCAGATTAAGGCCCTTTATCCACAGGTGGCCGTTTTAATACTTACCGCCTATGATGATGACCAGTTTGTCTTCAGTCTTATGGAGGCGGGTGCGGCTGGCTATTTGCTCAAAAGTGTGCGTGGCAGTGAACTGGTGGATGCGGTCCGCGCCGTATACTCCGGGGAGTCGGTGCTGCACCCATCGATTGCCCGCAAGGTGCTGAACCGTTTCGTGCCTTCTCTGGACAAGGGCCAGAGGCAGGAGCCTCCCGAGATACTCAGCCAGCGGGAGACGGAGGTTCTCCATCTGGCGACTCAGGGTTTAAGCAACCAGGATATTGCCGATGAGCTTTCACTCAGCCTGCGTACTGTTCAGGCTCATCTGGGACATATCTTTAACAAGCTGCGGGTTAGCTCGCGGACGGAAGCCGTGGTACGCGCCTTAAAAGAGGGCTGGATTACCCTTGACGATATACCCTGAAGGTTAAATCAATTGAGGATACTTGAGGTATGGACGGAACACCCGAGACCCTGATAAGCCGTCTGCTCAGGCTCATTAGTAAGCCGGCTTTTTGGCTCATTGTCGCTTTACTGGCGCTTATCACCCTCCCTCACTACGGGGAAGCCCTGCCCCAGCCGGCATTTCTGACTCATGCCACCGTTAACCTTGGCCTAACCCGGCACAGCTTTGAGCGAATCCTCTATCTGGCGCCTATAGTCTGGGCCGGTTTTCTATTCGGCTGGTGGGGTGCTTTTATTACCTCATTAGCTGCCCTTATCTGTATGCTGCCTCGGGTTGCTTTCATCTCGGTAGCCCCCTTGGACGCTTTTTTTGAGACCGGGGCCGTTTTTGTCGTCGGCAATGTCCTGGCGGTTAGCTTTGACTCGCTGCGGCGGGAACGGGAGCGCCGCGCCCAGCTGGAGGCGACCCAGCAGGAGCTGCGGACATCTGAGGAGAGATACCGGGAGTTATTTGAGAACGCCCATGATGCTATCTGGCTCCATGATTTGGACAAAAATATCGTGGCGGCTAACCGGGCCTGTATTGCTTTAACCGGATATGAACCGGAAGAGCTGTACCGCTTGAACGCCAACAGCCTGTTCCCGGCGGAAAGCTTGGCGGTTATCCATGGCATAGAGCAGGGTCTGCTGGGGGGTAAAGCGGCTAGCTCTATTGCCGAAATAAGGCTTATTCGTAAGGACAAGAGCGAAGCCTTTGTCCAGCTGGCTACCAGTCTGGTCTTTAACCAGGGCGAGGTAGCCGCCTTTCAGCATATCGCCCGCGATGTTACCGAACAGAGACGGATGCAGGAGAATCTGCGTTTCTATCTGCAGCAGGCAATCAGGGCTCAGGAGGAGGAAAGAAAGCGCATCTCCCGTGAGCTTCACGATAGCACTATTCAGAGTCTGGTGGTGCTCTCACGCCAGCTGGACACCCTGACTTCCGGTGATAAAAAATTGCCCGCCGATACTCCTCAACGCTTGGAGAAACTGAGGCAACAGACCAGTAATATCATGGATGAAGTGCGCCGTTTGAGCCAGGACCTGCGGCCGGCGGCACTGGACCGCCTCGGTCTATTATCAGTCCTGGAAGGGCTGGCCTCCGATGTGGCCCAGTACTCCGGGGTTAAGACCAAGGTTAATTTGGTTGGTACCGAACGTCGTCTCCCCGAAGAAGTCGCCCTGGTGCTTTTCCGCATCACTCAGGAGGCATTGCGGAATGTATGGCGGCATGCTGAGGCGACTGAGGCTGAGGTTACCGTTGAATTTGAGCCGAAGCAGACCAGAGTAACCGTCAGTGATAATGGCAAGGGCTTTGACCTCCCCCGGGCGATAGGCGACCTGGCCCGGGATGGCAAGCTCGGCTTGGCCGGTATGCAGGAACGGGCACAGTTACTCGGTGGTATTTTAAAAGCGCAATCCGAGCCGGGTAAGGGGACCAGAATAACCGTAGAGCTACCCTTATAACGCCTACCAGCGCCCCTCTTCGGGAACCGGGCTTATCTCATTGCTACTCGTGCTTGCGGAAAATATCTGCCTTGCCCTTTAGCGCCTTTACTTGATATAATAGCTATGGCTGTTATGACATAGGTGGCGCATTCGTCTAGCGGTTTAGGACACCTCCCTCTCAAGGAGGAGATCACCGGTTCGAATCCGGTATGCGCTACCAAGCTTGACTTTTATTCTGGGTCATTTTTATAATATTGCGTTTCAGGTGCCCGAGTAGCGCAATGGTAGCGCAACCGACTTGTAATCGGTAGGTTAGTGGGTTCGAATCCCCTCTCGGGCTGAGGCTTTGCTTTGGATAGCTTGGGGAGGGGTGCCGGAGTGGTTAATCGGAGCAGTCTGTAAAACTGCCGCCCTAAGGGCTACGCAGGTTCGAACCCTGCCCCCTCCACCATCACCCCAAAGGCTCTAGACATTAGTCTATAAAAGTAGCTATAATAGCAAACAGGATTAGTGCCCACATAGCTCAGTCGGTAGAGCACGTTCTTGGTAAGAACGGGGTCACCAGTTCGAATCTGGTTGTGGGCTTATATGAAGGGGGTTTTACAAAATGGCTAAACAGAAATTTGAGCGCACCAAGCCGCACTGTAACGTGGGCACCATCGGTCATGTTGACCATGGCAAAACGACCTTAACTTCGGCGATTACCATGGTACTGTCTAAGGTAGGTCCAACTCAGTATCGCGAGTTCGGCAGTATTGATAATGCGCCTGAGGAGAAAGCGAGAGGGTTAACCATCGCCATTGCCCACATTGAGTACGAGACAGAGAAGCGGCATTATGCTCACATCGACTGCCCGGGGCATGCCGATTATATTAAGAACATGATTACCGGGGCAGCCCAAATGGATGGGGCAATACTGGTGGTAAGTGCCCCTGATGGCCCGATGCCTCAGACCAGGGAGCATCTCCTGTTAGCCCGTCAGGTAGAAGTTCCGGCGATGGTCGTCTGCCTCAATAAAGTTGACATGATGGATGACGAGGAGCTTCTGGAGCTGGTGGAGATGGAGATGCGGGAACTGCTCACCAAATACAAGTTCCCCGGTGATGAGGTGCCCATGATCAGAGTGAGTGCGCTTAAGGTCCTGGAATGCGGCTGTGGTAAGAGAGAGTGCCAGTGGTGCGGCGCTATCTGGCAGCTGCTGGATGCAATTGATAACTATATCCCGGTTCCGGTAAGACCCAAAGACCAGCCCTTCCTGATGCCGGTTGAGGACGTTTTCAGCATCAAAGGGCGTGGTACCGTGCCTACGGGCAGGGTTGAGCGGGGTGTGCTAAAACCCGGTGACGAGATTGAGATTGTCGGCTTGCACCATGAGCCGCGCAAGACGGTAGTTACCAGTTTAGAAATGTTTCATAAGACTCTGGACGAGGTTGAGCCGGGAGACGCGGTTGGGGCTCTGCTCCGGGGTGTAGAACGGGAAGATGTGGAGAGAGGTCAGGTGCTGGCGGCACCCGGCTCGATAAAACCGCATACTAAAGCCCAGGCCGAGGTCTACGTCCTGAGCAAGGACGAGGGAGGTAGACATACTCCCTTCTTTAACGGATATAAGCCCCAGTTCTATATCCGGACCACCGATGTTACCGGCAGCATTACGCTACCGGAAGGGGTAGAGATGGTCATGCCGGGTGATAATGTCAACATGACATTAGAGCTTATTTACCCGGTAGCTCTGGAGAAAGGGCTGCGATTTGCTATTCGGGAAGGTGGTAAAACAGTCGGGGCTGGCACCGTTACCCGCATTATAGAGTAGATTATGGCGAAGAAGGCTGAAGCTAGGATTATTATTAGCCTTGCCTGTACCGAGTGTGGGGAGAGGACATACACCACTACCAAAAACAAAAAGAATGACCCCCAGCGGTTAGAGCTTAAAAAGTATTGCCCCCGTTGCCGTGCCCAAAAACTCCATAGAGAGGTGAAATAGCCAGCTATAAACGAGGGCATGAGAGATTTGATTTATGGCGCATGGTAGTGTTCACCCCAAAAAAGGCAGTTCAAGGTTTAGTTTCATTGGTGATACGATAGCCGAGTTAAAGAAGGTAGTCTGGCTTACCCGAAGGGAAGCCGTCTATCTGACTACTCTGGTATTAATTATTTCCCTTGTCGCCGGTTTAGTTCTGGGGGCGTTTGATTTTGGCTTTTCGGAGCTGGTTGAGTTATTTTTGGGCGGGTAGCTGAGTCTTCATCTGAGTGAGGTTGATAGTGGCCGAGAATGAAAAACAGTGGTTTGTCGTTCATACCTATTCTGGGAACGAAGACAGAGTCAAGAGGAATCTGGAACAGCGCATCAAGCATATGGACGCTGATGGCGAGATCTTCCAGGTGGTGGTGCCTACCGAGGATGAGATTGAGGTGAAAAACGGACAGCGGCACACCGTAACCAAGAAGATATTGCCCGGTTATGTTCTGGTCCAGATGAAGTTCAGTGACCAGAGCTGGAGTATAGTGCGTAATACTCCCGGTGTCACCGGGTTTGTCAGCAGTGCCAATAAGCCGGTGCCGCTGCAGGAGGAAGAGGTCGGCCGCATCTTGAAACAGATGGAGGAGGAAGCCCCCAAGGTTAAGGTTGGTTTTCGCAAGGGGCAGAGTATCCGCGTCATTGACGGCCCCTTCATTGATTTTATGGGGGTGGTGGATGAAATAAATGCCGAGCGAGGCAAGGTCAAGGTGCTCCTATTTCTCTTCGGCAGGGAAACACCGGTGGAGCTTGACTTCTTGCAGGTAGAGAAGTTGTAGACTCGATAGGGGAGAAGATGGCGAAGAAAGTAAGAGCCATAATTAAGCTGCAGATTCCAGCCGGGAAGGCAAACCCGGCCCCGCCGGTTGGCTCAGCCCTGGGCCAGCACGGGATTAATATTATGGGCTTTTGTAAAGAATATAATGAGCGCACCGCTGGTCAGGAAGGGTCGATTATCCCGGCGGAAATAACCGTCTATGAGGACAGGTCATTTAGCTTTATTACCAAAACGCCGCCCACCACCGATTTGCTGAAGAAGGCGGTGGAGCTGGAAAAGGGGAGCATTGACCCGGCCCGGGAGAAGGTAGCCAAGCTGTCCCGGGATAAACTGCGGGAAATTGCCCAGCTGAAGATGAAGGATCTCAACGCGGTTGATATTGAGGGGGCGGAGCGGATTATCGCCGGTACCGCCCGAAGTATGGGGATTGAGATAGAGTAGATATGGCTAAACGCGGTAAAAACTATCAAGAAGCAGTTAAGCTAGTGGATAGGACCAAGCTCTATTCTCCGCAGGAAGCGGTTGAAATCGCCCGGCATACGGCTCACGCTAAATTTGACGAGACGGTTGAGCTTCACCTGCGTATGGGGGTTGACCCCCGCAATGCCAGCCAGCAGGTGCGTGGTGTTGCCCTGCTGCCTCACGGATTGGGCAAGAAGGTACGGGTAGTAGTTTTTGCCCAGGGGGAGGCGGTCAGGACTGCCGAGTCGGCCGGTGCTGATTACGTTGGCGGCGATGACCTGGTCAAGAAGATTGAGGGTGGCTGGGTGGATTTTGAGGTGGCGGTGGCTACCCCGGATATGATGGGCAAGGTAGGCAAGCTGGGTAAAATCTTGGGTAGACGGGGGCTGATGCCCAACCCTAAATCAGGGACAGTTGTCCCCGCCGACGACTTACCCCGGGTGATTGAGGATGCCCGCAAAGGACGGGTGGAGTTCAGGCTAGACCGGACGGCTATCATTCACCTGCCTCTGGGCAAGGCGAGCTTTGAGAGTGATAAGTTGATGGATAACCTGACGGCGGCGGTGGAGGCGGTGGTCAAGGCTAAGCCCACTGGCGTTAAGGGGCAGTATGTTAAGACGGCCACACTGGCGACCACGATGGGACCGGGCATAAAGCTTGACCTCAAACCAACCCTTGAATTAACCGCCGGTTAGTGCTATATTAATTAAAGAGTCATTTCCGAAGACAGCGGGTGCCGGTTAAGGCTTAAATTTGTGCCTGCCGAGGAAGCTTGTTGTGTTAAAGAGCGTCCTTGTGCCTGGCACAGGGACTTGTTTTTTATAGAGAGGTAAGAAGATGTCGAAAGAGAAGAAGGCGGAGACTATTGATAAACTGAAGGAAGCCATTGCCGGTTGTAGCGTGGCTATTTTTACCGACTATCGCGGCTTGTCTGCCTCGGAGGCGAATGCCCTGCGCAACAAGCTGCGGGCGTCAGGCATTGAGTACCGCGTGGTCAAGAACACCCTGGCCCGTTTTGCGGTGGAAAGGGCCGGCCGGGATGATTTGGTCAGCTTTTTTGAGGGGCCGGTCGCCATTGCCTTTGGCTATGGCGAGATAACCGAGCCCGCCCGAGCTCTAGCTGACTATATTGACGCTACCAAGGCGACCCTGAGTGTTAAAGGCGGCTTTTTCGGTGATAGCCTGCTTACCGCTGATGATGTGGAAGCCCTGGCTAAAGTACCGTCAAGGGAGGTATTAATCGCCAGGGTCGTCGGCGGGCTGCAGGGTCCTATAGCGACACTGGTTAATTATTTTAACGCCCCGATAAGGGGGGTCATGTTTGGGTTACAGGCTAGAATTCAACAATTGGAGGGAGAATAAAAATGCCGGAAGAGAAGATAGAGGGACAGCCAGAAGAGGCTGTTGAGGCGGAAGAGGCGGCGGAAGCCGAAGTAAAAGAAGAAACTGCCGAGGAAGTGGCCGAGGTGGCGGAAAAGAAACCGGAAGAGGCTGAGGAAGCTAAGGAGGCGGCTCCGGAGGCTGAGGCAAAGCCGGAAGCAGCTGAAGAGCCGGCGGCAGAGGCAGTGGCAGAAGCACCGGTAGCCGAAGAGCCAGCCAAAGCTGAAGAGAAGCCGGAGGCAGCGGTAGCCGAGGAACTACCTAAAGCCGAGGAGAAGATAGAGGCACCGGTAGCCGCCGAGCCAGCCAAGGCAGAAGAGAAGAAAGAAGCCGTGGCGAAGCCAAAGCCGGCGGTTAAACCCGAAAAGCGGTCGCCGGTCATTGGTGATATCATGGCGACCATAAAGAAGATGACCGTTCTTGAGCTATCCCAGCTGGTTAGGGCAATGGAGGAGGAGTTTGGCGTTACTGCGGCTGCGCCAGTGGCGGCGGCAGCACCAGCGGCGGGAGGTGGTACGGTAGCACCAGCCGCTGCTGAGGAGAAAACTGAGTTTAACGTGATTCTGAAGGAAGTCGGCGCCAACAAGATTAGCGTCATTAAGACGGTGCGGGAATTGACTACACTGGGGTTGAAGGAGTCTAAAGACTTGGTGGAGAGTGCCCCCAAGCCGGTAAAAGAAGGGATTAACAAGGACGAGGCGGCCGCGGCCAAGAAGAAACTGGAAGAGGCGGGGGCTACTGCCGAGATTGTCTAATTGCCTGAGTAAATACACCCCGGTACGGGGGAGGTTGATATGCTTCAGGCAGATTGGCTTTTTATCATAGGCGCTGGTTGTTTGTTTCTCCTGCTTGGTGTGGGGGCAATTTTCTGGGACTGGCGGGAGCAGAAGACCTACTATGATGCCATTGTCAGCCGCCGGGATACTCGGGAGTATCTGGAACATTACCCCCAGCGCCCCCAGTTCGGCGCCCTGAAGATAGGCGGCTGGATTGCCCTTGCCATCGGTTTCATCATGCTGATTATGGGCGGCGTCTTCTGGCTCTGGGGCTGATTACCGGCGTAAGGGCTCCACCGTCTGTCTCGGGTGGTACTGGACGGCTTCCGCCAAGTGGGGGGCTTTGATTATGCCGGCATTTTCCAGGTCAGCGATGGTGCGGGCCAGCTTCAAGATGCGGTGGAAAGCGCGGGCGGAAAGATAGAGCTGCTTCATGGCTTCCTGAACGGCAGCATCGGGCAAGCCCACGATAGTAAACGATGGCAGGCCGTGGGAAATATCTACCTCAACCTCAACAATCGCCCCCTCCAGCCCGACCACGGCACAGGTCATTACTTTGGCTAGCATAACTGTTCTTTATGTCAGTCGCCGACCTGTCGCTTGTCAACGGGTAAAACTTGTGAGGGGTTCAGCCCTGATGCTAAAATAAGTCTTTGGAGGCAGATATGCCGCTTGATTCCATTATTGTTAAAGGGGCGCGCGAACACAATCTGAAGAATATTGATGTGGTCATCCCTCGCGATAAGCTGGTGGTGATTACCGGCGTCTCCGGTTCGGGCAAGAGCTCGCTCGCCTTTGACACCATCTATGCCGAGGGGCAACGCCGCTATGTGGAATCACTCTCCGCCTATGCCCGCCAGTTTTTGGGCAGGATGGAGAAGCCCGAGGTGGACAATATTGAGGGCTTGAGCCCGGCGATTTCTATTGACCAGAAGGGGCCGAGCCGTAATCCCCGCTCCACGGTGGGCACGGTAACCGAAATCTATGACTATTTAAGGCTACTTTTTGCCCGGGCCGGTCACCCCCACTGCCCAAAGTGCGGGCGGGAGATTACCACCCAGACCGTGCAGCAGATTGTGGATGCCATCCAGAACCTTCCCCAGAGCAGCCGGATTATGATTATGGCGCCCCTAATCAGAGACCGTAAGGGCGAGTACCAGGCGGTTTTTGACGACCTGGGCAAAGCGGGCTACGTCCGGGTCAGGGTTGACGGGGATATCTATGACCTGTCTCAGGAAATTCAGCTGGATAAGAACAAGAAGCATGCTATTGAAGCGGTGGTGGATAGACTGGTTGTCGGGCAGAGCGGCAGCCAGAGCCGTATTGCCGATTCGGTGGAGACCGCCCTCAAGCTGGGGGCGGGGGTGGTGCTGGTGTCCACTTTGGATGGTGAGGAACTGCTGTTCTCGGAGCACTTTGCCTGCGTCTACTGCGGCATCAGCTTGGGTGAGATTGCCCCCCGCACCTTCAGTTTTAATAGCCCCCACGGGGCCTGCCCCGCCTGTACCGGGCTGGGGATGAAGATGGAGGTAGAACCCGACCTGGTCATCCCCAACCGGGAGTTATCTATCGCCCAGGGGGCGATACACCCCAGCTGGTGGCTCGCCTGGCATATGGACGAGCTCAGAATGCTGAGCCGGCGCTACGGTTTTTCTCTGGATGTGCCGGTCAAAGAACTGAGCGAACATAATCTTAAACTGATACTTTACGGCGAGGATGGGGAGCTGGTGCAGTACCGCAACCGCTACGGGCGGGTCAGGGAGTATTTCACTGGCTATGAAGGGGTGATTCCCTATCTGGAGCGGCTGAGCCGTGATACCCAATCGGAGCACACCCGTGCCGAGATGGGACGCTATATGGCGACCACCCCCTGTCTGGTCTGTGAGGGCAAACGGCTCAAGCCGGAGTCCCTGGCGGTGACCATCGGCAGCCAGAATATTATGGATGTCGGTGCTATGTCAGTGGTCCAGGCAATGAAGTGGCTGACGGCCATTGATAAGCGGGTGCTCAGTAAACGGGAGCGGATAATCGCCCGGCAGATTATCAAGGAGATTCAAGCCCGCCTCGGTTTCCTGAAGGATATCGGTCTGGACTACCTCAGCATTGACCGTGCCTCGGCTACTTTGAGTGGCGGTGAGGCACAGCGGATTCGGCTGGCTACCCAGATTGGCAGCGGGCTGATGGGGGTGCTCTATATCTGTGACGAGCCGACGGTGGGGCTGCACCCGGCGGATGACTATCGCCTGATTAAGACCCTGAAGAGACTGAGGGATTTGGGTAATACCATACTGATTGTGGAACACGATGAAGCCATGATGCGGGCCGCCGACCATATTATTGATATGGGACCGGGGGCGGGGGAGCACGGGGGGTGGATTGTGACCACCGGCTCCTTGGCTGATGTGATGCACTGCTTGGAGTCAATCACTGGTCAGTACCTCAGCGGCGCAAAGCAGATTCCGTTACCGACCCGGCGCCGCCCCGGTTCGGGGCAGGAAATAGTCATCAAGGGCGCCCGGCAGAATAACCTGAAGAATATTGATGTCCGTATCCCGCTGGGCAAGTTTGTCGGCATCACCGGGGTTTCCGGCAGCGGTAAGAGCACCCTGATTGATGAAATCATGTACAAAAAGCTGGCCCAGCTTTTCTACCGGTCACGAGAGAGGGCGGGCGATTGTGATGAGATTATTGGGGTGGAGCATATTGATAAGGTGGTCAATATTGATCAGTCTCCCATCGGGCGCACCCCCCGTAGCAACCCGGTGACCTATACCGGCGTTTTTACCCCCATCCGGGAGCTTTTTGCCACCGTTCCCGAAGCCAGGATGAGGGGCTACGCCCCCGGGCGGTTTTCTTTCAATGTTAAGGGCGGGCGCTGTGAAGCCTGCCGTGGCGAGGGCTTTATCCAGATTGAGATGCAGTTTCTGCCTGACGTGACCGTCCCCTGCGAGGTATGTAAGGGGAAGCGCTATAATCGTGAGGCTCTGGAAATTAGATTTAAGGGCAAGAACATCGCCGAAGTACTGGATATGACCGTGGCGCAAGCCCTGACTTTCTTTGAGCACTTCCCCCGGGTAAGGGGCAAGCTGGAGACCCTGCGTGATGTCGGGTTGGGTTATATCCACCTCGGTCAGCCGGCGCCCACCCTCTCTGGTGGTGAAGCGCAGCGGGTCAAGCTGGCTACCGAGCTGTCACGGCGCTCTACGGGCCGGACGCTGTATATTCTCGATGAGCCGACCACCGGCCTTGCCTTTGAGGATGTGGCGGCACTGCTGAGGGTGCTGCAGCGTCTGGTTGATGCCGGCAATACGGTGGTGGTCATTGAGCATCACTTGGACGTGATTAAGAATGCCGATTATATCGTTGACCTCGGCCCCGGCGCCGGTGACCAGGGGGGCTATATCGTGGCTACCGGCACCCCGGAAGAGATTGCCGGCAAGAAAAAATCAGCCACCGGGCAGTATCTGGTCAGAATGTTAGCAAAAGGTGTCGATTATGCTTTGACGCCTCAGCCGCAGTCTGCTATGCTAGGGAAGAAAAAATGACTCGAGAAGAAGCCATCGATTCAGTTAAAGCCAATGTAGAGAACGAGAATCTGGTCAAGCATATGCTGGCTACCGAGGCGATTATGCGTGCCCTAGCCAAGCATCTGGGTGAGGATGAGGAGGAGTGGGGGCTTACCGGTCTTCTCCATGATATTGATGTGGAGCTTACCGAAGGGGATATGAGCAGCCACAGTAAGCTGGGTTCTGACCTGGCGCGGGAGCTGGGTGCGAGTGAGGCAATGGCTCACGCTATCCTGTGCCACAATGAGATGCACGGCGTTGCCCAGACCAGCAAACTAGACAAGGCGCTGTTTTGCGCTGACCCGCTTACCGGCTTGATTACGGCGGCGACTCTGGTTCGCCCCGATAAAAAAATGGCTAATCTTGAGGCTAAATCGGTCGGCAAAAGATTTAAAGAGAAGAGCTTCGCCGCCGGGGCCAATCGGGAGCAGATTTCCAAGTGCAGTGAGCTCGGGCTTGAGCTTGATAAGTTTATTGAACTCGGGCTGAAGGCAATGCAGGGCGTTGCCGCCGACCTCGGCCTTTAGCCGATAGAGATAGTTGAGCCTTCGGCAGTTTTAACGACATCAATACGGCTGGGGAAGGCGTCTCTCAGTTCCTCCACATGAGTAATGACCAGTATCTGGTCAAAGTCATCTTGGATTGAATTTATGGCCTCTTTCAGCTTCTCGATACCGGTGCTATCCTGAGTGCCGAAGCCTTCATCGATGATTAAGATGGGCAGGGGTGCCCCTGCCCGCCGGGCTAAAAGCTTGGACAGGGCAATACGGATGGCAAAGTTAATACGGAAGGCTTCACCGCCGCTGAACATTTCGTAATTCCGTGTCCCCAGCTCGTCAGCGATATTAATATCCAGGGTTTCAATCACGTCCCCCTTCTTGGTCTCCCGCTGGGTTTCAATTTTGACGTTCATTCGGTTATCGGTCATGCGCCCCAGCAGTCGGTTAGCTTCGATTTCAATTTCGGGAAGCGCCGTTTCAATGAGCAGGGCTTGAACCCCCCTCTTGCCCAAGGCCTGGGCGAGCTCCTGATAGATTTTCTCCTCTCTTGAGGACTTGCTGAGTAGTCTCTCCTTCGCCTTCTTTTTAATCACCAGCTCTGCCAATCGCTCCAGTTTGGCTTTTACCTGCCCCAGCCTTTCCTGGGCTTCCCGTTGCTGGCTGACCAGTGCCTCGTGCTCTGCCTCAGCCTGGGCCAGGTCAGTGGCCAGCTGGGGCAGGCGCTCCAGCTCTTTGGCTAAGGCCTGCGCCTTTTGCTGGCTTAGCTCCAGGCTTTGGCCCAGTTCGGTAATGGCTTCTTTGGCGCGAGCCATGAATTCCTTTTCCTGGTTAATGAGCCGGTCAGCCTCATCCAGTTTTTGCTTCGGTGCTTCGTACTGCTGCCGGCTGGCCAGCTGTTGCCGTATCTGTTCGTGCTGTTCAGGGTTGTAGTCCAGTTTGGCCAGCTCGCCCTCCAGCGCGGTCAGTGCCTCCTGCTCGGCGAGGGCAAAGTCCTTCCGGGCTAGGTGCTGTTCAATTTCAGCCAGCCTCTTTCTGGCCTCATCCCGCTGGCGGTTAGCCGTTTCGGCTTCAGCAAGCTGCTGGCTGATAACAGCCACCCGGTTCTGGACAGTGCTTTTTTCCTGGCTCAGCCTTGTTTCTAAATCAGTTATTCCCCCTTCCAGGCTGGCCAGCTCGGCTCTGGCCTGCGTCAGCTCGGTCTGATTTGAGTCCAGAGAGCCGGCTTTCTGCGCTTTATCCGCCTGGTATTTGGTCTCAATCAGCTTCAGTCCGTCGGCACCCAGCCTGGTCTCACACAGTGGGCAGTTAGCCTCGCTCTGGCCAAGCAGGGTGTCGAGCTTCTCGCTTATTTCGCTTATTTCCTGTTCCAGCTGCCTGACATTGGACTCAAGGTAATTAACCTGGGTGATTAGCGCCTGGCTTCGCTGCCTTTTCTGTTTCAGGACTTCATCTTCACCAGCTAGCCGGTTTAGCTCAGCCTGTGCCTGCTGTAATTCCAGCTTGAGCTGGACTATCTTCTGCATACTGGCGTCTAAGTCGGCGATTTTGCGTTGAGTGTAAGTATGTTCGGTGAGTAGTTGCTGGGATGCCTCCCTTATCTTGCTGTCCATCTGTGTCTGCTGCCTTTCCAGATTAACTGAGAGCCGGAATTTTTGCTCAAGCTCATCATTTAGTTTCTTGGTCTCGGCAAAGCGGGCGTAGTTCTCTTCAATAGTGTGGCGCCGGGCAATCAGCTGTTCATACTCCTGGAGGCGGGACTGGTGCTGGCTTGCCTGCTCCTGCCAGCGCCCCCGGTTCTCATGAGTATTGGTGATGTGTGCCTCTAGCTCATTCAGTTGCGTCTTTACTTTCTCCAGCGATTCCTTCTCCTGCCGTAGCTGTTTCAACTCGGCTTCTTTCTCGGCGGCTGTTTCTTCCCGATGGGAAAGCTCGCCCTGCGCCTGTGTCAGCTCGGCTTCATAGACCGGCTTCAGGGCCAGCTCGTCATTGATGTCCTGTATAGTACTCTCCAGTTGCCCTATTTCCGTTTCCTGCCCTTTGGCCAGATCCTTCGCCCTTGCTTCCAGCTCGTCATAAAAAGAAAGCCCCAGTATGTCAGCCAGCACCTGCTTGCGCTCCACGGGGCGCTTGATGGTGAACTCATCAGCCCTTCCCTGCAAGAGGAGGGCGCTGTTAATAAAGGTATGGTAGTCCATGTGGAGGACATCAATTATTTTCTGCTGGGTCTGGCTAATGCTGTCGCCGGAAATTACTTTGTAGCCGTCACCGCTGGCTACCTGAAACTCCAGAATAGTCTGCCCCGGGCTGCTGCGGCGCCTGGGCTTGGCGCGCTTGCGGATGATGCGGTAGTGTTGCTCGCTGATGGCAAAGTGAAACTCCACCTCCATTTCGCTCTGCCCTAAAGAGATAAGGTCGTCATCGCTCTTGGCTCTGGCTTTACCCCAGAGCGCCCAGGTCATGGCGTCAATCAGGGCGGACTTGCCGTTGCCATTATCACCGGCGATGCAGGCGGTGTGAATGCCATCAAAGTAGAGCGGGGGGACATTATCCCGGTAGCACATAAAATTGCACATTTTCAGCTTAAGGGGAATCACTCAAAAGCTCCGGATGACCAAATTTACTACCCACATTTTAGCATATTAACTAAAAAAGAGGGGCTTTGCCCCTCTGTAACATGCTGGTGGCTTTACATGATTTAGTCCAGATAGTCTCTTAGCTTCCGGCTGCGGCTGGGGTGGCGCAGTTTGCGCAGTGCCTTGGCTTCAATCTGGCGGATTCGCTCCCGGGTGACATCAAATTCCTTGCCCACTTCCTCCAGAGTGCGGCTGCGCCCATCTTCCAGACCGAATCTGAGCCGGAGCACCCGCCGCTCGCGGGGGGTGAGGGTGGAGAGCACCTCGTCAATCTGCTCTTTTAATAGTTGCTTGGAGGCGGCATCAACCGGGGGCAGGGCATTGCGGTCTTCAATGAAGTCGCTGAGGTGGCTGTCTTCTTCTTCACCGATTGGTGACTCCAGTGAAATGGGGAGTTGGGCTACCTTGACGATTTCCCGTACCTTTTCCGGCGGTATTTCGATACCCTTGCCGATTTCATCGGCGGTAGGTTCCCGTCCGTATTCCTGAGCCAAGCGGCGGCTCACTTTGAGCAGGCGGTTAATCGTCTCGACCATATGAACTGGGATGCGGATAGTACGGGCTTGGTCGGCGATAGCCCGGGTAATTGCCTGGCGAATCCACCAGGTGGCATAGGTGCTGAATTTATAGCCGCGGCGGTAGTCGAATTTCTGTACCGCCCTGATTAGACCGATGTTGCCTTCCTGAGCCAGGTCAAGAAGGGACATACCCCGCCCGACATGTTTCTTGGCCACGCTGACGACGAGGCGCAGGTTGGCTTCAGTGAGGCGCTTTTCCGACTTTTCCGCTTCCTGCTCAACTTGGTCCAGGCAGGCTTTAAACTGCTTCTCAAAGGACTGGGCCGATTTGGCGAAGGCATCGTCGCTGGCGAGCGCCTCTATCTTGTTCAGGGAGGTGTTATCACCGATGATGTTAAAGACCTCCTCCGGTAGCAGGCTGATATTTACCGAGAGGTTAATGAGCAGCAGTTCGGTTGCCGGCGTCGGCTTATTTATCTGCTGGGCAATATTTTGGATTAGCTGCGGGTCTATCTCATCAGTAATGCTGTCTTTTAGTTCCGGATTAAGAATACTGTCCTTGAAGTTGGTGGTTGAACTTAAGCCGAGCTGTCCCCGGAGGCGGCGAATAATAGAAGATGCCTGTCCTATCTCCTTGAGTATCGCCAGTATTACCTCGGTTGCCGAAGGCTCCCGGCCGTTTTTCTGCTGGTAGTCCTGCTTGATGTCACTGATGCGGTTACCCCTCTCCATCTTTTTGGCCAGGTTTTTCTCATCCTCAGCGGTGAGTAAACGTACTTTGCCAATTTCATGAAGGTACATGTGAACCGGGTCATCGACTACCTCTTGCTCGTCAGCTTCGGCGGGCGTCTCCATCTCGGCAGCGGGATGTTCCAAGCCATTATCCGGCTCCTTTTCCGGAGATGCCTCTTCCTCCTCTTCAATGTCACGTGGAGGCACGAAGCCGGTATAGTCATCTCTACTTTCCAACTCCATCTCTCAACCCCCTTTGCTCCCCGGTCTTGGCTGGCTCCTCTGGGTAAAGACCTCAGCCAGCTGAGTGTTGATTTCTATCCCCTGCTCCTCAAGTTTGGCTAGCTCGGCTGCTGAGCCGCCCGACTCACGGGCTAAGACTAACGCTTCGGTATTCTTGTCCTGTAAACTGCGAAGATGTGTTTCTCGTAAACGCAACGCATAGTCAGCTAATCTCAGCTCTAGTTTGGTTGCGGGCATTTCTTTTCCCATCAGGTAATCAATATACTCGTGAAAAGCGCTATCCAGCTTTCTCTTAATTAATT
>CP070693.1:570697-590730 GCA_020353235.1 Dehalococcoidia bacterium | reverse complement strand
GCGACTATGACCTCATCCTGTGCGGTAGAGAGGCAGCCGACACCAACGCCGGCCAGGCGGGCTCCGGTATCGCCGAGATGCTGGGCCTGCCCGGCGTAACCCTGGTCAAAAAGATAGACATCAGCCAGGGCAAGGCAAAGGTGGAGAGGGTTACCGATGACGGCTACGAGGTAGTCGAGGTAGCCCTACCCGCCCTGCTCACGGTAAGCAATGAAATCGGCGAGCCCCGCTACCCCACCATCAAGAGGAGCCTGGCGGCCAAAAAGATTGCGCCCACCGTCTGGAAACCGGCTGACATCGGCCTGGAAACAGCCCAGGTTGGCGCCGCCGGCCGGCAGACCGAGATAGCCCGGCTATTTCAACCCGTCCGTGGCGTTAAGTGCCAGATTATGGAAGGGGAATCCGCCGAAGAGGCCGGGGTTAACCTCGCCCTCCGGCTGAGAGAGGCAAAGCTGATTTAGGATCATGGCTGAAGAAAAAGGCGTTTTAATCTATGCTGAAGCTGCCCCGGGCAAGCTGACCCAAATAGCTATCGAGGCGCTGGGCGGTGGCCGGAAGCTGGCTGATGAGCTGGGTGAAGAATTAGCCGCCGTTCTAGTGGGCAGTGAGGTGAAAGATTTCGCCAAAGAAGCCATCGCCTTCGGTGCCGACAAAGTATATATTGCCGACCACCCCCGGCTCAAGGATTACCAGACGGATTCATATGTCACCGTTATGGAAAGGGTAATCAAACAGGCAATGCCGCGGGTGGTCATTATGGGACAGAAATCGGTCGGCCGCGATTTAGCCCCCCGTCTCGCCTTCAGGCTGGGCACAACGGCAACTCTGGACTGCATTGAGCTTAATATTGACCCCCGCTCAAAGCAGCTGCTGCCGACCAAGCCAGTCTACGGGGGCAATGTCCTGGCAGTAATCACCACCCCATCCCTGCCCCAGATAGTCTCTATTAGAGCCAGAGCCATGTCACCCCTACCGCGCAATGAATCAAGGCAGGGGGAGATTATTAATCTTGATGCCGAGCCAGACCCCCAGACAATCAGGACCAGAGTGCTAGAGAAAGTCACCGAGGAAATCACCGGCATCAAGCTGGAGGAAGCTGAGGTAATTGTCACCGGCGGCCGGGGGATGGGCGGAACAGAAGGCTTTCAACAGCTAAGCGAGCTGGCTCAGTTACTGAAGGGGGCGATAGGCGCCAGCCGACCCCCCTGTGATAACGGCTGGGTTCCGGAAACGCTCCAGATCGGGCTGACCGGTAAGATTGTCGCCCCCAAGCTCTATATTGCCGTCGCCCTTTCCGGCTCCAGCCAGCACATCAGCGGCTGCTCCGGGTGCAAGAATATTATCGCCATCAATAAAGACGCGGAGGCAAACATCTTCAACGAAGCCCGCTTTGGTGTCGTCGGTGACTGGAAAAAAGTAGTCCCCGCCTTCACCGATAAGGTTAGAGAACTGCTGGGAGAACCGGGTTAAGCCTTTTCGGCCTGTTTCTGGGCTTGCCTTTCGGCGATAATCTTCTGGGTGATGTTGGGTGGTGCTTCCTCGTAGTGGCTGAAAGTGACCTTGTAGCTCGCACGTCCCTGAGTCAAAGACTTCAGGTCAATGGCATAGCGCATAATCTCAGCCTGAGGCACCAAAGCCTCAATAACATTGGCTCCGCCCTGGGGATTCATCCCCAGCACCCGAGCCCGCTTGGTATTAAGGTCACCGATAATATCACCGGTAAACTCATCAGGAACAGTCACCTTGATATTAATTATCGGCTCTAAAATAATGGGTTGCGCCTCAGTCAGCCCCTTCTTCAGCGCCCCCGCCCCGGCGATCTTGAAGCAGATGTCAGAGGAATCAACGGCGTGGAAGCTGCCGTCATAGACCGTCATCTTTATGTCAACTACAGGGTAACCGGCCAGCACTCCCTCATGAATGGCCTCATTAACCCCCTTCTCCACCGCCGGGATATAGTTCTTGGGAATCGCGCCACCGACAATTTTATCCACGAACTGGTGACCGCTACCCCGCTCCAGCGGCTCCACTGCCAGGCAGACATGCCCGTACTGACCGTGCCCGCCGGTCTGCTTCTTGTGCTTATATTCCGCCTTGGCCGAGGCGGTAATCGTCTCTTTGTAGGGAACACTGGGCGTGTCCATCTCCACCTTGACACCGAATTTACGCAGCATCCGCTCGGCAGCCACCTCAAGCTGAGTCTCTCCAATACCGGAAAGAATGGTCTCCCCGGTATCCGGGTCTTTGCGCACCCGAAGAGTTAAATCTTCCTCAACCAGCCGGGATAAGGCCGTGCCCAGCTTATCGACATCAGCCTTGGTCTTAGGATGCACTGCCTGGCTGAAAATCGGCTCTGGGAAGACAACCGGGGCAATTTTCTGCGGTTTGTCCCGGGTGGACAAGGTATCGCCGGTGCCGGTTACGCCCAACTTGGCGACAGCACCGATATCCCCCGCCTTGAGCTGAGACACCGGTTCCTGGGTCTTACCCCGCACCAGTAGCAACTGACCGATGCGCTCGGCTTCGTTGCGGGTGGCATTCCACACCTGGGAATTACTATCAACCGCCCCGTTATAGACCCGCAAATAAGTAAGCTTGCCGACATAGGGGTCGGCACTGGTCTTGAACACCAGTGCCGCCAGCGGAGCGGCCTCGCTTGGCGTCACTTTTTGCTCGGTTGAATCGCTAATAATAATTACCTCCCGCTCCTGGGGGGAGGGCAGATAGCTTTTTATGGCCTCCAGCAGGGAGACGACGCCAACGTTCTGTAATGCCGAGCCAGCCAGAATAGGCACAACCTGGCCGCTTACCGTCCCCTGCCGCAAGCCCCGGCTCAACTCCTCAAGGCTAAGCTCTTCACCACCGAGATATTTTTCAATCAGGGCATCATCAACCTCAGCGGCGGCTTCAACCAGCTTCTCCCGGAAAGAGCCGATTTTGTCCTGCATTGCCGCCGGTATTTCGGCTTCCTTGGCTGGTGAGCCGGTATATGCTTTCATGGCAAGCAGGTCAACCACCCCCTGAAAATCGCTCTGGGCACCAATAGGCAAATAGAGCGGCACACACCTTACACCGAACCTAGCCTGTATCTCGCCTACCGTTCGGTAGAAATCGGCATTCTCACGGTCCATTTTGTTAACGAAGATGAGCCGCGGCAGGCTGGCTTCCTGGCAGTAAGCCCATACCTGCTCCGTGCCGACCTCAACGCCAGAGGCAGCACAGACGGCGATTACCGCCCCCTCGCTGACCCGCAGAGCTGCCCTGACCTCACCAACAAAGTCGGCATAGCCGGGGGTATCAATCAGGTTAATCTTAGTTTCCTGCCACTCAGCGGGCAGCATGGTCAGGTTAAGGCTAATCTGGCGTTTTACCTCATCCGGGTCATAATCCGAGGTGGTGCCGCCATCATCAACCTTACCCAGCCGGTTAATCGCCTTGGCGGTAAATAAAATGGCTTCGGCGAGTGAGCTCTTGCCGGCGCCGGCATGGGAAAGTAAACAGAGATTGCGAATACTGTCTAGTCCATATTGCTTCATCTAATTGCCTGTCTCCTCAACGTTATTCACTCTATTATAATTCCAGCCTGCCCACAGGACAAGTAAAATTTAGCGCTTATCTGGTCAGGCTAAAAGCAGCGGGGTTAAATAGGTCTCAATAATAGCCGCCGGTATAAGCAAGCCGATGGCAAGCAGCAGATATTTTAGATTCTGCTTCAGATTGGGTAGCAAGAGCTCCCTGTCCCTTTTCCGGAAAACAGCCAGTATGGCGGCGACGCCGAAGCTGAGGGCAGCCGCCTCACCGATAATCAGTGCCGGCAACTCAAAGATGCCGTGGGGCAACAGCCCGGTGAGGACAAAACCGAGTGACTCCTGCTGAGCCACAATGGCGGACAGAGAACCGAGCAGCAAGCCGTTGATGGCTAAAGCCAGCACCGGCACCAGACACAGCATCGGGCTCAAGGCAAAGCTTAATAGCAGGTCGGAAGCATTCTTAATAAAGATAACGAGGGCGATAACCGGAGCCGGCAGTGAAATCAGGATGTCCACGAACTGCCTGATGGTGGCGATACCCTCAGCACTGAAGTCAATGACACCGGTAAAAGGTAGAGTGCCGATTACGGTACCCATAACGAAAAGAAAAGTGGCGCCTAAAAGCCACCATCTGTATCTCATCTAAATTAAAGGCTCCTTCGTTTAGTCTTCTTCCCAAGCATCCTTACCGATAAGGGCGACAAAGCGGCAACCGCCCAGATTCTTGATCTTATTTTTCTTTTTACCCCGGGTGATTTTATATAAATCCTGGACATAGCGCGAGCCAACTGGAATCACCATCCGCCCCCCGATGGCTAGCTGGGCCAGCAGGTCGGTCGGTACCTCGGGGGCAGCGGCAGTGACCATTATCGCCTGATAAGGCGCCTGCGCCGGCCAGCCCAGCGTCTCCCCGGCCTGATGCACCTCAACATTGGTATAGCCCAGACTGGCCAATATCTTCTGCGCTGATTTCGCCAGCGCCGGTAGCCGCTCCACGGTAATCACCTGGCGGGCTAATTCCGCCAGGATAGCCGCCTGATAACCGCTGCCCGTCCCTATCTCCAGTACCTTTTCCTCACCACTAAGCTCCAGCGCTTCCGTCATAAGGGCAATGATTAACGGCTGCGATATGGTCTGGTCCAGTCCGATAGGTAGCGGCTCGTCCTCATAGGCCAAGTGCTGCAGTTCTGGCAGTACAAAAAGCTCCCGAGGGATACGCGATATAACCGCTAATACTCGCTTGTCTTTAATTTCAGTGCTAAGGTGCCCCACCAAACTGGCTCGTGCCGCTGCGAAATCCATATTAAGCACCTTTATTCACACTAGGTAAGAATCAGGGCCAGTGCGATAAGAATTACCAGCATTACCCCGCCCAGAATACCGATGCGGCGTAACTCACTGAAGATATAGGGGTACTTGGCCATAATGGGCGGTGGCGAAATTGACCTCTTTGTTTCCACAATCGGCGCCTCTGGCGGAGAAACCGGCGCCTCAGCTGGAACGGCAGCCGGTGATGGCGGAGAAGCCAGCATCGGCTGTCTCAGCTTCATTTTCTTTTTCTTACCGTGTGATGAATGCTTGCCACGACCGTGCCGTGATTTACCCGACATGCCAATACTCCCCTCTCAAATTAAGCTTACTTCGCCCGGGGGTGGGACTTATCATAGCTACGACGGACATGCTCGCTGGTCAGACGGGTGTATACCTGCGTCGTTGAGATATTGGCATGCCCCAGAAATTCCTGAACTGACCTCAGGTCAGCCCCACCACTGAGCATATGGGTGGCAAAACTGTGCCGCAGCGTGTGCGGACCGATTTTGGTATCCAGGTTGGCTGCCTTGGCGTACTCTTTTATCTTCTGCCAGAAGCCCTGCCTGGTTAATCTCTCACCCCGGGGATTGAGGAAAAGGGCCGAGTCATCTTTACCCCGCGCCAGCTTGGGCCGGGCTTCTTTGATGTATTCGGCAACGGATGCCGCCGCCCGGGGGTAAACCGGGATAAGCCTCTCCTTACCCCCCTTACCAAAGCAGCGCACATAACCGCCCTCGGTATCAACATCTTTCAGGTCCAGGGCGACTAGCTCACTCACCCTCATCCCGCTGGCATAGAGCAACTCCAGCATAGCCTTGTCCCGCTTCGCCTCCGGGGTAGACAGCTTGGTGGGCTGCTCCAGCAAGAGGCGGGCTTCGCTATCCGAGATAGGCCGGGGTAGTGACTTGCCCACTTTGGGTGAAGTGACATTCTGCGTGGGATTATCCTTCAGGTCACCCTCTTCCGACATAAACCGGAAAAAGCGCTTGGCGGCGGCCACCTTGCGTGCCTGCGTGGTTGGCACGTAACCCCTCTCCTTGAGATTAAGCAAGTAGCTCAGCATCCCCTGCCGACCAAACCCAGACCATGACGGCATACCACCACTCTTATTAGCCTCTGCGGCCACAAAATCAGCCAGTTGATAAAGGTCATTTTGATAGGCAACCAGTGTGTTTTCGGAAAAGCCCTTCTCTACTTTAAGATAATTGATAAAACGCTCAATAGCCTCTCTCACTGCGCCTCCTCCCCGTAATATCTTAACATAACTATTTTAACATAAGTCAAGCAAAAGGCAAAATTTCACTTTGCGCTACTTTATCAAAAGCTTTGCCCCCTATTTGGGGCTATGCTACAATTTAACTCAGAGATGAGCCAAAGCCTTATCACCGAGCAAATAAGACAGCTACCGAACCGTCCCGGCGTCTATCTCTGGCGGGACGCCGAGGGAAATATTCTCTATGTCGGTAAGGCAGCTAACCTGCAGCACCGGGTAAGGTCGTACTTCGCTGCCGGACAGAAGCTAACGCCCAAATTGCAGCAGATGGTGGGCCGGGCGGCTGAGCTCGATTTCTTTGTCACCACCAACGAACAGGAAGCGCTTATCCTAGAGCTGAACCTGATAAAGAGACACCACCCCCGCTATAATGTCCAGCTGAAAGATGACAAGACCTTTCCCTACCTTAAAATATCCCTCAATGAAGACTGGCCCCGAATCTACTTTACCCGCCATCTGGAAGAGAATGGCGGGCGCTACTTCGGCCCCTTCGCCAGTGCCCGGTCGGTACGCCAGACACTCAAAGCGCTGAAGAGAATCTTCCCCTTCCGCTCCTGCTCCGAACCAATTACCGGCACTGACAGCCGAGCCTGCCTTGAGTATGACCTTAATTTATGTCGCGGCCCCTGCATCGGCGCGGTGAGCCGAGAAGAATACGCCGAGATAATCAAGCAGGTGATTCTATTTCTGGAAGGCAAGCAGGAAATAGTCGTCGACAAACTGGAAAAGCGGATGAAAGCGGTGGCGCAGGCACTGGACTTTGAAAAGGCGGCTATATTACGCGACCAGATTCAGGCGATACACCGGGTTATTGAGGGGCAGAGAATCGCCGCCACGGTAAGCGGTGAGCAGGATGTGATTGCCTTCGCTCAGGAGAGAGACCAGACCTGTGTCCAAGTCTTCTTCATTCGGGGGGGCAAGCTGATTGGCCGTGAGAGCTTTGCCCTGCAGGGCACCCGCTATGAAGAACCGCCCCAGATTATGACCAGCTTTGTCAAGCAGTTCTACAGCTCCAGCGCCTACATCCCGCCGCTACTGGTGCTCCAGCACCCGGTGGAAGATATGGCGGTAATTAAAAACTGGCTGCAGGGCAGGAGAGGCGCCAGTGTCAACATCCAGGTCCCCCGGCGGGGTAACAAAAAGAAGCTGCTGGATATAGTCGCCGAGAATGCCCATCAGGCTCTGGAACAGTTCAAGATTAAGAAGCTGGCGACGCCGAAGGAGCTGGAAGCTGCCCTGGCCGAAATACAGAGGGAGCTGAAGCTGCCCCACCTTCCCTCCCGTATGGAAGGCTACGACATCTCCAATATACAGGGGGTGGCGGCGGTGGGGAGCATGGTCGTCTTTGACCAGGGCAAGCCCAACCCCAGCCACTACCGGCGCTTTAAAATTAAAACAGTGGCCGGTGTTGATGACTACGCCATGCTCCAGGAGGTGCTCAAGCGAAGATTCAAACGCCTCAAGAGTGAGGACTGGCTGGCCGATTCCTGGGCGATTATACCCGACCTGGTGCTTATTGATGGGGGCAAGGGACAGCTCAATGCCGCCCGCTCCGCCCTGCAGGAAACGGGGGCTGATTCAGTACCCGTAGCCAGCCTAGCCAAGGAAAATGAGGCGATTTTTGTCCCCCGGAAGTCCAGGCCCATTGCCCTGCCCCGCAGTTCTCCCGGCCTGCAACTACTGCAGCGCCTGCGTGATGAGGCGCACCGCTTCGCCCTGGGCTACCATCAGACAATACGCCAGAGACAGAGCTTTACCTCAGTACTAGATATCATTCCCGGCATCGGCGCTAAGCGCAAGCGCAGCCTCTTAAAGCAGTTCGGCTCGGTGCAGTCCATCAAAGAAGCTCCCTTGGAAGAGCTAGCCCTAGCAAAGGGTATGACCAGGGGCCTAGCCCGAAAAGTAAAGGAATTTTTGTAAAATGCCAGCCAATCTGCCACCGCAATACTTTGATGCCGAAAAAGTCTACCGCGCGGCCAAAACTGCCCCGGAAAGAATCGCCGCTCTGGAGGAAATGCTGGCCATTATGCCCAAACACAAGGGGACCGACCACCTCCGCGCCGAGCTGAGAACCAGAATTGCCAAGCTGACCCAGACGATGGATAAAAAGACGGCTACCCGCCGCGCCTCAATGCTCATTGAGAAAGAGGGCGCCGCCCAGGTAGCCATCATCGGGCTGCCCAACTGTGGTAAGTCCCAGCTAGTCTCCCGCCTGACCAATGCCTCCCCTACCGTGGCGGACTACCCCTTCACCACCCAGACCGCCACCCCGGCGATGATGGAATTTGAGAACATCAAGATACAGTTGATTGACACCCCACCTCTGGCGCCGCAGACAATCGAGTTCTGGCTACCCCATATGCTGCGCCGGGCCGATGCCCTAGTCATTATCATTGACCTGGGTGAGGAGCCACTGGCGCAAGTGACCGCCATCACCGAGCAGCTCAACCAGATGAGAATCGGCCTTGGCGGAGAGACTGAAACTGAGGGCATCATCAGCCAGCCGAAGGCGCTCATCGCGGGCAACAAGCTGGATTTGGCTAACGCCCGGCAAAATCATACCGCCCTAGAGAACAAATACGGTAAGCAGCTACCGGTTATCGCCATCTCCGCCCGGGATGGGACTTGCCTAGAAGAGCTAAAACAGGTAATCTTCCGCGTTCTGGATATCATTCGCGTCTACACCAAGATGCCGGGGCAAAAACCCGACTTCAACGACCCGATAATCCTAGACAGAGGCAACACCCTAGCCGATGCTGCCGAAGAGGTGCACAAGGATTTCCGCGCCCAGCTAAAGTATGCCCGGGTCTGGGGTTCGGGGAAACACGACGGGGTGATGGTAAAGAGAGACCACATCCTCCAAGATGGGGATATCATCGAGCTGCACCTTTAAATCCGGTCGCTCTGCAGGTAACCGCCAATGCTTCTGGCGTTGTCAATGGCAAAGCCGCCGACATCATTATTAAAGTAGATATAGACTTCCTTTAGACTAGCCACCAGTCCAGTCAGCTTATCTGCCCAGTCAGCCAGCTCCTCATCAGGGTAACTGCTGGAGTAGAGGGCGGTACTGCCGTGAAAGCGGACATAGGCAAAGTCAGCCGTAGCCACCACCGGGCAGGTGAAGTCAGGCATATCAAAGATACACAGCCCGATATTATACTCGCGTAAAATCTGAAATACGCCGTCTTCTATCCAGGACGGATGGCGGAATTCAACAACATGCTTCAGCCCTTCGGGCAGACTGGACAGAAACGACGCCAGCACCTTATCGTCGCGATGCATACTGGGCGGTAGCTGATACAGCAACGGGCCTAATTTCTCCCCCAAAATCTTGGCCCGGCTGATAAATGTCCCAACCGCCTCCCCGGTATCTTTCAGCCGTTTGATGTGGGTAATGAAACGGCTCACTTTCAAGGCAAAGACAAAATCAGCCGGTGAAGAATCACGCCAGCGGGTAAAGGCTTCTTCTGAGGGCAGGCGGTAAAAAGGATTATTTAATTCTACAGTGCTGAAGTGGGTGGCATAAAACTCGAGCCACTTCGCCTTGGCCAGCTTTTCTGGGTAGAACAAGCCCCGCCAGTGGTCATAGCCATAACCACTCGTCCCCACCAGTATCTTCGGCTGCCACGTCTTGTTCATGGTAAACTCCACTAGCCCAAGAGCATCGACTCTATAATCTCATCTCGCCACTCTTTATCATGTTCACGTATTTTGGTGCTTGGACAATATACCAGTGAGATAGATCAACTTTATTCAATCCGGGCGAAATTACGGGATCTTTCATACATGAGTATCATAGTTAAGGATATCGCAGACATTGACATACAATCAGTTGAAGAGAAGGTGAATATGCTTGCCAGTCTGTCTCGCTTCGTGATATGCGAAAACAGTATCACCTCATGACATATTGACTAACTTAAGGTTTGCGCTGCAAATAGTTTTTTTACAGCGATTCTGCAACAAGAAGGAATGGGTGCCACTTTGATGCAGGCAGATTATCCACTTGATTTCGCATTTATCGAGACGGACCATTTAATTAAAGTAGGTCACATTAGCACAACAAATCCATCCTACTATTCTATGTGCCAAGACATGATATTCATACCGCCTGGTATTATCCCTATATTAGAATAAATCGAGGTGTCCCCTGAATTTGATTGGGAGTCGTAGCTGGGTACTTCTACTGCTCCCGTATTCCAAGTATAGTTGGTCGTGTATTCCTCCTCGTCTACGCCGATAGTTCTAAATATAGTTGGGGAGGGTTTGTCAGGAACCACAAATGCTTCACTAAAGTAAACCCCCGATGAATCTTTGCTGGCTTTAGACCAAAAAGTCAGTGTCACTGTCTCTGCAGAGGCAACGCTTATCGAACCTCCAGGGAGTTCAGATCCTGTCCAATCCAGAAACCACCGTTCTTGGCCTGTTACTTGCTGAAGAGTCTGGACAGGATCGGATGTTGTAATGCCGCTCGTACTGTTTTCGGTGTAGGTAAAGTCTGGTGGCAGCCAGTAATATACCCTGTCGATAGAGAGAGTTTCAACATCTATGTTGGTTATGTGAACCGTAAATTCGATGTCAGTCTCCACACCAGGCTGGATGATCTCAGGATTTGCTGTTACGTAGGCTGTACACAGACCGCCCTCCATAACATTCGGAGGGTCCGGAGTACCTGCCATGATAGGAGCAACTGGACCGCTGAGGGTGTCCCACGGCTTTAGGACGATCCAGTTACCATGTAATGTATTCTTCGGTAAATCGCCGTGAACCTGAAATTTCAGATATTTTGTCTCTCTAAGTTGGAAATCACTAAACGGAGCGGTAAAGCCGCCACTGCCGTTATCAGAGCCCTGATCCCAAACATAAGTGTTAGGCCATAGTAATCGTGCCTGGCCCGCCACCGTTTCCTTCGTGGGATCACCAATGCTTTCCCAGTCCCCAGTCCATTCCTTTATGTAACTACTGCCTTCTACATAATCGTCCTCTGAGAATCCCTTTGGCAAAATATCGTAAATGGCGTCGAGACCTTGGGTAGTGTTGGCACTGAGCTGCTCGAGTTTAATTGTATAGGTGTGGGTGTTAATTGTGTCATTGGCGACAGTGTCAGGTGAAACCGTCTTCGTTGGCCGGATGACATGTTGCGTAGCGAATGCAACTGCCCCCATGTATTCCGAGCTTTTCATGACTACAAAAACAGTCACTGGAGTATCACACACGTTACATGGTAAAGTTACGTTGTCACCATCATTGACAAAATTTTCGCCAAAGCTATCATACAAGAACTTCCAGAATACGTATTCTTGTGCCCCTACTGCTGTGTAATATTCCTTTGTGTCTTCATTAGTAATCTGCCTGAACCTTCCAACCGTAAACGCTTGCTCAAGAAGCGGAATTATCATTAATGATCCTATCGCTAGGACTATCAAGACCAGTAATAACGCTTGTCCAGCTTCTCGTTTCTTCATTCTCCTGCTCCTTAATATTTATTATTGAGCTACCATGTACGCAGTATGACATCGAACACAAGGTTCTTATTACGTTCTGCGAAGCTCGAGCTACTAGCAGAAACATTGCAAGTAATTATATTATCATTCTGGATAAAGCCAAGATAAGTTATATGCCGACCAATAATCCTTGCATTGCCATCATAGTTACGCAATAGCTCGCTACCTGATAGAGTGTAGGTAACACCGTGAACACTCTCGTTTGCTGTTGTAAAGCTAGTATAATCAACCCACATCAGTTCCAGTGAGTTTTGTGGAGTTGGATCTCCATCAGTTAGAGATGTATACTGGGCCATCTGAATATCCGACTTTATCAACCCAGTTATGTAAGCAAGTTCGTTAAGGGCTATAAATTGGTCGCTATTACGCATGCCCCCATAAAAAATATGAAATATGACACTCACCGCGGCTACCATGACCAGCCCAGCAATGGCTACACTTACCAATAGTTCAAGTAGAGTGAATCCCTTTTGGCTCATCTCTTAGTCCATCCTAGTCCTATATGTACATTGTGAGAGGATCGGCTTGCCTTCTCTTAATACGTTTAAATTTATCTTCTGCAGGGTCTCATTATCGCTACCAATGCAATCATAAAAATTGGTGCCATCGCTGGAACATTTAACATTGACTGTTACATTATATCCAAAGGGAATACTGATATTACCCGAAGCATCGGAGTAGGTATTGCTATAGGGAGAGTTGAAAATCGCCTCAAAATAGTTGTCAATCAAGTTAGATGCTACTACCTCCTCATCAATTATGCGGACAGACACTGTATTTGAATTGATAGCCCGTAAATAGACTATCCCTATTGCACTAAAGATCGCCAAAGCAATCAGGACTTCCAATAGAGTTAAACCTGATTGCTTACTAAATATCTTAAACTTCCTGTTTAATGGCCATTTCATAACACCACCGCCATAGTTTCTCCCCTCGTATTGGCCTCGTCTCTAAAACATACCTACGTATTAAGATACATAATATAAAATATCATCAGGAGCCCAACTCTTCCCTGAATCCTACTTCCCCCTAAATTATATGTGAACTCCATTCTTCTTGCAATCCCTCAAAAGTGTGATTCCAACAGGACTCTTGTCTCATAGCAGTAGCCCATTCCAGTGAAATCAAGAGCACAGAGGCAGACAACGGTTTGGAGTCGGTCAAGCTAGCACGCGAGCTTAAGCCTGACATATGTATAGCGACCAAAAAGCTCCAATAGCAACTATTAATTGGACTGTACCGCTAATTATGATTAGAATCCCAGCTGCTTTAAGCTTCCACGTCTTGTTCATGTTGCTACTCCACTAAAAAGGCACCAGTCACCGTCATAAGTCAGCGGTTTCCGGTGCCCTTAATTTTGCCCATCTTCCCTGCCTCACCCTTGGTAAAACGAGTCTACTCCCGCATG
Source organism: Dehalococcoidia bacterium (assembly GCA_020353235.1). Classification (GTDB taxonomy): domain Bacteria; phylum Chloroflexota; class Dehalococcoidia; order Dehalococcoidales; family JAUYDJ01. The sequence continues at coordinate 577,707 of CP070693.1, read as the reverse complement.
AAGTGATTGTCAATACCTGGAATAGCAGGGCTAGCGTTTAGGCACCTTTCTTGACACCCCAAAGCCCCGACGGTTATCATTTAAAATAGAGCAACCGAAGGGAGCGAGAGTATATGGTAATTGATGTTACCGACCAGAATTTTGACGATGAGGTATTGAAATCAACCCTGCCCGTGCTGATAGACATATGGGCGCCCTGGTGCGGTCCCTGCCGCATGATTGCCCCGGTGGTGGAGAAACTGGCCGAAAAGTACGACCAGAGGTTCAAGTTCTGCCGGCTCAATATTGACCAGAACCCCCAGACCGCCACCAACTACCAGATTATGTCCATCCCCACCCTAATCTTTTTCAAGGATGGCCAGATGGTTGACCAGGTGGTTGGAGCTGTCCCGGAACGGGTCCTTGAGCCGAAAATCGAGGCGCTCCTCTAACTCGCCACCAGGGCAGAGGTCTAAAATGAGCTTTGATGCCGGTGTGGCGGCGAAATACGATAAGTGGTACCTGAAGTCAGGGGGGCACTACGCTGACTTTAGGGAAAAAGAGCTTTTCCTGAAGCTGGTCAAGCCCCAGAAGAGACAGCAGCTGCTTGAGGTCGGCTGTGGCACCGGGCACAACTTGGAATTCTTCCGCGAGCTGGGGCTTGATGTCACCGGTGTTGACACCTCCCAGCCCATGCTGGAGAAGGCTGCCCAGAGGCTCGGCCCCGGCGCCAGGCTCTGCCGGGGAAAGGCCAATAAACTGGACTTCGCCGATAAATCTTTTGATATTGTCGCCCTCATCACCGTGCTTGAGTTCCTCCCCGACCCGGCCGGAGCCATCAGGGAAGCGGCCCGCGTTTCCCGCAAGAAAATATATCTTGGAGTGCTGAATAAGGCCTCAATGCTCAGCCTGACCCGCCGTGTTAAAGGCAGGTTCGGCGAGAGTATCTATAACCAAGCAAAATTCTATACTATCGGCGAAATTGAAGAAATGGTGCACAGCGTGCTCAGTAATGTCTCCCTCAACTGGCAAAGTGTGCTTCTCTTTCCCTTGAGCTGGCACCGCTACTGCCATTGGCTCGATGGCTGGCTTACCTTCCGTAAAAACCCCTTCGGTGCCTTTCTCGGCGTCCGCCTCAAGCTTCACTGAAGCTCGCTGTCAAGATGGGAAACATCGTTGAGCAGGCCCAGCACCGTTCTCTCCGGATAAATCTCCACGATACTGAGCGAAGCCAGATTCAAGCGAAGCTGGCGCCAGTGGTGCTGCCCGATGCCGAGCAACTGGCAGAGCAGTATTCTCAGTGCCCCGGCGTGAGCCACGATGAGAACTGTCTCTTCTGGGGTGTGCTTCTCCAGCCGTTGCCGGAAGCGGTTCACCCGGCGCCTGAGGTCGCCGAGGCTCTCCCCACCGGGAAATTTGAGCTTCGGGTTCTGGCTCGCCCAGAATTCAGCCAGCTCGGGGTGAAGGCGGCTAATCTCGTCAAAGGTCAAGCCCTCCACCACACCGAAGTTGAACTCCCTCAGCTCCGGGCAGATATTAATATCAAGCTGGTGCTTCTGGGCAATAATCTGGGCCGTCAGCCAGGACCGCTCCAGGTCACTGGCATAAATAACATTAATCTTCTCGCTAGTCAGGCGGTCGCGCAGCTTCTCCGCCTGCCCCAGCCCCGCCCGGCTCAGCTTGACATCACTATGCCCCCAGTACCTCTCCCGGCTGTTTGATGCGGTATCGCCATGCCTTACCAGCAGTAATCTAGACAAATATCCCTCCCGGTCGCTTTCCAGAGCTAATTTAGTCAGACCGAGGACCAAAAGTCAAGGCTACCCTGCCACAGCCAGCTTGATATTTGGGGGTAGATTAATTAGCATCAAACAAGCACAATAAAATAATACCTTTTAGCTTAATAATTAGTGTTGATGTGACAAAATAGAAGCAAATAAACCACGTCATCATCGGGATTATGTTAAACCGTGATAAAAGCGATAGCGCAACATTAAAAAGGCTGGTTTATTATGACTTTTAGCGGCTAAAGGGCGCAGAAAAATATTGCTCTTAATTAAACGTTGTAATAGAATTGGTATAAAAGAAGGCACATATTTCCACTGAAAAGTATGGATATGTGAGATGTAACCACCTACCTTAAAGGGGGTCTTGAGTGCCTGGTTCCATTAACAATTTTAGAGGCAGACGTGTCTCAACTTTTAGCTCGAGTTATCGGTCTGCGACCGACCAAATCAGCGCAAAAGGAGTCCCTTTTGAGGAAACTGGGAAGTGTTTTGCAAAGGCTATACAAAGGCCCTTGCGCCAAGCAGCAAAAATAAAAGAAGCCGATATTGTCGTGGGGGTTCCCTTCTATAATGAATCTAAAACCGTTGGTTCAGTACTGAAGACGGTCAGTAAGGGACTGGAGAAATTTTATCCAGATAAAAGATGCGTCATTGTGGCAGCTGGCTCTCCAGTAGGCGGAAGAGCCCTTCAGGTGATAAATAACTTACCTAAGAGTAGGAAAATAAGCCGAATAGCTTTCTTGTTGGATTACGAGAGAATAAACGGAAAAGGCTGGGCTATTCGGGCAATTATGGAAATAGCCAGAACCCTGGGTGCTGATCTGGCTATCGTGGAAGCTGACTTAAGGAGTCGAACCAGAGATGGTGCAGCTGAGGGATTAGCCCCGGATTGGGTTAGTCTTCTCCTTGAACCCATTATAAGGGGAGAAGCGAGTCTGGTTATCTCCCGCTTCAACCGCCATTACCTTGAGGCACCCATTTCTGCCCACTTGGTTTACCCCCTGCTTACGGCTATCTATAATTGCCCGATTCACGACCTAGTGGGGGGGCAATGGGGAATTTCTCACCGTCTGCTCCGAACCTACTTGCAAAACTCCAACCACCTTTGGAGTACCGAGATCAGCGAATATGGCATAGACAGCTGGTTGGCCACCAAAGCCATTACCAACGGCGCCAGGATTTGTGAAGCTAACCTTGGGATAAAGATTCCTGGAGCATCAGAGAAAGCAGAGCTGGTTTTAACGCAAGTAGCTAAAGTGCTATTTGAGCAGGCAGTGGCTGATAAGGAGTGGCGGGCAAAAGAAAAGGCGATTAGCGCATTGCTCGTATTACAGCCTTTGGCTATTTGGGGGGCTAAAAAAGCACATCTACCTGATGAAGTAGAGACAAATCCTCACCAGTTAGTAATCAAATATAAACAGGGTTTCAATAGATTCCACTCGCTTTATCAAAGGATTTTACCGGAGGAAATCTACGGACAATTGAAGGCAATAGCTGGTGCCAAGCCTAAAGATTTCGAGTTCTCCCCCAAGCTATGGGCACAAATTGTCTACCATTTCCTGCTGGATCTTGCTTTTCGCAGGGAGTTTGCTGAAAGCGACCTGATGAATTCCTTTATCCCTATTTACGAAGGGTATATAGCTAGTTTCACTCTGAAAATACAATCTCTGGAAGCTAAGTTGAAACCCGTCCTTAGAGAAACAGCAAGACATCTGGCACATTTGGAGGCCGAAAGACAAATCGAGGAACTAGTGAACGAGTTTCTCCGCCAGAAGCCAGATTTCTTGACTGAATGGGAAGCACGCGAGGAAGCTACCAAACCCGCCGTACCAGAAGTGACCTACTTTGAGTTCATACCCGGTGTTCCTCTAGTTGTCCCGTTGAAGCTAGACACGCCAGATGGAGGGGTAGTAACTGCCGATGCTATTTACGACTCCGTCTTTCACAGATACAAGGATGAGTTTGAGCAGTTTGTTTACGAAAGGCTGAAAGTCCCGCGAGATGCCAGCTCCCAAGAAATAGCGGAACGAATACAAAATTTTATGCGCCAGGTGGAGGCGCAAATAGACAAGGCTCTCCTGCCTGGAGAGCTGTCTACGGTAGAGGGAACACGCGAGGTGGTAGAAGCTATATTCCGCCATTTGTCTCAGCAGGACACTTTCGCCTTGCTCCCTGATATGGCTGCCTGGCTTTTATATCGCTGCCCCCCCTATAACCTGCTCACCAAACTGGGCCATAGGAGTCTCGATGCCTTGTTTAACGAATATGAACCCAATGATGTTTTAGCTCTGGCAAGCTGGTCTGAAGGGCAGGAGTATATAGAACAGGTATGGGAAATGGTGAAGGAGAACGTCCGACCAGAACATTTCAGACCTTGTGCTCCGAAACCATTGGCGTTGAACTACGAAGACTTCCCCTCCTTACTAGGGATGATAGAATCTACCCTCTATAAAATCACCGGAAGAGTGATAGTAAGTAATCTGCACAAGGGCACGGGAGGAGAATTCCCCAAGTTGCGCTACCTTACCACCATCGCCAAAAATATTATCGAGGCTGAAAGATTCGGCAGAATATGGCAGACGTTTGCTGAGGAGAAGAGAGACTTCGGCGAAAATATAGTCAATTCGCTCCAGGGACATTGGGGTAGAGACCCCTTATCCGCCCACAATATTTTCGAAAATGGACATCAAAGGGTACTGGTAGAGCGACTCAGAGAAATAACGCGCCGGCTTCATCGAAAAGGGGGAGATGATAAATTAGTTAGCCTCTTCAACAATGTAATTGACTCCTACCACCTGGCCCTGACGCTTCCCGATGGCACATTTATCCCCTGCTCTGCCTGGACGTGGGCCAGTTATAGTTTTAAGGGGGGAAGGGGGTTACCCACTCCCCTCTCTCTACACGTGGAGCGGGATTGGTTTTCACGAGAATTTCTCACGGAGTATTTTAGAGTAGCGGGAGGCGATGAGGAAACGATAGATAAAAAGATTGAGGAGCTTATAGAGGAGGGCAGGGAGTGGGCAGATCTAGCTCCGATTCTGCTTGGGGAAGTGACGGCAGCCGAGGAGGTAGTACCAGAACAGATTACTACTTTAGAGCAGCCCCAGGCAGGCACCCTGACTCGTTTTAGGGGTAATCCCATACTTAGTCCTGTCAAGGAACATCCCTGGGAATCAAAATACGTCCTTAACCCGGCTGCCATAAATCTAGGTGGCAGAATCTATCTCGTCTATCGGGCGGTGGGAGAAGATAATATCTCTCGACTCGGGCTGGCTACAAGCAAAGACGGATTTAATTTTAACGAAAGACTAGACAAACCAATATTTGAGCCAAGGGGTAACAATGAGAAAGAAGGTTGCGAAGACCCGCGGTTAACCCTGCTCGGGGAACGTATCTATATGCTTTATACTGCTTATGATGGATTAGTTGCTCAACTTGCCTGTGCCTCTATCGAAGTTAATGATTTCTTAAATTTTCGCTGGGAAGCTTGGCGAAGACACGGATACATTTTTCCTGGGTTTACCGACAAGAATGGTGCTTTATTCCCTGAACGCTTTGACGGCAAGTTTGCCATGCTTCACCGTGTTGAACCACATATATGGATAACTTTTTCTCCCCATCTGCGTTGCCCTTGGCCCCGGCGAGAACATAAAATATTGGCTGGTGCTTCAACGGGAATGGTATGGGATGGGAATAAAATTGGTACCGGGGCGCCACCAATCAAGACTAAATACGGCTGGTTGCTTATCTTTCATGGTGTTAATCATGCCCATGTTTATCGGCTAGGAGTGATGTTGCTTGATTTAGCGGACCCCAAGGTTATTCTCTATCGTTCACCCAACCCGATTCTTGAGCCCAAGGAGCTATGTGAGATAGGGGAGCTTGGCAAGTGTTGGGTGCAAAACGTGGTTTTCACTTGCGGGGTAGTGCCCCGGGGAACCAATAAGGAAATACTCAATGCTAATGACGAAGTGCTAGTCTACTACGGCGCTTCAGACTCGGTGATTAGTGTTGCCACAGCTAGAATTGCCGATATCATCCCGGAGCAACTGCGACAAAGACAAAGGAAGAAGAATTGAGGAGGATTCTGCTCTGGACTCATTCTTCCGTATTTCGCGCCTATCAATATCATTTTTCCTGAGATTATCTGGCAAGAATTAAAAGCCGGGCTACTCAAAGGCAAGCCTAGCCAGCAAATAGGCAATCGTCGCCCTCGCCCCCTGGTTTAAATTGATTGTCCTCTTGCCGACCCCGTCGTAACAGCCACCGGTGGCCCGGTCGTATATAACCTGGTTGACACTGTTATCACCGAGAAACCAGTAGAAGACCCGGTGCATAAGTCTAGAGTAGTTTTCATCTCCAGTCACCGAATAGCAGGCACCGAGAGCGGAGACCATGGATTGTACTTCTTCCGGCTGCTGATCATAATAGCGGCGCTTATCATTTTTGTGAGGCTGACTATCCTGCCCGATGGCCTTGTACACGTCGTCAACGAAGCTTTCTTCAATCAGGAAATCTAGCGTTGTCTTACCTACCGCTAAATACCTTTCATCTCCTGTGACGCGATATCCCAAAAGTAAAGCTTCGGGTAGCACGCCATTGGAATACGCCAGATAACTTTCGAACCAGCGCCATTCCGGAGACACAGTCTCCTGATACAGGTGAACCAGCTTGTCACACTGATTTTGCAGCGTCCTCTCGAGGTCAATTCCCGTTATCTCCACTTTCTTATCCCGGAGGACATGGAGAGCTTTTACGTAAACAGCGATTGCGCGCGGTGAGTCAAAATAAGCGCTCTTGGCAATACTGTTCCGAAGAAGAGTGAAAGCCTTTTGCCTGACCGCTGCCGGCAGCGAACCAGTGGTCGATGTTAAAGTGAGAGCATAAAGGGCGAAGGCACTGGCATTTTCCGAATTGTTTTGCTCGTTGAGAGATTCGTCTAGCGCCTTGTCAGCACTTACGAAATTTTGAAAGCTATAATCAGGCATGGTGACGAATGCGATGAAATCAAGATAAGTATTAATCAGTCCCAGCAGCCTATTCTTTTGCGTTACGGTAAGGAGGCGCTTGGAGGGTGCCCCGAATTTTGCGTAGTACAAGGCTGCCGCGGCCAGTGCTTGGGCATTGTCATCCAATGTGTAACCCGAGGAAGCATCGCGCCTGGTCAGTTTGGCAAACCTGACTATGCCGAAATTATCCGTGAGACGAAAGAGGTGATTCAGCTTTATTTTGGGAAGACATTTC
>CP070693.1:562860-570597 GCA_020353235.1 Dehalococcoidia bacterium | reverse complement strand
TAAGTACCCCCCTGAATCAATCAGCCCCGGCAAAAGGTTCTATTCTCTGGTTTTGAGTTCCTCGCCAACGCTGTGAGCTTCAGCGATAACCTCCCCCAGCGCCTGATAGCGGCGGATTGGGCGAGTAATATAGATGAGAGGCTTAATTTTGTTAATGTCGGCCTTGCCTTTGGTGAGACAGCTCTCTGAAATATAGGTCTCCTCAATCTGACCGATGACCAGGGAATGGCTCCCCAGGTCCAGAATATGCTTGACGCTACACTCTAGGTTAACCGGACATTGCTCAATCAGTGGCGCATTACCCAGCTTACCGTAAAATACCTTGAAGTGGCAGGCTTTCACTTTGTCGACTTCGGCACCGGAGATAAGCCCACAGTAATCTGCTTCTTTTACGATATCAACAGACGGTATGTTTACCGAGAAGGTCAGGTTTTGCCTGATGCCCAGGCCAGTGTACCGGTCGTGCCGTATGGCGACCGAAATCATGGGCGGATCGCCATTAGCGATGCCGCCCCAGGCAGCCGCCATAAAATCAGGCTTATCACCAACGTTTGCCCCGATTAATAGAATATGCATAGGGTAAACCATGGGTTGAGGACCCAGTGGAACCTTACTCATCAGTCTGCCTCCTCTATAATGGCTGGACTTAAAGCTTATCCGGTATAACTTTGATTAAGAGCTGGCGCTGTCGGGGACCGTCAAATTCACAAAAGAAGACACCCTGCCAAGTACCCAGAATGAGTCGCCCGCCATCTACCGGCAGTGCCAGTGAGCTACCGATCAGACTCGCCTTAATATGGGCGGGCGCATTACCCTCCAGATGGCGGTAGCTCCGCTGCTGAGGCACCATCACCTCAAGCTGGGCCTCAATATCATCCACCACACTAGGGTCAGCATGCTCATTTACGGTAATCCCAGCGGTGGTGTGGGGCACAAAGAGATAACAAACGCCGCTCTGAATGCCACTAGCCCTGACCGCTTCAGCCACCGTGGTCGTAATCTCCTGGAACTCCACCCTCGACTTGGTGCTTATGCCTACCTGTTGCAACCTGACCCTCCCCTGATTTAGCCTGAACAATATCTTACACCCCTACCTTCGACTCCGCAAGGCAAATCAACTGAGACCGGCGAAAAGGGGTTGCATCTGTTCCACAATTGGCGCAAAATGACTCTTAGCACCCCCCTATTATAGCAGGGAGGTCTACTTAGCAGAATGGCTACTCTGACGCCGGATGAACGGGAAAGGTATGACCGGCAGATAATGATTAAAGGGTGGGGAGAGGCAGGGCAGAGGAAGCTGAAGCGAACTTCGGTATTCATCGCTGGTGCCGGTGGTATCGGCTCAGCAGTATCTCTATATCTGGCTGCCGCCGGTGTGGGCAGGATAAGAATAGTTGACCATGATAAAGTTGAGCTCAATAACCTGAACCGGCAGGTTTTACACTGCGACGAGGATGTAGGTCAGCCGAAAGTCAGCTCGGCAGCTACCAAGTTGCGTAAATTAAACCCGAACGTAAAAATAGAGACTGACGAAATAACGATAACTGAAACCAATATCTCTCGGCTTGTCGCCGGCTTTGGCCTGATAATTGATGCTCTGGACAACCTACCTGCTCGGTATTTGCTAAATAAAGCAGCCATCGAGAAGAGCGTTCCCCTTTTCCACGGAGCCATAAATGGCTTTGAGGGCAGGGCCATGACCATAATTCCAGGTAAGACAGCCTGCCTTGCTTGTGTCTATCGTGGAGCTATACCGGAGGGTAAATTTCCCGTCGTTGGCGTTACCCCAGCAGTTATCGGTTGCATCCAGGCCACTGAGGTAATAAAGTATATTACCGGCCTAGGCGAGCTGTTAATCAATACACTGCTGGTTTATGATGGGCTGAGTATGAAATTCAGTGAATTTAAGGTCAGAAAAGACCCCAAGTGCCGCTATTGCGCTCACTTAGCCCCTGAAGGGAAGGCAGATTGAGCATAAAAGTAAATATTCCCCAATTTCTGCAGGGTTATACTGATAATGTAAAGACAGTTAGTGTTAAGGGAAATACTATTGGAGAATGCCTTGAGGCCCTAGTTAGGCAGTCCCCCAGACTCAAGAAGGAATTATTCGGCCGGGATGGCAACCTGCGCAGCTACCTTACCATCTGGGTTAATAAAGAGGGCACTAACTCCACCGAGCTAACGGTATCCCTTAAAGAGGGGGATGAGCTGGATATCCTGCCGGTGATTATCGGGGGATAGTTGCCAATGGCAAATGGCCACACAAAGCTGGGCGATACCAACCTCAGCATATCAAAGATAGGCGTTGGGACATGGGCCTGGGGCTCACGAATTCTGTGGGGGTATGGCCGAGACTATACCGAAGCCGACCTAGTATCGGTATATGAAGAGAGCCTTAAATCAGGGGTTAATTTCTTCGACACTGCCGAGATTTACGGAATGGGTAATTCCGAAGAAATCCTTGGTCACTGCTTCCAGAAAAGCAGGGCTGACATATCACCCGTAATTGCCACCAAGTTCTTCCCCTTTCCTTGGCGTTTGGGTAAAAACGCGCTCAGGCAAGCCTTAGTAGCTAGCCTGAAACGGTTAGGTCTAAATAGGGTTGAGCTATATCAAATCCACCAACCAGTTAATATCAATAAATGGTTAAATGCCATCGCTGATGTTTATGAAGAAGGCTTAATCAATGCGGTTGGCGTATCGAACTATAATCCAGAACAGCTTAAGCGGGCATTTGATATTTTGGAAAACAGGAGAATTAAACTGGCTTCTAATCAAGTTCACTACAGCTTAATTCACCGCCAAAATGAAACTAATGGCCTCTTGTCGCTCTGCCAGGAACTTAAGGTTACCTTCCTGGCCTATTCGCCCCTCGCCCAGGGAGTGTTGACCGGGAAATATACACCGCAAAATCCCCCCAGAGGGATATTACGAAGCCGAAGATACCGCCGAGCGGTACTTGAGCGATGGCAACCCTTGATAAAAGTGATGACCAAAATATCTGAAGAGAACGCCGGTAAAACACTCGCCCAGATTGCCCTCAACTGGGTGTTGAGTAAGGGTGCCATTCCTGTTGTTGGCGCCAAGAATATAACTCAAATTAAAGATAACATTGCGGCTCTTGATTGGCAGTTATCCGATAAAGATGTAGCCCGACTGGATAAGGCGGCAAACACCATGGAGAACTAATGAAGTGGTGGGCGATACTGGGCTCGAACCAGTGACCTCTGCGATGTCAACGCAGTGCTCTAACCAACTGAGCTAACCGCCCACACATGCTGGATTTTAGCGTAATGCCTTGCCTAGCGTCAAGGTGATTATACGGCCCGCTTTCCCTGGCCAATAATAGTAATCTCGATATTCTTGCCACAACTGGGGCAGGTTATATTGAGAGCCAGTGGCTGGCTCATTACCCGCTCCGCAACCGCGGTAACTATGGAGTCAATGTTATCCAAGCGCTGGTCTAATGCCCCCAGCCGTCGCTGAAACTCCTCAACATCGGCTAGGAGTGCTTGTTCCTTTGCTTTCGCCGCTTCATCTTTTTTGGCCAAAGACCTACTCCCAAATTGAATTTAGACTAATTATATTCGGCAAATGGTACCATGTCAAAGACAAGCCGGTAATATTGATTTACATATTTTCATGGCGTATACTAACCGTATCAAGGCAAAGGAGGTTTCCAAATGCCTGAGGAGCTAGTCGGCACGGTAACCGACTTTTTTGCCCACCCGGTAGTAGCTGGCATTGAGCTGACGGCAACACTGAAAGTAGGCGATAAAATTCATATCAAGGGCCATACCAGCGACCTAGAACTAGTGATTAACTCAATGCAGATTGACCGAGTGGATGTTAGCCAAGCCAAATCAGGAGATTCAGTGGGCATAAAAGTTAGCGAGAGAGTCAGAAGAGGCGATAAGGTTTATATCGTTACCGACTGAAAACTAAAACCGCCTGAATCACCCCGGCTAACAGTTAGCTTATCTCTTTAGCCAGATTAGCCATCTCAATAGCGGACATCGCCGCTTGGAAGCCTTTGTTGCCTTCTTTAGTCCCCGCCCGTTCAATAGCCTGTTCCAGAGTTTCGGCGGTGATTATGCCATAAGCAACCGGCAGACCTAAATCCAGACCTACCTTGGCAATACCCTTGGTTACTTCAGTGGCAATATACTCGTGATGGGGAGTGCCACCACGAATTACGGCACCAAGACAGATAACGGCATCATAGCGTTTCGTTTCCGCCAGTTTCTTGGCGAACAATGGGATCTCAAATGAGCCGGGCACCCAGGTAACATCAATATTTTCCTGGCTAACGCCATGGCGGAGCAAGGCATCCTCCGCCCCCTCAAGTAGTTTCTTGGTAATAAACTCGTTGTAGCGGGAAAGAACCAGCCCGAACTTTAACCCTTTCCCCAACAACATGCCTTCGAAAAGTTTACCCATTGTTTCCTCCTTAGTGAGTATTTGTTGACTTAATCTATTTATCCGGAGTCTCCGGTATTCTCAAGAGGTGACCCATTTTTTTCTGCTTTACCTCCAGGTAATAACGGTTGTGTGGATTGGGTGGAATTATCAGGGGCATCGTTTCCACCACCTCCAGTCCATAGCCCTCCAGGCCGATTACCTTCTTCGGGTTATTGGTCAGCAGCCGAATCTGGTGCAGACCCAGTTCGGCCAGGATCTGGGCACCAATGCCATAATCGCGCAGGTCAGGGGCAAAGCCCAGCGACAGGTTGGCTTCCACAGTATCCAGACCCTGGTCTTGCAGGGCATAAGCCCGTATCTTGTTATGGAAGCCAATACCACGCCCCTCCTGTCTCATATAGAGGAAAACGCCCCGCCCCTCTTTGGCGATAGTCTGCATCGCCATCGCAATCTGCTCACCGCAATCACAGCGCAGGCTTCTGAAGATATCACCGGTAACACACTCGCTGTGGACCCGTACCAGCACCGGCTCACTGGTAGCGATATCCCCCATGACCAAAGCCAGGTGCTCATTGGGGTCAATATCACTCTGATAGGCGATAGCGGTGAACTCGCCGTGCTTGGTCGGCAGTTTTGCCTCAGCCACCCGGTGCACCAGCCTCTCATGGCGGACGCGATAGGAAATAAGGTCAGCCACGGTCACTATTTTGAGCCCGAATTTAGCCGCCATTTCTTTCAGCTGGGGCATGCGTGCCATTGAGCCATCTTCGTTCATGATTTCACAGACGACACCGGCCGGGTAAAGCCCAGCCAGCTTGGCTAGGTCAACGATTGCTTCGGTCTGGCCCGCCCGTGCTAGTACCCCACCCTCCCGGGCTCTGAGCGGGAACATATGCCCCGGGCGGGCTAAATCATCCGGCTTGGTAGCCGGGTCAATTATCGCTTTTACCGTCTCGGCCCGGTCTGATGCTGAAATGCCGGTGGTCGTCTTGTGCTTGGCTTCAACCGACACGGTAAAGGCAGTGGTAAACTTTGAGGTGTTCTCCCCCACCATCAGGGGGATTTTTAATTCATCCAGCCGCTCACCGATGATGGGCATACAGATTAAGCCGCGGGCATGCTTGGCCATAAAATTAATCGCCTCAGTGGTCACCTTCTCCGCCGCCAGAGCCAGGTCGCCTTCATTCTCGCGGTCTTCATCATCAACGATGATGATGAATTTGCCCGCTTTTACATCTTTAATAGCTTCAGGAATAGTCGCCAATCCCATCTTTACCCCTCTCAACGTAAATCAGCCGACAGGAAACCGTGTTCCTGCAGGAAATCAACCGTTATGCCGCTCTGGTAGGGCTGGCTCAGCCGTTCCACGTATTTGGCCATAACATCTACCTCTATATTAACCAGATCACCCACCCGCCGGCTACCCAAATTACTATGCTTCAGCGTATAGTCAACCACCGAAATCGTAAAAGAGGTGGCGTCCAATTCAACAACGGTTAGGCTAATCCCGTCAACGGCGATAAAGCCCTTCTTCACTATGTAGCGCATTACTTCCGGCGGGACTTCAAATCTAATGATTGACTCCCTGCCGGCTGGTAGAATAGAGGCTACCCGGCCGGTATCATCCACATGCCCCTGCACCAGATGCCCTCCCAGTGGTTTGCCTAAAGTCAGTGGTCTTTCCAGGTTTACTATATCACCGACAGTAAGTAGCCCCAGGTTGGTCCGCTTTACTGTCTCTAACATTATGTCAACTGAAAAGGTGCTGACATTAAACTCAGTTACGGTCAGGCAGGCCCCGTTAATGGCAATGCTGCCGCCTATTTCTATACCCGGGAGGACATCGCCAGCAGCGATACTCAATTTGCCTGATTTAATTGAGACTACCCTACCCGTCTCTTCAACAATACCGGTAAACATGCTTACCCCTTAACGTAGCCGCTAATCATCAGGTCATCACCGAATCTATCGACGTTAATACGTTCTAATTTAATTGAATTTATCACCTTGTCAACCCCCCGGCCACTGACCGGAGTCTTGGCTTCCTTGCCGCCAATGACAATCGGCGCAATAAAAGCAATAACTTTATCCACCAGCCCGTTGTCAAACAGCGAACCGATGAGAATTCCACCCCCCTCTACCAGGACACGGGTAATTCCCCGCTCACCCAAGTTCTTGAGCAACTTCGCCAAATCTGCTGTCTCTCCGTCGGAAGGCAACTCCAGTAACTCCGCCCCGGCCCGGACCAGAGCATCTTTATCTTCCGGTTTAGCCGTCCTGCCCAGAGCCAGCAGCGTTTTACCGGGCTGCTCGAATATGCGGGCGCTGGGTGGTATCTGCCCCTTACCATCAACAATTACGCGTAGCGGTTGCTTCCGGGCAGTTCCTCCTCTACCGACACAACACCGGGAGGTGAGGCGGGGGTCATCACTTATTATGGTCTTGGCGCCGGCCATAATGGCATCAACGGTACAGCGCAGGTGATGAGCGTATCGTCTGGCTTCCTCACCACTAATCCATTTGGAATCGCCGCCACCAGTGGCAATCTTACCATCCAGACTCATGGCAAATTTGGCGATGACAAAGGGCATACCGGTGGTGATGTGTTTGGTATAGGCTTCATTAACCTGGCTAGCTGCCTCCTCGTGCTCGCCAACATATACTTTTATGCCCTCTTTTTCCAGCTCGCTCTTGCCCCGCCCGCAGACCAAGGGGTTAGGGTCAATCATAGCCAGATGGACCTCGGTGATGCCGGCCGAGATAATTGCATGAGTACAGGGTGGAGTGCGCCCGTAATGGCAGCACGGCTCCAAGGTAACATACATTACACCACCGCGAGCCTTTTCCCCGGCCTGCTCCAGAGCCGAAATCTCAGCATGCCACGAACCCGGGGGCTGGGTATAGCCCTGCCCGACAACGACATCGTTATTAAGGACCACGGCGCCCACCGCCGGGTTAGGGCTAACCTGCCCCAGAGCCAGCTTGGCCAGAGATACCGCCTGCTCCATATAATCCATACCTTGGTAATTCTAGCACCCCATTTTTGCAAAGTGCAAATTTAGCCGACTAGCCAGATAAATTGGGATGGGGTATAATTGTCTCTAGTCTGGAAGGAAATGACTTCCATATGAAAGCTCTTCTCCGCGAGGTTATCGGAACAATTTTGCTGGCGGTGGCAGTCTTTCTTCTTTTACAGGCTACCGTCCAGAGTTCCATCGTCAAAGGCGAAAGCATGGAGGACAGCTTCCACGATGGCCAGAGGCTATTAGTCGTTAAAGAGGGCATCGCCTATGCCTTCCATGAGCCGGAAATAGG